>JAZOOI010000008.1:0-88292 GCA_045654925.1 Alistipes sp. | reverse complement strand
ACAGCGTTTTTTGCGAGATTTTGCCATAAAAATAGAGATTAGTAGAAAACGTTTTCTACTAATCTCTAAATTATCACTGTAATTTACAAATAATCAGCTAATTAAATTTTATTCCAAGCGCCGCTTTTTGCATCATTACCTTATCTTTGAAGCAGGTTGAAGCTGCCCCTAAATCACATAAAATTAGAAGTAGATACCAAGACCGATGAATACCGACTGGTCAAGCTTGAGGCGCTTAACATCCTTTGGCATATAACCAAAATAGCCACTATCATCGGGGCGTGGTCGCATCATAAGAGTCTGATAGCCAAGTGTTATCTCATACTTCTGCTTGCTCTCGGGTGTTTGAATGCGGATACCAAGACCGGCAGCACCTGTAGCGCCAGGACGTATACCATGGTCGAGCAAAAGGTTGGTACCGAGGTTAAGGAAGTTGAAGAAGCATGTCTTGCGTGTGCCGTAGTAGTAGTGTAGTGTTGCCACAACGGGGATTGTGGTGTAGTCATACTGAATTTGCGCACCCGCCTGAGCACCTAAACGCCAATGGTTGTTGAAGAAGTAGCCAGCGTTGAGTGATACATTACCACCAAACTTAGCGAATGCACGGTAGTCCTTAACACCCACCTCATTGACAATCTTTGTGTAGTTCATATCGTAGAACACAAGATTGAAGGTGCCATTCACACCCCACTCCCAACCGCTATAATGGCGTGTCTTACGCTCAATCTCCTCGGGGGTCTCACGCTTCTTAGCCTCGGCAGCAGGGATGACTACCGCCATGGCGAGTAGAAGAAGTATCAGTTTTTTCATATATTTCAAGTTTCCTAATTAAACGTTTCTAAGGGCTATTTATTGTTAGATGTTACGCACACGACGCTCCCATGCCCATGCTGAGCGCAGTGTCTCCTCCAGCGTACGCTCGGCGCGCCAGCCAAGCTCGTCGTTAGCAAGTGTTGTATCAGCCCATACGGCTGTAACATCGCCAGCACGACGTGGCGCAACCTTATAGTTGAGCTTTAGAGCGTTAGCCTCTTCGAAGCCTCGCACAAGCTCGAATACCGACACGGGCTTTCCTGTGCCGACGTTGAATATCTCAAAGCGCTCCTTATTGCGACCCTCAACCATGCGGTCGATAGCTACGACATGAGCACGAGCAAGGTCGACGATGTCTATATAATCGCGTAGGCATGAACCATCAGGCGTGTCGTAGTCGTCACCAAAGATGCTTAGGCACTCACGAATGCCAGCCGCCGTCTGCGTGATGTAGGGCACAAGGTTGTTGGGCACGCCACGTGGCAACTCGCCGATAAGTGCCGAGGGGTGCGCACCTATGGGGTTAAAGTAGCGCAAAGCGATACCATTGAGGTGGTCGATGGCTGCCACGCTGTCGCGTAAGATATCTTCGGCCATCTGCTTGGTATTGCCGTAGGGCGATGTTGCAGGCTTGCGTGGTGTGAGCTCCGTAACGGGCAACACATCAGCATCACCATATACGGTTGCCGAGGATGAGAAGACGATATTACGACGACCATGCTTCTGCATGAGCGAGAGCACGTTGAGAAGCGAGGTTAGATTGTTATGGTAGTACTTCAATGGCTCGGCAACAGACTCACCCACAGCCTTATACGCCGCAAAGTGGATTACCGATGCGAAGTCGTGCTCAGCAAACACGCGCTCCATGGCCTCCATATCGCAACAGTCTGCCTCGATAAATAGTGGCTTAACACCCGTAATCTTGGCTATGCCCTCGATAGATGAGCGGTCGCTATTCGAGAGGTTATCGACGATGACAACCTCATAGTTGGCGTTGATAAGCTCCACTACGGTGTGCGAACCAATATATCCTGCACCACCCGTAACAAGTACTTTTCTATTGTTCATACCAAAAAACACTCTTTTTCAACATACAAAGATAGGAATTTTTTTGCTCACTGCAATAATCGTGTCAAAAAAGAGCCGTACAAAGCATATGCCGAAGTGGCATAGTTGGGGTCGACGGTGTATTTCGGTGCACGATAATTGTTAATTGCAATTTTTTTCTTATCTTTACGCCGTAATGTACATATACAATTGAAGACGATGAGTTGCAACAAAAAACATAATCCAGAGATAGGACGTGGAGCAATCTTCTGCGACTGTGGCGACGAGATAGAGGCCATAGCTGCCGAGGGGTGCTACAAACTCCATGAGACAAACTGGCTCGAGGAGTATCCTAACAACATACCAACAGATATCTTCGAGGTGCGCTTCAAGAATACGCGCCGCTCATACTACCAGAATGTCAACAACCTCGACCTCAAGCGTGGCGACATCGTCGCCGTGGAGGCACAGCCAGGTCACGACATAGGCATCGTATCGCTCACAGGCGACATGGTGGCAAAGCAGATGCGTCGCGTGGGCTTCAACCCCCACAACGGCGAGTTCAAGAAGATATACCGCAAGGCACGACCCTACGACATCGAGAAGTGGCAGGAGGCAATAGCCCTCGAGCATGAGACGATGATTGCCTCACGACAGATTGCTGCCGACATGGGCCTCAACATGAAGATTGGTGATGTGGAGTATCAGGGCGATGGCGTGAAGGCCATCTTCTACTACATCGCCGATGAGCGTGTAGACTTCCGCGAGCTTATCAAGGTCTTCGCCGAGCGCTTCCGCATACGTATCGAGATGAAGCAGATTGGTGCACGCCAGGAGGCGGGACGCATAGGCGGTATTGGCGCCTGTGGTAGAGAGCTATGCTGCGCATCGTGGATGTCGAGCTTCTCGAGTGTGACAACAAATGCCGCACGCATGCAGGAGATATCGCTTAACCCACAGAAGCTCGCTGGCCAGTGCTCGAAGTTGAAGTGCTGTCTCATGCATGAGTATGACGTATATGCCGATGCACGACGCACCATACCACGTCTGCGCGATGCGTTGCAGACCCTCGACGGCGAGTACTACCTCGTCAAGATTGACCCATTGGCACAGACGATGACCTTCTCAACAAGCAAGGGTGCAATGGTGAACCTCACCACACTCCCTATAAGCCGCGTTAAGGAGATCATGGCCATCAACCGCGCGGGCGAGAAAGCAGAGACACTGCTTGGCGACAGCGACAACGAGAAGGTTGCGGAGCCAACATATCGTCACGAGGAGGATAGCATCACACGCTTCGACGGCAAAGGCAAGCGCAACAAGCGCAACAAGCGCCGTGGTGGCAAGGATAAGGCAGAGCAGAGCGCCGAGAAGGAGGTGCGCACCGAGGGTGACGAGAGTGGCGAGAAGCAGGAGAGAGTTGAGAAGCCAGCACGTGAGGAGCGTCAGGAGCGTCAGCGCAACAACAGAGCCGAGCGTGGTGAGCGCACTAAGCATGAGCGCCAGGAGCGCCCAGCGAAGGAGGCAGCACCCGTAGCAGAGCCACGCGAGAACAACAACGCCGAGCAGCACGAAGAGGGCAAGGAGAATAAGGAGGCAAACACCGAGCGTCGTCCTCGAGATAATCGTCGTCACCGCCATGGTCATGGCCGTCGTCACGACCACCGTGGCAACCGCGAGAATGGTGGCTCAGGTGAGCGTGAGCCACGAAACGAGAATAAGGAGTAGTCATCTATGAGGAGTCATATAGCATGTTGGCTATGTGCCATGGCAGCACTACTCATGATAGCATGTGGTGGTGGTCAAGAGCGTCATAGCGAGGTACACGACATTGAGGGTGAGGTGTGGAACGCACCCGAGGAGTTCGTATATTCGAACGAAGACTCGCTATCGCAGCGCGACATCTCTATTGTCGTGCGCTACTCTATGGACTATGTGGCCGACTCGGTAACGCTCAGGGTGATGACCATATCGCCCGACTCGCTACTCTTCGAGGAGCCATTCACACTCCACATACCCCACCTCGCAGATATGCGTCCCGAGGAGCAGACCTTTGTCTATCGTCGTAACGTGACGCTACGCAACAAGGGCGACTACCGCTTCCGCCTAACACCCGAAGAGCCTGTGGAGGGCATAGCGGCTGTGGGCGTGGTCATCAGCGAGAATAACCCAAATAATGAATAACCATCAACACTATGGGAAAAGATAAGCTACGCAAATTTGCCGAGAACCTCACGTTCAAGTGCATGGTACAGCCCGAATTTGAGGATATATTCCATAAGGACCACCCGCTGAAGGGTCGCTGGCATGAGGAGTTCTTCCACAACAACAACCCCATCATCCTTGAGCTTGGATGTGGCAAAGGCGAGTATACTGTTGCCCTCGCAGAGCGCAACCCCGACAAGAACTATATAGGCATCGACATCAAGGGTGCTCGCATGTGGCGTGGTGCCAAAACGGCTACCGACAGAGGGATGAACAACGTGGGCTTCCTACGCACACGCATCGAGTTCATACGCTCCTTCTTCGCCGAGGGCGAGGTGGCTGAGATATGGATTACCTTCCCCGACCCACAGCTCAAGAGCCGCCGTGCGAAGAAGCGCCTAACATCACCACTCTTCCTCGCCGACTACAAGCGCATGCTCACCGACGACGGCGTCATCAACCTAAAGACCGACTCGAAGCACCTCTACAACTATACAGCTGCGGTGATAGAGCGTTTAGGTCTCGGCGTGGAGGTGCAGAACGACGACATCTACGGCTCGGGATATGCCGACGAGGTGCTCTCGGTGAAGACCGCCTATGAGACACGCTTTGTATCTATGGGCCTGCCTATCACCTACACACGCTTCACACTCCAGGGGTGCGATAAGTTTGAGCACTTCGACTGGGAGGGCGACGACGTATTGGAGAAGGATGCTGAGGAGAATAGAACAAAGGCATTTTAGAGACTTATTATAATTGCTAATATGGGAAAGAGAAGAAAGAACTACCCTCTGATTGAGGGTCTACATATAACCACCTTGGCTGCCGAGGGTAAGGCTATGGGCAAGGTGGATAACCAGGTGATATTTGTCCCCATGACAGTGCCTGGTGATATTGTCGACGTGCAGGTGCGCAAGCACCACCGCCGCTTTATGGAGGCTACCGTGGTGCGCTTCGTAGAGAAGTCACCCCTACGTGTGGAGCCCTTCTGCGAGCACTTTGGTGTCTGCGGCGGCTGTAAGTGGCAGAGCCTACCCTACGAGGAGCAGCTCAAGCAGAAGCGTCAGCAGGTGGAGGATCAGCTGGTGCGCATAGGTCACCTCGACATCCCTGAGGTGCGTCCATGCCTCGGCTCGGAGCGTACGCGCGAGTATCGCAATAAACTTGAGTTCACCTTTGCCGACAAGCGCTGGCTTACGTACGAGGAGATTGCCGAGGGTGGCGACATAGCAGCAACACCCGCTGTGGGCTTCCACATCCCTGGCTGCTTCGACAAGGTCCTCGACATCAATAAGTGCCACCTCCAGGTAGACATCTCAAACCGCATACGTCTTGCCATTAAGCAGTTCTGCATCGACAATGGCTACTCGTTCCATAACGCACGCGCCCATGAGGGCCTTATGCGCACGATGGTCATCCGCACAGCATCTACGGGCGAGATTATGGTCATCGTGGTATTCAACGAGAATGACAAGGAGCGCATCGACGCCCTCATGTCGCACATAAAGGGGGAGTTCCCCGAGATCACCTCGCTCATCTATATGATTAACGAGAAGTGGAACGACTCGCTGGGCGATCGTGAGCCTATATGCTTCGCGGGCAAGGACCATATCATCGAGGAGATGGAGGGTCTACAATTTAAGGTTGGACCTAAGTCGTTCTACCAGACCAACTCGGAGCAGGCATACGAGCTATACAAGGTAACACGCGACTTCGCAGAGCTCAAGGAGACAGATGTCCTCTACGACCTCTACACAGGTACGGGTACTATCGCCAACTTCTGCGCGCGCCGCGCCAAAAAGGTTGTCGGCGTGGAGTATGTTCCCGAGGCTATCGAGGATGCAGTTATCAACTCCAAGATTAACGGCATTGAGAATACTACATTCTATGCTGGCGACATGAAGGATGTCCTCAGCGACGAGTTTGTCGAGCGCAATGGTCGCCCCGACGTCATCATCCTCGACCCACCACGTGCAGGTGTCGATGAGAGGGTGTTGGAGGTTATCAAGCGTGCAGCCCCCGAGCGCATGGTATATGTCAGCTGTAATCCCTCGACACAGGCTCGCGACTTGGCCTTGCTCAACGACATGTACGAGATTTTGGCAGTGCAGCCTGTCGATATGTTCCCCCACACCCACCATGTGGAGAATGTCGTGAAGCTAAGAAAGAGGTAAAAAAGGATAATAGATAAGGATAGCCCCGAGGAGATTACTCATCATCGGGGCTTATTTTTGTTAGCGGCCGCAGATACGACACAAAGCGCGAACTAATTTGTTGTCAGAAGGCGTGCTATGTGGTGCATCGTAAAAGAGACTACCCGAGGATAGTAGTAAACCTACAGCCTCGGGTAGTCAACTTTTTTGCGATGTGCCGCAGAGTGCGGCTTATCACAACAAATTACTTGGTGGTGATGACAATCTTTGCCGACTTCAACCCCTTGGCTGTCGCTGTAAGGGTAATCTCGCCAGCCTCGTCGGTAGACTGAACGATGGCTGTCATCATGCCATTAAATACCTTCATCTGGGGGAGGTGGAACATCTCGAGAGATGTTGGGTCGCCATTAGCACCCGCGCGATACCAGCCATTGCCCTTGACGCTATACTTAATAAGGTGCTGGGCATTAGGGCATAGATTGCCATCCTTATCTACGACCTTAACGGTGACAAAGGCAAGGTCACGGCCATCGGCATTGATTGTAGGACGGTCTACCTCAAGCTCTATATGGTGGGGAGCACCAGCGGTGCATATCTCCCTCTCGGCAACAGCCTCTCCCGCCTCGTTGTAGGCAACAACCTTGACGGTGCCAGGCTCATACTTGGTATCCATCCACATTAGGCGGTAGCGCTGCTGACGCTTAAACGATGTGGCTGTCTCAGGCTCCTCCATAGTGCCCTCGGCGGTGATAGAGGTATCCTTGGTGCGCACGCCCTGGCTTACGCCATTGATGAAGAGCTCGGCGCTTGGGTAGTTAGTATAGACGAAGATAGGTGTTGTCTCACCCTCGCGACCAGGCCATGTCCAGTGTGGGAGGATATGGAGGGTCTCCTCACCCTTATTCCAGTGGCTACGATATAGGTAGTAGCGATCCTTAGGCAAGCCTGCAAGGTCGACAATGCCGAAGAGCGACGAGTGGCTTGGCCAGTCGGTATAGTATGGCGTAGGCTCACCGAGGTAGTCGAAGCCTGTCCACACGAACTCGCCGATGCCCCATGAGTAGTCATCATGCCAAATCCAGTCATCCTCGGGGAGGTTCGACCAGCCGCAGTGCTCAACATCGTATGACGATGACTGGTGGTCGTCGTAGGTGGCCATAGAGCGACGCTCGACAGGGAACTTATACACGCCACGGCTACTTACGGTAGAGGCGGTCTCGGAGCCGAGGATAATCTGCTGTGGTAGGCGTAGGTAGTTCTCCACATAGCGGTGGGGTCGATAGTTAAAGCCCGGAACATCCATCATTGCTGCCATATTGGTGATGATGACAACATTATCGGGCTGATCCATGCCGTTGGTGACAGGGCGTGTAGGGTCCTCGCGGTGGCATATATCCTGCAACATTCGCGCGAGTTTTGGACCATAGACAATGTCGCCCTGGTCGGGTACCTCGTTGCCGATACACCACATGACAACACTTGGGTTGTTGCGATAGTGGTGCAAGAGGTTCACCATATCGCGCTCTGCCCACTCATCGAAGTAGTTGTGGTAGCCATTAGCGAGCTTTGGTGTCTTCCACTCATCGAAGGTCTCGAGCATGAGCATCATACCCATCTCGTCGCACGCCTCAACAAGTTCAGGAGCGGGCATATTATGCGATGTGCGGATGGCGTTACAGCCCATATCCTTCATGATGCGTATCTGGCGACGTATGGCAGCATCGTTAACAGCAGCACCCAACGGACCAAGGTCGTGGTGGTTACATACACCCTGGAACTTTGTAAGCTCACCATTTATATACATACCCTTCTCGGGGACAATCTCGATGGTGCGGATACCGAAGCGTGTGGTATACTCATCCTTAAGCTCGTCGCCGAGGTATATCTGCGACTTGGCGACATAGAGCGTAGGGCTATCCACCGACCACAGCTCAGGGTTGAGGATATCTATAGACTGCTCGAAGAGCGACTGATCGTAGCGGCTGAGACCATCCTTCGAGGTGGCAACAACAGCGCCATTGGCATCGATAATCTCTGTATATATATATAGGTTGTCGCCCGCATTGTGGCCCTCGACCTTTGTGCGTAGCTCAACACGCGCAATATCCTTCGACACGCGAGGGGTTGTAAGCTGCGTACCCCACACAGGGATGTGAACATCCTCGGTTACTACGAGGTGTACGTTGCGATAGAGACCCGCGCCAGGATACCAGCGCGATGACTCAGGCATATTCTCAAGGCGCACGGCAAGCTCGTTGGTCTGGCCAGCCTTGAGGTAGTCGGTAACATCGAAGTGGAAGGAGTTATAGCCATAGGGCCAGAAACCCACCTCCTCGCCATTGACGTATACGCGTGCATGGCTCATGGCACCATCGAAGATAAGCGATGCGCGCTTACCCTCGCCGAAGCCCTCAGCCTCGAACTCCAAGCGATACCAACCAACGCCCACGAAGGGGAGACCTCCCGTGCGACCAGCATGCTCCATAGCCTCCTTCTGTCCATCTTGCGTGATGGCTACGTTCTGCCTATCGTTATGGATGCTGAATGGGCCATATATCGCCCAGTCGTGAGGTATGGTGACACTCTGCCACTTGCTATCGTCGTAGCCCACGCGGCTAAACTCCTCGCTATCGTCGCGCGTGAAGCGCCAACCCTTCTCCAATAGTTGCTCGGTGCGAACCTGTGCTGATAGTGGCATAACAAGGCCAATAGCAGCAATAAATAGAATGAGTAATCGTCTCATATATAGTTGGTTATTATTTACGTTATTCACAACATCTATCCACGCACATAGTGTGGCATGCTCTCGGGAATCTCCAACGAGAACTCCACAAGGCCGGCTACCTCACCCTCCTTATACCATGGTGTCTGGTAGATCATCTTACGCAGTGCGCCCTTCTGTATGGTATAGACATTATTCTCCCTATTCTCGATGAGGCGTGCGATAATCTGGCGCGAGCGCTCCGAATGACAGGGTATCATCGAGCGGCCACGAACATCGCCATTGACCACCACCGAGCGCTCGTTCTGATAGATTACAATGCCCTCGAGGTCGGCGACGGTGATGGCACAGGTGGTAAGGGTGTCGCCCCATGGGCAACGGATATCTTCAAGGTTCATAATATTGAATATTAATAGGTTAGTTTATTCTATATACGTTTCTGATGCCCTTGATGCGACGTAATGAGTGCAACAACATGTCGGTGACACCAGCACTTGGCACCTCAACAGAGAGCTCCGCCGAGGCCATGCCGTCGCCCTTGGGGCTAAAGTTAATACCACGCACCGACAACTTTAGCTCCTTGCTAGCTACATCCATGATTGTTGTTGCCAAGCCTGGAAGGTCTACAGCCGAGATACCGACAGTGATGCGGAAGGCACCCTGAGCGCCATCACGCCAACGGGCGTCGATAACACGATAGGGGTAACGCTCCCTCATACGACGAGCATTAGGGCAATCACTACGATGGATAGTGATACCCGCATTGATGGTCACAAAGCCGAAGATATCATCGCCCTTAATAGGATTGCAGCACTTGCCAAGTTTATACTCTATATTATTTATATTGTCGTCGATAACCAGAGCATCGCTACGCTGCGCGCCCTCCTCACCGCGCTCCTCGCGAAGACGCATCTTACGCTCCTCTACCTCGGCAGCCGCCTGGCGACGCTCCTCATCGGCAACGCCCGAGAGCCATCGCTGAAGCACCTCCTTAATCACTGCCATATCGACCTTAGCATCGGCGATAAGCATATATAGGTCGATGCCACGGCGCAATTTGTAGTGCTTGCAGAGGTAGGACACAGCCTCATCTATCGAGACATCCATCTTCCAATTCTTTATCTTGCGCTCCAGCTCCTCACGTCCTAAGCGAGCATGCTTCTGTCGCTGCTCACGTAGGTAGATGCGTATGCGTGAACGAGCTTTGGAGGTCACGCATATCGACAACCAGTCCGCCTTGGGTGTCTGGTCACGGCGTGTGAGCACCTCACATATATCGCCATTATGCAGTTGCTCCTTGATGGGCACAACCCTACCACCAATCTTACCGCCCACGCATGACGAACCTATGTTGGTGTGGATGTCGAAGGCAAAGTCCAAGACGGTAGCACCCTCGGGGAGCTTGCGTATGTCGCCTGTTGGGGTGAAGACGAATATCTCGCCCTGCGCAGGCTTAGCCTCGAAACGATGAGCGATAGTCTCGGAGGTGGTATCCTCCAACAACTCACGAAGCCTATGTAGCCACTCCTCAGCACCCATGCCGCTCTGCTTGACACCCTTATATCGCCAGTGGGCAGCGATACCACGCTCGGCAATCTCGTCCATGCGCTCGGTGCGTATCTGCACCTCGACCCAACGATTAGCATCACCCCTAACTGTGGCGTGTAGCGACTCGTAGCCATTCGACTTAGGGATGCTTATCCAGTCGCGCATACGCTCAGGGTTGGGGGTATAGAGGTCGGTGACAATGGAGTAGACAATCCAGCATAGTGCCTTCTCGCGCTCGGGAGGTGTGTCTATAATAATTCGAAGGGCGAATATATCGTAGACGCCTTTGAAGTCGACCCTCTGCTTACGCATCTTCTGGAATATCGAGAAGACCGACTTTGTACGGCTCTTGATATGGTACTTTATGCCCTCCATATCGAGCTTCTGACGCACGGGGCGCAAGAACTCCTCGATGAAGGCACGGCGCTCGCTCTCGCTCTCCTTAAGCTGGGCAACAATGTCGCGGTAGGCCTCGGGCTCGATGTAGCTGAGCGACAGATCCTCCAACTCGCTCTTGAGACTATAGAGACCGAGCTTATGGGCAATCTCGGCATATAGGTTCATGCTCTCCCAGCTCTTCTTGAGGCGCTTCTTCTCGGGGAACATGGCAAGCGAACGCATAACCTCGAGGCGGTCGGCGAGCTTTATGAGTATCACACGAGGGTCCTCCGAGTAGGATACAATCATATCGCGGAAGTCCGACGCCTGCTCCTTCGAAGCCTTGAGTTTTATATCCGAAATCTTGGCAAGAGCTATGGTTATACCCCACACCTCGTCGCCATAGTCGCGACATATATCGGTGTGCAGCTCCTCAAGACGCTCGGGGTGCTCCTGAACAGCTATGCGCACCACATCGTGGATGATAGCTGCGATGGTAGAGTTACGACCCAAGCCTATGCGCTCAACGACGATGTGCGCCACGGCAACGCCATGGTCGAGCATGGGGCTACCATCGTAGCGCACCACACCCTCAAGCTCGCGTGCAGCAAACTGCAAGGCATGGTCTACCATGCTCTGCGTGCGCTCCGAGAAGGATGCAGCAACAATATCTCTTAACTCCTTATATCTCTCTAAAGCATTCATAGCTATTACTCCTTTCTTACAACAACTAAATCGTCACTACCCACGCTATACAGTCTACGCTCCTCATCGCTGAGTAACGTGGCGAAGGGTATGCGCTCGACCTTGAAGCCCGCGCCCTGTAGTCGCTCATCGTAGTCGCGGCCATATAGGCGACGGTGGTCATACTGTCCAAAGAGGCGTGTACGCTCCTCCCTATCTGTAATAGTGTCATCCTCAAAGGTTGTGGCACGACTACGATCTTCGGGTACAACCATTATGCCCCACCCTCCAGGACGCATGATACGATACAGCTCTGCCATAGCACGACGATCATCCTCGACATGCTCAAGAAGGTGGTTACAGATGATGACATCTACAGAACGCTCCTCCATAGGGATATCTTGCACGTCGAAGTGCATATCGGCCAATGGTGACTCCAAATCGGCAGTTATATATCTGTCTGTGCCACGATATATCCTCCTAAAGTGGCGCATGAGCGACACCTCGGGGGCGATATGTAGCAGTGTGGGGCGCTCGGCAAAGAGCTCGGTATGACGTTCCAACCAGAGCCATATCATGCGGTGGCGCTCCAACGATAGGCATTTGGGGCATAGGGCATCCTCGCGCGAGGTGACATAGCCATAGGGCAGAAAGCGCCTTCTACGGCAGCCACACATAGGACAACGGCGACCACGACCGAGGTAGAAGAGTCCCAAGATGGGGACTCCCCAGCCAGCCATGCGTTGCAACCAACGGCGTGGGATGTGGTTCAATATCCAGCGTATAAACCCCTTCATCATAGGCTAAAAGGGGGCTACACCAGTTATCTTATCGAGCTCCTCGCGTGTGAGGGCGAGCTGACGACGACACTCCTCAACAAGGTCGTTAGCACGCTTCACCGTAGAGGGAAGCTCATTAATATCAACCTCGCCACTACGCAGTCGCTCCAAAATCTGCTCAAGCTCCTTGATAGCCTCGGCATAGGTTATCGTCATCTTTGTCTTCTTAGCCATATATCTTATCTCTTTGTTATTCTCTTAATTTCTGCAGCCACAACACCATCACTAAGCTCAACATCCACCATCTGACCAACCTCAGCATCCTCAACACTCCTAAGGGCGTTATCACCGCTACGCACCACAGCGAAGCCCAGACGCAGGATGTTATCTATGGAGTAGCTCTTAAGCGAGCGCTCGGCACTATTCAGGCGTTGCAACTCCGATGCAAGGATGAGTTGTAGACGACCCTGCATAGAGCTCTTAACAAGGTTTAGGCGGTTGTACTCCTCATTTATGATAGTCGACGCCATGCGCTCTATATCGTTGCCCAGGGTGTAGATACGTAGGGTCTCATCGTTGAGACGCGACTCAACAAGCGAGGATATATCTCTTGCATAGGTCTCCACAATGGATAGCTCCGCATCCGCAATCTCCACAAGGAGTGTTGCCACCGCTGTAGGCGTCTTACACATGGTGTGAGCAACCATATCTGTAACCGAGACATCCTTATCGTGGCCAATGCCAGTGATCACAGGCAGTGGGAACTGCGCCACATGCGAGGCTATAAGGTAGGAGTCGAAGAGGGCAAGATCGCTGACCGAGCCGCCACCACGAATGATGGTCACAACATCGAACTCATCCTCGCGCAGGGCAATCATCGCAAGGGCTTTAACGACACTAGTCTCGGCCATGTCACCCTGCATAAGGCTCTCAAAGAGGGTCACCGAGTAGCGATATCCCCCTCGCGCCAACTCGTTCATAAAGTCACGATAGCCCGCCGCCGTAGCACTAGACACCACAGCGATGCGCAACGTAGGACGTGGCATATCCAGCTCGCGGTTCATATCCCACACGCCATCACTCTGCAGTTGCGATATAGTCTCGCGACGTCGGCGCTCAATGTCACCAAGCGTATAGCTCGCATCGAGGTCGATAATCTGCAATGAGAAGCCATATATCTCGTGGTAGGTGACAACAACGCGCACCAACACCCTGATACCATTGGTAAGTTGAGCACCCGTCGCCGCCTCGAACTGCGAGGCAATGACACTATATGCCGAGCGCCATATCACACCCCTCGCCTCGGCACGGGGAGCACCATCCGAAGCCCCCTTCTCCACAAGGTTGAGGTAGCAGTGGCCCGACCTATTGACCTTCAGCTCCGAGATCTCGGCACTTATCCATAGTGGGGTAGCAAAACGCCCCTCGAGCGTTGAGCGCACCATGCGCTGAAGGTCGAGAAGCGTGAGGCTCTCGGTAGGCGATGTGGCTATGTCAAGGGGTGAAACCATAGGTTTAAATAACTATTATTGCGGGCTCCACAGGCATATCCTTGCCCTTAGGGAGCTGCAGGTTAATCAGTTGAATACTCTCAACGGCAACGCCATTGCGCATGGCGGGTTGCCATAGCGGAGCCTCCATAATGGCACGCTCCACACGCTTTAGGTAACTACGCGACGTGGCCTCCAAAATCTCGCTAACAGTAGCACGACCCTCAGCATCGACAACAACACGTAGCGACACGCGTTCTGCAGGGTTCTTATCGCTCCACTTTACGTTGTGAGCGAGGTAGTCGGTAAAGTTATCGTATTCCCCATAGCTGAATGTGGCAGGAGCATCGAAGCGCAACGTGACAAGGATGACACCCTCGCTGGCACCACTACCCCACATGGCGATAGTCTGCTCGTCGGCAGGGAGGACATCTATGCGCTCGATATTCTCATGCGGAATATCGTCGATGCTATCCACAACCTTGCCTCCAACAACGTACATTGGTCTCTGCGCCATGACGATGGTGGTGCTAAGAAGCAGCACGACAATGGTGACAAAGCGACGCATGGCTATAGCTTGAATTTATAGCTTATGCCGAAGATATGGCGCATCTGATTCTCCTGGACAAAGCCCTTCAAATCGCCCTTATTGCCCTTATAGTCGATGTCGTAGCCTCGGTTATAGTCGAAGTAGTAGTAGAAATCGAGGCGATGGTTGCGAGTGATGCGTAGCTTTGCACCCACACCTGCACGATAGCGAGTGATGTAGTTATCGACATAATAGGCATCGGTTTTATAGTTATTAACCACACCTGGAGCATTGAGCGTGTTGTGAAGCTCGAAGAGGAGATAGGGTGTCCAACGCGAGTGGCGTATTGAGTACTCGGCCATAAGGCGCGAGCGGAGGACCATCTCTGGGTTCATCTTCTCATAGCGGTTTACCGAGTCGGTGCGGAATGTTGTCTG
Organism: Alistipes sp.; assembly: GCA_045654925.1. GTDB lineage: Bacteria > Bacteroidota > Bacteroidia > Bacteroidales > Rikenellaceae > Alistipes. Next base: position 73,507 of record JAZOOI010000008.1, on the reverse strand, counting down.
CAGACGTTCACGCAACGATAGTTCGACACGACCAATCTTCACCGAGCCCTCCAGGTTAGCATTAATGCGGTGACGAGGCTTATCCCATTTCGCCTCGTCGCGACCATTGATGAGGACATAGTCAACGCCGAAATTGAAATTATCGCACACCTCATACTCTGCACCTACAGTGGTCTGTATGCGGTCAACAGTAGCAAAGTCATCCTTGAGGCGCAGCTGAACACCAGCCTCGAGTGACAGGTTCTTCACAGGCTCGAACTCAAAGGCCGCCTCGGCACGACCACGGAAGTCGTTAGACGAACGACGCACAGGCTCAATATCCTGCTGTGCTACAGCCATATAGGATGTGCACAACAATAAGCATATAGCAATAAATCTTCTCATAGGCAGAGTTATTAATCGTTAAACGCATTCTTCTCGTTAATCTTCATCGTAGTATCCGACGTGGGTGTCTCACCACGCATAGGACGGTAGTAGACCTTGAGGAAGGCTACATCACGCAAGAAGTCAACATTGCCAACCTCCACACGCGACACCTTATGGCCAAGACGGCGCTCCAGGTCTGCGATAAGCTCTTCTCTTCGCTCGGGCTGTATTAGCTCAATGCGCTCATAGCACACTAAACGTGACACCTCACGACGTGCACACAGCAGATACTCCACTAACGCAAGGAGGAGCAGAACTATTACGTTGGCAAGGATGAGCGTGTCGTTGACACTATTTATGCCATTGATGACCGAGAGGGCGATGGTGACAAAGAGATAGGTCATCTCGCGAATGGGCACCATCTCGGTGCGATAGCGCATGATACCGAAGATCATGAACAAGCCAAGACCCACGGTGATGTCGAGGCTCACGCTACCCATGAAGTACAACAACATGAATACCGCGGCCGAGAAGAGCATGAAGGTGGTGGCAAACTCCTTACGACGACCCTTAGGGTAGTAGAATAGCCAAATGACCAGAGAACATATAGCTATGTTAAACAAAAACTGGATGCAGAGCGTAGCCGTAGACGACAAATCGAACGACGACAAATCGAAGAAGTGCTCGTTAACGCTATTTACTGTCTCCATCTCCTCATCTACCATAGATGGGGGTGTTGATAGATCACCAAATTCTGCCATAGTAGTATCTTATTTTATTTTGTTACAATAAATTACACTCTTGCCACTCGTAAATCACCAAGGCGTTTTTCGATATCACGGAGCTTGAGTTTGAAGCGATTTTTCTTTATGCCCTCAACCGTCAATGCCGTACCCAAGCAGTACTTGCTTACACGCAGTGGTGCAACACGCATATCGAGAAGTATGCCTCGCATGGGCGATACAACACGACCATCCTGCTTGAGCTCGACAATTGCCATGCGCTCAATCGCGGCTCCTCGTCCCGAGCGGACATCGACATATTCGAGTTGCAGATCGATAGTAAGACGCTCGGTGAGCTCTCTATTGACAAGCGTAATGCGAGTGAAACGCGTTGATAGTGCGGGTGTTAGCTCGTCTGCAGCATACCACGAATACTCCCTAAGAAGCGATAGTGCAGAGCCACTCTCGGTAAAGTCTCGAAACATCGAGCGCTCTATCTCGACGCGCTTTTTACGCGTGCGCCCCTGGTTACCCTTCATCTTAATCTCGAGGAACGACAGGTTGTTATCGAGGTAGGTGCGGGTGCGAACCTTCTGGCGCGATAGCTGCTGGTTGTGATGGATGATATACATATCACGACGTGGTGTGTCGTAGTATAGCGTGTCGTAGCGCGCAGCCCTCGTGGTGCCGATAATCTGCACCCTATAGCCCTGCGCAGAGGCCCTACGGAGAAGCTCCAACACCTCGGTCTCGCTCACCACATATTTGGTGTCGACACGATTCATGAGCTTCACAGCACGCATCTCCTCAAGCGTGATGGTGGGCATCGTCTGCCACGCATCGAGCTCACAAAGATCGTCGTATGTCAACACCCTGCTCTGCATCGCTACTCGAAGGCAAACTCAAACTGACGGTAGGAGTTCAGCTTACCGTCGGCCGAATAGTTCAGACGGCGTACACATACACCATCGTCGTTATACTCATACTTACGATACTTGTCCAACCTGTTGCGCTCGTTGTAGATGCGCTCGACAATAAGCTGTCCCTTATCGTTATACTCAAACTCAGCACGCCAAGCAAGGCGGGTGCCAAAGTCGCTATACTCAGCCTCCTCGATAAGTTGCCCCTCAGCATTGTAGACCTCTGCATGGTCTACCCACTTCTTCTTGCCATCGGGCGTTGTCTTCCACTCCTTGACCATCATCTTCTTGCCCTTGGCACGAGCTACGTCAGCACGCTCGGGATAGTCGGCATGGGCTATAAAGGCAAACAGCGCAAAAAACACCGTAAGCATTAATCCTCTCATAATCAGACATATTTAAAATAGCGGCCGAACCCACGATATGGGCCCGGCCGTAAATCTGGGGCATCACCCCGACTTCCGAAGCCCTACAACTCCGACTCCTTCAAGCGCTCGGCATTCTCGGCCACGATGAGCTGGTCGATAACATCCTGGATGTCGCCATCCATGAACGCAGAGAGGTTGTAGATAGTGTAGTTGATGCGGTGGTCGGTGATACGTCCCTGTGGGTAGTTGTAGGTACGAATCTTTGCCGAACGATCACCTGTTGATACCATAGTCTTACGCTTAGAAGCAATCTCATCGAGATACTTCGAATACTCGAGGTTGAAGACACGAGTACGCAACTCCTCGAACGCCTTATCGAAGTTCTTGAGCTGCGACTTCTGGTCCTGACACTGCACGACAATACCTGTTGGGATGTGGGTAAGACGGATAGCCGAATAGGTGGTGTTTACCGACTGACCACCAGGACCCGATGCACAGAAGATATCCTTGCGGATGTCGTTCATAGAGATCTCAATATCGAACTCCTCAGCCTCGGGAAGTACAGCAACAGAGGCAGCAGAGGTGTGTACACGACCCTGAGTCTCGGTCTGTGGCACACGCTGCACACGGTGCACACCCGACTCATACTTCAAGGTGCCATAGACGCTCTGGCCTGTGACCTTGAGCACAACCTCCTTATAGCCACCAGCAGCACCGTCAGACGATGAGGTAATCTCATAGCGCCAGCCCTTAGACTCGATATACTTGGTGTACATACGCAACAAGTCACCTGCAAAGATTGCGGCCTCGTCGCCACCGGTACCACCACGAATCTCGACAATGGCGTTCTTATCGTCCTGTGGATCTTTAGGGATAAGAAGAAGTTTTATCTCCTCCTCCATCTTCTCGATAGCGGGTTCGAGTGTTGAGATCTCCTCACGAGCAATCTCACGGAACTCCTCATCCTTCTCGTTAGCGAGAACATCCTTTGCCTCGGCAAGGTTTGCCAAAGCAGTGCGGAAACGATCCGACGTCTCAACAATAGGCTCAAGCTCCTTGTACTCCTTGGTTAGCTGCACGAACTGCTTTACGTCGGCGATGACCTCGGGGTCGGTCAATTTCTGACCTATCTCCTCGTACTTAAGGCGCAAGCCGTCGCGGCGAATCAATATTGAATTATCTGCCATGATATATTTGGTTTATCTTCTCTTATAATTAAATTCGCGCAAATATAACATATTTTTTTCAAATTTCCTATTAGCCGTAACACGATGATTGTTAAACGGTTTGATTTTATGCGAAAAAATAATTGTAAAAAATTTAACTCAAACTCTTGACAAACGCATTTTCATGTTGTATATTTGCACTGTCATTCGACATCAAAGGCGCAATAATCAGTCGCACTAATCAACACTCTATCCCACAGACCTTGCAGTGTTATTAACAAGTGTATTAATGTGTATTACAATACTATAAGATATAGTATTAACACATATCGACAACCTATTAACAACCTCTTGAACACTTGATGCGCCACCAATCCCCACCTACGCTGCAAGGTCATTAGTGCATATTAACGAGCCTATTTCACACTATTAAATATTTTAATTTATGACTTTCACATCGACACCCCAAAATGGCTCATCATGGCAAGATTGCCTCCCCTTTGCCATCGACACCGAGCAAGAGAAGCCCCTCGACATTACGCTCGAGATAGCCAACTCCAAAGAGCTGATAGCACAACGCAAAATCTATGGTGTGACAACAACCGAGGTCGACATAGCACCATATCTCCGAGACTTGAGCTGCCTGCCACCCACCATTAATAGCAGTGCAACACTGACACAGTCACCCTCGGCACAGACAATACACCTAACAGCGAACGGCACAAGGTCAAACAACGTATTGCTATTCCACGCCCCGTATGATAATTCGACACCCAAGGTCATAAGTAGCCTGCATCAACCGCGCGAGATAGACTCGAGAGAGCCTATAATAGTGACACTAATTGCCAACGCGAGCATACAGGCGAGTATCACATTCATAGCCAGAGGCGCAACAAACACGTTGACACTAAACGCAAAGACCCAGGGCTTGCCGATGAACCTCATCATCCCCGCCTCATGCTATTCAGCAGCCATCAAGCAAATACACATAGAGATCACGGGCGACAAAAAGAGCATCGCCAACGTAGACTACACCGTAGTTGACAAGGGGGCAAATGCAAAGTGCATAGCGTGGTTCAACAAGAATGGCGGCATGGAGACATACACCTTCCCCACAAGCATACGTCTAAGCTACGATGCCAAGCTATCGGCCAACGCACCATTAGATGAGTATAGGCCTTTGGAGAGCTCCACGATACGCCACCGTCTATGCTCGGCATATGAGGTGCAAACGGAGATGGAGCGACTTACCGAGATGATATTCTCACCCCGCATATTCTTGGTAAAGGGGGACAAAATGGTTCCAATATCACTTGCAAACCGACATATTGATTTCGACCACCATGGCACACTCAGACAGATGTGCATCGAGGTGGAGGATGAGTGGAAAGGAGGTGCGATATGATACGCCTATACATTGATAATATGGAGGTTAAGCCGATAGAGACATCATCCATAATGCCACGATACGACATCTCGAAGCTGCGATCGGTAGATGCCTGGCGCACAGGCGAGGGGATAGAGGTGGAGATAGAGTCGACACCCGAGGTTGAGAGGCTACTATATCATGCCGCCGACATGCACCGCATGGAGTCGTTCAACGATATGATACACAATGCCCGAATAACCCTCCATGGGACTACAATATTTGAGGGCTATGCCACGCTGCTGGCGACACACTCCACACCCACGGTGCGCCGATATAGACTACGGCTTAGAGATGGTGGTGCCGAGTGGGCAAAGAGCGCGGCGACAACCACCTTCAGCAAGAGTAACATAGCCTACGACATGTCACTCACAATGCCACAGATAGAGCAGTCGTGGAGCGACGACAGCCCCGTAAGATTTCTCCCCCTTCAACGCGACAGCTATCCCAAGCCAGCCACCACAGGACTATACGCCGTAGAACAGATACTAATGCCCCACGACTACCACCCCTTCATCTCAATAATGGCGTTGGTGGACTCTATAGTCAAGGATAATGGCTACACGCTGAAGAGCGAATTTATGGAGACGGAACTCTTCAAGCGACTGATGATGAGTGGCGCCTACCGCACCACAGATAGCACTGTCGCCGAGAGCGCAATGGGCTTCAAGGCCTACCGCAGCACAACCAACACAGTGGGAGCGTCGCACATGGGTATGGTAAACCTATGCATGCCACTAATAGCTAACAACATAGGTCCAATAGTAGATACCATAGATGCATCGGTGCAGGACGATAGTGGCAGAAAATTCGGCGACGCCTACTCCAATGGAGGATGTCTCAGCTTCGTAAATGGCGAGCCCCTATTCACCCCGACACGCCCCGTGAGCGTCGCCTTCGAGTACTTCATACACTACACCACGGAGTGTCGCATGGTGTCGAGCACCCATCTGCAGGGATTCACCAACATCCACCTCTCAAATGGATGCAACGTATCGGTAGAGCTACAAAACCCACATATTGATAGGCGCAACAACCTATCGGCAGCGCAGAAATACAGGCTCATAGTCTTCGACCACGAGGAGGGCAACCGCTACAAGCTATCGGGCATTGGCGAAAACCTCTCAGAGGAGTGCACTGTGGTGACACCCTCACCGTGTGGCTTAAGCACCAGCCTCTATGTTCGGACATCGACAGATAGCACCTATCGCCTCTTCGAGGGTGACTGGGCACTATACGATGGCCATGTGGAGCGCACACTTACTCGCGAGGTATCACTCACCATACGCTCGCCCTACGAGAGCGTCACCCCAACATCGCCAAAGCAATTCAATGACATATACCTGAGCGGTGCTATCGAGGGACAACAGCTGACGATACATCGTGGCTGCTCAATGCGACCGCTCTTCAGTGGCACGCCAGGCTACGGCGATCGCGTCACCTTTGAACAGATAGCCCACCACGACATCAACCAAGCAAAGGTATTAGAGGGGTTGATGCAGATGTTTAACCTATGCGTCTACTCACACAAGCCGTCGAAAAGTCTTTATATCGAGCCATACAACAACTTCTTCAATGGCAATGTGGTGGACTGGCGCGAAAGAGAAGTTGACGGGATATGGGAGTATGAGGAGGGTGCTCCCAACTGCTTCGAAACAACAAAGCTATGTTACGCAGGCAGCGATGGAGTGGTAAAGCGAGTATCGGAAGAGCAGGGCGAGTATGGCGAGTGGATACTCCAAACAACAGGGTATAGTAGCAAGATGGGCACCGAGAGCATCGTCAACCCCATATTCTACCCTACCGCCGCCTTTGACAATAGTAGTACTACGGCACCCTCGGCAGAGATACTCACCGTAGGCGACCGCGACAAGGTGGCCACAACCGACTACATCGAGCCGCGCATCATCCTCTACCACGGGCTATGCGAGCTACCACCATCGGAGCGCTGGCAGGCATACAACACCCTTCACAGCTATCCCCTCGCCTCGTTCCACTCATCTAAGGCGAACGTAACGCTCCACTTTAGTGACTGCGACGGCCTGCCAGGCCTTCACAGATACTATGACCGAGAGCTCAGCGAACGCTCCACACGAGGAGTATTCATCTGTTCGATAAAGCTGCGCCCCGACGAGTATATCGCACTTCTCGACCCCGCCACCGAGGGGGCTAACATTCGCTCACGCTTCCGTCTAAAGAGCGAGTATGGCTCATCACTATTCACACTTCTCAGCATCGAGGAGTACGACACCGAAAACCAGATTGCCAAGTGTCGATTTAGACGAACACTAACAGACTAACAAACAAGCTCCTACACGCTATGAATAGCACCTACCGCCAACGTCATCATAAGAGACATGCTCGCCCCTATGGTCGATATGAACGCCTCATTGGAACACTTCTCAACAACGACCTGATCGACATCAAGGCCTGCGAGCGACACGCCATATCACACCATGTTGACAGACTCACGCAACGCGGTTATGGCCGATGTCATGCCATGACGCTGGCAGCGGTAAAGTTTCACTGCTCATACGAAAAGGTGCGTAAAGCCATATACGACCTGGAGCACAACAAAACTAACATCAAGATGAACTCAACAATCAGAATCAAGAACGATGTCGACACAACAATTATCGACATTGAGGGCACAATTGGCCTGAGCGAGGAGTGGCAGTTCGACAACCCTGATAGCCGCATAGCCACCTACGAACGCTTCCGTGAAAGAGTAGCCTCCATCGCCGACATTAAGCGAAGCGCCATTGTCGTAAACATCCGCTCAACAGGTGGCGACGTAAATGATGCAATACTCATCTACGAAGCACTAAAAGCAACGGGGGCGCACATCACCACACGTTGCTATGGTTACACTGCCTCGGCAGCAACAATAGTAGCGCAGGCAGCAAGTGAGGGTTGTCGCGAAGTGGCAGCATCGACACTCTACCTAATCCACAACTCGTTATGCTCCACCGAGGGCAATGCCGAGGAGCTTCAGGCAGAGGTTGAGATGCTACGCGAGACCGACAGACGCTTAGCTGAGATATATGCCACACGCTCAGGGCGCGACATAGAGCATATAGCGACACTCATGGCCGAGAATGGCGGTCGCGGCAGATGGCTATCACCCGCCGAGGCTATTGCCGAGGGACTTGTCGACAGAGTAATAAGCGACTCAGCTGCAATGGAGAACACCTCGTTTGTAGAGCGCACACGCGATGGCGTCAAGGCACTTCTTAAGGCAATAGGCATTGAGAGTGCCGACACCACACCACAGCCCGAGGGAGATATCAACTACATACCCCACGAGCACGGCCACAACGCCCTACCTGCAAACAACACCCGCCACTCCACAATTGGCCTCGACGAGGGACAACGAAGCGTAGAGTCTACAAAGCTTAAGCAGGTGGAGGACCCCTCACCTACCGAGGCGCCACACAACATGCGCGACAAGGCCTATGCCAACGATGCGCGCGCCATGCGTAATAGATAGCATATCAATGGGTTAAGCCCAAACATAACCAATTTATTAACATCTAAAACTTTTACATTATGGGACTTATCGAAAATCCTAAGACCTACACCGGTCGTGACCTTGAGACAATCTTCTTCCGTCCAATCGTTAGTGGCGCAAGCGCCCCCGACCTTGGCATCCGCATGCTCTACAACATGCCTGTGCCTACAACCATTCAGCTATGGAGCCCTCAGTCCAACATCCTCAAGTCGTACACCCCAGGCTGGAGTGGCGGCGACTCCGCCGAGCGTAAGCAGAAGACCATAGAGCTATCTAAGGTCAAGGCTGAGGTAGGCTTCTCGGCATCGGACTACTTCAACCAGGTATACGAGCTCATCACTGGCCGCGCCGACGTCAACCTCGACGACCTCACAGGTAGCGAGCTCGAGCAGGCCGAGACCGAGATGTTCCGCACGGCCATCACCGAGAGCCTCCGTGTGATGATGTGGCTTGGAAATAAGGAGAGCCGCACCTACAACCTCTTCGATGGCTTCATCAAGAAGGCTGAGAACTACAACTGTAAGTCGGTGACATTCAGCAAGGACAACATCTCTGCCGAGAACATCACAACACTCTTCGACAGCATGTGGGCAGCGGCAGACTCACGCCTCAAGAACCTCAAGGCTGAGGGTAACCTCACCCTCTATGTCACCACCGACATCTATGATGCCTATGAGAACTATCTCGATCAGTTTGGCAACGACCATGCCTACACCGACATGATTACGGGCCGTCGTGAGCTCTCGTACCACGGCATCAAGATTGTCGACATGCACATCTCACACCTCATCCCCGTGGACTCGTTCACTGAGACATCATTGTGCATCCTCACCGACAACCGCAACCTCGCTATGGCGGTGAATACCAGCGACTATCCTGGCTCGGAGGTGCGCATGTGGTACAACCCCGACGAGATGGAGAACCGTCAGCGCGCAACATTCATGGCGGGCTGCGAGATTCTCGATGAGGAGTTGGTAATCCGTGCATCAATCAACTAACCAACACCATGTAATCATGTCTGACAAGAGGATCACCACGCGCATTGTCGCCACCACAAACCTCGCCGAGCCCCTACTGGGCTCGGTGGCAGGTGGCGCCAAGCATGTCGACAAGGTGTGGCGCTGGGGCGAGGATAATATGCTCCCCTATGCGCTGTCGCTCATGGCGCGAAACTCAACAGCACACCGACGAATAATCAATGACAAGGCCGACTACATTGCTGGCAAGGGGCTAACATTCAGCGACACATCTCCGCTTCTACGCCAAATTGTCGATCGTGCCAATGGTAATGGCGACACCCTACGCAGCGTCATTGCCCGCCTAGCACTCGACGAGGCGATGTTTGGCAACGCCTTCATGGAGGTGGTGACTAACAGCGAACACTCATTCCTATCTCTCTACCATGTAGATGCCTCGACATGTCGTCTTGCACGCGACACGGAGCATGTGGTAATGCACCACAACTGGGGTTCGTTCAACGCCCAAGAGTCACACTCGTTACCCCTCTATCCCACCTTTGAACTACAGGAGGATGGCACGCTACGCTCAATGGTGCACTACAAGGATTATGAGCCTATGTTCTCACACTATGGCGTGGCGCCCTACATCGCGGGCCTCAACGCTGCAGCTATCATCTACAAGACCGACAAGTGGAACATATCACGCATAAACCACTCATTCCAACTATCTGGCATTATGATGCTTGACAGCGTCGCCGAGAGTGAGGCCGAGGCAGACCGTCTTGCACGCATGGCTGAGGAGCGCTTCGCAGGCGAACCTGGGCAGGTGCTCTTTGTGCTACGCGACAAGGCGGAGGGCGACAACTCGCAGTTTATACCCATCAACACCTCGTCGGATGGGGACTGGCAGTCGCTACATGAGCAGTCGGTATCCGATCTAATAGTAGCACACTCATGGTTTCGTTCGCTCTCGGGTCTCGACTACTCATCGGGGTTCTCCACAGACCGCATCCTCCACGAGTATGAGGTGGCACTAAACACCATCATCCTCAGCGAGCAGGAGCAGCTATTGGAGCCTATACGCACAATCATATACAACATATTGTGCGTAGATGCCTCGTCGCTGGCCATAATAAACCGACCACCAACACGCTCCAAGCCTATATACATGAGGATTTGGGAGGCGCGCAAGGCGGACGGCTTGGAGTATGACGAGAACGACCCCGAACAGCAGCGCTTCTTAGCCGAGATAACCAAGTACAACATACGTTCAATAGAGTAGACCTATGCAGAGACTAATCACACCCAGCGATGTGCTACGTTTGGCATATAGCAGCGAGGAGCTTATAACGTCGTCCATAATTCTCGATATCGACATCATCGAGGCCGAGCAGAACCATATCCTCCCCATCCTCGGCGAGGAGCTAATGGCACGCCTCGGCAACGGCGAATACCAGGAGCTTATGAGCGAATATGTGGTCCCCGCACTTGCCATGTGGACACGCTATAATGTTGAGCTGGTGGCGCACCACCGCTCAGCGATGTGCCACAACGAGCGCCCAACCACGGCAGACAACGAGCGTCTGCGAACAACACTACGCGCCCTACGTAACAAGGCGTCAACACTCACACGTCGTCTGAGCGACCATCTAAACGCCAATGGCGACGACTACCCCGACTATAAAGCTGAAAACAATCCCCTTAACCGCTGTTTTATCTATGGAGATATTATTCAAATATGTTAGTGCGCTACTTGGCGCACTTGTAGCCCTGCTATGCCCAATAGCACCCCTCATCATCGCCACAACAACATTCATCTTCATCGACTTCCTGACGGGCATTGCCGCCTCATACATCGTGGCACGACGCAGTGGCCAGCCATGGTGGTTCGAGAGCCGCAAGGCATGGCGCACAATAACCAAGCTCGGCTTTGTCCTAATGTCGATAGTACTCATCTGGATTATCGACCAACATATCCTCGGCTTCATGGAGCTTAATCTGGCCAACATATTCACAGGCTTCGTATGTGGCGTCGAGCTATGGTCGTTTATTGAGAATGCCTCATCTATAAGCCGTGCACCGCTCTTCGAGTGGCTCGGCAAGTGGGTGAAGCGACGCATAGACAAGGAGGTGGAGAATGAGTAGAGGTCTTCGCAACAACAACCCCGGCAACATACGCCGCTCGTCAGCACGCTACAAGGGAGAGGTACACCCCTCGCGCGACGAAGAGTTCAAGGAGTTTCAATCTATGGCGTATGGCTATCGCGCCATGTTTGTACTCTTGGACACCTACCGCAAGCGCTACGGTCTAAACACCATACGCACGATGCTAATGCGCTATGCGCCACCCACAGAGAACTACACAACAAGCTACATAGAGTTTGTCGTAAGGCACACGGGCATAGGCGCCGACACTCCACTCAACACCCGCCATATGCGCGATATGATACCTGTCGTAGCCGCCATGTCGGAGATCGAGAATGGTGTAGCGGCCAACCTCACCGAGGTGGAGCAAGGGTGGAGACTCTTCATCGAGGGTTAGCAATATAAGCTACAAGAGCATAAAACAAGGGGACCGAGTCGAAACTCAGTCCCCTTAATATTATAGGTAAGGTCTATTATTACACAGTCATCACCTCTTTCTCCTTCTTCTCAAGCTCTACGTCGATCATCTTAGTGAACTTCTCAAGAAGCTTCTGTACCTGAGCCTCGCCATCCTTCTGCTCATCCTCAGACATACCCTCCTTCTGAGCCTTCTTGAATGCCTCAACAGCATCACGACGAGCATTACGCAAGCTGATACGTGCAGTCTCACCCTCGCCCTTAACAGACTTAACAATCTCCTTACGGCGATCCTCAGTGAGTGGTGGGATAGAGAGACGGATGTGCTCACCATTGTTAGATGGAGTGAGGCCGATATTTGAGTCGATGATAGCTTTCTCGATAGGGCGAATCATATTCTTATCCCATGGCTGAATAAGCACGGTCTTAGCATCGGGCACGGTAACACTGGCAACACCTGACACAGGGGTCTGTGAGCCATAGTAGTCAACGAACACACCATTGAGAACGTTTACTGATGCCTTGCCGGCACGAATGTTAAGCAACTCCTCAACGAGGTGGTCTACAGCACGCTGCATACGGTCGGTTGCTTCATTTAGAATAGTCTTAGTATCCATATTTATCGTTATTAGTTTATTTCAATAATCTCTATTACAACAGCTTGACAAGTGTATCGTGCACCTTCTTGGCAATCTCCTCGTCGTAGCCTACACCAGCATACTCCACAACACCCTTTGCATTGATAACAAAACAACGAGGGATATAGTTCGACGCATACTTCTTATAGATAGACTGGTCGCCATCCAAGCCTACAGGGAAGGTATAGCCCATCTTATCGAGGAAGCCCTCGACAGTCTCTCGCTTCTCGCCACGCGAGATTGGAAGCACGGTGATCTTGTCGCCAAATAGATCGATGACACCCTCCTGGAGGTGCGACAACTCCTCACGACATGGAGGGCACCATGTAGCCCAGAAGATAAGTAACACGGGCTTACCCTGCAACTCAGAGAGGGTAACACTACGGCCATCAAGCATCTCGACAGTGAAGTCGGGGGCCTTATCACCAGCATGCACGAGAGTTGTCGACTCGAGGTCATCCTGCACATTGCCTGCCACGGGGCTCTTTGCACTACTCTCCACTGGCCATGCCACAATGGCAACAACAAGCGCCACCAAAACAAGGAGTATCAACAATAGCGAGCGAGTAGAGCCACGCTTCTTATATTTCTTCTGTTCAGCCATAATCACAAACTGATTAATTATTAATAAATTACTCTGTTACTACTGTGCCAATATTCTCGCCTACAACAACCTTCTCGAGGTTACCCACGGTGTCCATGTCGAAGACGATGAGCGATAGGTGGTTCTCGCGGCAAAGCGTGAAGGCTGTCTGGTCCATAACCTTTAGGCGGCGCTGAAGCACCTCGTCGAAGGTGATGGTATCGAACTTGGTTGCTGTTGGATCCTTCTCAGGATCTGCAGTATATATACCATCAACGCGTGTGCCCTTGAACATAACCTCCGCCTCAATCTCTATGCCACGAAGTGCCGATGCAGTGTCGGTTGAGAAGTATGGGTTAGATGTGCCACCACCGATGATGACTACATAGCCCGCCTCGAGATACTCGAGAGCCTTAGCCTTTGAGTAGTACTCGCCGATAGGCTCCATGCGGATTGATGTGAGCACCTTGCACTTAACGCCCACCGACTCCAAGGCTGACTGCAAGGCAAGCGAGTTGATGATTGTTGCGAGCATACCCATCTGGTCGCCCTTAACACGGTCGAAGCCACGGCCAGCACCCTGGATACCACGGAAGATATTACCGCCACCGATGACAATACCTATCTCGACGCCCATCTCTGCAATATGCTTAATCTGCTCTGCATAGGCGCGAAGCACCTCAACATCATGACCATAATTCTGCTTTCCCTGTAGCGACTCGCCACTAAGTTTTAGGAGGATTCTCTTATATTTTGCTGTTGCCATAAACAAAGAAACTATATCTAAGTATACATTCGTCTGCGAAGATAGGAATTTTTTATCTAAATTCATATAGGCGATTGTAGAAATTTAGCAATTTTTATACGCATTTTATCATCACGGCAAAATATAGAGGCTTGAAAGAGCCACATATATGGATAAATGTATTAACTTCGCACCATAAACAACATCAACAATAGAGCGATGAAGCGACTTATTATAGCCCTTATAGTGGCACTACTACCAACCATGGCCTCGGCACAACTCCACGCTATGCGTAACAAGGTGAGCAACGGTTATGACTTTTGGTTATATCTACCCGAGAGCTACAAGGATGCAGCGGGCAATAAGCGTGCAGAGCGCGATGCCAAGCCCATCGTATTATTTCTCCATGGCCGCAGCCTCTCGGGCAACGACCTCTCGAGAGTACTCAACTACGGGCCTCTGGATGCCTTGGAGGCTGGATTAGATATCGACGCTGTCATCATCGCACCCCAGAACCCCGGAGGATGGTGGGACCCTAAACGCGCAATGGCCGTCGTAAAGTGGGTAGAGCAAAACTACAATGTAGACCCCACACGTCTCTATGTCCTCGGCATGAGCCTTGGTGGATATGGCACTATCGACTTCGCCGCGACATACCCCGACAAGACTGCTGCAGCCATAGCTCTATGTGGCGGCTCAACACTACGCAACGTAGAGGGGCTGCGTGACGTGCCGCTATGGATTATGCACGGCACTGCCGACAAGGATGTCCCCGTGGAGGCCTCACGACGTGTGAAGCGACTACTCAAAGAAGATGGTCGCACACCACTCCTACGCTACCAGGAGCTAATAGGTGTAAACCACTCACTCCTAGCGCGCGTATTCTACCTCGAAGAGTGCTACAAATGGCTCTTCGACCACAAGCTGACAGGCAAGCGCAAGGTCAATAGATGGGTGCGCATAACGCGCCGCGACATGAAGAGCGCATACGAAGGGTTGAGGCGCGGCTCGGTGAAGTTTGATATTGTTGACACAAAGGCACCTAAGAGTACCGTCACGCAGAGCGACAACAAGGTCGTAGCCGATGGTTACTATATCGTCAAGAAGGGTGATTCACTATGGCGTATAGCGACAAACCATGGCATTACGGTAGATGAGCTATGCAAGCTCAACAACATAAAATCGACAGATATCATCAAGCCTGGCGACAAGCTAAAGGTAAAACGATAGGCCGAGAGCCATAATATGGCTATTAAGAGGCTGTTTTTCAATATAAACGCTACTTCTTTAGGAAAAAGTTTGTACCTTTGTCGGGTTATTCACTCAACATTACGATTGACAATGAGATCTTTATTTAGCATAAAACTATACACAGCTATCATCATCATGATGCTTGCTGGCGCAGCAACGATAGTTGGCTGTGTGGAGGATAGAGTACCCATCTTCCCCGAGTACCCCACACCAGACGATGACGACAAAGAGAACAACGACGATGGCAGTGGTGACGAGAATGGCAACGAGAATGGTGGCGACGACAACGGCAACGACAATGGCGGCAACACTCAGCCACCGCTGAACAACGACTACCCCGATACATCGTGGGCAGCGGGCGAGCTCGACTGGGTATTCGACATGAACGTCCTACCCGAGATACGTATCTCGGTGACCGAGGAGCAGTGGAACGCACTACTCAAGGAGTTTGACCGCGACAACAACACCGCTGAATATATACACTGCGATGCCGAGTTTAAGTCGAAGGGTGAGACACACAACTTCGTGGATGCGGGACTACGCCTCAGAGGCAACACCTCACGCCGTCGCCCCGAGGGTAATGGCGGCGAGATGCACAAGAGAGATAATGCCGACTGGCACCACTGCCACTTCATGCTTAATCTTCGCAAGTATCAGAAGGACGATGCTCATGAGTTGCACAACGTGCGTAAGATCCACCTCAAGTGGCATAAGGACGATAGGGCCTATTGCCGCGAGTTGTATTGCTACGACCTCTTCCGTCGCTTCGGCATTTGGACAGCAGCATATAGCTCATATTGCCGTCTGTGGATACACGTGGAGGGCGACAAGGAGGCTGCATATTATGGCGTCTATGAGATGATTGAGGCTATCGACGACAAATATGTTAAGAAGCGTAAGGATCTCTTCGGCGACCACAAGCACAACCTATGGAAGTGTCGCTGGGGCGCTACGCTAAATTATAACGACATTAAAGGTGCATCGGTGCATTACGACGACGGCTCGAATGCTAACTACCAGTATGAGCTAAAGTCGAACGTCGAGAATTTCGAGGCTGCAAAGGCTCAGCTTTTTGAGTTCTCGAAGAACCTAACACGCCTCGAGGGCCAGGAGTTCCACGACTGGATTGCCTCGGTGTGTGACGTACGTCTCTTGCTACGCACCTATGCAGTAAATGTTGCTGTGGGCATGTGGGACGACTACTGGAACAACTCCAATAACTTCTACATCTACTTCAACTCGTCGGATAAGAACAACTACAAATTCTTCTTCATCCCCTACGACTATGATAACACCCTCGGCACATCGTCGAACTGCGGCGTGCAGAGCGACGCGGGACGTCACGACCCACTCAACTGGGGCGACACAGGCCGCTGCCCACTTATAGGCAAGATATTGAAGTATGACGACTATCGTGCGATATATATCGAGGCTCTCAACGAGCTATGCGATCCTGCCAACAACCTATTCCACTACCAGGCATCTATCGCCCGCATCAACGTATGGCACGATATGATACGCAACTACGTGGATAACGACACCGAGGAGGATTGCGAGATTAAGGATCGCCCAGCAGGCTGGGGCAACATCTACGACTACCGTATTCTCGATGCTAACTCATCGATGAACTTCTTCAAGGTTAAGGCGCAGTCGATACCCACGAAGTAGTCAAATAGAGGGGACTCACGAGGATGGACATCAAGAGAGGTATAGCCACACTATATGATATGGTGAAGCGCATTGTAGCGACACGTCTTGCAATCACCGCATGGCGCATCGCGATGCTCTACATTGCCATGAATATATGTCGTGCTGTATTTTACTTCCACAACCAGGAGCTTATAGGCGAGATTGCAAGTGATGAGATATGGTCACTACTCAAGGGCTCGATACTCTTCGATAGCGCATCGTTTGCCTACACCATGTCGCTCTACTTCATCATCACCTTTCTACCCGTAAGTGAGCGCATATGGAATAAAAAGTGGTATAGAGTAACAACTCTTTGCAGCTACATCATTCCAGCCGGTGCGATGCTCGCTATAAACCTTAGCGATGTAGTATATTTCCACTATACGCAGAGGAGATTTACCTCCGAGGAGATATTCTTTGCCGACAATAGCAATACTCCGCAACTGATGCTTCAGTTTTTGCAGGAGAACTGGTACCTGGCACTCATCTGGGTTGTGCTAATCGCTGCCCTTGTCATTGGCTTTAGGGTGGGCTTCAAGGTACGCGACATAGTGCCAATGCCCACGCGCCATAAGGATGGCACAGATAGTGAGTCATGGCACAGTCGCCGCATGGTTATTCGCACCTCACTATTTGTCCTTGTGCGCCTGGCGGTAATCACCGCTGTGATCTTCTACTGCGCCTATGCTATACGCGGAGGATTGACACGCATGACACAGAGGCTCAACCTGTCGCATTCGATGCTTTATACCAAATCGCCACACAAAGCAAATCTCATCCTATCCAATCCCTTCTGCATAATACGCACGATGGATCACCATATTGTCGTGCCACACTTCTTCGACGATAAGGAGATAGATGCGATATACACACCATCGCACTACCCTGAAGATATGATGCGTAGCGAGCTTTATGGAGCGTGCGAGGGGTATAACGTGGTGCTCTTTATTCTTGAGAGCTTCTCTGCCGAACATTCAGCATATCTCATGCCCGAGGAGCACTCCAATGGGGGATATACCCCAAATCTCGACAAGTTCATGGCAGAGGGTCTTGTCTTCGACCACTGCTACTCAAACGGCTATGTGAGCATTGCGGCACCACCAGCCATATGGAGCTCTACGCCATCCTACGAAGTATCGTTTCTTCGCATGGCTGAGTCTGTTGCCGACTGCCGACCTCTGCCTCGCATACTTGCCGACAAGGGTTATCACACTGCCTTCTTCTGCGGCTCGGAGCATGGCTCGATGGGCTTTGGTGCCTATGCCCACATTGCGGGTATAGATGAGCTATATAGCATGGAGGATTATGAGGAGAGACACGGTAGTGGCGACTTCGATGATGCGTGGGGTATATGGGATGAGCCATTCATTGACTATATGGGCGAGGAGATAAGCGACTTCAAAGAGCCCTTCTTTGCAAGTATATTCACTCTTACCTCACACCATCCATTCAATGTTCCCGAAGAGGTGGAGGACGAGCTGCCTAAGGGCACAACACTCAATCATCGCCCGATAGCATATGCCGATCGCGCAATAGGTCGTTTCATGGAGAAATATAGGAATGAGGAGTGGTTCCAGCGCACACTATTCATCTTTGTTGCCGATCATGTGTCGAGCGAGCGTATGCTTGAGAAGACAAACTCTCTGCCCGAATGCTTCCATATCATAGGGTTCATGTACACACCCGACGGAGCGATACCTGCACAACACTATGAGCACATTTTCTCACATGTGGACATCATGCCTACGGTGCTTGGCCTCGTGGGTCATGATGAGCCCTACTTCGCCATAGGCCGTGATATATTTAACGAGCCACAACGCGAGCCATTTACCCTCATACGCTCAGGATATCAGTATCTTGGTCTCATGGATGACTACTTCATAGACTTTGATGGCACGTCGTGTTTCGGAGCATATAGCTACGACGATTATGAGCATAGCAACGATATCTCCTCAACAATAGAGATAGGTCGTGCCGACTCACTCACCAAGGCTACATTGCAGCAATACTATATGCATGTAAGCCAGCGCGACTACTTCCCCAAGGAGCGCAAGTAGCACGAGATAGCAGTGTATGGTAGAGCTATAGCACCTCGCGGCGGTTCATCAAAGCGTGGGTGATGGTAAGCTCGTCGACATACTCCAACTCGTCGCCGAAGCCTATGCCACGTGCAATGGTAGTGACCTTAACATCGGGGAATGATTTAAGGCGGTTTGTTAGATAGAAGAGCGTCGTCTCGCCCTCCACGGAGGTAGATATTGCGATGATAACCTCCTTAACCTCGCCCGTAAGAAGCTTATCTAAGAGTAGATCAATCTTCAAATCCGAAGGTCCTACACCCTGCATTGGCGATATCACACCGCCCAACACATGGTAGATACCATGATACTGACCTGTATTCTCTATGGACATGAGGTCCTGCACCTGCTCCACAACACATATTGTCGAGTGGTCGCGACGTTCGTCGCTACATATAGGACATATATCACTATCCGACAGGTTATTACAGCTACGACAATAGCGCACATCGTGCCTAAAGCGCGATATGCTCTCGGAGAGGCTATCTACATGGTCGCCCTCCATCTTTAGTATATGCATCGCCAGACGCAATGCCGTGCGGCGACCTATGCCAGGCAGGCGTTGTAGCTCCGAGCAGACGTTTTCCAGTAGCTTCGACATAGCCAAACGAGCTAAATTTTCTCGATAGCATCGGTGAGTATCCACCCCTTCTCACCATCGGCAAACTTTACCTCCGACCACTCCTTCTCGCTGCGCAGCACCTCAACAACAACGCCTTGTGAGTGCTCACGTATCACCTTCGACTTGTTGCTTGGCTCGGAGTGTATGGCCTGCGTGTCGTTGCAGACAATCACCGCACGGCTACTATCCTGCTGCACATTGCGCTGGGTGATGGCACAGGCGGTGGTGAGGATAAAGGCAAGGAGGGTTATTATAGAGACAAAGAATGATACCTTACGCAACACAATGTTGTTGGCAAGGAGGTATAGGAGTACCAAAGCGAGAGTTATGAAAAACATTACCAACGAGGTGATGGTCCATGTATTGGAGCTGAAAACTCCACTCATCGAACGCCACATGCTCGTCAAGAAGCCTACAGGCACCTCCTCGGGGGCGTTGGTGAGCTTATAGGCGAGGTCGCGGTTGTAGCGAGCATCGTCGAGCTCAGGGTTTATCTTCAGCGCACGCTCATAGTTGAGGATGGCACGTCCCAGCTCACCCGAGTTGAAGGCCTTGCCATGGCCATCAACATTACCCTGGCCACGCTTGAAGTAGGCATTGCCGAGGTTGTAATATAGTATATCACTCTCATAACCTCTCTCCACAATGGCGCTATACGCCGCTATTGCAGCATCATACTCCTCCGCTGCATATGCCTCATTGCCCTCAGACCATAGGGTCTTGACAGATGTCTCATAGGCGTGTGCAGGCGCAAGTGCCGCGAAGGTGGCCACTGCGATGATAAGAGTCTTAATAATATTCATATATCTCTTCATATCGACTATTTTATAGAACTACTCTTAACCACCGACTCAATCTTCGAGATGACGTCGACAGCATCCATATAGACCATGTTCATATCATCCTCGGCCACAGGAGCATACTGCGCCTCGTCGGCACGCGATATGATGTGGCAGAACTGCTCACTATCGTTGCTGCTAACACCGCGGTGAGATAGCTCCTCGCGTATGGTCTCCTTAGTAAGATTTGATACTGGGATGTTGAACTTATCGCTGATATATCCCCACATGGCACGTAGTATCTCCTCGTAGAAGGCGTGGCGGTTACCCTCCTTCATCGACTTGTGAGCCATGCGTAGACGCTGAATGGCAACCTTATCGGCACGCTTCATACGACGCATGACAATGTTGCTATTGTTGCGTATGCGCTTGTGCATGATGATGAATATCGCAACAAAGGCTGCTATGAGTAGAAGAAGTATTGTCCAATATGTTGGGCTCGACAACAACATCGACTCGCTCTTTGTCGATAGCTCGTCAGTGTTGATGTAGTGTATATCCTCATCGAGAGTCTCGGTATCGCCATAACCTGTCATTGTGCCACGCTGTGAGCCTCCACTATGGCTATTCGATGAGCCGTCGTCAACAACGCTAAGAGTAAAGGCTCCACTCGACAATGTTTCGTATCGCTCCTTAGAGGGGTCGAAATATGTAAATTCTATACCTGGGAGCTCAAAGTCACCCGCAGCACGTGCCACGAATGGATATGTATAGGTTATCTGACCCGAAGTGCCTCTGTTGGTGTTCTGAATGTTCTCGTCAATCTTGGTGTCGTATAGCTCAAAAGAGTTGCTCAGCGAGAAGTGTGGTGCAGTCATGAAGTTAAGGTTGCCGTTACCCTTGATTGTCACGACCACCTCATCAGCACTATTTCTACTTATACTCTCCTCGGGGACTTTACATGTCATTACAAAGTGACCCACAGCACCCTTGAACGACTCGGGAGCACCCTCAGGGAACTCCTTCACCTTTATGGTTGTTGGCTTTGTCTTTAGGCTTAGCACCTCCTGTTCCCACTGACGACCATAGAAAATATCGTAGCTACTACCCTCAATAGGCACCATTACTATGGCGTCGAGCATAGCCTCGGGAAGGGGCTGGTCGCCACTGCTCTGCGGCATCAATAGATACTCTGCTAACTTATATGTTTCGTACACACGCCCATTGAACTCGGAGCGAGACTTGGGGTTGTGGATATCCAAATTTTGAGACCAGAAGTTGTCAAAAGGACCCATCTGGTAGTTGTCGATATTGTATAGCTCGACATTGTAGTAAAGCATGAGCGAAGCTCGCACAGCCTCACCCTTGTACACCTCACTATCGGAGAGTACCCAACGAAGAATCACTCCATCGGCATTGCGTCTACTCGCTACTGTCTGCTCTTCAACGGCCCCCTCGATAACCTCTATGGGGAGTGCCTTTGTTGTATATGTCTTGCCATCGACCTTTATTGATGCCTTGCCGATGTTGAACGTACCGGCACTCTGCGCCTTTAGTGTGTAAGTATAGCTACACGTGTAGCTCGATGTCTGCGTGCCATTTATAAACTGCACCGACTGACCTATCGATGTTGCAGGGCCAGCAATGACATTAAAGCCATCGAACGAGGGGCTCACAAAGCTTGCTCTGTCGGGCTCAGCATTGACAACAAAGGTAACACTAAAGCGCTCACCTACCTCCACGGGCGATGGCGCATCAACAGTAAATGAGACCTGTGCCCACGCGCTGAGCGATGTCAGCACGGCAACAAGCACAAGCAATAGTTTCGATAATATCTTCATTACAAAATTATTCTTTTTGTTCCGATATTTCTATAACGCATCGGCGAGCGATTTATTGTAGAGTCATAATTGGCAAATAGGGAGGCTGACATATTTTAACTGTCAGCCCCCATGCCAATAGGTAGAGCATACTGCTTAGGGGTTCGAGTGGCGTATTATCGCAGGCGATAGGAGCGCAGCATACTTGGCGTATGTGAGCATCCTAGCGACCAGCCAAATGCCGAAATAACCTCGCTATACAATTTTAATGCTGGAAGTCAGCAAAAAAATCGTTACCCTTATCATCTACGATGATGAAGGCTGGGAAGTTCTCAACGTAGATCTTACGTACTGCCTCCATGCCAAGCTCCTCGAAGTCGACAACCTCAACGCTCTTGATAGAGTTCTTGGCGAGGATTGCTGCAGGACCACCGATAGAGCCGAGGTAGAAGCCACCATTAGCCTTACAAGCGTCGGTCACCTGCTGTGAGCGGTTACCCTTAGCGACCATCACCATAGAGCCACCAGCCTTCTGGAAGAGGTCTACGTAAGAGTCCATACGACCAGCGGTAGTAGGACCGAATGAGCCTGATGCCATGCCTGCAGGGGTCTTAGCAGGGCCTGCATAGTATACAGGGTGCTTCTTGAAGTACTCTGGCATTGGCTTACCCTCGTCGAGCATCTGCTTGATGCGGGCGTGGGCGATATCGCGAGCCACAACGAGTGTACCCTTAAGGTTAAGGCGTGTCTTGATAGGATACTTAGAGAGAATCTCGCGTACCTTGTCCATGCCCTCGTCGAGGTCGATATCTACGGCAGGAGACATTGCTGGTGCCTGTGCTGGGAGGAAGCGTGCTGGATTCTTCTCCAACTGCTCGAGGAAGATACCCTCAGGGGTGATCTTAGCCTTGATGTTACGGTCTGCAGAGCAGCTTACGCCGATAGCCACAGGGCATGATGCTGCATGACGTGGAGCACGGATGACACGTACATCGTGAACATAGTACTTACCACCAAACTGCGCGCCGAGGCCTATCTCCTGGCATATCTTCTGCACCTTAGCCTCCCACTCCAAGTCGCGGAAGCAACGGCCACCCTCGTTACCAGATGTTGGAAGCTCGTCGAGGTAGCCTGCAGATGCCTTCTTCACTGTTGAGAGGCACATCTCTGCTGATGTACCACCGATACACAATGCGAGGTGATATGGAGGACATGCCGAGGTACCAAGGTCAAGGATATGCTTCTTGATGAACTCGGTGAGTGACTTCTCGTTAAGTAGTGCCTTAGTCTGCTGATAGAGGAATGTCTTATTTGCCGAGCCACCACCCTTGGTGATGAACAAGAACTCATACTCCATACCTGGGTGACCAGCGTAGATGTCGATCTGTGCTGGGAGGTTAGTTGCTGAGTTCTTCTCCTCGGTCATGGTGAATGGCACAACCTGTGAGTAGCGAAGGTTACGCTCCTTGTAGGTCTCATATACGCCACGTGAGATGCACTCTGCGTCGTTAGCACCAGTGTATACATCCTCACCCTTATGACCGATACAGATAGCGGTACCTGTGTCCTGGCATGTTGGCAACTCGCCCTCGGCAGCCACGCACTGGTTCATGAGCATGGTATATGCCACAAACTTGTCGTTATCTGTAGCCTCGGGATCCTCGAGGATATTAGCAAGCTTCTGGAGGTGTGAGGCGCGCAAGTAGAACGACACGTCGGCATATGCCTCCTTTGCCAAGAGCTCAAGGCCCTTAGGGTCTACCTTCAAAATCTTACGACCGTCGCACTCAACGACCTTTACATAATCCTTCGTTAGAAGGCGATACTCCGTCTTATCCTCCTGGATAGGAAACGGCTCCTGATAGATGAAATCTGCCATAATCTTTTATGTTAGTTTTATTCGGTTTTTACAACTGTTGGTGTCTGACCATCGATGGGTATCTCTGCCTCATAGTCGGGGGTGTCTACACCATTTACCTTTAGGGTATAGCCCTCCTCGGCGGGTGCTTCATTCTCATCAGCCACCTGCTCCGTCTCGGCCTTAGGCTCGCCATTGAGGCTCTTGACAAAGTCCACAATGCCAAAGATGAAGACCACCGACACCAATACGGGGCATACCCACTTGAGCAAGAAGCGGATGATGGGGTATGTCTTCTTGTCGACACCACCCTCGGCGGTAAGCTCCGCCTTCATATCCTCCTTGCGCCATATCCAGCCCACAAATACGGCGGTCAGGATGCCGAGTATTGGAAGCATAACAATGGCGGTGAAGTTATCCATGAGCGAGAAGATGTTCATGCCTGCAACCTTAATGTGGCTCCATGCGCCCATAGACAACGATGCTATGGTAGCGAGGATTATGGCGATGAGGGTCACGGTGCGTGTGGCGTGCTTACGCGACATTCCGCGCTTCTCCACAAAGTAGGTTGTCACAGCCTCATGCATAGATATTGTCGACGATATTGCCGCAAGGGCGAGCAATACGAAGAAGAGCGTAGCCCAGATGTTACCTCCCGGCATTGTAGAGAAGACCTTAGGCATGGCCACGAAGGCGAGCTCCGCACCCTTCTGATCCTCGACGCCTGCCGAGAAGATGATGATAGCGGCCATGAGGGCCACGATAGTGTCGAGCGACACCACGCTGATTGCCGTACCCGCGATCTTGGTGCCCTTCTTAAAGTATGAGCCATATATGAGCATCGCACCCATACCTATGGAGAGGGTGAAGAATGCCTGACCCATAGCATCGAGGAAGGTCTTGCCCGACACCTTTGAGAAGTCAGGAGTAAAGACATTAGCCACTGCGCCACGTCCCTCAGGCAACCACAACGAGTAGATAGCCAGCACGATAAGTATGACAAAGAGGAGTGGCATCATAAGCTTCGACGCCTTCTCAATACCGCCCTGCACACCATTAGCGATGATGGCATGGTTGGCGATGATGAAGAGATAGGTGAAG
Source organism: Alistipes sp. (assembly GCA_045654925.1). Taxonomy (GTDB): domain Bacteria; phylum Bacteroidota; class Bacteroidia; order Bacteroidales; family Rikenellaceae; genus Alistipes. The sequence goes on along the minus strand of JAZOOI010000008.1, from coordinate 48,343 downwards.
AGTAGCGGTGCCAACGTAGCTGTGGTGAATGATGTGAAGAAGTCACCATAGTCACCCGTGATACTATTCGTCGCCGACGATACGGCGTAGTTGATAGTCCATCCCGAGATTACGAAGTAGTAACCCATGATGATGGTCACCGAGATGAGACCCATAGCTCCGAGCCATCCCCAGCCACGTTTAATCTTTGAGAAGGCATCCACAGGGTTACACTTTGAGTTATGACCCACGGCAAACTCGGCGATGAGTAGCGGCAGACCCAAAAGGAGGATGCAGCCGAGGTAGATGATGATGAAGGCACCACCACCATGCTCCGAGGTGATATACGGAAATCGCCATATGTTACCGAGGCCTATTGCCGAGCCTGCGGCTGCGAGGATGGCGGCAAGCTTACCGCCAAAGCCACCTCGCTTAGTTGTCTGTTCTGACATTGTTTAGCCGATTAATGTTACACTTACCTTGTCGATCTTGCCACCAAGGGGTGGTGCTATCTTCGCCACGGTGCACTCCACCTCAACAATCTCGGGGAATGCATCCTTGACAGCCTCAATGATGTTGGCTGCGGCAGCCTCGATGGTGCGCTGCGTGCGTTGCATGGTGCGCTCCACAATCTCATAGACGGTGAGGTAGTTGACCGCCTCACGCACATCGTCCGACGAGGGGAGGTCACCCAGAGGGGTGCGTATCACCATGTCGACACGAAAGCGGTTGCCCACCTGCTGCTCAAGGTCGTAGCAGCCGTGGTAGGCACGAAGATATATGCCGTCAAGGCGTATGGTATATAGCTTGTTCACGACTTACTCAACAGTTATGAGGTAGTAGTTCTTCTTACCACGCTGTGCGAGGAGGTACTTACCAGCAATGAGGTCAGATTCTGTAACCTCACGCATGGCATCCATAACCTTCTCCTTGTTGAGCTGCACGCCGCCACCCTGCACCATCTTACGGCACTCACCCTTCGATGGGAATACCTTGCATACGTCAGCTACGATGTCTACAAATGGCTTGCCGAGGTCGGCACGTGCAATGGTGAACTGAGGAACACCCTCAAACACCTGGAGAAGAGTGGCCTCATCCAACGAGCGCAACGCCTCAGAGGTAGCATTACCGAAGAGGATGTTAGATGCCGCCTGGGCCTTCTCCAACTCCTCCTTAGAGTGAATCATCGTTGTAACCTCCTCAGCAAGACGCTTCTGCAACACGCGGAGGTGTGGCGCCTCGTCGTGCTCCTTGATAAGAGCCTCGATAGTCTCACGGTCGAGGAGTGTGAATATCTTGATGTAACGCTTAGCATCGTCGTCGCTCACGTTGAGCCAGAACTGATAGAACTTATATGGCGATGTGTAGCGAGCATCGAGCCATACATTACCCGACTCTGTCTTACCGAACTTAGTGCCGTCAGCCTTGGTGATAAGAGGACAGGTGATGGCAAAAGCCTCAGCCTCCGAGCCAAGCTTACGGCGGATAAGCTCCGTACCTGTGGTGATGTTACCCCACTGGTCGGCACCACCAAGCTGCACCTTGCAGTTATACTCGTTATAGAGGTGCAAGAAGTCGTAGCCCTGGAGGAGCTGATATGTGAACTCGGTGAACGACATACCGTCACCCTCGCCATTGAAGCGCTTCTTCACAGAGTCCTTAGCCATCATGTAGTTGACGGTGATGCACTTACCGATGTCACGCGCAAAGTCGAGGAACGAGAACTCCTTCATCCAGTCGTAGTTATTCACAAGGAGGGCGTGGTTCTCAGCATCTGAGTCGAAGTCGATAAGCTTCGCAAGCTGGTTCTTGATAGCCTCCTGGTTGTGACGCAATGTAGCCTCATCGAGGAGGTTGCGCTCCTGGGACTTACCCGATGGGTCGCCAATCATGCCTGTAGCACCACCGATGAGGGCGATAGGTCTGTGACCACACTCCTGGAAGTGCTTCAAGATCATAACACCCACGAGGTGTCCGATATGTAGTGAGTCGGCCGTTGGGTCGATACCCAAGTATGCCGTTGTCATCTCCTTCTGCAACTGCTCCTTAGCACCTGGCATGATGGTGTGTATCATGCCACGCCACTCGAGCTCCTGTACAAAATCCTTATTCATTGCTTATCAAATTTTATATTTTACTTATTAATTATCACTACTTTGGGTGTCAGCTGCTAATTCACGCGTATATCAGCTATGGGTCACCATCCAATCTCCCGACACCACTCGTTGCTGTTACTCAGCCTCAAGATTAAATGCCTCAATAATATCCCTCATGCGCTCGTTCTTGCCCGCAAGATACTTCAACCTATCTTCGAGTGTTATAGGACGAGCCACACGTATCTGTTCATTGACAATCACTCGGATGTCGAGTGCACCATCTATACCCGCCATCTGGGCTATCTCATTTTGCAACTCGGTTTTCTGGCGTAGCACCTCCTCCTCGGCAGCTTGCGACGCCACTGTCACCACGATGACATTACCCTCGGCCCTCATCGTGTCGAAGACGATACCCAGGCGTGGACGGCCATTCATGAGTCTCTTCACGAATTGCTCCTTCACAGCCATTAGCTTAGCCTCGCTATCGGGGTCAATGCTCTTCTTGGTTGCCTTGAGCGCCTCCTCAGCAAGTTCCTCGGCACTCTTCGACTCACCACCAAGCAGCGAGGTTATCGACACATTCTTGGATGTCGCTCTGCGCTGTGATGCAGTTCGGCGCGTTGGCGCTGCTTCTGCCACTCCACTTTGTGGCATTGGCGCTAACGCCACTGGCATAGGCTCTGCCACCACCTGTGGCGCAGGCTGCTGCATCGATTGCGGCGCGGGCTGCGGTACTGGTTGTGGTGTGGGCTGCGACACTGTCTGCTGCATCGGCTGTGGCATCGCGGCCACAGGGGCCACCGCAACAAGGTCGGGTAGTGCTATATCGGTGGCAAAAGTGAGGCTATCTACCTCGTCATTTTTTTTTTGACCGAGACCCGCAATCTTCATAAGTCCCAGTTCCACAAGCAATCGCTGATTTGACGATTGGCGTATCTTACCATCTGCCTCTGTGAGCAACGCTATGGCATTGAAGAGCATCATTTCGCTGCATCGTGCTGCCTGCTGCTTATACCTCTCGACGAGCGTTCCCGTGAACTCCACAAGAGCCACCGCAGGACCCTTGGCCATCAATAGGTCACGCATATGGGCATTGAGACCCGCAATGAAGACCTGGGGTGAGAAACCACGTGCGAGTACCGCATCGAAGGCCATGAGGGCATCGACATATCGACCCTCGAGAAGCATATCGGTAACAGAGAAGTAGGTATCATAGTCAAGGATGTTGAGTGTTGTTGCCACATCCTTATAGTTGAGCGTTGTGCCGCAGAACGACACCGCCTTATCGAACATCGATAGGGCATCGCGCATACCGCCATCCGCCTTGTGGGCGATGAGGTTAAGCGCCTCGTCATCGGCGGTAACACCCTCTTGTGAGGCTATATGACGAAGATACTCCACGCCATCCTCCACTTTGATGCGATTGAAATCATATATCTGACAGCGCGACAGGATAGTTGGAATAATCTTATGTTTCTCGGTTGTTGCCAAGATAAATATGGCGTGCTGTGGTGGCTCCTCAAGGGTCTTAAGGAAGGCATTGAACGCCGCTGTTGAGAGCATATGAACCTCATCGATGACGAAGACCGAGTAGCGACCCACCTGCGGTATGACACGCACCTGATCTATGAGGTTGCGGATGTCATCCACCGAGTTGTTAGAGGCTGCATCCAGCTCATGAACGTTGAGCGAACGACCCTCGTTGAACGAGCGACACGACTCACACTCATTGCAGGCCTCGCCACCCTGTGGGTTCTGGCAGTTGATAGCCTTGGCGAAGATGCGGGCACACGTTGTCTTACCAACACCACGAGGGCCACAGAAGAGATAGGCATGTGCCAACTGACCACGCTCAATAGCATTCTTGAGGGTCATGGTTATATGACGCTGTCCCACGACCGAGTGGAAGGTCTGGGGGCGATACTTTCTTGCTGATACTACGAAATTCTCCATAACTCGACAAAGGTATAAAAATTTTCTCATTGTGTGCGCGTATGCGTGGAGGTTTTTGCGTCTCGACCTTGTTTTTTTCTCGGTTATAGCTATCTTTGTCGAATAAAACGGGTGATACTATGAGAATTATTACTTTGCTTCAGACCTTTGTGATGCTCGTTCTGTGCCATGTAGCATTGGCGCAGGAGGGCGAGAATAGGGGATTTAATCTTATTGTTGTGGGTGATCCGCAGCCGCAGACCGAGGAGCAGATGGTTGCCCTTGAGAGAGAGATTATACCACATATCGAATTCGTCGTGGGCCAATATAGTGATACGGGATACCCCACAGCGATACTCCTTACGGGCGATGTGGTGTGGGATAATATGGATTTCCTGCCTCGTGTCAAAGCAGCCTTCGAGGGGCTGGGTGTGCCCGTCTATGCCGTTATTGGTAACCACGACCACGATAGGCGTGTGAAGGGTCGCGAGGCTAAGGCTGAGAGTTGCTACGAGGAGGTGTTTGGCGAGCGATACTACGCCTTCACTATGGGTGATACCTATCTCTTTGCCCTCGATAACATACGCTATATGAGTTATGAAAACTACTCGTTAAAGGTTGATCGTAAGCAGCTTAGATGGCTAAAGCAACAACTGAAAGGTGTGCCCCAAGATGCTCGTGTTGCCATCCTTATGCACGCCCCTGCGGTGGACTACAAGAGAGGTGAGCTCCTCCCCTATGCTCGCTCCATAATGCGCCTTGTGGGGGATAGGGAGTTGCACTTTGTCACAGGTCATCGCCACCGTCACGCTACGGCAGATATATCGCCCACGGCCATTGAGCATAGCGTGTCGCAGGTGAATGGTAATCTATGGTTTGCCCCCTTGTGCTCGGATGGTATGCCACAAAGTGTATTCTGCATCGAGGAGCGTGATAATAGCTGGACATGGCACTATAGAGTGCTCGGCATGACGGCCGGAGATATCCTCGATATATGGACTGAAAATAGTGTCAGTGGCTACGAGGATAGCGTGGTTGTGAAGGTCGTAGGTTGGGATGAAAAGTGGAGCGTGGAGTGGATGGAAAATGATCAAAAGATGGGTGCTATGGAGCAGATAGAGATATACGACCCCGACTATATATACTATGTGGAGAATGTTGCTGATTATAACGATGTTATAATGGGTCGTCTGCGCCGCTCGGCACAGAAGCATAACCACTATTTCAGATGTCGTAGAACAGCTGAAAATAGTCTTATAACTATTGTGGCCACCGACCGCTTTGGTCGCCAATTTATCGGTGGAGAGTAAAGGGTGCTGAGTAGCACCGCGAGGTGCCACTATTCGTGGTGGTATGGCTCGTTTTTGAGGATGGTGAATGCACGATAGAGCTGCTCCGTGAAGATAGCTCTAACAATCTGATGCGAGAAGGTCATCTTCGACAACGAGAGCTTGCTATTGGCACGCTGATACACCGCCTCAGAGAAACCATAGGGACCTCCAATGACGAAGATAAGACGCTTGGTGCCTGCCAACATACGACGTTGCAATAGGTCGGCAAACTCTATGGAGCGCAACTCAGCACCATGTTCATCGAGGAGCATGACAAAGTCCGAGTCGTTTATCACTCGCATTATAGCCTCACCCTCCAAGCGCTTCTGCTCCGCCTCGGATAGCTTCTTAGTATTGCGCACATCGGCGATGGTCGTTATTGCGAACTTCACATAGTGGTTAAGACGCTTTGTATACTGCACAACAAGCGCCTCCACCTCCTTCATATCGGTTTTACCGACAACGACAAGCTCAATATTCATAGTCGCTAAATATCGCTATTCCACTCACCCTCAGCACCCTCATAGATGATGGCGCGGCTGTCGCCATAGGACTTCAATAGCTCGTAGGCCTTATACATATTATATCCATTACCCGAGGTGTCGCCACCAAGCTTGAAGGCTATGATGCAGGCGTGGTTCTGGGCACGACGATACATCGTCTCCACACGCATGAGATAGACGTCAAGAAGCTCGGGGGCATTGGCGGGTGTGCCACCAATATTACGATTATCGCTATTCGTAGGCGACGATATTGCAGCACAGTCGATAACATAGATACCCACCCTATCGCACACATCGTAGAACCATTTGGGCTGCGGGTAGTCGGGACATAGACAGTTTATACCCTTGGCCTTAAGCGCCTTAACCTCCTTCTCGGTTGTTGCCCTATCCGCAGCAGCATTATATACACTCTTCTTCAACGTGATAGGATTACCAAAGGCTGTTATCTCACCCTTGTCGTTGTAGCCATACTCCACAAAGCCCACCTTCAATGGGATATACTCCCAGAGAATGCTACTACGTTTAATATAAAGAGTTAGGTCGTAGAGCTTAGGGTTTGAGGGCGACCAACGATTAGGATTTGAGTGGTAGATATAGGGCTTAAATAGCAACGTGTCACGCGACTTCGGCGCAAGCTCTAAGTCGTTGATACTATACTCCATAAGCTTCCCATCTGGGGCATAGATATCGTAGCCTATGTCGATGACCTCATCGGTAGTAAACGAGTTGTCGGCAACGACGTTGAGGCGCAACTCTGCAAAGCTATTCTGCGCATCGGGCACGAGACGCACATTAAAGTCGTAGATAGCCAAACGGCGCTGTGCAAAGATATAGCAGTTCTCAAACTGCTTACGCGCAGGCTGCGTGATACCCTCGTCCAAGAGCGACATATATGGCTCGTCGACAACAACCACAGCAAGTGTGTTGACACCCTCGTCGATATATGGCGAGATGAGCAGATCGATAGGGGTAAACTGATCGTGAGTGGTCGTCACCTGTGTGCCATTGACAAATATGGTATAGTCGGCACCCACGTTCTCCATATGTAGATATGTATTGTAGTCTATCCAGCCTGCGGGCACCTCAAACTGCTGCTCATAGGCAGCACGCACCACGCCCTCGTCGCTGGCAAACTGTAATACGGGTGCCACATCTATATATTTATCAATATTGGTACGAATGTCCTTTTGAGCATCCTCACGTTTGTCGTAACATAGGAACTCACTACGACGCACCTGCGCCTGTGCCCATAGGGCATCATGCCCTGTAAGCAGGGTGGCGAGTGTGATTATTGTATAAAAAAAGCCCTTTCTCATAGTAATAGTTTAGCACAAAGGTACAAAAAAGCAGATAATCTGCAACCATTTACATTTTTTTTAGTAATTTTGCACGATTAATCACCCTTATGGGTGCTGATAAGGGTGCCGATAACATAACGATAGAGAGACAAAAAATTATATACAATTATGAAACTTACACGTATTGCCGAGATCCTCAAGATGGAGGGCGACGGCAGAGATATTACCGTTAAGGGCTGGGTGCGCACAAAGCGCGGCAACAAAAATGTAGCCTTCATCGCCCTCAACGATGGCTCATGTGTAGCCAACATCCAGGTTGTTGTAGACCTCGCGAAGATCGACGAGGCTGAGCTTAAGGGCGTAACAACAGGTGCATGTCTTCGCGTTGATGGTACTCTTGTAGCATCACTCGGCGCGGGTCAGGGTGTAGAGGTACAGGCCGAGAAGATTGAGATCTACGGCACTGCAGATCCTGAGACATACCCACTTCAGAAGAAGGGTCACTCATTGGAGTTCTTGCGCGACATCGCATATTTGCGTCCTCGCACCAACACCTTTGGTGCTGTATTGCGTATCCGCCATGCTATGGCATACGCCATCCACAAGTACTTCAACGACAAGGGCTTCTACTATTTGCACACTCCACTCATCACCGCTTCGGATTGTGAGGGTGCTGGCGCTATGTTCAACGTATCGACACTCGACATGAGCAACCCTCCACGCACTGAGGAGGGCGCAGTAGACTACTCTCAGGACTTCTTCGGCAAGCCATGTAGCCTCACCGTATCTGGTCAGCTTGAGGGTGAGCTTGGTGCCTTGGCATTGGGTCAGATCTATACCTTTGGTCCTACCTTCCGTGCCGAGAACTCTAACACACCACGTCACCTTGCGGAGTTCTGGATGATCGAGCCAGAGATGGCATTCTACGAGCTTCAGGATGATATGGACCTTGCAGAGGATTTTTTGAAGTATCTCATTCGCTATGCGTTGGAGAACTGCCGCGAGGATCTCGAGTTCATGAACAAGATGTGGGATAAGGGCCTTTTGGAGCGTCTTCAGTTTGTCCTCGACAACGACTTCGTACGCCTCAACTACACCGAGGGTATCGAGATTTTGAAGGCCTCAGGCAAGAAGTTCGAGTTCCCATGTGACTGGGGTTGCGACCTTCAGTCGGAGCACGAGCGCTACCTCGTTGAGGAGCACTTCAAACGTCCAGTGATCCTCATCAACTATCCAAAGGAGATTAAGGCCTTCTATATGAAGCAGAACGAGGATGGCAAGACAGTACGTGCTATGGATGTTTTGTTCCCACAGATTGGCGAAATTATCGGTGGTTCGGAGCGTGAGGCCGACTTTGGCAAGCTTTGTGCAAGAGTAGATGAGTTGGGCATGAGCCGCAAGGAGCTTTGGTGGTACCTCGACACACGTCGTTGGGGTTCAGCACCTCACTCAGGCTTCGGCTTGGGCTTCGAGCGTCTGCTTCTCTTCGTTACCGGCATGGGCAACATCCGCGATGTGATACCATTCCCACGTACACCAAAGAATGCAGAGTTCTAAGCATAACGCCTAATAAACGGCCGGCCACTGGTCGACCGTTTATTGTTTTATAATAGGTTACGATTATGGCTAACAGACTTCAGCAGACAATATCTCTTCAGACGAAGATTTCACCACAGCAGATCCAGATGATAAAGCTTCTGGAGCTCCCCACCATGCAGCTGGAGGAGCGCATAAAGCGTGAGATAGAGGAGAATATCGTGCTGGAGGAGGATGTCGAGACACCAAACGATGGCGAGGAGGCTCCCGAGAAGATATCTGTCGACGAATATGTGGGCAAGGAGGATGACACTCCCGCATATAAGGCACGCATAAACAACTTCTCGAAGGACGATAAGGAGCGCCCCGTATACATCACCGAGGCACGCTCATTGGGCGAGTCGCTCATCGAGCAGCTACGCTTCCGCTCTCTCAGCGACGAGGAGCTTACCATAGCTGCATATATCGTTGGCAGCATCGATGACGATGGCTACCTACGTCGTGACCTTCAGTCGCTCTCCGACGACCTCGCCTTCACGCGCGGCATGGAGGTGTCACCCGAGGAGATTGAGCGCATACTACACATTGTCCACGAGCTGGAGCCCGCAGGCATTGGCGCACGCTCGCTGCAGGAGTGCCTGCTGATACAGATGCGACAGCAGAGCTTAGACACTCCCACCAAACACCTTGCACACAAGATTATAGCCTCACACTTCGAGAGCTTTGCCAAGAAGCACTACGAGAGGCTTATAGCACGCCTCGGCATCACCGAGGAGGAGTTCCGCGACGCCATAGAGTATATACGCACACTATCGCCTAAGCCTGGCAATCTATATGCCGAGGGTGGCGTTGACACCACACCCTACATCGTCCCCGACTTCCTATTGGACAATACCGATGGGGCTATGCGCCTCATGCTCAACTCGGCGGGTGTCCCCGAGGTACGCATATCGCGCCGCTACCGCGACATGATTCGCGATATGATAGCTCCCGACGGCACTATCAAGGCCAAGGATAAGGAGGCTGTGCAGTTTGTGAAGTCGAAGATAGACTCAGCAAAGTGGTTCATCTCGGCCATTAAGCAGCGCCACGACACGCTCATGCGCACCATGCAGACCATCCTCGACCTACAGAGAGAGTACTTCCAGGATGGCGATAAGAGCAAGTTGCGTCCGATGATATTGAAGGATGTCGCCGACCGCACTGGCCTCGACGTCTCGACAATATCGCGTGTGGTGAACAGCAAGTACATACAGACCTCCTTTGGCATAATATTGTTGAAGTCGCTATTCTCGGAGAGCATGCAGACATCGTCGGGCGAGGAGGTGTCGAGCCACGAGATAAAGACCATACTTCAGGAGTGTATCGATGGCGAGGATAAGCGTCATCCTCTTACAGATGAGAACCTCATGGAGATACTCAACGACAAGGGCTACTGCATAGCGCGTCGCACCGTGGCCAAGTACCGCGAGATGTTGGATATACCCGTAGCACGCATGCGTAAGCAGATATAATCTAGAGGATTGCGATGCGGATATCAAGAGTGTTTAAGCTTAGAAGGGATAGTGATTATAGTGAGCTATACCTCCTAAGCTTAAATCTATTTTATGCCCTCCTTTCCACCTACATATCCAGCCATTCTCTCTTTAGGAGAGCCTCTTCGTGGTCGCTTCACACCTCATTTCGGGCGTTTCACCAAAAAAATTATAAAAAGTTATTCGTGTTTGCCGAAAATTCACTATCTTGCGCACAAATAAAATAGATAAAGGACAACAAACCCGACTATTTTAGCGTTATAAGAGTGAAAAACTGAAGGCCATATAATATGGATTGGATGGCTCAAGGTGGGGTAGATGGATCTCTTAGAGAATAGATAGAATAATTGTTAACTTAAATTACTTATAAGATTATGAAAAAGATGATGTTTTTGATGCTTGCACTCTTCATTGGTGTTAGCGCATCAGCACAGTCACTCCCAACTGTAAATGTTGAGAACCAGGAGGGTAAGGTGGTATCTACACGCGACCTTGTAGACGGCACCCCAATGATTATCTCATTCTGGTCAACCACATGTAAGCCATGTATCGCTGAGCTCAACGCAATCAACGAGAGCCTCTACGAGTGGTTGGACGAGGTAGACATGAAGGTTGTTGCAGTATCTGTTGACGACTCACGTACACTCACACGTGCTCGTGGTATGGCGCAGGGTCAGGGCTGGGACGACTTCATCTGTCTCTACGATAAGAACCAGGACTTCAAGCGCGCTATGAATGTAGCCTCAACACCTTGGGTATTTGTTGTTGACGGCGAGGGTAACATCGTTTACTCACACTCTGGCTACACTCCAGGTAGCGAGCAGGAGTTGTTCGAGAAGATTTTGGAGCTTTAATTGACATAAATAATTTACACAAAAGGGAGTTACATGGCGTAGCTCCCCTTTGTGCGAAAAATATAACCATTTGAGAATGAAGAAATTTTTACTTTTTTTAGGCGTCGCATTGTGTGCGACTCTTTGTGTTAATGAGGCCTCTGCGCAGATTAAGGCGGGCAAGGGTCAGGTGAGCATCTCGTTGGAGAGTAACAACACATACTACGCCAAGGATAAGCTCATGGAGGATATCAACCTCAGCAAGCCAGGTGAGCGTAAGCGCGGTAACTTCGGTTCTAACGACTTCCTCAAGGTGGACTACACCCAGGGTCGCTTCTCAGTAGGTGTTCAGGTGGATGGTTATCTTCCTGGTCTCTACGGCTACGACCTCTACACCCACCAGCAGCGCGACACTAAGCTCACAGGCTTCTTCTCGAAGTATGTGCAGTGGCAGGATGAGAACTGGGGTGTTCGCGTAGGTGACATCTACGAGCAGTTCGGTAACGGTCTTATCTTCCGTACATATGAGGACCGCGCCTTGGGCTTCAACAACTCGTTGGCAGGTGCTCGTGCACACTACAGCTTCAAGAACTACTTCACCGTGAAGGCTGTTGCAGGTATGCCACGCCTCTACGATGTACGCTCTAAGAACTTGGTGTGGGGTGCTGACCTCTCACTCTCAATCTCCGATATGGCAGGCTGGCAGAACGGCATCATCGCCTTGGAGGGTAGCTACGTAGGTCGTAACCAGAAGAATGCAAGCATCGACTTCCCATTGACACCTGATTATGCAGGTATGGAGAGCGACATCGTGAACATGGTATCGGGTCGTCTTAACTTCGAGACTCACGGCTTCTCATTGCGTGGTGAGTATGTTCAGAAGCTCAACAACGATATCTCTAACCCTATCCTTGGCTCATACAAGAAGGGTAACGTCATCAACGTAGACCTCGGCTACACCTACAAGCGCTTCTCTGTATCGGCAACATTCCGTCGCCAGGAGAACATGGCAACACCTATCGAGGTGCGTTATAATGGTATCGGTGGTGGTAACGTGATTAACTACATTCCAATCATCACACGCCAGCACACCTACTCATTGGCAAACCTTAACCCATATGCAGGTACCAGCGTTCACACAGGTGGTGAGATTGGTGGTCAGATCGACATCTACTACTCATTGCGTAACCCTAAGGCACGCGGTAAGTACTGGAACTTCCATGCTAACTTCTCAATGTTCAACTCATTGGATCACTACTCAGCATGGTGGGATCAGACTATCGAGGGCCGTAACGCATGGATTGACTTCAACTTCGACGTTGAGCGCCAGTGGAACAAGACATTGAAGACTACCCTCTTCTACTCATATCAGCGTTGGGATGACAAGTTCAACCACCAGGATGATCCAGAGTCTCACTACTGCGACTCACACATCTTCGTGGCTGACGTGACCTACAAGATTAACAAGAAGCACTCATTGCGCTTCGAGGCTCAGTACCTTGCGTCTAACGACTATGAGGGTGACTGGGTAGCTGCAACTATCGAGTATAACTTCGCTCCTAAGTTCAGCTTCTACGTTAGCGATATGTGGAACTGCGAGAAGATGGACTCAGAGGGTGGTTTTGGTGGCAACAATTTCTTCCACAACTCAACCTACGAGTTTAGCAATGAGCTTATCCACTACTACCAGGCAGGTGTAACCTTCACCCACGACTTCCTCCGCGCACAGCTCTCTTATGGTCGTAACCGCGCAGGATATGTATGCTCTGGCGGTAGCTGCCGCTACCAGCCTGCATTCACAGGTGCTAACCTCGCTATTACACTTTCGTTCTAAACACTGAATTATAGAGAGATATGAAGCTTACTAAGTTTTTCGCTTTGATTGCAGCCTCTGCAGCTATGTTTGTGGGTTGCGACGGTCCAGACAATGGCCCTGTGGCTACTAGCGACATCACACTCAGCGCCGAGACTGTTGTTGAGGTAAAAAGCCCTATCAACTTTGTTGTAACAGACAGCAATGGTGAGGATGTAACGGCTAACGCTGTCATCTTCGACAAGACACACGACTTTGCACAGGTAGAGAACCCATTCACCCCTACAGAGGATGGTGAGTACACCTTCTACGCTGTTGTTGGCGACGCCATCTCAAACGACATTAAGGTTACTGTAACACCTACTGTTCCGGCGCTCCCTGAGGATAGCGATGCTGCAAACACCTCGTTCGTACACCACATCTTGATGGTGGACCACACAGGTACTAACTGTGGCTACTGCCCTCAGATGATGAAGGCGCTCAAGGAGGTTGCCGAGACTGGTGACTACCACTCTAAGTACTACGAGGCTATGGCGCACTCATACAACACCTCAGACCCTGCCTACTCAGGTGCTGCAATGGCAATCACGGGATACTATGGTATAAACGGCTATCCAACGCTTACCTACAACTTCGCACACCCAACTACATCGTCTTACAACGCTGAGCACATCAAGAGCCAGATCGACGCATTGTGGAAGGAGAGTGCCGATGCAGGTATCGCCGCTGCTACAAGCATGGCCACTAAGTCGGTGGTGGTTAATACTGAGATTAAGGCTGCCGTTGCTGGCGAGTATAGCGTGACAGCATGGTTGCTCGAGGATAATATCGAGGGTAAGCAGACAAATGCTACTGAGGAGTGGATGAACATTCACAACAATGCTATTCGTCAGGCTGCGACCACATCACCTATCACAGGCTATGAGCTTGGCACTATCGAGGCTGGTGCAACTGCAACGCAGATTCTCAACCTCAATATCATCCAGAGCTCATGGAATCGCGACAATATGAAGGTGATGGTTATCGTATCGAAGAAGAACGACAAGGGCAAGTATGATGTTGCCAATGTTGTACTCTGCGCCATCAACGACACTGTTACATACAACTATAACAACTAATCAATTACAAATAACTTAAACCATTTAAAACAATGAAATTTACTAAGATTTTTGCGCTTCTTTGCGCTGTTGCGGTAGGCTTCGTTTCTTGTGACAACGGTAACAACGGCGTCGAGAAGCCTGACGTAAAGGGTAAGATCACCCTTAGTGCTGACAAGACAAATGTTCAGCTTGGAGAGTCAGTAACCTTCACCGCTACAATGAAGGATGCTGAGACTGGTGAGATGGTAGACGTAACTAAGTTCGTATCTATCTACGACAACCAGCTCAACAAGATCTCAAACCCATGGACACCTGAGGCTTCAGGTAGCTACACATTCAACGCTACTTATGGTCCTGAGAGCTCTAACAACATCACTATCACCGTTATGGCTGAGATGCCAGAGGTACCTGCTGATCCAGATCCAGAGAACCTCGCATTCAACCACCGTGTAGTTCTTATCGACCACACAGGTGTTAACTGCGGTTACTGCCCTATGATGACTGAGTCTCTTAAGCTTTTGGAGGAGACCGAGTGGCACAAGCACTACAACGAGGTTACCTGCCACGCAGGCTCAATGGCTAGCGGCGACCCAGGTAACTCAGCTGCTGCAAACGCTTTGAACGAGATGCAGGAACCTAACGGTTATCCTAACCTCAAAATCAACTTCGACGGTGCAGAGATTGGCAACTACGGTGGTCAGACTACTGTAAACAAGATTATTGATGAGTTCAACAAGTGTGTTAAGAAGGATGGTGCTGATGTAGGTATCTCTATGGCTGTTGAGGGCGATAGCTCAAACATCTACTGCGCAGCTCAGGTTAAGGCTAAGACTGCTAAGGAGTATAAGGTTGTTGCATGGTTGCTCGAGAGCGGCATCTACAGCCCAGGTCAGGCAGGTGCCTCTAAGGACTACCACAAGATCTACAACTACGCACTTCGTAACATCTCTGGCCAGTACTCAAAGAACAACGTAGCTGGTGAGTCAGTAGGCGTTATCGAGAAAGGTGAGACTCACGACTGCGCATTCAACCTTCCTATCACAAGCACAAAGTGGAACTATGAGAACATGGGTGTTCTTGTAATCGTATCTGCTAAGGATGCTAACAACAAGTGGGAGGTAGTTAACTCTTCATACTGTAAGATTGACGAGACTAAGACTTACGAGTACGTTGAGTAATCGAAGTTCTCAATATGTGGCGTTTAGACGCCACTTAACAAGAGGGGATGACTTATGGTCATCCCCTCTCTTGTTTATATACTTAGGGCACACCCCACCGTCATCCCGAGGAGCGGAGCGACATGGGAATCTACCGCTGTGATGATGTGGAGAGCTCAGAGCAACATGGGTATTATTTTTAATACCCGTGCCACATGAGAGGGACAGCGTGTGAGGGGAGGTGCGTGAGGGGAGCATAGATTGTCACGTCAGGCAGAGCCCTCCTCGCAATGACGCGATGCCGAACGCAGTAGCAAGGAACTTATAGAAGTTAGAGGAAAAGTTATAGCGCCACCCCTAATCTCTTTAAACTCCCTAATCTCCCTAAATAGTAATCCAGCAGTGGCGATGATATGAAAAATCCCGACAATGGGCTGTACTTGACGTACTGCTCATTGTCGGGATCTATTGTTAGCGGAAGTGAGTGTCTGCCTTATTTCAACAAAGCCTTGACCTCCTCAGCTACACACTTGCCATTATAACCGAACTTCTCATCGAGCACCTTGAAAGGAGCTGAGTAACCGAAGTGGTCGAAGCCGTGGATGAAGCCCTCCTCGCCAACGAGGCCACGAAGGTTTACTGACAAGCCTGATGTCATACCGTAGCGTGGAAGGTTACCAAGAACCTCTGCCTGGTAAGCCTTATCCTGGTCGCGGAACAAGCCCTCAGAAGGGATTGACACCACGCGGGTAGCGATGCCCTCAGCTGCCAAGAGCTCAGCACCCTCAACGAGTGTAGATACCTCAGAGCCAGTAGCCACAAGGGTAACCTTAGCATCAGCGTTCTCGATGACAACATAGCCACCACGCTCAGCCTGCATAGCCTCCTCACGACGTGACTTGCCACCAAGTGCTGGCAACGACTTGATATTCTGACGTGAGAGGATGAGTGCCACAGGGCGCTTCTCCTCCATAGCCATCTTCCATGCAGCAACGGTCTCCTCAGAGTCGGCAGGACGAAGAACAAGCATTGAACGCTCGCCAGAGTGGTTGCGCATATGCTCCATAAGGCGAATCTGTGCCTCATGCTCCACAGGCTCGTGGGTAGGACCATCCTCACCCACGCGGAATGAGTCGTGTGTCCAGATATAGATAACCTTCTTCTCCATGAGTGCTGAGAGACGCACTGCAGGCTTCATATAGTCAGAGAATACGAAGAATGTACCGCAAGCAGGGATGATACCGCCATGCAATGCCATACCGTTCATCACGCAAGCCATGGTGAGCTCAGCAACACCTGCCTGGAAGAACTGACCTGTGAAGTCACCCTTGGTGAAGGCCTTAGTCTTCTTGAGGAAGCCATCGGTCTTATCGGAGTTAGAGAGGTCGGCAGATGAAACAACCATATTCTCTACATGCTCAGCGAAGTAAGAGAGCATGTTTGCTGATGCAGCACGTGTAGCCTGGTCGGGCTTAACCTCGATTGCCGAGTAGTCAATCTCTGGGAGCTTGCCAGAGTAGAAGTTATCCATCTTCTCAGCAAGTGCTGGGTTCTCCTTACGCCATGCAGCCTCAGTCTCCTGCATCTGCTTTGCCCATGCGCGAAGCTCCTCGCGACGTGCAGCGTAAACCTCCTTAGACTCCTCGAATACGGCAAATGGCTCGTCGGGGTTACCACCGAGGTTCTTGATTGTTGCTGCTATGTCAGCGCCAGCAGCTGTAAGTGGCTGACCGTGTGTAGATACCTGGTTCTCGAAGCTTGTGCCATCAGCCTTGCGAGCACCGTAGCCCATGATGGTCTTACCGATGATGAGTGTTGGGCGCTCAGTCTCAGCATTTGCTGCCTTCAAAGCGGCACGAATCTCGTCGATAGACTGGCCATTGATGGTGATAACATTCCAATTCCAAGCCTTATACTTCATCTCTATATCCTCG
Source organism: Alistipes sp. (assembly GCA_045654925.1). Classification (GTDB taxonomy): domain Bacteria; phylum Bacteroidota; class Bacteroidia; order Bacteroidales; family Rikenellaceae; genus Alistipes. Next base: position 31,296 of record JAZOOI010000008.1, on the reverse strand, counting down.
GTGTCTACCTCGTCGCACTTTGTTGAGAGCTGCACGTTGTTAGAGTCGTAGTACATGATGAGGTTTGCAAGGCCGAGGTGACCAGCTACGCGACCAACGCCCTGCGAGATCTCCTCCTGCACAGCGCCATCAGAGATGAAGGCATAGGTCTTGTGAGCCATCCACTCGCCAAAACGAGCTACCATGAAGCGCTCAGCAATGGCAGCACCAAGAGCCATGGCGTGGCCCTGACCAAGAGGACCAGAGGTATTCTCAACGCCACGCATAACGTCTACCTCAGGGTGACCTGGAGTCACGCTACCCCACTGACGCAACGACTGCAAGTCCTCAGTAGTGTAGTTACCTGCCAATGAGAGTACGGCATAGAGCATTGGTGACATATGTCCTGGGTCGAGGAACATACGGTCACGGTGTGGATATGCCATGTTATCTGGGTCATAGCGAAGGAACTCTGTGTAGAGGACATTGATAAAGTCGGCACCACCCATAGCACCACCAGGGTGACCAGACTTAGCCTTTTCCACCATCGAAGCAGCCAAGATACGGATGTTGTCGGCTGCGCGCTGAAGTTTGTTGTTCTGCATAGTTGAATTTATTTAATTTAGATTATCTCAATTTTCGATCTTTGGGGTTACGATTTTTATATAATCACACAAAGATAGGAAAACTTTTGCAATGGTGTACCACGAATAGCACCTTTTTTCTCATTTTTTAGAGCATAGGCCAAAATTGGTCGATTATAGCCCCACCATGCGTGAGATATTTTACAAGCCATTAATCCTCAGTGGCAAAATCTTTGTGTGATAAGCGATTATTTATATAGGTATATGGTGCAATCTTTGAAAAAAATTTTTTAACTTTGTAGCGTATGTATGCTTAAAATTAACCAAAACAAAAATATAAAAGTTATGTTCGCAATCGACAACTACAATTTCGCAGGTAAGCGCGCTATCATCCGCGTAGACTTCAATGTGCCCCTTAATGCTGAGGGTAAGGTGACTGACGACACTCGTATTCGTGCCGCAATCCCAACAATCAAGAAGGTATTGGAGGGTGGTGGCTCTGTAATCCTCATGTCGCACCTCGGTCGTCCTAAGAAGAACCCAGATCCAAAGTACTCTTTGGAGCAGATCGTATATGCTATCGAGGAGCGCCTCGGCGTGAAGATCCTCTTCGCTGGTGACTGCATGGGTGAGAAGGCTGCCGAGATGGCTGCTAACCTCAAGCCAGGTGAGGTGATGCTTCTCGAGAACCTCCGCTTCTATGCCGAGGAGGAGGGTAAGCCACGTGGTCTTGCTGAGGATGCCTCAGAGGAGGAGAAGAAGGAGGCTAAGAAGGCTGTTAAGGAGTCACAGAAGGAGTTCGTAAAGAGACTCGCTTCGTATGCTGACTGCTACATCAACGACGCCTTTGGTACTGCACACCGCGCACACGCCTCAACAGCACTCATCGCCGACTACTTCCCCGAGGATAAGATGTTCGGCTACGTTATGGAGAACGAGCTTAAGGCTATCGACGGCGTTATGGAGAACCCTGAGCGTCCATTCTGCGCTATCATCGGCGGCTCAAAGGTATCTACAAAGATCACCATCATCGAGAAGCTTATGGAGAAGGTTGACTCTATCATCATCGGTGGCGGTATGACCTACACCTTCGCTGGCGCTGAGGGCGGTAAGGAGGGTAAGTCTATCTGCGAGCCAGATATGTTCCCTGTGGCTCTCGAGATCTTGAAGAAGGCTGAGGAGCGTGGCGTTAAGATCCTACGTTCACCAGATGCCCTCATCTGCGACGACTTCGCCGAGACAGCAAACACCCAGGAGGCACCAGCAAACAATATCCCTGATGAGTGGGAGGGTGTCGACATCGCAACAGGTGGTAAGGCTAAGTTCCGCGAGCATATCCTCGGCTGCAAGACAATCCTCTGGAATGGTCCTGTAGGCGTATTCGAGATCAACAAGTTCTCAACAGGCTCACGCGCCGTGGCTGAGGCTATCGCCGAGGCTACCGACAAGGGTGCATACTCACTCATCGGCGGTGGTGACTCAGTGGCATGTATCAACAAGTTCGGCTTGGCAGACCGCGTATCATACGTATCTACAGGTGGTGGTGCCTTGTTGGAGTACATGGAGGGTAAGGAGTTGCCAGGTGTAGCTGCCATCCGCAAGTAATAGGCGATACCTAATTAGCAAATATACATAACTAACCGATAATGAAAAAACTAACACTTATCTTAGCATCAGCAATTGCTATGACAGCGTTTGCAACAACAACTGCCGACGAGCCACAGAGTGTGCCTGCTATCGACAAGGCAAACTTCGACGAGTCGGTAAACCGCAATGACGACTTCTACCAGTGGGCTACTGGCGGCTGGCAGAAGAACAACCCTCTCAAGCCTGAGTTCTCACGCTACGGCTCATTCGATGTGCTTCGCGAGAACAACGAGATTCGCATCAACGAGCTCTTCGCACAGATGACCGAGAGCGTTGTTGAGTATGGCAGCATCGAGCAGAAGATCTCAGACCTCTATAAGATGGGTCTCGATGAGGCTCGCCTTAACAAGGAGGGTGCTAAGCCTATCAAGAAGGCATTGAAGGAGATCTTTGCTATGAAGAGCCGCGAGGAGCTTATCGCCAGCTTGGCAGAGCTTCACACCGATGGCATTGGCGTATTCTTCGCAGCATACCCTGCTGCCGACCTTGCAGATAGCAACATGACCATCCTCTATATGGAGCAGGGTGGCCTCGGCATGGGTAACCGCGACTACTACACCGACGAGAAGAATGCCGAGATCAAGGCCGCATACCGCACATATCTTGGTAACATCTTCAAGCTCGCAGGCGTCAAGGGTAAGGCTGAGACATTGATCAACAATGTTATGGCTATTGAGGATCGTATCGCCGAGAAGCACTGGACAAATGTTGAGTGCCGCGATATCGTTAAGGGCTACAACCCTTATACCTACGAGGAGTTCAAGAAGGAGTATACTGGTCTCGACTGGGATGCCTACTTCAAGGGCATGGGCCTCGACACTGTAGGTAAGCTTGTTGTGAGCCAGCCATCATCATTCAAGAATATCCTTGAGGTGTTGAACACAGCGTCGTTGGATGAGCTTCGCGCATATGTTGCCGCCCACTATATCAACGCTGCATCGTCATACCTCAGCGAGGAGTTCGCACTTGCATCGTTCGAGTTCTTCGGCAAGACAATGTCAGGTACTCAGGAGATACGTCCACGCTGGAAGCGCGCTATGGCAGTGCCTAACTCAATTCTCTCAGAGGCAGTAGGTCAGTTGTACGTTGCTAAGTACTTCCCAGAGTCGGAGAAGGCACGCGTAGAGAGCATGGTATCTAACATCCAGCAGGCATTCTCAAAGCATATCGAGGCACTCGACTGGATGGGTGAGGAGACAAAGGCTAAGGCACAGGAGAAGCTCGCAGCATTCACCGTGAAGATTGGCTATCCTAACAAGTGGAAGGACTACTCTACACTCACCGTAGATCCTAAGAAGTCATACTGGGAGAATGTCCTCGAGGCTAACCGCTGGTACACTGCCGACTCTATGTCAGAGGTGGGCAAGCCAGTAGACCGCGAGAAGTGGATGATGCCTCCACAGATGGTTAACGCATACTACATGCCTACAACCAACGAGATATGCTTCCCAGCAGCTATCCTCCAGCCTCCATTCTACAATCCTGAGGCTGACGACGCTGTAAACTATGGCGCTATTGGCGTGGTTATCGCTCACGAGATGACCCACGGCTTCGACGACCAGGGCTCACAGTTCGACAAGGATGGTAACATGAACGACTGGTGGACAGCTGAGGATCGCGCTGCCTTCGAGGCAAAGACTAATGTTCTTGTTGAGCAGTTCAACGCTATCGAGATCCTCCCAGGTTTGTTCGCCGATGGTAAGTTCTCACTCGGCGAGAACATCGCCGACCAGGGTGGTCTTCGTCTCGCCTTCACAGGTCTTACCGACTACGCATGGGGCGGCCAGCGTCCTGCCGACATCGACGGCTTCACTGGCGAGCAGCGCTTCTACATCGGTTATGCTACCCTCTGGGCACAGAACATCACCGACCAGGAGAAGGAGCGTCTCACAAAGGTTGACGTACACTCATTGGGTCGCAACCGCGTGAATGCCACTTTGCGCAACATCCAGAGCTTCTACGATGCTTTCGGCATTGGCGAGGACGACGCGATGTATATGCCTGTTGAGGAGCGCGTTACTATCTGGTAATATACCTCCGCAATTTATAAAACTGCCCGACAAGAGATTGTTGGGCAGTTTTTTGTTATACATGATTGTTAGCTACAACATTTTTCGTATCTTTGTAGTACGATGCAAAGAAGTGCATCTATGGATATCGAGAAATACTAAAACAGAGATATTATGTCGGTTATAAGACTTACCAAGGAGTTTACCTTTGAGGCTGCACATATGCTCGAGGGCTACGATGGACTATGCCGCGAGATACATGGTCACTCATATCGTCTATTCGTTACGGTCAAGGGCGAGCCACAGAGCGACCTCGACTCACCAAAGCTCGGCATGGTGATGGACTTCGGAGTGCTTAAGCGCATTGTCAACGAGCAGATTGTCGAGCGTCTCGACCACTCGTTCATGATGCGTAACACACTCGTCGCCCAGGAGGTTATAGATGGACTTGGCGCACGCTTCACCAAGGTGGTGCTCACAGACTACCAGCCCACATGCGAGAATATGCTCGCCGACTTCGCGGAGCGTCTGCTTGGCGCCCTGCCCGACGATATAGAGCTACACTCGTTGCGTCTGCACGAGACCGCAACATCGTATGCCGAGTGGTACGCCTCGGATAACTTTTAGGCCACACCCATACAATATCTTCAGAGCCGCAACCCTATGCAGAAGAGTCTATACCTTATCGATGCCTATGCGTTGATATACAGATACTACTACGCCTTTATGGGGCGTCCTATGCGCAATCGTGATGGCCTAAACACCTCTGTTGTCTTTGGCTTCACGAAGTTCCTGCGCGACATCATCAAGCGCGAGAAGCCCGACATGATAGGCGTCGCCTTTGACCCTCCCGGAGGGTGCTTCCGCCGCGATATATTCCCCGAGTATAAGGCCAACCGCCCCCCAACACCCGAGGATATAAAGATCTCTGTGCCCTACGTCAAGCGCCTACTGGAGGCTATGAACATCCCTATCTTGGAGGTCGTTGGCTTCGAGGCAGACGACGTCATTGGCACACTCGCCAAGCAGGGCGCAAAGGCAGGATATAGCGTCTTTATGGTTACGCCCGATAAGGACTACGGGCAGCTTGTAGAGACTAACTGCGTGATATACAAACAAAAAGGCGATGGCATTGAGATTGTCGACACCAAGGCTATCGAGGATAAGTATGGCTTTACAGACCCAACGCTCGTGCGCGACATGTTAGCACTATGGGGTGATGCCTCGGACAACATACCCGGTGTGCCTGGCATCGGCGAGAAGGGTGCGTGCAAACTGGTGAACGCCTGGGGCACGGTGGAGAACATCCTCGACAACACCGATAAGATTGGTGGCAAGACGGGTAAGAATATTGCCCAGTGGGGAGACAAGCTACGCCTCGCCAAGGAGCTGACGACCATACGTCTTGACGCACCTATAACGCTCGACGCTGAGCAGCTTGCAATATCTACACCCAACTATACGGAGCTACGCTCGCTATATGCCGAGCTTAACTTCACACTCTTCCTCCGCGACATCGAAAACCTCGCACCCGAGCCAGAACCAACAGATGCCCCCAAGCAGGAGCCACAGATACAGCTCCAGGAGGTGGCACGCGCCAAGGCCGAGGCACGTCGCAAGGCTAAACTCGAAGGCCAGGGTGACCTCTTCGCCATGTTCGATAGTGCCCCCGCAGAGCCCGAGATGGAGGTGTCAGCAAGCGAGGTGACAGATGATATGACAAGCGACATAGAGCCCTTAGTATATAATATAGGTAACACGCCCCACGACTATCGGACTATACATAGCGCCGAGGAGCTTCGCGCAATGTGCGAACATATCGCCTCGTTCGATGAGTTCTGCTTCGATAGCGAGACTACAGGCATCGACCCTATAAATAGCCATATTGTGGGTCTCTCCTTTGCCGTAGAGCCACACAAGGCGTGGTATGTGCCAATGGCTCACAGCAATAGGGATGAGTACCTCGATATCCTACGCCCACTCTTCGTCAACGAGGCAAAAACCAAGATAGGCCAAAACATAAAGTTCGACATCATGGTGCTACGCCGCCTGGGCGTTGAGGTTGCGGGCAAGAAGATAGATACTATGCTTCTGCACTACCTATTGGATGCCGAGTCGCGCCATAATATGAACTATCTGGCCATGCGCTACCTCAACTACGAGCCTATTGCCATAGAGACACTCATCGGCAAGGGAGCGAAGCAGCTTACGATGGATATGGTTGGCGTTGAGCGCGTTGCTGAGTACGCTGCCGAGGATGCAGATGTTACGTTGCGCCTTAAGCACGAGCTATACAAGGAGGTGGAGCGTATGGGCATGCTCGACCTATACCACAATATCGAGGAGCCTATGATTGATGTTCTTGCCGACATGGAGCTTGAGGGCGTCACCATAGACCGCGAGGCACTGGCACGCTACGGTGTGGAGCTTCGCAACCTTCTCTCACGCCTCGAGAGCGAGGTGCGCACTCTGGCTGAGGAGCCGGAGCTAAACATCAACTCGTCACGCCAGCTTGGCGAGGTGCTCTTTGGCAAGCTACGCATCGCCGCGAAGCCCAAAATGACCAAGACCAAGCAGTTCTCTACCGAGGAGGAGTATCTTCAGGGCTTCGCCCACGACTTCCCTATCGTGAGCAAGATATTGGAGTATCGTGGCGTTAAGAAGCTACTATCGACATATGTAGAGGCACTCCCCGAGCTTGTAAATAGCCAGACAGGACATATACATACATCCTACAATCAGGCAGTTACAGCCACTGGTCGTCTATCATCTACGAATCCCAACTTGCAGAATATACCTATCCGCGACGATATGGGCAAGCCTATACGCGCTGCCTTTGTGGCCTCGGATGCGGAGCATACGCTCGTTGCTGCCGACTACTCACAGATTGAGCTACGCCTCATGGCACACCTCAGTGGCGATGAGGCACTCATCGAGGCATTCAACAGTGGCAAGGATATCCACTCGGCAACTGCCGCCCACCTCTACCATAAGGGCGTTGATGAGGTGACGTCGGATGAGCGCCGCAGGGCCAAGACTGCTAACTTCGGCATCATCTATGGCATCTCGGCATTCGGTCTTGCGCAGCGCCTCGACATCGCCAACCGCGATGCTAAGGAGCTCATAGATAGTTACTTCGTCTCATACCCTAAGGTCAAGGCGTATATGGATAGCGCCATAGCGAATGCCGCCACGAGTGGCTATGTAGAGACCATGTTCCATCGTCGCCGCATACTCCACGACATCACATCGTCGAACCGCACGGTACGTGGCCTTGCCGAGCGCAACGCCATAAATGCCCCTATCCAGGGCTCGGCAGCCGACATCATGAAGTTGGCAATGGCCGAGATACGCCGCCGCTTCATTGCCGAGGGCATACGTTCGAAGATGATCATGCAGGTGCACGATGAGGTTGTCATCGACACACTACGCTCGGAGCTCGATGCAGTCAAGCGCATCGTCAAGGAGGCGATGGAGAGTGTTGCCACACTGCGTGTACCTCTCATCGCCGAGGTGAATAGCGCCGACAACTGGCTTGCAGCACATTAATAATTTTAGATAGAAGCACCACCGCGAAATTGTATAAGTAGTGTTGGTATGGTGCATCGCAAAAAGAGCGCCCAGGGATAGTACTCAAACGTACAGCCCTGGGTGCTCTACTTTTTGGGATGTGCCGCTAATGCGCCACTATCACAAGAAATTACTTCAAGACGCCAAGCTTCTTACCAACCTTGATAAACGCCTCAACGCAACGGTCGAGCTGCTCGGTAGTGTGACCAGCTGATACCTGTACGCGGATACGTGCCTGACCCTTTGGTACTACAGGATAGTAGAAGCCAGTTACGAATACGCCCTCCTGCTGAAGCTCAGCAGCAAAGTCCTGTGAAAGCTTTGCGTCGTAGAGCATAACAGCGCAGATAGCAGATACTGTAGGCTTGATGTCGAAGCCAGCAGCAACCATCTTAGAACGGAAGTGCTCAACGTTAGCAACGAGCTTGTCGTGCAAAGCGTCGCTCTCCTCAAGCATCTTGAACATCTCGATAGATGCACCAACAACGGCTGGTGGCAAAGAGTTAGAGAAGAGGTATGGACGTGAGCGCTGACGGAGCATGTCGATGATCTCCTTGCGGCCTGTTGTGAAGCCACCTACAGCACCACCAAATGCCTTACCGAGGGTACCGGTGAGGATATCTACCTTACCACGAAGGTCGTAGAGCTCGGTGATACCGCGACCTGTCTTACCCAATACACCTGCTGAGTGGCACTCGTCAACCATCACGAGAGCGTCGTACTTCTCAGCGAGCTCACAAATCTTATCAAGTGGAGCAGCGTTACCATCCATAGAGAACACACCGTCAGTAACGATGATGCGGAAGCGCTGTGCCTGAGCCTGCTTCAAGCACTCCTCGAGCTCTGCCATGTCGGCATTAGCATAGCGATAGCGCTGAGCCTTGCAAAGGCGTACACCGTCGATGATAGATGCGTGGTTCAACGCGTCAGAGATGATAGCATCCTCAGCTGTGAACAATGGCTCGAATACACCACCATTAGCATCGAAGCAAGCTGCATAGAGGATAGTATCCTCAGTGCCGAAGTAGTCAGCGATAGCCTTCTCAAGCTGCTTGTGGATATCCTGGCAACCACAGATGAAGCGCACTGATGACATACCGAAGCCACGCTCATCCAAAGCCTTCTTTGCTGCGTCAACAAGGCGCTGGTTATCAGAAAGACCAAGGTAGTTGTTAGCGCAGAAGTTCAACACTGGGCGGTTAGCCACGTCGATCTCGGCACGCTGTGGTGACTCGATGATACGCTCTGTCTTGTACAAGCCGGCAGCCTTAATCTCTGCTAGCTCATTCTGCAAATGCTGCTGAAATTTTCCGTACATTGTAGTAAAGTTTTAGTTATTGTATAAAATTGTCTCGAATTATCTGCTTGCGTGAGTAGCTAATAGCCACAATCAACTACAAAGATACAAAACAATCTCTAATATTGTTCACTCTTGGGCGATTATTTTACAGCATAACGAATAAAAATCTGGGGCGGCATCGCGTGCGACACCACCCCAAATATCATTAGTTTACTCTATGACAAACCAATACTACCAGTAATACTCCTCATCATCGTAGTAATACTCCTCGTCATCGTAGTAGTACTCCTCGTCGTCATAATAGTAGTCATCCTCCTCGTAGTAGTACTCATCATCCTCATAGTAGTAGTCATCCTCCTCGTAGTAGTACTCGTCATCCTCGTAGTAGTACTCGTCGCCGCCCTCGCTGTCATAATCCTCGATTGCTCGCATGATAGTCTCAAACTTCTCTGGGCTCTTCTCATAATACTTAAACAACTCCTTCTGTTGCTCCTCTGTTGGCTCGTCACCCAACTTATCGAACTCATTGAGCATCTCCTCGATCTTCTCTTCATCTCCCTCCTCAATAGCATCATAGAGATCATCGAGCATCTCGCTAATGGTTGGAGCCTTCTTCTCCTCATCCTTCTTCTTGTCGTCAGCACAAGCGACCATCAAGCCGCAAACAGCCAATAATAGGAATAGTTTCTTCATAGTTTTAGTCTTTATTAGGCTTAAATTAAATACGTTTGTAACACAAATATATACAAAAAAAACTAATTATCCAAATCCCCACGAGGCGCATCCAAATAAAAAATGAGTCGGCACGAGGGATATAACCTATGCCGACTCACTGCAATTATCCTATTAAATACTACTCAGTAGGAATATCCTTGTTTACATTCTTTGAACCTACAAGGGCGTAGAAGAGCAAGAATGCAAGACCCGCAGCGATCACCCAGTAGCTAACGAGGTAGTTGTCGGTAGCATCAACAACGGCGTTCTGCAACAATGGCAAGATACCACCACCGCAAACCATTGCCATGAAGATACCCGAAGCCTTCTCAGTGTACTTGCCAAGACCCTCAACAGCGAGGTTGAAGATACCGCCCCACATCACCGATGTGCATAAGCCGCACAATACCAACAACGCAGCGTTGATAGGCACCTCAGCCATGCCGAAGCCCGCAGTGCCCTTGAATACTGGGAGGTTAACGGTGTTTGCTGGGTCGAGGACGATAGCACCAAATACCAACGCAAGACCAAGGAGTGATACCGATGTAAGCATAGCCTTTGCCGAAATCTTAGCACCTAACGCAGCACCAGCAAGACGGCCAAAGAACATCAATAACCAGTAGGTCGCGGTAATGGTCGCGGCGATAGACTCAGCATTAGGGTTGAGGCCAAGACCGCCATTCTGCAACCACTTCTGCAATACGTTAGGGATACCTACCTCAACACCCACATAGATGAAGATGGCCACAGCGCCCAAAATAAAGTGGCGGAACGACAATGGGCTATATTTATCCTTCGCCTTGTTCTGAAGCTGCTGTGGAGCACTCTCAGGGATATCTGTGCGAAGAACAACAAGGAAGGCGATAGCGAAGATTGCCAAGGCGATGAACATCAATGGGAATACCTGGCTAATCTTAGCATCCGTAACGCTAGGCACGAAGATACCAGAGAGGAAGATAACGGCAGTACCCATGAATGAGTTGAACGAGCCACCCACCTGCAAAAGCTGGTTACCGCGGTTACCACCACCAGCGAGCTTATTGAGCATAGGGTTAACCACGATGTTAAGCATACACATTGAGAAACCTGCGATGAAGGCACCAAGGAGGTATACACCAAAGGCTGTGTTGCCCTCCAAGAGACCAGCGATTGTCTGAACAGCAACGCCGGTGAAACCTACGGCGATAGCTGCCAAGGCTGTGAATTTGTAGCCTCGCTTCTGCAAGAGGTTACCTGCAGGGATACCCATACAAGCGTAGGCGATGAAGTTGGCAAATACGCCAAGTGTACCCATCCAGTTAGCCACGCTAAACTGATTCTTAAGCACATCACCCATAGGCGATGCGAGGTTGGTAACAAACGAGATCATTCCGAAGAGGAGAATCATCACGATGATAGCCAACAAATTACCTTTCTTTTGTGTACTCATATTTTAGTTAGTTTTAGTTATTATTTCCATCTTTAGCGACTACTTATCGCGCTCGGCAATATAGGCACAGAGGCCCATTAGCGAGGTGCGATATGGTGAGTCGGGATACTTCGACAAGAGGTGCAGAGCACGCGAGATATATGCTTGCATGGTCTCGGCGGCATATTTCGTGCCCTCGCCCTCGTCGACAATCTTCTGAAGCTCGTCGACAGCACTCTCATCATCTGCACATCGTTTCAACAGGTCGATTATTGCCTTGCGCTCCTCCTCCGACTTACGCTCCATGACAGCAATCAACGGAAGCGTCATCTTATGCTCACGCAGGTCATTATTTGCGGGCTTGCCCGTGTTATTCTGACGGTTGAAGTCGAGGATGTCGTCCTGTATCTGAAAGGCGATGCCTATGGCTTCGCCAAACTTACGCATGCGGTCCACCTCCTCGCGTGAGGCACCCACAGAGAGAGCTCCCAGCGCAGCACTTACGCCCAAGAGGCTCGCCGTCTTCTGGTAGATGATGTGGAAGTAGTCCTCGCGTGTGGTATCGAAGTTATTGGCATGCTGGCTCTGCAACACCTCACCCTCACAGAGTGTCGCCATGGCGGTGCCGATGTATGACAAGAGGTCGTACTGCGCTGACGCCAAACCGAGAGACATGGTGCGTGCAAGGATGTAGTCACCAAGAATTACCGCCATATTGCTCTGCCACTTAGCATTCACCGAGGGACGACCACGACGCTCATCAGCAGAGTCGAGCACATCGTCATGGATGAGCGAGGCTGTGTGAATCATCTCCACGAGCATCGCCGCAAGATATGTGCGCTTTGTGCAGTGGCGCTCGCCACCACAATCCTCCGATGCCTCGGCGGCATTGGCAGAGCTCATCGATGCGACGAGCATGGTTAGGATGGGGCGCACGCCCTTGCCACGCGACGAGAGGGCATAGGTGAGCATCTCACTCATAAGCTCTCCCTCGGCTGTAAAGTTCTCCTTAACGAAGGCATCGAACGCCTCGATATCGGCAGTTATGGGTTTTCGTATAGCGTCTATTGTAGCCATATTAACTATTTATATCACGCAAAGATAACGAAAATTTGCAAATTGATATTATGAGTTCCAATTTTTTATGCCACTAATGGATATCAGTGGCAATTTTTAGGAATAAATGCGTTAATTTATAGAGTCCCACACAATGGTTTCTAATTATTTTTTCGTAACTTTGTACGATAATTTTTCTTTTACGATAATATGAGTCAAAATATCATAGATAGCCCCAACGCCCCAAAAGGGAGTATAGCGTGGATTATCAAGGCCTTACCATGGATTGCAGCACCTCTGATTTTCTTCATGGTCTGCAACCACTTCTTCGCACCACAATTCGATAATAAGAGCCTGCAACAGGGAGATATAGTGCAGTATGAGGGTATGTCGCACGACATCAAGGAGCATCGCGAGGCTACGGGCGAGGATCCACAGTGGACAGGCAATATGTTCTCGGGGATGCCCGCCTATCTCATCGACATGGAGCACCCCACACAGGATGTAAAGCAGACCATAGGTCAGAGTGTCAAGATTTTCGACGAGCCTATGGGCATCATCTTCTTCGCCATGGTACTGATGATGGTGGCCATCGTATTGATGGGCATGAACCCATGGATAGGCATCATAGCGGGCTTGGCATATGGTCTGTCGACCTACTTCTTCCTAATCATCGACGCAGGACATATCACCAAGGCGTGGGCAATGGTCTATGCGCCACCGCTGGTGGGCGCTGTGTGGTACACGCTACGCAAGAATATGTGGATAGGTGGTGTCTTAGCAGCCCTCTTCGGCTCGTTGGAGCTTGGAGCCAACCATCCACAGATCACCTACTACTTCCTACTCGTGTGTGCAGCATTGTGGCTCAGCGAGATGTGGTTCACCTACCGCGACAAGGCATGGCGTAGCTTCGGCAAGCGCACAGCAATCCTCGCCGTGGCGGCACTCTTGGCTGGAGCCTCTAACTTTGCGCCTCTATGGTATGCGGCAAGCCACCAGAAGCATACGGTGCGTGGTGCAAGCGACGACAACAAGAGCGAGGAGGAGGCACGCGAGGAGAAGATAGATTGGAACACCGAGTGGAGCTACGGCAAGGCTGAGAGCTTCAATATGCTTGTACCCAACTATATGGGTGCGCTACCTATGGAGGAGCTTGCCATCGACGAAGTTGGCGAGATACTCGAGGATAGGAGTGTTCAGGAGGCGTTATACGTAAGGGCCGATGAGTATGCCATGGAGAGGTTGGACAATATCTCGGACGAGCAGCTCCACAAGGAGGTCATGGAGCAGATATACGAGAGTTACTCGCTATACTACCCCGAGATCACCATGGAGGATATAGAGTACATTGTGGCCAATGACCCGGAGATGGGCAAGGAGTATAACAACTTATACAATAACACTATACAACAGCACTACGATAGACTGTTCAACGAGGGTAACGAGGAGCTTAACAAGCCTGTATATGACGCCATGTCGCACTACTGGGGCGAGCAGCCATTCACCGCAGGACCTACATACCTCGGCGTGGTGGTTGTCATGCTTGCAATTTTGGGCGTGATACTAACCACAGGCCGCAGCCGCTGGTGGCTCGTAGCAATAACCATCTTCGCCATACTCCTAGCCTGGGGTAAAAACATGATGTGGTTCTACGAACTAATGTTCGACTTGTTACCTGGCTATAGCAGCTATCGTACGGTATCCATGGCATTGGTGGTGGTTGAATGGAGCGTCGTTGTTATGGCAGCATATGCCCTCATGGCATTATGGCGCAGCGAGATATCGTTACGTCGCCTTATGTGGAGCATACTCTCCGCTACGGGCATCGTATTCATGTTGATAATCATCATGGGCGCCATGACCGACTATGGGGCATCTAATCTCGACTCGGTGGCCGACACATGGTGGGGCGCACAGATACAGGAGATTGCCAAAGAACATCGTCGTGAGGTATTTATGAAGGATGCTTGGCGTGCAGCGCTATATGTTTCGCTCACAGCAATAGCCCTTCTTGCATACGCATGGTTCAAGAAGAACGACCTCAAGCAGGAGATTGTGCGTAAGGCGTTGCCATACGCAATGATATTTATCGTTGGCTATCTAATGGTTAGCGATCTTAGTGACGTCAACGACCGCTACTTCGGCGAGGATAAGTGGCAGGAGAAGAGAGAGATAACAATCACCCCTTCGAAGGCCGACAAGGAGATACTCAAGGATAAGGAGCTTGGCTTCCGTGTCTTCGACCTCGACCATGCGGGTAGCGCCCATGCGTCGAACTTCCACCGCTCGGTAGATGGCTACCACGGCGCAAAGCTTGGTCGTTACAACGAGGTGCTTGGCGAGTATATCTACGGCACTAATATCAACGTATTGGAGATGCTCAACGTCAAGTATATCATCGACCGTGGCGAGGTTATCCCACTGAATAGCTATGGTGCAGCATGGCTCGTCGAGAGTCCCATGAGGGTAGATACACCCAAAGAGGCATTCGAGACACTCGGCACTACCGACCTTGTGAAGTATGCCATTGTTGAGCCTTCAGCGCCCGAGCTAAAGAAGAGATACAGCACCTCGGGAAGCATCGCCCTTGTGGAGTATGCACCAAACTACTTGAAGTATGAGTACGACTCAGCAGAGGAGGCGTTGGTGGTATTCTCGGAGATATATTATGAGGATGGCTGGACAGCATATATCGATGGCGAGGAGGCCGACTACTTCACCGTAGACTACATCCTCCGAGGCATGGAGCTACCTGCAGGTAAGCACACCATAGAGTGGAAGTTCCGCGCACCTAACTGGGACATGGCAACAGCCATCACAGGCATCGGCTCATGGCTGATACTCATCGCCTTAGTATTGCTCGCAACAGCTCCACTGAGCAAGCGATATATCGTTCCACACATCGTAAGTTGGTATAAAGAGAAGAGATTAAAGAGATAAGCATATGGCAAGTAACAGAGACAAGCGCATTCGACGCAAGGTGCGTCGCTCCTACATAATATCGACGGTGAGCATATCGTTGGTGCTATTTTTGCTCGGCATCATGAGCTATGTAACATTCTCCGCGATAAAGACATGGCTCGACCCAGCCCTCAACGCCGTTATGTCGGTTGAGATTAACGACACCCTCTTCGAGGATGAGAAGAGAGATATAGAGGATGAAATCAAAGAGCGCGAGGAGGTAGAGAGCATAACATTCGTATCTGAGGATGAGAAGCTTAATGATATACCTCTCGAGATAGACTGGGATATTCTCGGCAACGAGAACCCTCTTAATGGCAGCTATGAGGTTACCCTCAAGAAGGAGTATGCCACAACCTACCATATCAACACCTTCGCTAAGGAGGTTGCAGAGATAGAGGGTGTGGAGTTTGTTGACAAGCCCGACCTTAAGACCTTCGAGGAGACCGAGAAGAATGTTTCGGCCATAACCTTGGCACTTGTGATATTCACCGCACTACTACTCTTCATCTCGTTGATACTACTCAACAATACGTTGCGTCTGGCAATATACTCCAAGCGCTATCTTATCAACACCATGAAGCTGGTGGGTGCCACAAAGTGGTATATCATGCGACCACTGCTTGGTAGCGCCTTCTGGCAGGGTGTCATCTCGGGCATTATCGCCGCAGTGATGATGGGCGCAACAGTCTATGGCATAGTGTCGATACTCCCCGAGGAGGCCAATACTATCAATCTCGATAATCTCGCCATATTTGCTGGTGCTGTGGTTGTTGTAGGCGTCATCATCACCGTTGGTTTCAGCGCCCTGGCAATCAATAAGTTCGTCAACATGAAGTCTAACAAGATACATCTCTACTAATGAATAACAATAGACACAACGACAACAAGGGGCGTATGCCACTGTCGATGAAGAACTATATACTTATGCTTGCCGGGGCTGCCATTATAGTCATCGGCTTTATGCTCATGTCGGGCGGTGGCGACCACACAGCAACTCACTTCGACGAGTCGATATACTCCACACGACGCATCACTATTGCGCCCATCGTGGTAATCTTAGGCTTCGCCTTTGAGATATACGCCATCATGAAACGCTTCCCCGAGAAGTCGGATAAGAGATAACATTGCGCACTATGGAGATATTTGAGTCAGCAATATTGGGCGCGGTGCAGGGACTAACTGAGTTTTTGCCAGTGTCGAGTAGCGGCCACCTGCAGTTGGCCAAGGAGCTCATGGGCGTGAAGATTGAGGAGAACCTCGCCTTCGACGTTACGCTTCATGCCGCCACTGTACTAAGCACCATCGTGGTGCTATGGAGTGAGATATGGTGGCTTGTGCGCGGAGTATTCTCACGAGGCATGAACAAGGAGAAGAGCTACTTCCTGAAGCTCGTTATCTCGATGCTCCCCATCGGCGTTGTAGGCCTACTCTTCAAAGATGATATCAACGCCATGCTCGGCTCCAACTATATCATGTTGGTTGTTGGTGGGATGTTGTTACTCACCGCCACGCTACTCACCTTCGCCTACTATGCACGTCCACGCCAGAAGAGCGAAATATCCTATCGCGACGCCTTCATCATAGGCCTCTCGCAGGGTGTGGCCTCTATGCCTGGCCTCTCACGCTCGGGCACGACAATCGCCACAGGCCTCATCCTCGGCAACGAGAAGGCCTCGGTAGCTACATTCTCATTCCTCATGGTGCTGGCACCAATCATGGGTGAGACGCTACTCGAGCTTATCGATGGAGGTATGACCCTCGAGGGCGTGTCGACAGGGGCACTCATCGCCGGCTTCATCTCGGCATTTGTAGTGGGATGCTTGGCGTGTCGCTTCATGATTAACATTGTTAAACGTGGCAAGCTGATATGGTTTGCCCTCTACTGCGCTATTGTCGGAGTGTTGGCAATAGGCTCATATATAATATAGTTATTACACATATTGCTACTATATGGAGGAACTATCACTTAAAGATGTCAACTTCCCCGAGGGCTATGTTGCCGTCATCGACAAGCCCTACGAGTGGACCTCGGCAGATGTCGTACGCAAGATAAAGTTTCAGCTTCGCAAGTGTGGCTATCCAAAGATTAAGATTGGCCACGCAGGCACCCTCGACCCTTTGGCCACGGGCGTACTGCTAGTATGTATAGGCCGTGCCACAAAGATGGTAGAGCAACTACAGGCGGAGCAAAAGGAGTATATCGCTGAGTTGCAACTCGGCGCCACAACACCATCGGGTGATATGGAGCACGAGGTGGACTTTACCTACCCTACGGAGCATATCACACGTGAGATGGTTGAGGAGGCTCTCAAGTCACTCACAGGCGAGCGCGAGCAGCTGCCACCCCTCTACTCAGCAAAGAAGGTGCAGGGCGTGCGTGCCTATGAGTTTGCGCGCGCTGGCGAGGAGGTGGAGCTTAAGAAGGCACAGATTACAATCTACGCCATGGAGCTCCTGGAGTGGGACTTGCCACGCATAAAGATACGCGTTGAGTGTAGCAAGGGAACATACATACGTTCACTCGCGTTTGAGATTGGCGAGGCACTGAACAGCGGTGCCTACCTCAGCTCATTGCGCCGCACACGCAGTGGCGGTTTCAAGGCAGAGTATGCCCATACGCTTGACAATTTTATGGAAAAGTTGCGCGAGTGCGAAACAAAATAGTGACTTTTACGTATACATCTTGATTGTTACACGCTTTTTTTGAAAAAATATGAAGTTATCACAGTATGGTTACGAGATTACCAAGGATATGATTGCACAGTATCCTACGGTAAATCGTGACGATGCACGCCTTATGGTTGTGCACCGCTCGACAGGCGAGATCGAGCACCGTGTGTTCAAGGATATTATCGAGTACTTCGACGAGAAGGATATGTTCGTCTTCAACGACACCAAGGTATTCCCCGCACGCCTCCAGGGCTGCAAGGAGAAGACTGGTGCGGACATCGAGATCTTCCTTCTTCGCGAGCTCAACCGCGAGCTACGCCTATGGGACGTGTTGGTAGACCCAGCACGTAAGATTCGTATTGGCAACAAGCTATACTTCGGCAACGACGAGCTTATGGGTGCCGAGGTTATCGACAACACAACATCGCGTGGTCGTACCCTACGCTTCCTCTTCGACGGCTCGTATGAGGAGTTCAAGGAGGCACTCTACAACCTTGGCGAGACACCTCTCCCACGCTGGGTGCGCGAGAAGGTAGAGCCAGAGGATGAGGAGTGGTATCAGACCATCTACGCCAAGAATGAGGGTGCTGTGGCAGCGCCAACAGCGGGTCTTCACTTCTCGAAGCACCTCATGAAGCGCATGGAGATTAAGGGTATCGATAGCACCTTCATCACCCTACATGTAGGCCTTGGCAACTTCCGCACCGTGGATGTTGAGGATTTGTCGAAGCATAAGATGGACTCAGAGCAGTTTATCATCACCCCTGAGGCCGTTGAGCAGATCAACACCGCCAAGCGCGATGGCCGCAAGATTGTTGCCATTGGAACTACCGTTATGCGCGCCATGGAGACTGCAGTATCTGTGGGTGGCATGATGAAGCCTATGGAGGGCTGGACAAACAAGTTTATCTTCCACCCCTACCAGTTTACGTCGGCCGATGCCTTCGTATCTAACTTCCACCTACCATACTCAACACAGCTTATGATGGTTGCTGCCTATGGTGGCTACGACCTGATTATGAATGCCTATAACATTGCCCGCGAGGAGGGTTATCGCTTTGGCACCTATGGCGATGCAATGTTGATATTGTAGTAAAAATTTTGTATATTTGCAGTGTTAAATTGCGATATTATGGCAAAGAACAAAATACTATACGTCTGTCAGGAGATAGCCCCCTACCTGCCCGAGAACGAACTCTCGAAGTTGAGCATCGAGATGGCTCGACAGATGCAGGAGCGTGGTTGCGAGGTACGCACATTTATGCCTCGCTTTGGCTGTATCAACGAGCGCAGAAACCAGCTTCATGAGGTTATCCGCCTATCGGGTATGAACCTCATAATCAACGATAATGACCACCAGCTCATTATCAAGGTTGCCTCAATACCTGCAGCACGCATCCAGATCTATTTCATCGATAACGACGACTACTTCTCACGTCGCGCCATCCTCCACGATGAGGAGGGCAAGCCCTTTGAGGATAACGACGACCGTGCAATATTCTTCGCCCGTGGCATGCTCGAGACAGTGAAGAAATTACGCTGGACACCAACCATCGTACACTGCCACGGATGGTTCTCAGCCATCGCACCAATGTACCTCAAGAAGGTATTCTATGACGACCCCCTCTTCCGCGATGTGAAGATTGTGCTGTCGTTGGGCGACGATAAGTTCGAGGGTACACTCGCCGAGGACTTCAAGCAGAAGCTCGAGGGCGAGGGTATCATGGATAGCTCGATGAAGATTTTGGAGGAGCCTACATACGAAAATCTTTACCGCTTCGTTATAGAGTATGCCGACGGTATTGTTGTAACCTCGGCAAATGCTAATAGAGAGCTTGTTGAGTACGCTCAGAGCCTCGGCAAGAGCGTTCTTGACTACCAGGAGGGTGAGCCTAAGGAGCTCTTCGATAACATGTATAAATTCTATGATGAACTATAGAGGAGTACTTGCCGTTATAGCGACGCTTGTCGTTGCAATTAGTGCCTTTATTGGTTGTACAACCGAGGTAGACTACACCTTGGGTTCGGAGTTTGTGCCTACCGACCAGAAGATGGAGATGCACCATCGTCTATATAAGGGTGGCAAAATGTATGTGGACATGGAGGAGTATGATATGCCCATGACCACTACACGCCTCTACCAGACCGACTCGATAAAGTCGTCAAACCTCGACAACCTATACTTCGGTCACGAGCGCAGCACTCTATACGGCACACGCAAGGCGGGCTTCATGACACAGATGCTCTTCGGCTCGAAACTCAACGAGGAGTACGGCTGGGGCTATCGCCCAATCTTTGACTCTATGCAGATGGCGCTATATGTAACAGAGTATCATGGTGATACCACACACATACAGCGCTATAACGTCCACGAGATTATCTCTAACGACTATCTCAAGGATAGCACCTTCTACATCAACTTTAGCCCCGAGGAGTATATCTCCAAGGAGCCAATCTTCACCTTCGACTACCCTAACCAGAAGCGAGGTGTATATGTTGGTGATGTGGAAAACCCCGTATCTCAGTATGTAACCTTCGAGGAGACAGAGCATACTGCCGAGTATGTATCGCGTCTTATGTTCACTACCAACCTCGACGATAATGAGGGTTACGGCAAGGATACCGAGAGTATCTATGAGCAGGGTAACGAGGATAAGTTCACTAAGAGCATTCGCGGTATCTATATCACTCCTGCCGACGAAGATATGGGTGATAGTGAGGGTGCTATGTTTGCCACCGACTCCGAGAATAGCGCACTGGTACTATATGCCCGTAGCCGATATGTGGAGGATCCAACCATCATCAAGGATACCACCATCATGTCCTATAACTTCTTCATCAACCCTAACGAGTATGAGGTTAAGGCTGGTAACTTCTCGATAAACATGGTTGACCACACTCTACCCGAGGAGGTAACCAATAACATTGAGCAGCAGAGTGACGTACAGGTGAGCTATGTTGACGGTATGGGTGGCGTAGTAACGGAGGTTAGCTTCACCGACGAGTTCATACAGTCGCTTGCCGACATCGCACTATCGAAACCCTCGGCAATAGTATCTGTAAACCAGGCTAAGATGCGCATCTATCTCGAGGGCTCGAACTACGACTACTTGATGATAGATCCATTCAAGATGGCGGGCATCATGGATATGTCAATGCCTCTGTTGGGACTATATACCCGCTACGGAGGTACCGACGCAAAAAAGAATAACATTATCGCCATATCGGACTACCACTACTCAAAGATTGGTAGCATCGACTACGACGGAACACTCAACCGCTCACTCGGCTGCTACACCATGGAGGTATCGACACACATACAGTCGTTGATGATGGCTGCAGCAGATAACGTCGATGAGAATGGCAAGGTTAAGTTCGAGAAGTTCGACCCCAATAGCGCCGAGAGCGACCCTGCGCTTGTCTCATTCCGTAGGTTCTACGTGGCACCTGCCGCCGACAACCTCTTCGGTCTGAAGCGCCAGGCTATATTTGGTGGCGACGACTTCGATATTAATGGTGCGATGAGTGATGCGCCAATAACTCTTGAGCTAACATATACTGTTGTATATTAGCGATATAGAGCGTAAGATAAGGTATTTTTAGCAAACCTAAGTTCAAGGGCTTAGGTTTTGCCGTGAAAATAAGAATTAGAGATGCAAGAGAATTTAGTTATTGTTGAGTCCCCAGCCAAGGCGAAGACCATTGAGAAGTTTCTCGGTAAGGAGTACATGGTTAAGTCGAGCTTCGGACATATTCGCGATCTGGCGAAGAAGGGACTCGGTATAGATCTTGATAATCAGTTTGAGCCATTATACGAGATTCCTGACGATAAGCGCAAGGTTGTTGACGAGCTTTCACGCCTATCGCGTAGCGCCAAGACGGTGTGGTTGGCATCCGATGAGGACCGCGAGGGAGAGGCCATAGCATGGCACCTTGCGAAGGTCTTAGACCTACCTATTGACCGCACAAAGCGTATCGTCTTCCATGAGATTACGCAGCGTGCTATTGTCAACGCCATTGAGAATCCTCGTACCATAGATATGAACCTGGTGAATGCTCAGCAGGCACGCCGCGTCTTGGACCGCTTGGTGGGCTTTGAGCTATCACCCGTGCTATGGAAAAAGGTGCGTCCAGCGCTCTCGGCTGGCCGTGTACAGAGTGTTGCCGTACGCCTTATCGTAGAGCGTGAGCGCGAGATTATATCATTCAAGTCGGTGGCTGTATATCGCGTTGTGGCACAGTTCTACGCTACGGAGGATTCGTCGAAGACACTCTTCAAGGCTGCATTGTCACGCGCCTTCGACACACGCGAGGAGGCCATGCAGTTCCTTCGGGATTGCATCGGCGAGGAGTTTGTCGTAAGCAAGATCGAGGAGAAGCCACTGCAGCGATATGCCGCAGCGCCATTCACCACCTCTACACTCCAGCAGGAGGCAGGCCGTAAGCTCGGCATGAGCGTGTCGCAGACAATGTCGGTGGCACAGCGCCTCTACGAGCAGGGTCTTATAACATATATGCGTACCGACTCTGTGAACCTATCGCAGATGGCCATCACGCAGTGTAAGAATGAGATTACACGCCTCTTTGGCGCCAAGTACTCATACCCTCACAACTACAAAACTAAGTCTAAGGGTGCTCAGGAGGCTCACGAGGCAATCCGTCCATCCTATATCGAGCGCCACGAGATTGAGGGTACTGCCACAGAGAAGCGTCTCTACGACCTTATCTGGAAGCGTACCGTAGCATCGCAGATGGTACCTGCAGAGGTGGACCGCACACAGATTGTCATCGACCTCAAGCGCCGCTCTGAGCAGTTTGTGGCAACAGGTGAGATCGTTCGCTTCGATGGCTTCATGCGCCTATACTCAGAGGCTGTGGATGAGGATGTTGCACAGGAGGGCGAGGGTGGCATATTGCCAAAGATGAGTGTTGGTGACCAGCTTACAGCCACCACCATCACCGCCTCGGAGCGCTACACACAGGCGCCAGCACGCTATAATGAGGCGGCACTCGTAAAGCGTCTCGAGGAGCTTGGCATCGGCCGACCATCAACATATGCCCCCACCATCTCCACAATCATCAACCGTGGCTATGTGGAGAAGCAGAACCGCGAGGGCATGAAGCGCCAGACCGAGCAGATGACATTGAGCAATGGTAAGATACACGAGAAGGTTGTCAACGAGAGCTACGGCAAGGAGAAGAACCGCTTGGCACCTACCGATATTGGTATGGTTGTTAACGACTACCTCGAGTCGCAGTTCGCCACTATCATGGACTACCACTTCACCGCAAATGTGGAGAAGGAGTTCGACCGCGTGGCCGAGGGCGACATCACATGGCATAAGATGATTGGCGACTTCTACGACCCATTCCACCAGCTTGTTGACGCCGCGATAGGCACACAGAGCGACCGCTCACAGCAGGCTACACGCATCTTGGGCATCGACCCTAAGACAGGCCTAACGGTCAAGGCACGTATAGGTCGCTATGGTCCTATGGTTGAGCTCGAGGGTAAGGATGGCGAGAAGGGTCAGTTTGCTTCGCTCAAGAAGGGACAACTCATCGAGTCGATAACCTTGGAGGAGGCGTTGGAGCTATTCGCACTACCCCGCAACCTCGGCGACCTCAACGGCGAGCCACTGATGGTCGGCATTGGTAAGTTCGGCCCCTATGTCCGCCATGGCAAGACCTTCGCATCGCTTGCTAAGGGCGATGACCCATATACCATCACCCGCGAGCGCGCTGAGGCACTACTCCAGGAGAACAACGAGAAGCAGCGTACCGCAGCCATGCCACTACGCACCTTCGAGGAGGATGCCAACATGGTGGTTAAGAGCGGCCAGTATGGTCCATATATCGCCTACAACGGCAAGAACTACCGCCTGCCTAAGGGCACAAAGGTGGATAGCCTAACATATACTGATTGTCAGCGCATTGTGGCAAAGACAAAGAAATAGGTATAAGTGAGATTAGAGCGCAAAAAACAACAGATAACAAATTTAATAACAACTTAAAACTGTACTATTATGAAGAAAATCTTTGTATTGGCACTCGGCATGTTGTTCGCAACCGGTGCTATGGCACAGGAGCCCGAGTTCACAGTAGTGAAGGAGAATCCTATCACCAGCATCAAGAACCAGAACCAGGCAGGTACTTGCTGGTGCTACTCATCATTGGCATTCATTGAGTCAGAGCTTTTGCGTATGGGTAAGGGCGAGTATGACTTCTCTGAGATGTTCATCGTTCACAACACCTATCTCGATCGCGCAGATAAGGCTGTTCGCACTCACGGTGATGTTTCATTCTCACAGGGTGGCTCATTCTACGATGTAATCTATGGTATGGAGGCTTTCGGTCTTGTTCCAGAGGCTGAGATGCGTCCAGGCGTTATGTATGGCAAGGAGCTCAGCAACCACAACGAGCTTTCAGCAGTTAGCGATGCTGTTGTAGCAGCTATCGCTGAGGGTAAGCACCGCAGCTTGCAGGTAGACTCTGAGGGTCAGCCATTGTGGAAGAAGGCTATCGAGGCTATCCACGATATCTACCTCGGCGTACGTCCTGAGAAGTTCACCTACAACGGCAAGGAGTACACTCCAAAGTCATTCTATGAGTCTTTGGGCTTGAACGCTGACGACTATGTATCGTTGACATCTTACACTCACCACCCATTCTACAGCTCATTCGTTCTCGAGATTCAGGACAACTGGCGTTGGTCACAGTCATACAACCTCCCTATCGACGAGCTTATGGAGGTGTTTGACAACGCTATCATGGAGGGTTACACCATCGCATGGGGTAGCGACGTAAGTGAGGCTGGCTTTACTCGTATGGGTACTGCAGTTCTTCCAGAGGAGGCTAATGGTGCTGACCTCCAGGGTTCAGATATGGCTAAGTGGCTCAACTTGACCGAGGAGGAGAAGAAGAACACTCCAAAGCCTACAACTCAGAAGTGGTGCACTCAGGAGGAGCGTCAGATTGCATACGACAACTGGGAGACTACCGATGACCACGGTATGCAGATCTACGGTATCGCAAAGGATCAGAACGGCACTGAGTACTACATGGTTAAGAACTCATGGGGCGAGGCTGGTACTTACAAGGGTATCTGGTATGCATCAAAGGCATTCGCTCGCTACAAGACTATGAACATCGTTGTTCACAAGAACGCTATTCCTAAGAACATCCGCAAGAAGCTCGGTTTGTAATTCGAGATTAATTGCATAAATAGTAAACGCCAGGAGGGTTGCTCCTGGCGTTTACTATTTCTACTCATGCCCAAAATAGAGATACTCACTCCTCGATGGGCGACACTTCACATTGTGGAGCGTGCCATCGGGTAGGCGCAACGTTACGGTGCACCTCTTTTTAGCATATAGCGTAACGGAGGTTACCCTACCATCGCGCCATGTGCACTCTACCTCTATGCCTCCACGCGCACACAGCCCCTTAAATGAGCCTGTGTGCCATGTTGCTGGGAGTGCTGGCAGCAGGTCGATGACACCATCGTGGCTCTGTAGGAGCATCTCCATGATACCTGCCGCACCACCGAAGTTACCATCAATCTGGAATGGAGGATGCGAACAGAAGAGATTTGGATAGGTACCCCCTCGCTCCCCGACCTCGGTTAATGCAGGCTCGAGCAACGAGCGCAATAACTTCTCTGCACGATTGCCATCGCCAATACGCGCCCAGAAGCATATCTTCCATGCGCGCGACCACCCTGTGCCAGCGTCGCCACGCACCTCAAGGGTGCGACGCGAAGCATCCAATAGTTCGGGCGTTGAACGAGTTATCTGCGCCGCAGGATAGAGGCCAAAGAGGTGTGATACATGACGGTGCTCTGGTTCCGCCTCCTCGTACTCCTCCATCCACTCCATGATGCGACCATCGGAGGATATGCGCGTAGGCACAAGGCGTGACTGAGCATAGCGCAAATCCTTGACTATAGCCCTATCGCAATGCAATATCTCGGCAGCCTGAATAACGGCCTCGAATATCTCACGCGTAATCTGATTATCCATCGTCGAGCCCATGCATATGTGTGTTACCACCCCATTCTCAGCATCCTCATCGTTGAGATAGAAGCCATTCTCGGGGGATGTCGTAGGTGCGGTGACGAGGTATCCACTCTTGGGATCCTCAATAAGTATTGAGCGTAGGAAGTGCGCAGCGCCACGCATCAAGGGGTATACTCTACGTAGGTACTCCACATCGCCACTATAAAGGTAGTGCTCCCAGAGGTGTAGCGCTATCCAAGCGCCACAGGTGTTTGTGGCACCCCACGACGGGTCCTCGGCAGGCGAGGTAAAGTTCCACGCATTTGCCAAGATATGAGCACACCACCCCTCGGCATCGTAGAAGTGTTGTGCCGTATGCTCACCCGACACGGCCAAATGCTCGACATAGCGCGTGAGGGGCTCTATAAGCTCGCCAAGGTTGCCGACCTCTAATGGACAATGGTTCATCTGCTGATTTATGTTTAGGTGCATATCACCATTCCAGGGTGTCCATGTTCCACTTGCCCATATGCCCTGAAGATTAGGAGGTAGTGTTGCATGATAGGTCGACGATATCAACAGATAGCGACCATACTGGGCATATAAAGCCGCGAGCGATGTGTCGTCACCCGTAGTTGCATACTCCTCCAAACGCCTATCGGTAGGGACATCAAGTCGCTGCCTACCAAGGTCTATCTCAACGCGGTCAAACAAGGAGCGATACGTCTCAACATGCTCATCGCGAAGCTTATCAAAATCATTAAGCTCTCTATGCACACCATCTTCAATCATAAGGTGTTGAACTATATACTTGGGGCTGTGACAATTATAGGATGTCTTAGCTTGAAAATATAACTCCACCTCAATGGCACCCAACACCCTAAGACAATCACCATCAACCGAAACTATGCCATCGGTCTCAACCACTAATTGACCATAGTAGGTGATACCCTCCTTGTCGCTACCACTATTTAGTGTGCCCTCAATTGAGATTAAGCCTTTATCGGGGACATTGCTCCACGCCTTGATTGTTGCGCACTCGGGACGCGACAATGATATATCATAGTTTGTCGCAGCCGACGTTGTATATCGCGCAGTCAGCATACCTCTGCCAAACGAAGTAAAATACTCGCGGTTATGCTCCACACCATCGGCCGTAAACGATGTTGTAGCTATGGCGTCGCGTAGGCGTAACTCACGACGATACCCCTCAATCTTAGCATCGTCGGCAATATCTGCCGCTATCAAGAGATTTGCTAACATCTGATAACAGCCATATTCGGGTGATGACGAGCCACCACCCGAGCAGGTAAAGTAGCGATACATTAGCTCCTCGGCACGACGATTGTCACCCTCGAGCAGAGCCTTGCGAATGCGCGGCAGCCACTCCAACGCCTCAGGATTGTCGGTATATTGCACACCACCGCTCCACATCGTACCCTCATTAAGGCCGATATAATCGATAGAGACACCTCCCGAAATCATAGCTCCCAGATGACCATTGCCCAACGGCAGAGACTCCACCCACAAAGATGCAGGCTCGTCATACCACAGGATTAGCGAGTCGTTGCTATTATGGTTCTTTGGCTCCTGGGCGCTGCCCAAGATGGAGATTAAGCCCAAAAGGAGAGTTGCGAAGAGTTTACGATAAGGCATACATTGGAAGTTTGGTGTAACGATTGTAAAATTACAAATTTTTCATGAAAGATGAAACTTTGGAGGTGACAAATTTTGGCTATCATCTTAGCAATCAGCAACGAAAGATTATAAAAATTGTGAGAAAAATATGGTGTTTATGATATTTTTACTATCTTTGCCCTCCCAAGCAGGCACTTATGGGGTCATAACAGTTGATTATGATTGAGTGGTGCTGAAGTTAAACTATTAATTATTAAACAATTATGCAGACAATTCAGATTAACGGTACTGCACGTAACGACTTCGGTAAGAAGTTCGCTAAGGCTGCACGTCGCGAGGGTCAGGTACCATGTATCATCTACGGTGGTGGCGAGGAGAAGGCTTTCACTATCGATGTTAAGGAGCTCAAGCAGCTCATCTACACTCCTAACTCATACATCGTCGAGATCAACATCGATGGTACTATCGAGAAGGCAGTTATGCGTGAGGTTCAGTTCCACCCAGTACGCGAGCAGATTCTCCACGTAGACTTCTACCGCGTTCAGGAGGGTAAGCCAGTAGCTGTTAGCGTACCTGTACGTCTTACTGGTAACGCTGAGGGTGTTAAGATCGGTGGTAAGCTCCAGCTTTCAGCTCGTAAGCTCACTGTTAAGGCTCTCGTAGAGTTCATTCCAGATGAGATCGTTATCGACGTTACTCCATTGCAGGTTGGTCAGACAATCTTCGTTGGTGACATCCAGCGCGAGAACCTCACATTCGTTACTCCTGCAACTACAGCAGTTTGCGCAGTACGCGTAACACGTGCTTCACGTGCCGCTAAGTAGTAGTTGGTCGTAGCACAAAACAACTATGAAATATCTTGTTGTAGGGTTGGGAAATATTGGTGCCGAGTACACCAACACCCGCCACAACATAGGTTTTAGAGTGTTGGATGCCTTAGCCGAGGCATCCAATATCTCTTTTACGACGGTGCGTTATGGCGCTATGGCCACACTCAAGCACCGCGGTCGCACCATCCTGCTGCTTAAGCCATCGACATATATGAACCTGTCGGGTAAGGCCGTACGCTATTGGATGGAGCAGGAGCGCATACCACGCGAAAATCTACTTGTCATATCGGACGATATAGCCCTTCCATTTGGCACCTTCCGTATGCGTAAGAATGGCTCGGAGGGAGGACACAACGGACTGAAGAATATCACCGAGATGCTCGGCGACAACCAGTATGTACGCCTACGCTTTGGCGTGGGTGGCGACTTCCCTAAGGGACATCAGGTCGACTATGTCTTGGGCAACTTCTCCGACGAGGAGAATAAGCTTATGCCCGAGCGCCTAAAGCTCTTCGGCGATGCTATATTGTCGTTCGTGTCGATAGGCACTGATAGAACAATGAATAGCTACAACGGCAAATAATTCAAGCCGTATGCTACGCGATTAATAGGATGTTTAACAGTTAGTTAGACATCCTTTTTTTGTAAATCAGGGCTGCATATCAGCCACGCTTATAGCCATATAATTATTTCTTTTGGATATTTTTTGGTTATACGAATTATTATCACGATATTTGCAGCAGCAAACGATAAGATATTATGAGTGCGCCTAATATTGAGTGCTCAACGATGGAGGAGCGGCGGGCCTACGTTATCGACCAGTGGCGATGTCTTCACAACTGCGAGATATGCGGTAAGTGCTCAATGCTGAGAGGCAGAGAGGCAGAGATACTCTATGCCGACTACATCGAGGGACGAAGGAGCTATATGGATATAACATTTGAATTACGAAGTATAAACTATTAAAAAATTAAGAATATGGAGACTAAAGAGAAGGTATTGGCAACAATGAAGGAGGCTGGTGAGCCATTGAACGCAGGTAAGATCGCAGAGCTTAGTGGCATCGACCGCAAGGAGGTAGACAAGGCTATGAAGGCACTCAAGGATGAGGGAGCTATTGTCTCGCCTGTTCGTTGCAAGTGGGAGCCTGCAAAGTAGGATAAACGATATATGAATAAATGATAGTGGCTGTCCATGATTGTGGACAGCCACTTTAATTATCATCCGAGTACAACAACAAAGTCTCAGCAAAAAAATCTGGCGATAGGTAGCAAAGATAGCAAATACCAACATAAGAGTTTTCTTACAAATTCACGCTTTCTCAAAAATTTTCTATATCTTTGTAATGGCTTATGGTTTTTGCCGTTAAGCCGTACATATTTGATTGGATATTTTTTGACGATTCTTCCGAACTCAAAAACTTGGCAGTTTTAATTTACACGAAGGTCGGCAACAAGATGTCCACGTTTGGTGTATATCCCCATCACCGATTGGCCCGGTGTATGCGATATATCTCCGGCGTGGGCGTTTGTGTTGCTTATTCGTGTGAAGGGCAGCCAAGGCCTCGAGTTCGGGATAAGTAAATGCAGCGCCTGCGCTTTTTTATGGACTTATCCGGAAATACAGAGCTCTTGGATAGACCACTTGTGGCATTCTTCGCATCGCGGAAAGCAACGCCACACGACACGCAATTGGCGCTACAATGGGCTGCTGGCATCTGCCAAACCGATAAAGTGGTCATCAGTGGCTTCCACTCCCCACTCGAAAAAGAGATCTTAAGCTACCTTCTTAAACGGCATCATCCCGTGATATTAGCACTCGGCCGAGCGCTTTATAAGAAGATTCCGTCACTCCTACAAACGGCTTTTGACGAGGGTAATTTGCTGTTTATTTCGTCTCGCGGCTACACACGCCATAGTTGGAACTCCGCCCTACAACGCAACTGGTATGCCGCCAGCCTCGCCACTGAGATCTATTTCACACAATTCGACAACACCAGTTCACTCGGCACCCTGCACTTCACCCTCGAAAAGTACAGCAATAAGACTGTATATATTCTAGAGTAACTATGGTTTCGGAAAAGAAGAGCCCGAGAGCCCTGGCAACACCTGGCCATACGACGGGTCGGCACGGGGTGGGCACGGGGTGGGCAATGGCTCGCGAAATATATTTACCCACCACAACCCCTGGAAGGGGAGACTTGGGGTCGCTTCGTGCCAGTCATAGTTTACGCGAGTACAAAATGAAAAAAGACAGCCTGAAGCTGTCTTTCTCATTTTGAGCGGAAAACGAGACTCGAGCCCACGGGGTGGGCGATAGCTCGCGAAATATATTTACACCCCCAACCCCTGGAAGGGGAGACTTGGGGGCGCTTCGTGCGAGTCATAGTTTGCGCGAATACAAAACGAAAAAAGCAGCCCTCTTGGACTGCTTCTTCGTTTGAGCGGAAAACGAGAGTCTGTCCATCTGCTCCCCACTCTGTATATCAAGCAATTACCTTTGCCCAGTACTATACTCCCAATTCGAGGGACACTTGGGAGGTTTCAGGGTGTCGTTTTCGAGTCCGACTTTTGCCGCACAAACTTCAGAACTACAGTTGCTTATGACAAATTTACGAATAATTTTTGAATTGACAAAATCGAAGAGAGATGGCCTCTATTTATAGCCACCTCTCTTCGGTTTACTGAACATTAGCACTCGCCTTCGCTTTGCTATTTCGTTTGTGAGCAATTAGGTTTTGCAGCATCTCCTCGCTGCTCTTGATTGTGTGAGCACGCAGGCATCCCTTAATCTCGGCAATCTGGTAATAGTACTTGTTGCCGATGGTGCTGTATGTGATTTTACCGGCACTGCGTAGGCGTTGCAAGGTCTTGTCGCAGATGCAGAGATACTCGCAGACGGCTTGCCCATCGACCCAATCGTCGTCGAGG
>JAZOOI010000007.1:0-30625 GCA_045654925.1 Alistipes sp. | reverse complement strand
TATACACGGGATAGGTTTCGCCGTTCACCTCGATGGTCTCCTTTGTCGAAACGGCGGACCTGCACAAAAACACGTGGTCATTCGACATATCCTTGAATGCCACTAAACGATAATTCTCTGGATGAATACCCTTTTTCATTTCGTCTTTTTGTTATAATTAATATTGCAATAATTAATTCGGCGCAAAGATAACGCTTTTTTTTATACCTGCAATAGTTTTCGACAATTTATTTACAATAAAAAGGGGCGAAAGTGGAGTTTTTCCACCCTCACCCCTAAATCATCACTCTCCAACGGCTACATCTTCACCGGAAGAGCCTTGGTGTCGGTATAGATGAGGGTCTCGAAGAGCTCCACCTTACCGCGAATGTCGAGCGCATAGACATCGTCGCTAAGCTCCACGGCATGGAATGACGAGGTCACCTTATGCTTCGATATCTCCTCGCCATCCTTATTCAACAGACGGCACACCACACTACCTCTCTTTGGCAACTTACCAAGCATGAGGTAGGCAACCTTACTGCCCTTAGGTAGCTCAAAGCTCTGGCCACCAGCAATCTTCAATGATGTGAATGGGTTACCATCCCAGCCGAACTCGCTCTCGGCCACGGGGTTAACCTCGAATGAACGTATAGCAAGCCAGTTACGCTTTGCCGACTCGAGCTTACGAAGGCGTATGTAACGAGCCTCGACAGAGCCTGTCCAGGTGATCTCGTAAACACCCACAAGGGCATCGGTCAGTGGCAACCATATATTGCCGTCTACCGAGTACTCAACAACAGCATTATCGAAGTAGTCGACATCGTCTACCGAGTTACGGCCCTGCACGATGCGCACCTCACGCACCTCCGATACGCCCGACATATCGACAGCCACATAGTGGTCGGTACGCTGACCCTCACCCGAGTGGTAGTAGGTCTCAGGGTCGTTGTCGAACATATACTTCGCCTGTGGTGCCTTCAACGAGTTATATACGCCGAAGGTAGATAGCTTGGTGCTATTCATGCCAGTGATGCTCTTATAGTAGGCTATGGCCATGTCGTTCATCATCTGCTCATAGAATGGGTGTAGCACCATAGTACCACAGCGGTGTGCATCGAACGAGGCGATCTGCTCCTCGGTCATGAGGTTGTCTACATAGCTATTCCAGAAGCCTACAAGGTCGCCCTCACGGTAGAGGTCGTAGCACTCGATAGCCTTACGGCAACGTGTTGCAAGACGTGAGAGCTCCACAAGCCATGGGCGTAGCTCCGCCAAGAGGGCCTTATTCTGCATAGGCTCCATGCGCTTGTCGATATCCTCAAGTGCTGACATCTCAGCATGCAAGGCCTTAGCTACCTCGGCGTCATACTCAGCCATGGTGAAGGTCTCGGTCTCCCATGACTCCCAACGACGGTAGCCAGTCTCGGTGTCGCACGAGTGGATGGCGAAGTCGCGGTATGCCTCCTTGACATTTGGTGCTACGGCCTCGATACCACGCTCCCAGCTATCAATAGGGTTATATGCCTCGGTGTTCCAGGTGTAGTCGGCAACGCTATAAAGGGCGAGCTTCGAAGCCTCACCATACTCCATAGGGTTGCTCACAAGACCACGTGTTGTGCTTCTATCGTGGGTTGTAGCAAGACCATATACAGGGCCCTGCATCACGATATGACGTGCATAGTCGGTTACTGGGAAGTTCCACCAGAAGAGTGCAGGACGCTGTATGCGCTCACCAATCCACGCCATGGTAGACTCGGTCATATCGCTACATACTGCATCACCAGTCCAGAATACATCCACCGACTCATCGAGCTCGTTACCATAGATAATAAGGCTATTACCCGCCCATAGACGTGTATAGTCAGTAGGACATACGATGAGCGATGCCACATCACCCTTCTTCTTCACAAACTCCTTATTGAGGCGGTTGAGCAACGCTGTCTGACGATATGGGTCGGTACCCTCACCCGAGATGTCGTCGAAGTGGATGGCAAAGGCACGAACGCCAAGGTCGTACATATGGTTGAACTTATTTACGAGGTTGTTATAGTCCTCCTCGTTCCACTGTATATCCTGTCCTGGGTGTATTGCCCACACGAAGTTCACGCGGTTCTTCTTGCACGCCTCGACAAGCTCCTTGAGGTTCTTGGCCTCATCCTTAGGATAGGGCTTACGCCAGTTAGGCGAGCTATGATATGGGTCGTCCTTAGGACCATATACATAGTAGTTCATCTTATAGCGGCCATAGAGGTCGATGAGCGAGAGACGTGTCTCATGTGACCATGGCTCACCATAGAAGCCCTCGACAACACCACGATAGTGGAGCGATGGCCAGTCGATGATGCTCAACGCAGGGAGCTGCTTGCCACCCTCAGCCTTGGGGCTTGAGACAATCTGACGTAGCGTCTGAATTGCATAGAAGGCACCAGCATCGTCTGCTGCAACGATAGCTATGCCATCATTACCAATGGTTAGAGCATAAGCGCCATCGATGCACTCCTTAGGGACGTCCATCTGCAATAGGGCTCTCTGGTCGAAGTCTATGGTTAGCTTCTGGCCCGACTTAGAGTGCTTCAAGAAGTCGATCTCCGAGGCGTAGTTTGAGGCCTTGCCCGAGAGCATAACGCCACCACGCACATCGATAGGCATGCTACGAAGCATAGCCACTCTGTGGGGTGTAGGATTGATGATTAGGCCACCATGGTCGAGTTTCTCGCCGAGCATATTGCCGACGCTCTGCGACTCACCGCGCTGCGAGGCAAGGTCTACCTCCTGCGCCGAAACGATTGTATGGAGCGACAACGCTGCCACACACAAGGTTAGGATTTTAGTTAGTCTATTCATAATATTAATTAGTTGTTTTCAACAAGTATCAACCACAAAGGTAGGAAAATAATTTGGTTCTTAAAGAGCCTAACCAAATTTTAATTACCTACTGCCTATTGCAAGCAGTATCATACCCACAATAATGAGCACCATATCCACAGCCTTGCTGCGTAGGTTACGCTCCCTAAAGAGGAGTGCTCCGGCCACAAAGGTGACGACAACCGACGAGCGGCGTATCATCGACACCACGGCAATCATAGCCCCCTCATCAGCCAAGGCGTAGTAGTAGAAGAGGTCAGCAACGGAGACAAATATCGAGATGAGGGGTATTGTCCACCTCCACGACAGGGGCTCAGCATTGCGTCGTGGCAGCCATATTAATAGTGCTATTATTGTCATCATCGCAAGCTGATAGATGCCAAACCAGCTCTGCACGAAGATAGGTTCGAGGTTATGCGTGGCGATGATATACTTATCATAGAGGCCACTCACCGCACCAAGCATCATGGCAGCGAACAACGCCCACACGTGGCGATTGTGTCTAAAGTGAATACTCTCCTTACGCCCAGCGCGGCTGAGGAGGTAGAGCGAGATGATGGTGATGAGCACACCACCCCACTGCCATATGTTGAGTCTCTCGCCAAAGAGTAGCGTAGCACCCACAAGCACCATGACGGGGCGTGTGGCATTCACAGGCCCCACGATAGTTAGCGGCAGATGTTTGATTGCATAGTAGCCCAATAGCCATGAGCTGAGGGTTATAGCCGCCTTGAGCATTACCAGCAGATGGTCGTTGACACCACGCTGCACGCTATCGAAGTGGCTACCCTCAAACCACCCCAACGCCAACTCGGCATTGAGTATCACGGGCAGAAAGAGCAACGAGCATACGAGAGTATTAATCCACAATACGGGGATTACGGCATTGCCCGCAAGCGAACGTTTCTTGGCCACATCGTAGCAACCAAGTAGCATCGCCGAGATAAAGGCAGCACCTACCCACCACATCGCTATGCGTAGATTATAATATTAAGGATTAGCGCCAAGGCCAACGTCACACTCGCCATAGCGTTGAGATTAGCAAAGGCGATGCCTATATTACGCTGCTTAGTAGGCGTAACGAGAATATGCTCCAAGAGAAGTATCGCCGCAAAGAGAGCACACCCCAACCACAAGAGCCACGACTGTGGCTGGAACATGGCAAACCTTACGACAAAGGCTACAGATGCCACATGCAAAAGAGCACTAATCACAAGCGACGTGCGTGCCGAGAAGTGCGACGGTATGGAGTGTAGACCACGCTTACGGTCGAACTCTGCATCCTGAAGAGCATAGAAGATGTCGAAGCCACTACACCATGTCATCACCACAAGGGCTAAGAGCCAGCACTCCCACGACGAGGTGCCGGCAACGGCCATATATGCACCCACGGGGGCTATGCCGAGCGATATGCCAAGGACAATATGCGCCAAGGGGGTGAAGCGCTTGCAGTAGCTATAGAACATGACAATAGCCAAAGCTACAGGCGATAGCAAGCCACAAAGCGAGTTGATGGTCGCAGCTGTGATGATGAAGAGCACAGCGTTGATAGCAACAAAGGTTATTGCGCCACGTGCCGACACCTTACCTGCAGGTATCTCACGTTGCGCCGTACGCGGGTTCTCCGCATCGATAAACCTATCTGCCCAGCGGTTGAAACCCATAGCCACATTGCGAGCGAAGACCATGCATAACACAACCTGGAGGAGTATCACACCAAGCAGATGGTCGTGCGATGTCGTATGCCATGCATAGGTAAACGAGAGTAGCGCAAAGGGCATTGCGAAGATTGTATGCGAGAACTTAACGAGACGTAGGAAGTCGCCAATAGTAGCCATCTGTGAAAATCTATCTAAAAATGAATTTAACAATACGCACAACCTCGGGGATAATGACCACAGGCGAGGTAATGAGGATTATCCATCCCCAATCGGCCACCGAGAGAGGCGCTACGTTGAAGAGCTCGCCCGCGAAGGTTACAATAGCCACCTGACCGAGGAGTATCACCAAGGTGATATATATGAAGTAGCGGCTGAACGACTCGGCCACGACCTTGCGGTTAGTGAAGAGAGCGACAACATCCATGAGCAACGTGCGCTCCGTATTGAAATACTTGGCATTGAACAAGTTCCAGAACTGCAGCATCACAAACAACGAGAAGAAGACGCCCATCTCATAAGGTGAGAGATGCGGTGTTAGATGATATGAGCTGAACATATCATTGAAGAATATACGCATCGAGTCGGCAGTAAGCAACTCCGAGACGCTCGTAATGTTCGTGTGCCACAACAGCTGCCACAAGCCCGCGAGGAGCACGAAGAAGAGTAATCCTGTGCCGACAATCTGTTTAAGCATGGCACGGCTGATGATGTGGCTCGAGGGGTCACGCGGCTTCTGTGTAAGCACAGCTGGGTCGGCAGGTAACGACGACAAGGCCATAGCCGCAAAGGTATCCATGATGAGGTTTACCCACAACATCTGTGTCACGGTAAGTGGCGAGTCCATGCCAATGAAGGCACCGAGCAGCACAATAAGACAAGCGCATAGGTTAATAGTCATCTGGAAGATGATGAAGCGACGTATATTGAGGTACAACGAACGTCCCCACATAATCGCCTTGTTGATGCTTGCAAAGGAGTTGTCGATAATAGTGATATCGCTCGCCTCCTTGGCGCGTGACGTGCCATCGCCCATTGATAGTCCCACCTGCGCCTTACTGAGCGCTGGAGCATCATTAGTGCCGTCACCCGTAACGGCCACCACCTCGCCATTACGCTGTAGGAGCATCACGAGGCGTGCCTTATCATCGGGACGTGCACGTGCTATAATCTTCAACTTAGGCTCAGCGAGCATCTTCAACGCCTGCTCGTCACTCATGGCAGCGAACTCAGGACCTGTGATGACATAGCCCTCATCGTCACGACCTACAAGAGCTATCTGTCGACCTATCTCCGAGGCTGTTGCAGGGGTGTCACCAGTAACGATGATTACACGAACACCCGCCGAGTGCATACATACATCTATCGCCTCACGCACATCGTCGCGTATAGGGTCGGCAATGCCCACAATGCCGAGGAAAACCACCTCGCCATCCTCACGCTGCACAGCGAAGCCCAAGGTACGCATTGCGTGTGACTGGTAGTCGAAGAGCTTTGCCTCTATATCGGCACGCGAGTAATTGTTAGCCATCTTTTGGCACATATTGAGGACTATCTCGGGAGCACCCTTAATGAAGCGTATATGCTCACCCGTAGCGTTATTACGCACATTGGTAGCCATATACTTAGTCTCGGTAGAGAATGGCTCCTGACTGATGATGGTAAAGCCATCGCGCACCTCGGCATACTCCATACCTCGCGACCTGAGCCACATGAGCAGAGCACCCTCCGTAGGGTTACCCACGGCCACCCTCTTACCATCCTCATCTATCGACAACTCGGCAGTAGAGTTCACGGCCATACCCTCCATGAAGAGGGTCATATGACTCTCATCACACGCCAGGTACTCGACAACCGACATTCTATTTTGTGTCAGCGTGCCCGTCTTATCGGTACATATAACTGTCGTAGCACCCATGGTCTCACAAGCATGGAGCTTACGTACGAGACTCTTAGCCTTGAGCATACGGCGCATGCTGAGTGCCAAGCTAACGGTAACACTCATGGGCAGACCCTCGGGCACAGCCACAACAATGAGGGTCACGGCAATCATTATTGAGCTAAGCAGATACTCGGCAATCTCGATAAACGATAGCGAATTCCACGTTACATCATCGCCGAGGAATAGTATTAGCGTACGACCTACGATAATGAGTGTTGCGATGATGAAGCTCGCCATAGATATCCATCTGCCGAGCTGTGCAAGCTGCTTGTTGAGTGGGGTCTCTACATCGCTACCCTCGCTTGCCTGGGCAACACCCTTACCCTCCTCCGTATCTACGCCCACGGCTGTAACACGCATGAGAGCATTGCCCTCGATAATCGTAGCACCACGGAGCATGAAGTTCGAGGGATAGGTGGCATCCCTATCGAAGTCGGCCTCATCGACATATTTGCGAGCATGGGGCTCACCCGTGAAGTTAGACTCGTCGACACATAGGCTGACAGCCTCCAAGAGAACTCCGTCAGCAGGTATCTCATCGCCACTCTCAAGACGCACTATATCACCAACAACGACATCCTGCTTAGCGATGTTCTCAACCGTAGCACGCGACTGCTCATCACGGCGGCGCAACACCTTAACAGGACGCGAGTCCTTAACTTGATTTAATATCTCAAACTCCTTATCGGCCTTGACCTCAAATATGAAGCCCACGCCTGTAGCAAGAAGCAACGCAAGGAGCACACCGCATGGCTCCAACAAGAGTGACATATCCTTGCCAACAACAAATACCTCATACAACGCAACGCCCACCGAGAAGAAGAACACGACGAGCAGAACGATGATGATGGGATCCTTAAACTTTGCAAGATAGGCCCTCCACAGAGGCTCTCGCTCAGGAGGAGGAATGATATTTCTACCCTTGCCCTCCACCACCTCTTTCGAGTTAGCCAAAAGGGCACTATTGAGATATGACTTTTTGTTATCCTGTGACATCACTATACGTAATTAAAACAACTGACAAAGGTATTAAAAAATCTGGAATAGAACGTGGTAATCGAGGTATTATTACAACAAAAGGTGAAAAGCGATTACACTTTTCACCCTTTGGGATATTACCATCGATAAAGATTAATGCATTGGTGGACGGCCAAAGGCTGGGCGACCACCCTTCACATCCATACCCTCGTACTTCGAGATATCCTTCGTAGCATTCTTACCGAAGTAGCGGAGGTTGTAGTTGAACTGCACAGTGAAGTAGCGACCAATGACACTATTCCATGAGTTCTGTGTATAACCACTACCCACGGTATGCACGAAGGCTGTATTCTGGTTAAGAAGGTCGTTCACACCGATAAGCACCTCGCCCAACTGGTTCTTAAAGAGCTTCTTGCCGAGATATACGTTACAGATAAGGTAGTCCTCGTTGTAGTTATTTGTGAAACCTACATACTGGTTGTAGTTAACCGCTGCCGTAATGGTAAAGCCCTTCCAGAACACCCACTTCAAGGTACCTGAAGCTACGTGGCTAAAATACTGGTTACGAACACCGCGCATATTAGCCATGGTCTGCGTTGCATCGTTAAACGTACCGTTCCACTGGATGGTGAAGTCGACATTCTCCGAGATGTTGCTACCCAACGAGAGCATAGCATCGTAGCCCATATTGCTGGTATATGTCAGCTGTTTATTAATCATCGAAGGGGTACGTGTCCAGCTAACACCCGCCGAGAGGTTAAGGTTACACTTGATGGGCGATATTGGGAAGCCGTAGTTTACGTGTGTACGCAACGACACAAAGCCATCCATATTGTCGTAGCTCATAAGCTGCAATGGCTTGTAATCACCCGCAAGATGTAAATATTTCAAGTCCTCCTCCGTAGGATTAAAGATGGTGCTCTGACCGATGTAGTCCTGGGTATACTGACCATGAACCATCCACATGAAGGTACGACCCTTCTCGACATTCGAGCGCACGTAGTGGATGTTAATGCGGTGGTTGTACGATGAGTTTAGATTACCATTACCATGTGTTATATACTGCGCATTAGAGACATCGTAGATAGGCTGCAACTTTACGATATCTGGATTTTGTGTATACGAGTTGATAAATACACGTATGGTATTCTGTGGGTTGAAGGCCACGTTACCCATTACGAAGTATGTCACGTGGTTAAACTTCTTATCGACATGCTCATAATTTACATATCCGTTCAACTCCGAATACTGATAAAATACATTGGCAATAAAGGTGTTACGACCCTTTGCATAGCGGAAGCCTGGACCTACGCGATGCTCTGTA
The DNA here is from genome assembly GCA_045654925.1 of Alistipes sp. GTDB lineage: Bacteria > Bacteroidota > Bacteroidia > Bacteroidales > Rikenellaceae > Alistipes. Next base: position 21,876 of record JAZOOI010000007.1, on the reverse strand, counting down.
CTACGATTCTGCGTCCAGCGTGAGATTTCTGGGAGTGGGGATAAGCCTGTGATATCGTAGTCAGAGCCTGTGACATAGGAGTCCTTTAATATCTCCTGAGTCTCAACATCAAAACGATACTGAAGGCTTATCTGCGAGTTCTTAGACACAGGCTCAGTGTATGTCACATTAGCGCTTACATCGTTCTCCTCTTGTGGAGCAAAGGCCGAGATATGACGGAACTCAGGGTATGGCGAGCCATCCTCGTTAAACTCTGTCTTGAGCGTAGAGTAGCTATTAGTCCACGCCTCAGGGGTACGACGTATAGCGTAGCGACCGTCAACGGTGATGGTACGACCATCCTTACCCAACTTAGCACGATACTGCAAGAACTCCGAGAAACGATATGCCTGTGAATTGCCCGTTGAGCCACTCTCAAGGAGCTGAATACCACTCTCTCCCCACTGCTCACCATTGCTAAAGCTATATGGATCGTTGCCCTGGAAACTGAAGTTAGTACGCGACATGAGCGACATATTCTTATTGATGTTCCAGTCCAAACGAACATTTAGACGATGGTTCATATTGAGGGTATTAGAGTAGCCCTCCTGCTCCATGGTATCTACGGGTGAGGGATACTCATACCACTTCTCGATGCGGCTTAGATTCTTAGTACGCGAGTTATTGAAGAAGTATGAACCGTTAAGTTTCACCTTGTCGTTCTCACCCCAAGCATCGGAGTACTGAACACCAATAGAGCCTACACGAGCAACGCCACTCTGTGGGCGGACCATATACTGACCTACGCCACGACCACGGCCGCCGCCCATGCCGCCACCGCCACCAGTGACGCCCAAGATATCCTCAAATGAGAAGTTCTGCTGATTCACATTGTTCAATAGACCGATAACCGAGATACGGCTCGAGTTATGGAAGATATTGACATTACCACCAACATTGTACTTATGATTAGATGTTACACCATCGACATCATCGGGCTGGTAGCCATATCCACCATAAACCTTACCGAAGACGCCCTGTCGCATATTGGCATTGGTGACGATATTGATAGCCTTATAGCCCTCGCCATCATCCATACCCGAGAACTCTGCATTGTCCGACAACTTATTGAAGACCTCAACACGATTGACAGCCTCTGCGGGGAGTGAGTTGATGGCTGTAGATACATCCTCACCAAAGAACTCCTTGCCGTCAACGAAGATTTTTTTAACCTGCTCACCCTGAGCCTCCACCTGACCATTTGTGATGGTGATACCTGGCATCTTCTTTAGAAGACCCTCAACATTGGCATCGGCCGACACCTTGAAGGCTGAGGCGTTGTATGCCACAGTATCACCCTTCTGCGAGGTACGCATAACGTGAGCCTCGAGGACTACGGCATCAATCTTTGTTGACTCTGGAGCAAGCTCGATAGTACCCAAATCCACATTACCTCGAACAGTAATCTCGTCGCTATATGTGGCATAACCCATATAGGTAATGTATACACGGTGCTTGCCATATGGCAATGAGTTGTAGCTCACCACGCCATTAGCGCCCGAGGTGGTGTGACGGTGACGGTCATCCTCCGACACGAGCTCGACGATAGCGCCGATGACACCCTGCTGGGTATCCTTATCCACGATCTTAGCCGTTAACTTGGCCGTTTGTGCCATGACAGGAGCCACTGCCAAAAGACACAAAATAGTTGTAACTAATCTTCTAATCATATATTTTACACTTTTTATTTTCAAGCTCTATTATGTTCACACATAATACGTCGCGCTAAGATAGTGTTTTTTCATCTAAAAACGTGCTATTTATCGGTGAAACGACAAAAAATGGGGGTCAGTCGACACTGACCCCTGAAAATTGTTATCTTCTGCCATGTCCAGGAGATGGCTTTGGCCCATTGTTATGACCGTGACCTCTCTTTGGTGGGCGATTATTATTGTGTGGTCCATGAGCTGGATGCTTGCCATGGTCATGTCCCTTATTCCAACCACAACCCCTATTATTGTGACGATGGTCACACCCCTTATTATGAGGGTTGAACTTATGGCAGTCGTGGTGGCAATCGCCGCATAGCAAGTCGTGGATTATCTCACCAGGATTTACGACAAAAACAATGTTATTCTTCTTGATAGGACCTCTGTTTGCAGAGCCATCATTTGCCATTGCACTACCCATTGCCATCACCGATAGCACGAGGGTCATCAAAAACATTCGCTTCATAGTAGTAGGTTTTATTAGTTAATACTCTGTTTTGCTCTTAAAGCTATTACAAAGGTACAACACAAAAAACCCTTTTCGCCCTCTCCATGCCGTCAAACGCCCACCTCGAGGGTTGAAGCGACCTTTACTTACGGTGAAGCGACTGCAGCCAAAGTTTGAATTCGGGCACTCGAGCCTTAGAGATGATTATCCTTTCGGGAGTCTCCACCATTAAGTTTAGCGCTAAACGACTACCAAACCACACAGCCACATCCTTAACCGCATGACGACTAACGATAAACTGGCGGTTGGCTCTGAAGAAGTCATCAACGGGCAACTCACGACTCAACATCTCAAGGGTCTTATCCACAGGATAGCTCTCACCCGTAAGTGTTGTCACGGTAACACGCTCGGCAAAGGTGTAGAAGAAGGCCACATCGCTCATCTTCAATGGTATGATCTTATCCTTATAGCGCACAAGCATGGTCTGCAACACATCACTCATATGCTCCTCAACCATGGTATCTCTGCGCTCACGCTCCTCTCTACGCTCCACTGCAGTCAGACGGTCGAGCTTCTCGAGAGCTGCCCTCAAATCATCCACCTTGAAGGGTTTTAGAAGATAGTCAATGCTATTAACCTTGAATGCCTGCAGGGCGTACTCATCATATGCAGTAGTAAATATTATTGGCACGGCGATGTCGACGCTCTGGAAGATGCGGAACGAGTCACCATCAGCAAGGTGGATATCCATGAAGACAACATCTAACTCATGTGGCTCACTAAAAAACTCCACCGACTCCTCCACCGACTCCAACGTGGCAACGACCTCAATATTAGGCTCTATCTCTTGCAGCATGTGGCGCAGGTTAGCTGCCGCAGCTGTCTCATCCTCAACGATTACTACTCTTCTCATACTATTTAGGTTGCTCTAATGGGAGGCGCACCAAGAAGCGCTCCTCATCATTGATAATCTCAATACTCTTACCTGTGATAATATTCCATCTATTTTGCAAGTTGTCGAGACCGATACCTGTCGACGGCTCAACATCGAGTTTTGGGTGCTTAGGGTTCTCAATCTCGAGGACTCCATCCACCACGCGTATAGCTACACGCAGAGGATTCTTCGATGTTATACTATTGTGCTTCACAGCGTTACCAATGAGTGGCTGTAGCGATAATGCAGGAAGCGTCCAGCCATTGTAGCTACTATCAACATCTATATCGAAGAAGAGCTTATCCTCGTAACGTATCTTGAATAGATAGATATATGCATCGGCGAATGCCATCTCCTCCTTGAGCGTTGTGCGCTCACTCTGACCATTCTGGATTATGTAGCGGAAGGTATAAGAGAGCTGGTCGATATACTCCAGCGCTCGCTTGTCGTCCTTCTCACGCACAAGCATTGCAAGCGAGTTGAGTGAGTTGAAGAAGAAGTGCGGATTTATCTGACCCACCAACATATTGTAGCGTGTAGATAGATACTCTGTCTTTAGGCGTTCGTTCTCCACCTCCATGCTCTGACGCTGACGCATGAGTAGGAATATGCGCGAGTAGAGTATTGTCACCACCATCATGAATATAGCCTTGGTGAGAACCACGATGTAGGCATTGCCGCGGAAGCTCGACTGGAAGAAGCATACAATACGCATTGTGCCATGTCTAAACTCCAGGACAGGGGCGAAGATGATACATACGGCAGTTATAGCCAAGAGTATTAATACCTTATATGTATACTCTCTCTTTAGCGTCATGCCACTCTTCGGCTGCTTGCTGAAGATAGTGATCATCAGCATGGCAAATATTGCATAGTATAATATCTGCCATATAAACTCCACGGTGCGACTAGGTCTGTCATACACTGTGTCGAGGTCGAAGGGCTCGCCATTGCGCTCGAAGACCTTATCTAGACGAGGATGGGCCTGCTCCACAGCCTGCTTCGACATACTGCCATTGGCATCTACATCACGAGTGCTGAATTGCAGATGGTCACCCTCCTGTAATCGATGTGTCTGCACCTGCCATGCCGAGACGTAAACACTATCGCGCTTCGCACAGTCACACACTATGTAGCCGTGTAGGTCGCGCTCAAGATGCAAGACACCCGAGGTGTGCTCGCCTTGAACATCGTCACTACCGCGCTGGTCGATACCATGCTCAGTGATTATTGGCATGAGCAGGTATGAGAAGTTGATGATAAGGCTTAATGCCAATGCCATCAACGCATGCAACATTATGTTATTCTTTCTCTTCATTGACAAACTACTAAAAGAGTTAGTATTTACATTCAGCACATCGATTGAGAGGTTGCAGATAACCCTAATCAAGTTTTGTTGTTAGAAGTGGTTAGGTCACAGGCTGAAAAAGCGCAGTTTACTTATGGTAAATGAGCATTTTTCAGCCAAGCAAAGCTTCAAAGATGACCCCTTATCACAACAAACTATCGGTACCAAGAGGCATAAGTATAGTAATCTCGTGCCGTACGCTTGATAATCTCGTCGCGCTGCTCGGGAGTTACATCCTTAACCTTCTTGGCAGGAACACCAGCATATACTGAGTAGGGCTCGAGCTTCTGGTTTGAGAGGACAAGAGCGTTGGCAGCAACGATGGTTCCTGTGCCTACAACGGCGTTATCGAGGATGGTAGCACCCATGCCGATAAGACAGTCGTTCTCGATGATGGCGCCATGTATTACGGCATTATGACCTACTGATACGTAGTCGCCAATGTGTGTCTGTGATGGGTTCTTTGAGCCATCATAGAGGGTGTGGATAACCACGCCATCCTGAATGTTTGTATGGTTGCCGATAGTTATGGCGTTCACATCGCCACGAAGCACTGCGTTGAACCATATAGAGCTATGCTCGCCAATCTTAACGTTACCAATTACGGTTGCGTTCTCAGCCAACCATGTATCGTCACCAATCTCGGGCGTATAGCCACGAACTTCCTTAATTAATGCCATAATAAGTAGTATATTATTTATGTGTTTATCTATTTCTCCATCTTCTTGCACTCATCCCAGTAGCCGTCCATCTCCTCGAGGGTCATCTCGCGGAGGCTCTTGCCCTGCTCCTCGGCGCGCTGCTCAACATAGTTGAAGCGACGGATAAACTTCTTATTTGTACGCTCAAGAGCCCCCTCAGGGTCGATGCCATAGAGACGACAAGCGTTGATAAGGGCGAAGAAGAGGTCACCCATCTCATCGGTGAGACGCTCCTTATCCTTAGCCTCAATCTCGGCATCCACCTCGCGAAGCTCCTCACGCACCTTGTCCCACACATCCTCTCGTTTCTCCCAGTCGAAGCCTGTGGCTGCCGCCTTCTCACCCACGCGGAAAGCCTTGACCATGGCGGGGAGTGACACGGGGACACCACCAAGGGTACCACCCTTGCGGTTCTTCTTGCGCAGTTTTAGTGCCTCCCAATTCTGCTTCACCTCCTCAGGGGTGTCGGCGTGTATATCGCCATATACGTGTGGGTGGCGATAGATGAGCTTGTCGCACACGCTATTTGCTACGTCAGTATAGTTGAAGGCACCCTGCTCCTCACCCAGCTTCGAGTAGAAGACAACGTGCAACAATAGGTCGCCAAGCTCCTCTTTGATGCCCTCCATATTCTTGTCGGTGATGGCATCCGCAAGCTCATAGGTCTCCTCAATAGTATTGTTGCGCAGCGTATCGAAGGTCTGCTCCCTATCCCAGGGGCACTCGCTGCGTAGCTTATCCATAACGTCGAGAAGGCGCGTGGTGGCCATCTCTGCCTCTTTTCTATTCATATATTTCGTAGTTTATCTCTTACGTCGTATCTTTCTAAATGGCAGTCGCATAACGCCGAAGAATGCCTCACCAAAGATGCCCGACGACATCTTGGATGTACCCTCCTCGCGGTCGATGAAGATGATAGAGACCTCACCCACCCTATACTTTAAGCGCCATGCAGTATACTTCATCTCAATCTGAAAGCCATAGCCATTCATCTTCACACGGTCGAAGTCTATGGCATCGAGCACCTCGCGGCGGTAGCCCACAAAGCCGGCCGTTGCATCCTTGACGGGCATGCGTGTCACGATGCGCACATACTTCGAGGCGAAGTAGGACATCAGCAATCTGCCCATAGGCCAGTTGACAACATTGACACCCTTGCAGTAGCGCGAGCCTATGGCGACATCCTTTTCGTCGAGCATGGCATCGAGGCGCGCAAGGTCATCGGGGTTATGCGAGAAGTCGCAGTCCATCTCGAAGATGCGGTCGTAGTCGTGCTCCAGGGCGTATTTGAAGCCTGCAATATAGGCGGTGCCAAGGCCTAGCTTTCCCGAGCGCTCGACGATATGAAGCCTATAGGGATAGGTTGCCATCTGCTCCTTGACAAGAGCCGCAGTGCCATCGGGCGAGCCATCATCGACAATCAACAGGTCGAAGTTAAGCGCAAGCGACATAACGCGGTGAATCATCTTCACCACATTCTCACGCTCATTGTATGTGGGTATAATTATCAGTCGTCGCATCACATCATCTTATTAAAGCGGTGCTTACCAAAGAGGTAACGCACAACGATTGAGAAATTGTATATGTTATCAACCTTTTTCACTCTCTTAACTGCCTTACGCTCAGCACCAAGCCTGCGGTGCCAGGCGATGAACGTGCCCCACGCCCTAACCACTGCCCACGCCCTGTGAGGGTGTAGTGTCACAAGGTGCGCCAAGGCAGCAGCCATATCAGTGAAGGGGCGCACCACGGCGACCACCATACGCTGCATGGGCGATGCGCACTTGAAGAGCATCGCGAGGTTATTGCGGTGGTTGAGATATATCTTACGCGCCGAGGCGGGCAATGTACCACCACCAAGGTGGTAGACGACACTACGGGGCTCAACCATAATACGCCAACCAGCAAGTTGCATACGCCACTGGAGGTCTATCTCCTCCATGTGGGCAAAGAAGCTCTCGTCGAAGCCACCCATATCGAGGAATACCTCACGGCGACAACATAGCGCTGCACCACTACCCCAGAATATGTCACGCGCATCGTCATATTGACCCTCGTCGCGCTCGACGCTCGACAATATGCGACCACGGCAGAAGGGGTAACCGAGGTAGTCGATAAAGCCACCTGCAGCACCTGCATACTCAAACCTATCACGATCTCTATCAGCGAGTATCTTGGGAGCAACAGCTGCAACATCGGCGTTGCTATCAAGTATCTCAACAAGGGGTTGCCACCAACCAGCGGTGACCTCCACATCGGAGTTAAGGAGCAGACAGTACTCAGTATCTATCTGCTTCAAGGCTCGGTTATAGCCACCAGCAAAGCCATAGTTAGCATCGAGTGCAATGACCCCAACATTGGGATAGTGCTCTTCGAGCCAGGCAAGAGAGTCATCCGTAGAGCCATTATCGGCAACGATAACTGCCGCCTCGCCTGAGCTATGCTCAACGACACTCGGCAGATAACGCTCCAGGTGGTGACGTCCGTTCCAGTTGAGTATGACAATGCTAAGTCGTGCCATGGCTACCATGTTTTCTTATGCTTCCAGCGACGATGCGACCATAGCCACATCTCGGGACACTCACGAATAATCTCCTCGAGACGATGAGCATAGCGCTCGGTAATGACATTCTCGGCGACCTCCTCCTTGCCATCATAGAGCTGCTCAACAAATAGTTCATACTCACCACGTCGCAGGCGACGCATATAGCAGAACCACACGGGCAAGGAGTACTTCATGGCTATCTGTTCGCCACCCTTAGCGAAGATTGTCTCCTGATGGAAGAAGGTTATCCAATGGGCATCGTGATACCAGAATGGATTTTGATCGGCGATGAGGCCGAAGGTCATCTTTGGGCCACGTCCTCGGTGGCGCACGAAATACAAGATGCTCTCGTCGCGTGGCACAAGCTCCATATTGTCGCATGCACGTAGACGCTTGAACATATCATCGAGGGCACAGTCACTCAACGGGTGATAGACACTAATAAGCCTATGCCCCTTATCGTAGCAACCGACAGCCGTCATATACTCCCAGCTGCCATAGTGCGCAGCAAAGAGAACTATATCGGTGTCGGCCGTAGCCTTTGCAAAATCTTCCGCTGCGGGGAAGCGCAGGTAGCGCATGAGGCGCTTCTGCGAGATGCCAGCAATGCTTATTGTATTGATTATCTGCTCTGCAAGGTTGAGATTGAAGCGCTTTGCGATGCCTCGTAGCTCCTTTTCGCTCTTCTCGGGGAAGGCGTTTCGCAAATTCTCCATCACCACACGACGGCGATAACGAATTACGTACTGAAGCACGAAATATAGTATCTCCTGCAGGATATAGTAGCGAACGAAACGAGGCATGATGGCTATAAATCGACATAGCCCATAGAGCATTGCCGACTTCACACGCTGCCAACGCGTCATCGTATATCTATTGTTATCCTTTGGCATATTACTCCTCTATTTCATCATCCGCATCGCGGCTCTTATCTTTTGGATTATAGCCCTCGATGACCATTACAAACTCACCCTTAGGCTCATGCTCACGGAAGTGAGCCAAACACTCGGCAACACTACCACGCACCGTCTCCTCGAACTTCTTGGTTATCTCTCTCACCACCGCCACACGACGCTCCTCGCCCATGGTCTCGGCAATCTGCTCGAGGCACTTGACAATGCGATAGGGCGACTCGTAAAGTACTATCGTGCGATGTTCCATGGCGAGCTCCTGGAGGCGCTTCATGCGTCCCTTCTTCTGGGGAAGGAATCCCTCGAAGCAAAATCTATCGCATGGGAAGCCGCTCTGCACCACGGCGGGGATTAGCGCCGTAGCACCAGGGAGTGTAACAACATCGATACCCTCCTCCACACATCTACGCACAAGCAAGAAGCCAGGGTCGGAGATACCAGGGGTGCCAGCATCCGACACAAGAGCCACATCCTTGCCCGCAGCAATACTCTCGGCAACACGACCAACGGTGGCATGCTCGTTGAACTTATGGTGCGAATACATAGGCTTGTCGATACCGAGGTGGCGCAATAGGTGCGATGTGGTGCGCGTATCCTCAGCAAGGATAAAGTCGACACTACGGAGCACGTTGATAGCACGCAGCGTTATGTCCTCAAGGTTACCTATGGGCGTGGGTACTACATATAGTTGTGCCATGACTAAGAAAGTTTACGTTCGATGAGTGATACCAATAGCTTTGCGCCCTCAGAATCGGGGTTCCATGAGAAGTTCTCAACGATGTATATCATGCAATCATCGAGGTCCTCGAACTCGTTGAGAGTATCGATAGTAGCCTCATATCTTGCCACATCGCCACCAAACAAATCCTTAATCATCAAGAATTTGTCGTTGATACCTATCGCCTTGCGAAGATCGGTGATGCGGTGGAAGGGCGTTGTTGGCTTCTCGGCAGAGGCTATCTTTTCGGCAAGCACCTTTTTGTCACTCGCCAACACATCGGCAATACGCTTGGGCTGCTCTTCAACAGGCGCCTGTGGCGACGCGATGGCATCAGCCGCGCTATTTATGGTTGCTGCCGTTGCTGTGGCTGCCGCCATGCCTGCGGTATTGTATATCGAGATTATCTTACGTCCATTGCCTCGTGATACTGGAATATCCTCCATAGCAAATAGCTCGCCATTTGTTGCCGAGCTCTCCTCTGGTGTGACGATAGGCTCTGCGACACTCTCCTCAACAGGTGCAGCAACGGGCTCTGCGACCTCTGCGGCTACAGGCTGCTCAACGGCAACCTCTTCCACGACAGATGCTGCCTGCCCAGCAACGGTCTCAGCAGCGGTAGCGGTAGTTGTAACAGCTGTTGCCACAGCAACAGACGAAAGACCCAAGAGTGCGTCTATATCGAGAGGTTCCTCCTCATCCTCCTCTACGGTCACTGGCTCTGCTACATCCTCCACGGCAGGCTCTGCCACTGAGGCACCATCCTCAATAGCAGCAATCTCCTCAGATGCAACCTCCTCGGCGGTGTTTTCAGCCATATCCACAACTACGGGCGCTACGATAGGTGCCGACATAGGAGCATCGGCAACCTCCGATATAGAGGTGTCGATATCAAGAAGTTGATCATATAGTCTACGAAGCTCCTCGAGCGCCATATCGCGCTCGATACGTGGTATTTCGCCATTTGTCTGCCACCCATCAACAAGGGTATTTAGGCGCTGGGCACTGTGCTTAATGTTATCGAATTTCATGTTTTAGAATGTATATGTATATACAACGTTTCAAAGATACAAAAAATATCTGTAAAATATATAATATTTTACTTATTTTTCGACACCCAACTCTATCGGCAAAAGATAAATTTATTATGATAGGGGCACTATTGGCGATAAACAAATTAGTATTAGAGGGGTGTAGAGACAAAAAATCCTCGAATAGTCAGTACTCAGTACGTCCCATTCGAGGATTTTATTGAAGCGTCTCCTATATGTCGCTATAACAATAAATTAGAAGTATTTGATATCCTTATCTTCAATCGCGGATATTAGGTTGTTCGCCGCCGACGATGCTCCAATGCGGAATAGGTCAGTTGTGAGCCACTCCTCACCAAGCACCTCCTCAACGATGGTGTAGTAGAGGGCAGCATCCTCAGGGGTCTTAACGCCACCCGCAGCCTTGAAGCCCACCTTACGACCTGTTAGGTTGTAGTAGTCCTTTATGGCGTGACACATTACAAAAGCTGCCTCGGGGGTTGCTGCAACGTCAATCTTACCTGTTGATGTCTTGATGAAGTCGGCGCCCGCGAACATTGAGAGGAGTGAGGCACGACGAATAAGCTCTGGGGTCTTGAGAGCTCCCGACTCGATGATAACCTTGAGGATTACCTCGCTCGCCTCTTCGCGTAGTAGCTCCACCTCGCTTGTTGCCTCAGCATAGTGTCCTGCGAGCATCATACCTGGGTTAAGGACGATATCCACCTCATCAGCGCCATTCTCGATAGCCATTGCCACCTCGAGGGCCTTCACCTCAATGAAGCTCTGCGATGCTGGGAAAGCACCAGCCACAGAGGTGATACGCATTGGTGTGCCATCAATCTCGAGTCCCACGGTCTCCACGAATGGAGGATAGACGCATATAGATGCCACGTTAGGGATATGAGGATATTTCTCATAGAAGTCGACAGCTTTGCGCACGAATGCCTGCACAGACTCCACAGAGTCGTTGCATGATAGCGTGGTCAAATCTATTGCAGAGTAGCAGAACTTATAAACATCGATGTTGCCATTGCGATTGGCCGCCATCTTAATCTTAGCCACCTCTTTAGCCACCTGTGCATCGGTATGAGCAGGGGCATACTTCTCTAATTCCTTTACGTAGTCCATGGTTTGACATTTTTTTCCAATCACAAAAATACATTTTTTTTGCGAAATGAGCAATAACTAAACCTATTTTTTTTACACTTAGGGCAATGGATATAGACAAAAAAGGTTGCGCCCAATGGACGCAACCTCATAATTGTATGTTAGTGGCAAATTACTTTGCAACAACTACAGATGTAGGAAGAATCTGACCTACAGAGAGGTTCATAGCATTGCGGTTAGCAACAGCTGGTGTAGCCTCAACCTTAGCGATGTTAGTGTAGTCACCATACTTCCAAACAGAGAATTTATTACCATTCTGATCCTGTGGGATACCAAAGCCCTGCTCACTTACACCGATAAGATCGAATGCCATTACCTCGAATGGAGAACCGTCGCTCAACTCACCAACACCGCGCTCGCAAGTGATCTTACCATCCTTATCCTGAGCGAAGATCAATGCTGGATAGTTACCAGATACGAAGTAGTAGTCACCCATAGTATCGCAAAGAGCGTACCAGTACAAGTTCCAACCCTCACCCATCTCAGTGAACAATACATAGTTCCAAACAGCGAGGAGGTTGTTACCCTGCTCATCAGCAGCTACCATACCAATAGCTGGAGTATCAGTACCCATGATGCTGAGGCCATCAACATAAACCTCATCTGGAGTACCCTCAATTGAAGATACAGAGAATGTGAAGTTTGTAGTCTCGTCAGAAAGAGTGTTAGTAGAGATATCAATTACCTTTGAAGCCATAGCGTTGTATGAGCCAATCCAAGCCTTAGTCTCAGCTGTAAGCTCAGCCTCAGCAGTTGTGATTGAACCCTTTGCGAAGTACTCCAAACCAGCCTCGTTTGTTACCAATGCGCAAAGAGTGTAGCTTGTTGAGCCGCTAAGGTCACCAATGATGCTTGTGAAACCCTCTTCGCTATTAACGTAAGACAAAACTGAAGAATCAATAGTCATCAACTCCTTCTTAATCTCCTTATCAGAAACGCCATCGAGGCTTGCTGTTGGGAATGCACCATACTGAATCTTAGTAACACCAGTACCCTTCCAAGTGAAGAATACAGCGTTGTAAGGATAAGCAACAGAGCCATCCTCAAACTGATAAGGCTCAGTAAGGTTAGCGAGAGTCTGCTCGAACCAGTTAACCTCAGTAAGACCAGTTAGAGTAACAACGATCTTAGCGTTGTCTGAATCCTCATAACCAGCACCTGTAGCCTTTACACGTACAGTATAGTCACCAGCGTTAAGGTTCTCGAAAGTGTAAGAGCACTCAGCAGTTGTGTAGTTCTTACCATCGAAGTTTACAATGTAAGAATCAGCACCTGTAACAGCGTTCCAAGCTACAGTAAAGCTTGTCTCAGTGTGAGTCTCTGAAAGCTCAGGGGTTGCAAGCTTTGCGCCATTAGATGAACCACCACCAGGCTGATCTGTCTCACCACAAGCAACGAAAGCGAACATAGCAGTCAAGACTGCCATCATAGAAAAAAACTTCTTCATTGTTGTTATTATTAAAAGTTAAAAAGTAAATGTCTTACAACAATACGTCGGTATATTAACAACGGTCACGCAGCATAAATATTATACCAAAGCGCAATTAGTTAGTATACACACACAATTCGCGATGCAAATATAACAAAAAAAACTATTTATCAACACGTATTGCTAAAAAGAGTTATATTTTTTCGAAATTTATAGAACACCTTTTGCATCGATACCCACTTACAGCAATCGCTTAATTCGCCTAAACCAACGATAGGGCATATAGCGGAATGGCATATCTATCCACGTAGGAGTGGTCACAATAGAGCGACGATGCGAAAAGGCGTATAGGCTATCGCGACCATGATAGCGTCCCATGCCCGAGTTACCAACGCCTCCAAATGGCATATTCTCATTCACAATATGCATAATAGTGTCGTTGACACAGCCGCCACCCGACGATGTGCGATCCACAACCTTACGAGCAACACACTTATCGGCAAATACATAGAGTGCCAAGGGCTTCTCGCGCGAATTGATAAAGGCAATAGCCTCGTCTATGTTCGACACCTCAATCATAGGTAGCACCGGACCAAAAATCTCGTTCTGCATAACATCACTATCGGCAGACACCTCGTCGAGAAGCGTGGGCTCGATATATCTATCAGAGGCATCTACCCTACCACCAACGACAACCCTACCATCGCACAAGTAACCTGCAACGCGCTGAAAGGCCGAGTCACTGACCATGCGCACATAGTGGCGGCTCTGCTGCGCATCGTCGCCATGGAGCTCGCGAAGTGCCTTGCGATACTCCTCGACAAATAGCTCCTTGACACTCTTATCGATAAGCAGGTAGTCGGGAGCTATGCAGGTCTGTCCGGCATTGAGGCTCTTGCCCCACGCCACACGCTTGGCGGCAAGCTTAACATTGGCTGTGCGGTCGACAACCACAGGACTCTTACCACCCAGCTCGAGGATAACAGGAGTGAGGTGCTCGGCAGCAGCACGCATGACAACACGTCCCAGTTGTGGCGAGCCAGTGAAGAATATAACATCGTAGCGTTGCTTCAACAACTCCGTATTCACATCTCTATTACCCTGGACAATGGCGACATGGCGCTCGTCGAAGCACTCCTTTATGAGTTTATCCAAAACCATGGCTACATGGGGCACATAGGGCGAGGGCTTCAGCACCGCAGTGCATCCCGCGCCCAGAGCCCCCACCAATGGGTTCAACAATAGCTGCACGGGGTAGTTCCATGGGGCGATGATGAGCGCAACACCGAGAGGCTCGGTAATAATAGCACACTTAGAGGGCATGAGCTTCAAGGGTGTTCTCTTCTTGGATGGCGCAGCCCACCCCTTGAGGTGCTTGATAAAGTTATCAATCTCGGCAAGGATGATGCTTATCTCGGTGAGGTATGCCTCCTCGTAAGATTTATGCAAATCGAGCCACAAGGCCTCGGTCAGAGGTCTCTCATAGGCGACAATAGCTGCACGCAGACGACGTAACGCCTCAAGGCGAAACTCCACACTACGTGTCGTGTGCTCCATGAAGTAGCTACGCTGCGCCTTGACAATGGCATCAATGCGCTCAGAAGGGGTATTTATGATATGCTCCATACCTTATATATAATAATATATGTGCCAAAGGTAGTAAAAGTTTTAATAGCATACAAAAAAAATTAGGCTGGGCAGAACCCAGCCTAACAATTAATATCAGCTATCCACTAATAGAGGAACGACAACAAGATACCTGCAGCAACTGCCGAACCGATAACACCTGCTACGTTAGGACCCATAGCGTGCATCAAAAGGAAGTTACCTGGGTTATACTGCTGACCTACGGTCTGAGATACACGGGCAGCCATAGGCACAGCCGATACACCAGCAGAACCGATAAGTGGGTTGATCTTATCCTTAGAGAACTTGTTCATAATCTTGGCAAGAAGAACACCCGAACCCGTACCAAACGAGAAGGCAATGATACCGAGTGACAAGATACCAAGAGTCTGGAAGTTAAGGAAGTTAGCAGCTGTTGCTGTAGCACCTACAGAGATACCAAGGAAGATGGTCACGATGTTCATCAACTCGTTCTGCACGGTCTTAGACAAACGCTCAGTAACACCACACTCCTTCATCAAGTTACCAAGCATCAAGCAACCGATAAGTGGAGCTGCTGATGGCAAAAGCAACGCGATAACAACGGTAATTGCAATAGGGAAGATGATCTTCTCCTTCTGCGATACGGTGCGAAGCTGCTTCATCTCAATCTTACGCTCAGCATCGGTTGTGAGCATCTTCATGATAGGTGGCTGGATAACTGGAACCAACGCCATGTATGAGTATGCCGCAACAGCAATAGGACCAAGCAAATCTGGAGCAAGCTTAGAGGTGAGGTAGATAGATGTAGGACCATCAGCGCCACCAATGATACCGATAGAACCTGCCTGACAGTAGTCGAAGCCAAGCGCCAACGCACCGATGAAGGTAGCGAAGATACCGATCTGAGCAGCAGCACCCAAAAGCAAGCTCTTAGGGTTAGCGATAAGTGGACCGAAGTCGGTCATGGCACCAACACCAATAAAGATCAAGCAAGGATAGATACCGAGCTTAACACCAAGGTAGAGGTAGTCCAAAAGACCTGCACCACCATTAGCAAAGTCACCCCAGTGTACATGGCCACCCTCGAACAAACCTGCATGGAACATCTCTGCACCAGGAAGGTTAGTGAGCAACATACCAAAGGCGATAGGCATAAGCAACAATGGCTCATACTTCTTTACAATAGCCAAGAAGAGAAGCAAGAACGAGATAAGAAGCATCACTGCATTCTTCCAATCAGACTTGTTCTGCAAAGCCTTATTCTCCTCAGGATTCTCCGAGTCATAGTTGGTGGTGTCGCCAGCCATACGTACAACACCTGTCTCATCGACGAACTTCTCCATAGTATTACCTACATCGAAGTTCTCATCAATTGCAATGCTCTTAACAACGGTAGCGCTAACCTTCTCATCCTCAGATGCCATCGCAGTAGCGGGAGCAACGAACGAGATAGCGAATGCCGATAGGAGCATCATTAAATATAGTTTAGCACTCTTCATCTTATTTACAGTTAAAGAGTTATAAATTAAGCGAGGTCGATAAGTGCCTCACCCTGCTGAACAGCCTTACCCTCGGTAACGTAGATCTTCTTAACGGTACCAGCAGCAGGAGCCATAATCTCATTCTCCATCTTCATAGCCTCCAAGGTCATGAGTACATCACCAGCCTTAACAGCCTGACCCTCGGCAACCTTAATCTTTGATACGTTACCTGGAAGTGGTGACTTGATAGAGCCGGCATTGCCAGTGATAACCTGCTGTGGAGCCTCAACGAAGTCTGCTGAGCTTGACGATGGCTTAACGGCTGCAATCTTAGGAGATACGATAGCCTCCTCCTTCTCAACCTGAACGGTGTAGCTCTTGCCATTAAGCTCAACACGAGCGGTGTTACGCTCTGTCTCCTCAACGATAGCCTCGTAGCTCTTGCCGTTAATATTGAACTTGAATTTCTGCATAATCTTTTCTAAATTGTTTGTGTTTGGACTTTACTTAAGCTGCTTGTGGATATTGCGAACCTGCCAAGCAGATACATCGTGGTTCTGGCGGAATGTAAGCACGTCGCTCTCCTCATCGTGACGATTGAAGAAGAGGTTGACAGCCATAGCAATGGCTGCCACCTCCTCGTCAGAAATCTCGTCAGACGACTGTGCAGTAGCGACAGTAGATGCAGTAGCAGCACCCTTCTTCTCTGCAAAGATAACTCCAAAGAGCTTCAATACGTAGATGAGAAGAACAAGCATGATAAATACCAGCAAAATGCTGATAAGAGCTATCATCGCTGCATTACCCCAGTTTACATCGAATTCAGGAACTGCAAGAATCATCATAACTTATTTCAGTGTTTTAACGATTACAATGGAATGTTGTTATGACGCTTTGCAGGATTCTCCAAACGCTTGTTGCGCAAAGACTCCAATGCACGGATTACGCGGAAACGTGTGTTACGTGGCTCGATAACGTCGTCGATATAGCCGTAGCGTGCTGCGTTGTATGGGTTAGAGAACTTGTCGCGGTACTCCTGCTCCTTCTCGGCAACGAACTTAGCCTTATCCTCCTTGTTCTCGAATGATGACAACGCCTTAGCGTGCAATACCTCAACGGCACCACTTGCACCCATAACGGCGATCTCAGCAGTTGGCCATGCGTAGTTAACATCACCACGGATATGCTTAGATGACATAACGATGTATGCACCACCGTAAGCCTTACGCAATGTAACAGTAACCTTAGGCACTGTAGCCTCGCAGTATGCGAACAAGAGCTTAGCACCGTGGGTGATAACACCACCGTACTCCTGAGCTGTACCAGGCAAGAAACCAGGAACGTCAACCAAGGTTACGAGTGGAATGTTGAACGCATCGCAGAAACGTACGAAACGAGCAGCCTTACGTGAAGCGTTGATATCCAATACACCTGCCATGAACTTAGGCTGGTTAGCGATGATACCAACTGACTGACCATTGAAGCGTGCGAAACCTGTGATGATGTTCTTTGCATATGGTGCAGCAGACTCCAAGAACTCGCCATTATCAACGATAGCCTTGATAACCTCCATCATATCGTATGGCTTATTTGGGTTATCAGGGATGATCTCGTTGAGGATATCCTCCTTACGTGCGATATCATCGGTACATGGCTGATCTGGAACCAATGCTGTATAGTTCTGTGGCATGTATGAGAGAAGGTCGCGGATAAGCTTCAAGCCCTCCTCCTCAGAGTCAACAGCAAACTGAGCAACACCTGACTTTGTAGTGTGCATGTTAGCACCACCAAGCTGCTCCTGAGTTACGTCCTCACCAGTAACGGTCTTAACAACCTTAGGACCTGTCAAGAACATATTAGATGTCTCACGACGCATGATGATGAAGTCAGTCAACGCTGGAGAGTAAACAGCACCACCAGCGCAAGGACCAAAGATAGCTGAGATCTGTGGGATAACACCTGATGCCATAACGTTACGCTGGAAGATGTTAGCATAACCAGCCAAAGCGTTTACACCCTCCTGGATACGAGCACCACCAGAGTCGTTCAAACCGATACATGGAGCACCGTTGCGAACAGCCATATCCATTACCTTGCAAATCTTATCTGCCAAAGAGATTGAGAGTGAACCTGCAGTCACGGTGAAGTCCTGTGCGAAGACATACACCAAACGACCAGCGATGGTACCATAACCTGTTACAACGCCATCACCGAAGGTGTGCTTTGCGTCCATACCGAAGTCGTAGCAACGGTGAGTAACGAACATATCGAACTCCTCGAAGCTACCCTCGTCCAACAACATAGCGATACGCTCGCGAGCTGTGTACTTACCCTTCTCGTGCTGCTTGTCGATAGCCTTCTGACCACCACCCATGCGAGCTGTCTGACGGTTGTCCATCAACTTCTCAATCGCTTTCTGAATTTCGCTCATAGTGAAATGATATTTTATAAAGTTATAGATTTGTTTTGTTTAGGCGCGAACCGAATTATTTGTTCTTGTTTTCGCAAAGCTCAGTGAGGATACCCTGAGTTGACTTTGGATGAAGGAATGCGATGGTAAGACCCTCAGCACCCTTACGTGGAGTCTTGTCGATAAGACGGATACCGTGAGCCTCAGCGTCTGCAAGCTGCTCCTCGATGTTCTCGCAAGCGAGAGCCATGTGGTGGATACCTACGCCCTTGTTCTCGATATACTTAGCAATTGTTGACTCTGGAGATGTTGGCTCTAAAAGCTCAATCTTAGTCTGACCAAGCATAAAGAATGCGGTCTTAACCTTCTGATCAGCTACCTCCTCGATAGCGTAACACTTCAAACCCAATACGTTCTCCCAGTAAGGAATTGCCTCCTCCAAGCTGTTAACGGCGATGCCGAGATGCTCAATGTGTGATACTTTCATAGCATTTAATATTTATAAAGTTTAACTTAATATTTTTTTGTTATTTCTGTCTATAATCCGATAAGTTTCGCATAGCTCAAAAATCACCCAAAGGTACTTCTTCTTTTTGAAACAACGAAATATTTTCACCTATTTTTTTTCATTTATTTCACACCTCATACCAAACGCCTCTCATTTTATGAGATAAATATCACTATTGAGATAATTTTTCGGTGTAAGGATTGGATTTTGCAGAAAAAAATAGTAACTTCGCAAAATAATATCATCAGCAATGAAAAGAGTATTCATCATATTAATCGCCATACTGGGCCTATGCTACACAGCAAGTGCGCAGAACATACGCCTCGGGGAGAAGATCCCCGAGATTAATGTCGAGTCGGTACTCGGCTCCGAGTTGCGACTCATCGACAAGGATTACACCTGTCTCATATTTATGCATTCGCAGTGCGAGCCATGCGTAACCGCACTACCGAAACTATACCAACTAACATCGCAATACGACGACAAGATCGCCTTGGTGTTGCTCACAAGCGAAGCAAAGGAGAGAGAGGTGGAGCTACTGGCAAAGTTCGGCAGCTACGTGTCGGCCATTGCCTTCGACAACAATAGACACACCTATCGTTCATTCGGCATCAACTTCGTGCCATTTGCTGTGATATACAACACCAACAGCCGACGCATAGAGTGGTTCGGCTCGACGCAGCAGATTGACGCGACGGTTCTCAACAATGTATGTAAACTAAAAAGATAGCATAACTATGTCATTCACCAAGATAGAGCACTACGAGAAAGAGTATCTCGACAAGCACCACGATAGTGCACTTGCCGTCACCAAAGGCGTGGAGGATCAGCCCGTGGTAAACCCATACTTCGTGCGCAAGAAACGCCGTGCGATGACCACCGACGAGTATGTCGCTGGCATCCTCGATGGCAACATCACAATATTGGCGCAGGCAATCACCCTCATCGAGAGCAACAACCCATCACATTATGCTCAGGCACAGGAGATTATAGAGAAGTGTCTACCCCACTCTGGCAAGTCGGTACGCATCGGCATTACGGGTGTTCCTGGCGCCGGAAAGTCGAGCTTCATCGAGGCCGTGGGCAACATGGTGACATCCTATAACCACAAGCTTGCCGTGCTCGCCATCGACCCATCATCGGAGCGTAGCGGCGGCTCTATCCTCGGCGATAAGACACGCATGGAGAGCATATGCCACAACCCAAATATCTTCGTGCGCCCCTCACCATCGGCTGGCTCGTTGGGTGGCGTGGCGCGCAAGACACGCGAGACCATCGTACTATGCGAGGCTGCAGGCTACGACGTGATATTCATCGAGACAGTAGGCGTAGGTCAGTCTGAGACTGCCGTACACTCAATGGTCGATATGTTTATGATGTTGCAGATTTCGGGCGCGGGTGACGAGCTCCAGGGTATCAAGCGCGGTATCATGGAGATGGCCGATATGATGGTTATCACCAAGGCTGATGGCGAAAATATCCGCAAGGCGGAGCTTGCCAAGGCACAGTACCAGGGCGCGCTGATGCTCTTCCCACTCCCCGAGTCGGAGTGGCGTCCTAAGGTCTACACCTGCTCATCACTCGAGGGCACAGGCCTCGAGGAGGTATGGCAGGGCGTGGAGCAATACTTGCAGCACATAGAGCTCAATGGTTACTTCATGGCAAACCGCAACCGCCAAAACAAGTATTGGATGTACGAGACAATCAACGAGACCCTCAAGTCGAGCTTCTATAACAATCCTGAGATAGAGTCTCGTCTCGCAGAGGTTGAGCAGAGAGTTCTCGATGCCAAGTTGTCCTCATTCATCGCCGCAAAGGAACTATTAGACATATATTTTAAGTAGTTGATAATAACACATATAGCAAGCGCGACCGCAATATTATATTTGCAGTCGCGCTTGCTATTTAAATCAATTACACATGCAACAAAACCATCAAATAGAGGGCTGACGTATAACCTAATTACCACTCGCCATTCTCGTCGTGGTTGGGGTATTCGAAACCATCAGTATCGCATTTACCCGTCGATACATCCTCCCAATCTACCCAGTTGCCACTACCGCGTTTACGGAATCGATCTGTGTCGAAGACGCTACAATCCCAATCCCCACCGTAGTGAAACGATGGGGGTTGGTGTTATTTGAGCTTCGGTCTTCTTCCTCCTCGCGGCTTGGGAGGTTAGTGAGCAGGAGAGGCATCACCCTCTTCCTGCCCTATAAGTTATACAGATTACTCTGCGGTTTGTTCCGTCGGATTGCCGTCGGCATCGTATTCCACGACCTTATCCGTGGTGGTTGCATCCAATCCAGTGTAGCAGTAAATGGTACTGCTCTTTACCGAGCCACCTTCGCCGCAGTTAATGCTGCCGGTAGCGTAAGTGTCACCGGATTCATCCCCCAAATATCCGATATAATCAGAATACGGGTTGTATCTAAAGGTATGAACCTCAGAATTTGAGATGACCACAATAGGGATCGCATCCAACCAATCAAGCGAATTCCAAGCGCTGCCGATACCGGGAGCAGAAGTCCATCTGTCACCGGCACCATAGGCATATACGACAGCGTTTGTAATATTGATTGTTCCGCAGGTACCTTCGCCTGCCGCACCAATAGCTGCAGCGTAATAGTTGTTCGTATATGCATATACTGTGACATTCGAAATGTTAATGTTACCGGCATTATGACTTTCTTCGTAGTTGACATACTTTCCACCAATAGCTGCAGCGAGCGTACCGTGAGCACGAAGAATATTATCCGTCCCGTTTGAGGTAATATTAACTGTTCCGCCCTCTGCTACAAAAATACCACCACATGGTACATCCGAATATTCTGTTTTTGTAGTGCCTATCGTATTGTCACCCAGCACAAATATGGTTGCGTTGCT
>JAZOOI010000006.1:0-119305 GCA_045654925.1 Alistipes sp. | reverse complement strand
TCTTATGTCGGAGTCTTTGCGTAACGATGGCCGTATCTGGGTTCCAAAGAAGATGGAGGATGTTGAGGCTATCCGCAAGGGTACCAAGAAGCCATCAGATATCGCCGAGGCAGATCGCGACTACTACTTGGAGCGCCGCTACCCAGCATTCGGTAACCTCGTGCCACGTGACGTTGCATCACGTGCTGCAAAGGAGCGTTGCGATGCAGGTTATGGTGTAAACGAGACAGGTTTGGCAGTATTCCTCGACTTCAAGACCGCTATCGAGCGTCTTGGTAAGGAGACTATCAAGCAGCGTTATGGTAACCTCTTCGATATGTACGAGGAGATCACCGACGTTAACCCATACGAGCAGCCTATGCAGATCTTCCCTGCAGTACACTACACCATGGGTGGTATCTGGGTTGACTACAACCTTATGACCACTATCCCAGGTTTGTACGCTATCGGTGAGGCTAACTTCTCAGATCACGGTGCTAACCGTCTTGGTGCTTCAGCTCTTATGCAGGGCTTGGCTGATGGTTACTTCGTATTGCCATATACTATCGGTGACTACCTCTCAAAGAAGATCCAGGCACCTAAGGTATCTACATCTACTCCAGCCTTCGACGAGGCCGAGAAGGGCGTTCGCGCACGTATCGAGCGTTTGTTCGCTATCAAGGGTAACCAGTCTGTTGACGATATCCACAAGCGCCTCGGCTTGATTATGTGGGATAACGTAGGTATGGCACGTACTAAGGAGTCTTTGGAGAAGGCTATCGTTGAGATCCAGGCATTGCGCAAGGAGTTCTATAAGGACTTGAAGCTTGTGGGTACTGAGGATTCGTTCAATGTTGAGTTGGAGAAGGCATTGCGTTTGGAGGACTTCTTGGAGCTTGGTGAGCTCATGGCACGCGACGCTTTGAACCGTGAGGAGTCTTGCGGTGGTCACTTCCGCTCTGAGCACCAGACAGAGGATGGCGAGGCTTTGCGTCACGACGACAAGTTCGCCTATGCAGCTGTTTGGGAGTATAAGGGTATGGACAACGCACCAGAGATGACTATCGAGCCTCTCGAGTACGAGTTCGTACACCGTGCACAGCGTAACTACAAAGACTAATTTTTGACGTTAACCTTTAATAAAACAGAAGTATGAATTTTACATTAAAGATATGGCGTCAAAGAGACGCTAAGTCACAGGGTGCCTTCGAGACCTACAAGGTTGAGAACATCTCTGCGGATACATCATTCCTCGAGATGATGGATATCCTCAACAACAACCTTATCCACGAGGGTAAGGAGCCAGTAGCTTTCGACCACGACTGCCGTGAGGGTATCTGCGGTATGTGCTCTATGCATATCAATGGCCACGCTCATGGTCCATCACAGGCTGTTACTACTTGCCAGATGTATATGCGTAAGTTCGAGGATGGTTCAACCATCACTATCGAGCCATGGCGTTCTGCTGCGTTCCCTGTCATCCGCGACCTCGTTGTTGACCGCGGTGCTTACGATAAGATTTTGCAGGCTGGTGGTTTTATCTCAGTACGCACTAACTCGGTGCCTGATGGTAATGCTATTCCTATTCCTAAGGCAGATGCTGACGAGTCTATGGACGCTGCAGCTTGCGTAGGTTGTGGTGCATGTGCTGCAACATGTAAGAACGGCTCAGCTATGTTGTTCGTTGCTGCCCGTGTATCATCACTCGCTAAGTTGCCACAGGGTAAGGTTGAGGGTGCACGCCGCGCTAAGGCTATGGTTGCTAAGATGGACGAGCTCGGCTTCGGTAACTGTACCAATACTGGTGCTTGCCAGGCACAGTGCCCTAAGTCAATCTCTATCGCCCATATCGCTCGCTTGAACCGCGAGTTCTTGGCTGCTAAGTTGAAGGACTAAGCATCCTGGGTTGATATACACCTTCGAGGGTGTTCGGCGATGCCGAACACCCTCTTTTTTTTGCCCACACACCCTGCCTCTGCGCCTCTCCCTGCCCCTCGCCGTCATCCCGAGGAGCGAAGCGACGTGGGGATCTACCGCTGTGATGATGTGCGAGGTTGCTATGTGGCAAGGTGGACAGCTGAAGATTGCCACGGCTTGTGCCAAGCCTCGCAATGACGATTGCCGTCATCCCGAGGAGCGGAGCGACGTGGGGATCTACCACTGTGATGATGTGCGAGGTTGCCATGTGGCAAGGTGGACAGCTGAAGATTGCCACGGCTTGAGCCAGCCCTCGCAATGACGATTGCCGTCATCCCGAGGAGCGGAGCGACGTGGGGATCTGCTGCTGACAGCCCTCGTCATCCCGAGGAGCGGAGCGACGTGGGGATCTACCGCTGTGATGACGTGCGAGAGGTGCGGGTATTAAAAATAATACCCGTGATGTGGGGGAGGGTGTTGGATGGGGAGGGGTGAAAAAAAGAGTCGGCGGGGCCGACTCTTCGATAAGGATTTTTATTTGGGTAATTTTTAAGGGGCTAATTAATCAGCCTTGCGCACGCAACGAACACGTGCATACGAGGTACGAGACTTATTACCAGCCTCACGCTGAACAGGACCTGGAGTAATTGTTTCTGTCATACCACTTTCTCTGTGATTACCATCGTAATATGTCTCATCAGTATCCCACCACAATAACTCATAGTGATACCAAAAACTATGATATGTATTTGCTACTACTCCACTTGGAGTGGGAGTATACACGCCATTATCATAGGACACACTCGTTGTTCGTGCATAATCTTTATCATCTGAATAATAAGCTCCATGCACTGGGTCACCCAACCACGATGTAATAGGGCCATCATAATACGCATAGTGTCGAATATACGAAGGCTGTGATGACCAGTATGGCTTTGCCTGGAAATCGAGGAAACGGATATAAGTCTTTTGACCATCACCGTACTCAGACATCACGATATCCTCAATCTGATCGATTGCAGGAAGATACCATTTCATGTTATCGGCATTACTTGATGTAGCTACCTGTCCACTTGCATTGCGTTTATTCTTATTATAACAATACTCAATAGCAGATTCTGGATCTTGTCCCAAATGAAGTACATCGATATTGTTGCTTGCATCAGTATCGTGATTACCTTGTCCATTTACAACTTGAATAATCTCCAAGCAGAAATTAAAACCCTCTCTATTGTGCATTGTTCCCGATGCATTGCTATCGTGTGATGATACATAATAATCATAAAATGGCTTTCTATCAGATGTAAAATTATCTGCCAAGACGTGATTAAATGATATTGCCTGGTGGTCATACGATAACTCTATACCTGGCAATCCCCACTGCATACCCTCGAAGTCGGTTTGACCATAGGAGTCGTCGGCATCGAAGTTATGGAGATACTCCTCCTCGTATTCGATAAGGTAGGTATTGCCACCATAGGTTACAGGGAAGAGCTGACGCTGCTGGATAACGTAGTCGATAGGTGTGCCATAGTGAGTGCCATCCTCGGCAACAGAGACGCGGATAGTGGCCTTGCGGATAGCATCACCTGCCTCGGCAACCAAAGCCTCGTCAACATAGATCCAAACGGCCTCGTCCTCTTCAGTAATAGGCACTATAACGCTCTGGCCGCCCGTAATTGAGTAGCCATTACCATCTTTCTGGCTCTCACCAGCAAGAGTAACGGTGGTGAGGTCGGTAGTGAAATACTTACGCTTACCCAAAGAGTTTTGACGGTCAGCAGCCAAATCGGTAGCGACAAGATAGGTTGCAGAGCCACTCTGCACGCCATTACCAAAGCTACGCTCAAGACCTATCCACTTCTGGGTTGGTGTCTTATCGTAGACAACCTCTACCTTAACCTTTGCATTTGACAAATCGCCAGTATATTCGGGATTCTTGCGGATGCGCAGTGGGCGCACCTCGAAGTGTGAGTCGAGTTGTGTCTCACGACGTAGGTTGATGATGATAGGCTCTACACGATCGACATTGACACGGTGGTCGATAGAGACTGCATTTTCATTCAAAACCTGGTCGTCGGAGTTGAGGATACCGCGGATATTGATATAGTGGAAATACTCGCAGTTACGCTCGGTATCGAAGTTGCCATAGTTATCCTCACCGAGGTAAACATCGTAGGTGACATCAAACTCGTGCTGCTGATGGTCGCGGAATGTACCATTGATAGTTACATAGGTAGCAGCCTGACCATCGGGAAGCAATGGCTTGAAGCGCTGACGCAAATCGAGGTCCTCAGCACGATACTTACCACCAACAACAGGGAATGGGTAGTCATAATAGCCTTGCTGACCATCCTGAGAGCCATCGTGCGACTGATAGGTAGGGGTCAAGAAGCGCTCAGGGAGGTAGAAGGTGAAGTTGATGGTCTGCGTACCACGAGCAATAGTTGTGCCATTAAGCAATGGCATAGGATCATTAAATGGACCAATAACCGAGGTAACATCATCGGTTACACTATGATTAAGTCGTGGCTTGCCACCCATAGCAAAATCGACAGACGCAGGGACATTATTCACAGTATAGCTCTTTAAAGTAAACTGTGGTGTAAGGTGAGTGTCGACAGTCTGGTCGGGGGTGACCTTAATAGTAACGTTAACCTTTGAAAACATAGCCTTCATAGGGACATTAAGAAGGTCTGATGGGCTACCATTCACAAGAGGCAAAGTAGGATTTGAAGCAGAGCCTGGCTTGAGAACAAATGTCTTACCATCACCCTCGGGAGTGATAGGCGTACCCTGCACAGACGCGTCGCCCAACGAGCCAATCATTGGGAAACCATTAGTAGGAATATCAACACCCTCTACAGAGTATGCCATAGCCTTCATCTGGTCGAGAGACATATCTGCACACGCCTCCTCGGTCATTGTAGGAAGGTTGGCGAAGACATACATAACGTATGGCTCACCGACATTGTAGATATATGCTCCATTCTTAGTCTCCTGACGGTTGATGGTAAAGAGAAGCTGGTTACCCACTCTAAAATCATAGAAAACACAGTCGCCAATTTCGCCATCCACAATAGGGAAAATAGCTACGGCCATACAAGTGACATTGGCTTCTGCATCATCCTTAGTGCCACGAGTATCAACCACACGATCATCGAAACGAGCAACTCGTGCAACAACACTGATCTCATCACGGCCAGCTGATGGTGTCTCAATCTGATCAATATCATCAACAAAGCACGATGTAGCAACGAAGAGCGCTACAATAGTGACAATAAAATGTATATATCTCATAATTTACAATTTTTACATAAATTCGTGATTGACTTTATCATCATCGTTAAAAACGCCATCACCATTGATATCCTCAAGCCACTCGTCCGCAGCTACGATATTCACTGAAACAGCATCAGAGGTGAAGTTAATCTGAATAAAGTAGCGACGACCCTCCAACAAACCTCGGTCAAAATCGAAGGCTGTGCTATAGGTAAACTCTGGGGGTGTACCAGTATGACCACCCTCCTGATCTAAATCAAGCTCGTGAATCTTATCTGATGAGTCAAGATAGCGAGCCTTGCCATTAGCGTCGGGGAGACGTCGATAATATATAATCTCAGGCTCAACGTGGAGTGGAGTTGTCTGAGGAATTACAATCATAGTGGTATTCTTCTCCGCGCTTGTGATTGGGCGCATCTGGATATCGCCATCCTTGTTTAGCTCAATAGTTACATCCTTGTCAGTAGCAGTCAGCAACTCAAAGTTTGCAATAGTATCAGAACTACGATTGCTTGGCGTACTTGGCTTAGTGTCATCCAATGAAACTACATAAGTATCGTACAAAAGATTGGTCATACGGAAATTTGCCTTATGCACCTCGATGGTCACAGGCAAAACATCGGTAGAATCGTGATTGTCTGGGTTAGGATCAAACTCACAGTAGTTAACCGCAGCAACATCGATTGCAGAGAGTCGATGCTTGAACTGGAACTGCACCTCCTTAGATGAGTTCGCGTCAGTATCGATTACCGAAGCAGTCATAAGATCGACAGTGGAGGCTGGATCAGTACGGCTGATAAGATACTCAACATATGGAGCACCCTCAACATCGACACCAGATGGGTAGATAGATGCAACTCTACTGCCACTATTGATAGCAGGATAGTAAGCAAAGAATGAGTATTTATAACCCGTCCACTGAACAATAGGGCTATAGGTGTATGTGCCACCATCGTAGTTAACAATCTTTGGAGCTTCGAAAGATGTCTTAACGTCTGGATTGGAAATAAAGACGTTAGGCGTAGCCATAGCCTCGGCAGCCTGCCAAGAGCTACGATAGACATAGCCATATACCGCAAAATCATCCTGAAGATAGTCATCCATAACAAGCTGACCACGGGTAGTGATGCCTGTGTTGAACTGGATAGAGTTCTCAAAATCTATCTCCTCGCCCGAGATAGGTGTATCAGGAGTGTTAGTAATAGACTCCTTATCGCACGCCACTAACGACATAGCGAGGATTGCGATAGTAAATATGTTATACAATCTTTTCATAGTCACTTACTTAATAATAATTGTACCACCTGACTGTGAACCACCCCATGACTCAACCATAGGTGCTAAGAATACGATAGGATTATATGTAGATACCTGAGCAGTATAGGTGTATGACTTTCCAGCCTCCCAGTTAACCGTATGAGGCAAGTATGCCTTATATGTCTTTGACTCGAAAGTGGAGATATCAGTATTTCCCTCCAAACCGACACGGAAAGCAACCTCCAACTCAATGCTATTAGCCGCAATGGCCTGAGGTAAAAGCAACAAACCGTCTTCAGACAGCATAATACCAGTCTCGAAATCGATAATATTATCACCTTCAATTTCCTTTGTAAAGGTCTTAGTGGCATCATCATACTCCCACACTACATCGATTCCCTGGAAAGCTTTACAAGTTCCCTTACTCTTTACATTACGAAGAGTAATCTTGTCAATAATAAAGTTATCACGCTCATTAGTACCCTTGTTTTGCTTTACTCGAATGTTGACTTTAGAGAATAGATGCTTGAAGGTCAAATGTACTGTTTCGTTATAGCCGGCAGTACGAGTATCAACGAACGTTGTTGCCACAAGAATATCTTCGTTAGCAGCATCAGGAGTCTCATATGTCATAGTGACAGAAAGATTTTCTACATCCTTAACAAAGCCAGCATCTTGAGGGTAACAAGCAAAGAATCCAAAAAAACTATTATTTACCCAACGCTGAATGTTGTCATAGGTCCAATCGTCACCCTCCAAATATACTTTCTCGTTATCCAAAAGCCAGTAGCCCGTAGGTTGCGCCTCATTCACAAAGACAGCCCAGACGCCGAAGCCGTTGGCCTCGAGGTCGGTCTTGTCGGCGCGTGTCGACACGCTGCCAAAGCTAATCTCGTCGCCCTGCGAGGGGTTGGGGGGAGTGACCTCGGTCTCGACGCTGCACGCCGTGAGGGCGAGGAGCGCAAGGGCAACAAGTGTTAATGTAAACTCTCTTCTCATATTGCTTTATTTTTTATTTTTTATTCTTTGGCCATGCCGAGGGTTGCTCCTCGGGGCGTTGCGAGGGACGGCCCTCGCAAGGCGCTTTATTGGGGCTATAGGGGCGGTCAGGCGCCTATAGCCAAGGGACTATTGTCAGCCGAGTGAGAGCATAGGAGCACCTCCAACCCTCTCACTTCTGACAAAAGTGAAACATGGAGTGGGGTAGTGGCGGGCATATTGGTAGCTATGAGGTGGGGTAATAAAAAAAGCCTGCCCAAAGGTGTGTGGGCAGGCATGTGGGCAGGTTAGAAGTCTAATGCGTTATATACGTCCTCGAGCTCCTCGGCGCGCAGGCCGAGGTAGCGGCGCGTAATCATCGGCGAGGTGTGGTTGAAGATCTCGGAGAGCTTGATGAGCGCCATCTCGCTATGCTCACCTGCAGAGTCGATGACCTTGCGGCCGAAGGTCTTACGAAAGCTATGGGTGCTAATATGCTCTACATCAAGGTTATACTTGGTGCGCATGGTCTTAAGGTGGCGGTTGATCATCTGTGTGGAGATAACGTCGCCATGGCGGTTGAGGAAGCAGAACTCGCTCATGCTCCTAACGTCAAGGGCCTTATAGCAGTTGCGTATATGCTCCTGGAAGGCGGCGTTAATCTTTATCTCGCGGCGCTTGCCCGTCTTCTTCTCGATGACCGAGAGGCGAGGACCGCCAAGCAGCTCTCCCCATGTCAGGCGCTTCAGGTCGGAGATGCGCAGCCCGAAGAAGCAGCCGCAGCCAACAAGGAGCGAGAGGCGATAGTGTTTGTCGTGGTACAACTGGTGAACGAGGTTGAGCATCTCTCCCCACTCGATGTAATCGGCAGTAGTGTTACTATACTTTAGACTCATAATCGTAGGTTTTAAGGGTTAAAACAATTATGTTGGAAGTACGGCCAAGAACGTCGTCGGGGGAAGACGCAACACAAAGATACGAAAAAAAAATCAGCTCACACAGACATGGGCTGATATATGCACGCCAGAGGCGTAGGGGAATAAAACAAAAAACCACTCAATTTCTTGAGTGGCTTATGGTAGTGGGAGCAAAGGGATTCGGACGGCATCGCCGAAGAGCCGATACCTTGAAGCGCAGGCACAGCCGAGCACTAAACAACATTTTATCGGCTCAACCCCTCTCAATGTTCGAAGTCGCTGTGCTACTGCCATAACCAATATGTGTCACCAAGAGGCAGAACGAGCCGAAGGCATTGCTTTAGAATGTTTGTTGTGTATGCTTGCTTACGATTACAATCACTCTAAAGCAATTAAACGACGTTAGTCGTTCGTTCTGCGTGAATACCCTGCGGGTATAAAAACAAAAAAAACCACTCAATTTCTTGAGTGGCTTATGGTAGTGGGAGCAAAGGGATTCGAACCCCTGGCCCTCTGCTTGTAAGGCAGATGCTCTGAACCAGCTGAGCTATGCTCCCGTTTTGTAAGGCTTGGGACTGCAA
The DNA here is from genome assembly GCA_045654925.1 of Alistipes sp. Lineage (GTDB taxonomy): Bacteria > Bacteroidota > Bacteroidia > Bacteroidales > Rikenellaceae > Alistipes. The sequence continues at coordinate 110,394 of JAZOOI010000006.1, read as the reverse complement.
AGGTAAGCATTATTTTTTAATTTGCAAATTTTTCGATAAGTTTTTTTCAAAGAGTCTCGTCATCTTTCGAAGCTCGACCGCATTTAGCTTATCTCTTGCTACCTCTTTGTGCATCCCATGCACTTGTGCGCCTGAACAAGGACTTGAACCTAGGACCCCATGATTAACAGTCATGTGCTCTAACCAACTGAGCTATTCAGGCATTTTTAAAGAACCGTTATCTTTCGATTGCGGTGCAAAGGTAGGGCTTTTTTTTTATTCTGCAAATTTTTTCGCAAAAAAAATCTAAAAAAATTTCACCTATTTTTGTCGTGCATATGTCAACATGTAGAAAATCAGCAATATAGACTACTAAATAATATTTGTATTTTTTCATTCGTTTTTACATATAATTATTGTATCTTTGTAGTATAATGGCAAACACCCATAGAAATGTATGATGATGGGAGTATATAAATATATCGTTACGGCCCTTTTTGTGTTTGTGGCATATGGCACCATGGCGCAGAATATTGATGCTGCGGTGCTGAGTTTTAGCCCTGCAGTTGTCGACTATGGCACCATTGCAGAGGATGGTGGCATGGTGACAAAGAGTGTGGATGTGACAAATGTTAGTGGTATACCTATATATATTAATAGTGTCGTCGCGTCGTGTGGATGCACCAATGTGGAGTATCCGTGCGAGGCTATAATGCCTGGCGCTGCGGCCACTATTGGGGTGACGTTCGATCCTCGTGATAGACCAGGCCGTTTCGAGAGGGAGGTGATGGTAGTCACATCGTGCGGCAGCAGCCACGTACTCAATCTCAAGGGCCATGTCACGCCGCGCGAACGTACGCTATATGAGATATATCCCTTTGATATGGGTGGGGGGCTACGCATGGAGAGTAACTTCCATGCTTTTGCATACATCGAGCATGGCAAGAGCGTGGAGGAGCGTATTGCCTATGTCAACAATAGCGACAAGACGATATCTCTCGATGTCCTCTATAAGGAGCGTTCTGGTGCGCTGACTGTAGCATATCCACGAACCATCGCGCCCCATGCCAAGGGCGACATCGTATTGCAATATGCTCTCGATGAGAAGTCTACGCGCTATGGCACGCTGAGTGATATCTTCCAGTTCCGGGTGGATGGAAAGTGCAATAGCACCATGGTGTCGACCTATGCTATTGCTGTGGATAATTTCGACCTTGTGGAGGATATTTTGGCGCCAAGTGCCGTTGTTTCGAAAAAAATTATTAAATTTGGGGAGATATTGCTTGGTAATGAGACTATCCAGGATAGTATCTCGCTGAGCAACAGTGGTGAAACGCCACTTATAATACGTTGTGTGGAGTCCGACTCGCCTGCTATAGAGGTTGAGGTTGTGGGTCGTAGAAGCATCGACAAGGGTGAGGTGACGACACTTATCATAAGGCTCGACACTGCGCTTATTGAGAATCGCGACACCCCCTTTGCATCGCGCGTTAGGGTTATATGCAACGACCCGATAGTACCTATGCAGGTGATAAAGGTTACGGCGATACCGCTATAGGTATTACGTCGTAAGATATTGAAGCAAACAGAGAATAACACAAACTAATTAGATAACCTAAAACAGTACAAGATGTTTAAGATTGTTGAAAAACGCAAGCTGTCGGAGAATATCTTCGAGATGAAGATTGCTGCTGAGCGCGTAGCGCGTGCTGCACTCCCAGGACAGTTTGTCATCGTGCGTGCCGACGAGGGCGGCGAGCGTATACCCCTCACCATTGCCGACTACGACGCTGAGGCCGGCACCGTTACTATCGTGACACAGACCATTGGTCACTCAACAAAGAAGATATGCTCACTCGAGGCTGGTGACTCACTTGTTGACTTCGCAGGTCCTCTTGGTCGTCCTTCGGAGTTCGTTCATATGAGCGATGAGGAGCTTAAGGGCCGTAAGTATCTCTTTGTGGCTGGTGGTGTTGGTACTGCTCCTGTATATCCTCAGGTTAAGTGGCTACACCAGCATGGTGTTACTGCCGACGTTATCATCGGCGCAAAGAACAAGGATTTGCTTATCTATATCGATGAGATGAGTAAGGTGGGTAATGTGCATATTGCTACTGACGATGGCTCAGTAGGTTACCACGGTATGGTTACCGGTCTTATGAAGGAGCTTGTTGAGGTTGAGGGTCGCAAGTATGACGAGTGCGTATGTATCGGTCCTATGATTATGATGAAGTTCGTATGCCTCACAACAAAGCCTTGGGAGCTTCAGACAACCGTGTCGCTCAACGCCTTGATGGTTGATGGTACAGGTATGTGTGGTGCATGCCGTGTATCTGTTGGTGGCAAGACCCTCTTTACATGTGTTGACGGTCCAGAGTTCGATGGTCACCAGGTAGACTTCGACGAGGCTATCCGTCGCCAGGGTATGTATAGAGATCAGGAGAGAAACGCATCAGAGAATCACGAACATAAATGTAACTGCTATGGCAAATAAGATACCACGCGTCGCCGTGCGCGAGCAAGACCCCAAGGTACGTGCTACCAACTTCGAGGAGGTATGCTACGGTTATAACCAGGAGGAGGCATTGTTGGAGGCTACACGCTGTCTCAACTGCAAGAATCCACGTTGCGTGGCTGCCTGTCCTGTGAATATTCACATTCCAGATTTTATCCACCATCTTACTGAGGGAGATATACGTGCTGCTGCCGACACCATTCATCTCGATAGCTCGTTGCCATCAATATGTGGCCGCGTATGTCCTCAGGAGGCGCAGTGCGAGGGCTCATGTATCCTCGGCATCAAGGGTGAGGCTGTTGCCATCGGTAAGCTCGAGCGCTTTGTTGGCGACTGGGCATTGGAGCACTCAGCGGAGACTGAGGGCGTGACTATTGAGCCTAATGGCCACCGCGTGGCTATCGTAGGTAGTGGTCCTGCGGGCTTGGCTTGTGCTAGCGATTTGGCTAAGCTTGGCTATAAGGTAGATGTCTTCGAGGCACTTCATAAGCTCGGTGGTGTGTTGTCATACGGCATCCCTGAGTTCCGTCTGCCTAAGGAGCGTGTCGTAGCACGCGAGATCAATGAGGTTAAGAAGCTCGGTGTTACCTTCGAGACAGATGTTGTCATTGGCCGTACTATGACTATCGACGCGTTGCTCGATAAGGAGGGTTATGACGCTGTATTCGTTGGCTCGGGTGCTGGTCTTCCACGCTTCATGGGCATCGAGGGTGAGAACCTCAATGGCGTGCTCTCGGCTAACGAGTTCCTTACACGCGTAAACCTTATGGGTGCATGGGATCCTAAGCATAACGACACTCCTGTATATGTTGGCCGCAAGGTCGTTGTTGTGGGTGGTGGTAATGTGGCTATGGATGCTGTACGTACCGCTAAGCGCCTTGGTGCTGAGTCTGTCATCGTCTATCGCCGTGGCGAGGCTGAGCTCCCTGCACGTAAGGAGGAGGTTCACCACGCTAAGGAGGAGGGCATCGAGTTCCGTATGCTTACTAACCCAACACGTATCCTTGGCTCTGAGGATGGCTGGGTAAAGGGTATCAACTGCGTTGAGATGGAGCTTGGTGAGCCTGATGCATCGGGTCGTCGCTCACCACAGGAGAAGGCTGGCTCCGACTTCGTTATTGAGTGCGATGTTGTTATCATGGCTCTTGGTACATCGCCTAATCCACTTATCGCATCAACAACAGGTGGTCTTAATATCAACCGTCGTGGCTGTATCGAGGCCGACGAGGTGGGTACTACATCACGTGAGGGCGTATTTGCTGGCGGCGATGCAGTAACAGGCGCAGCTACCGTGATCCTCGCCATGGGCGCAGGACGTAAGGCTGCCAAGGCTATCGACGACTATGTAAAGTCAAAGAAGTAGGTATTTTACCTCGCTTATATAAAGTAGGATCGGTCCAATTTGTTGGACTGATCCTACTTTTTTATATGTTACGCTTTACCGTGTTGTATGGATTAGGTTGTAAAACGAAAAAAGACGACCTAAGTCGTCTTTTTAGTAGTCGATAGGGGATTCGAAGCGCAGGGCTTAGCCCCAGCTAGCGACGATACGATTAAGCGCAGACACTAAGTGTCGAGCAATAAATAAGAAATTATCGTCGCAACCCCACCTTGTGAGTAATGCGCTATCACATACGCTCTGTAAATGAGCGAGGCAAGCTGTCGCTGTGCGGAGGTGATGTAGATCGCAGTCGAGGGCTTGCCCTTGTAAATGCGACCTACATCACCTTCTGTCGATGTAATCGACCAGCTTGCCAACGCTAGTCGTCTATAAAGCAAAAAAAACGGACAACTTCGGTTGTCCGTTTTAGTAGTCGATAGGGGATTCGAACCCCTATGTCCTGCGTGAGAGGCAGGTATCCTAGCCCTTAGATGAATCGACCAGTTTGTGTTGTCATTCGGGTTATTTCCTTTTGACACTGCAAATATACAGCCTTTTTTTTATTCTGCAAACTTTTTTGCAAAAAAAATGCATTTTTCTTACATTTTTTTCATTTTTCTTTAGTTTTGCCCACTTTTCACCCCTTTTTTGTTGCTAATCCTGGAATTTTGCAACTCTACCTTCGCCAAAATAATAATGCCGAAGAGATCATTTTCTCCTCGGCATTATTTATTAATATAGGTATACTGTCTCGCCCTCGCGTCTCATGTGTAGATTTTCGCGTGCATAGCTCTCTCTAAATGCTTGCGAGCTCTTCATATTCTCCGTAAAGGTGCTGTCTGCCTCAATCTTCGATTTGTACTTCTCGATTTCAACATCGAGCGTCTCGCTTTGTTCGTTAGTGCGTCGTATATTACCTATGGTACGTACAGAGTTATACACAGTGAATATAAATATACCCACGGTGAGTGTGATCCAAAACAATCTTAGTATGTTGTTCCTAATTTGAGCCTTCATCTATTTAGACCCGTTATGGAATGTTCATAAACTTGTGCGCCTGAATGGAGATGTTCCACTCGGGATTTGCCTTTACCCACTCCACGATTGTTGGAATAATCTTCTCGTAGACGCTCCACTCTGGTTGTAGGTATAGACGGCACTTGCGGCTAACCTTGCGGCTGCATTCAACAGCCCATGCGAGGTCCTCCTCTGTCTGTACTATGACCTTAAGCTCATCGGCACGGCGGAAGGCCTCGTCGAGAGGCGGTAGTTGGCGTTTTGGCGATAGGCACACCCAGTCGAACTCACCGCTCAGAGGCTGTGTGCCCGATGTCTCGAGGAATATCTCAAGGCCACGTGCGTGAAGATCGCGTGTGAGGATGCCCAAAGGGTAGAGCAGTGGCTCGCCTCCAGTGATTACTATAGCCTGTGCTGAGCACGCTGCGGCACGCTCTACAACGGTAGATACCTCTGTTGGTGGAAATACCTTGGGGTTCCAAGTATACTTAGCGTCGCACCAGCGACAGCCTACGTCGCACCCGCCAAGACGAATGAAGTATGCGGGCTTACCTGCGTGGTAGCCCTCGCCCTGTATCGTATAGAAGTCCTCGACAAGGGGTAGTAGTCGTCCATTGTCGAGGAGTGTTATGTCGGGATTAATCTTCATCTAACACATATATATCTTTGAGGTTACGGCCAATCTGGTTGTAGTCTAAGCCATAGCCAACTATAAACTCGTTGCCAATAGGCATTGCCACATAGTCAATCTTGTACTCATGTAGGAACTTCTCGGGCTTGTAGAAGAGGGTGCATATAGCCACGCTTGCGGGCTTGCGCTCCTTGAGATACTCGAGCAAGTAGTTCATACTATGTCCTGTCTCGACAATATCCTCGACGATGATGATATCCTTACCCTCAATGTCGAAGTCGATGCCGAGGTGCTGCTTTATGCTACCTGTAGACTGTGTACCCTCGTATGAGGATATCTTCACAAATGCCAAGCGAGAGTCGAAGTTCACCTTGCGCACAAGGTCACTGAGGAAGAGGAATGCTCCGCTCAACACACCAAGGAAGATAGGGGTCTTGCCTGCGTAACGCTCATTTAGTTGGTCGGCAACACGCGCCACTGCCTTGTCTATCTCCTCGGCAGGAATCATTATCTTGAATTGACGGTCAAGAAGTTTTATCTTGTTATTCTCCATAGTCGTTGATATTTGTGTCAAAGTTACATATTTTATCCCAATTTGCAAAAAACTAATTGGTGCGTACTCTGTCGAGTATGCCTGTCAGTGCTGCGAGTATCACGCCATAGTTGGTTATTGCCACACCCTGCTGTCGCGCACGTTCTATGCGGCTTAGCACATGGCGGCGGTTAAACATGCAGGCACCACAATGTATGACAAGGTCATATGGCGTCAAGTCCTCGGGGTAGTCGGCACCACCCACGATATCTATCTGCAACTCCTCGCCAAAGCGTTTGCGCAAAATGCGTGGTAGCTTCACACGACCTATATCCTCATTCTGAGGTGTGTGGGTGCATGCCTCGGCGATGAGGATGCGCGATGATACAGTTATACTCTTCAGTGCCTTCACACCCTCGCTGAAGAGTGCTATATCACCCTTGTAGCGCGCAAAGAGTATCGAGAATGATGTTAGCGTCGATGCCTCAGGCTTGAGGTTATATACAGCCTCAAATGCCTGTGAGTCGGTGATTATCAGCTCGGGAGGTGCCTGCAGCGATGCTAATGCCTCAGCCATACGCTCCGGCGTACAGCATATGGGCACACATCCTCTATCGAGCAACTCTCGTATGGTCTGCACCTGTGGTTGTATGAGTCTACCCTTGGGTGCTGACTTATCTTGTGGCATTACGAGAAGTACTCTGTCGCCCGCCTTGCAGAAGCCCTCGGTGATAAATCGCTCCTCCTGGGCACTGCAGCTGACGATAGCCTTGTGAAGCTCCTCTATGCCCACGTTGCGCTCTGCGCTGATGGCATATACCTCGCAGCCGAGGCGTGTGCGTAGCGCCTCTACCACCTCTTGATAGTTATCTATGCGGTCTATCTGTGCAAGTGCCACGATGGTGGGTATCTCTCGTATCTGACACTCCTTGATTATCTGCTCCTCTGTTGTGCACTCACTCTCTGTGCAGAGTACAATGGCGATGTCGGTCTTATCCAATACCTTAGCTGTGCGTGCCATGCGCTCCTTGCCCAGGGAGGTGTTGTCCTCCAATCCAGGGGTGTCTATGATAACTGCCGCGCCAAGGCCGTATAGCTCCATCGCCTTCTGCACAGGGTCTGTCGTTGTGCCTGCCTCTGGAGATACAATGGCAACATCCTGCCCCGTAAGTCGGTTTATGAGTGTAGACTTGCCGGCATTCGTGCGTCCGAAGATTGATATGTGGATGCGCTCCGAAGTGGGTGTTGTTGGTGTCGCTGCCATGGTGCTAAAATCTAAAATCGCGCTTGCCGTTGATGATAGCCTGAAGGTTGCGCTCCGTAATCTCGCGTACCTTCTCCGAAGGGATCGTAGGTGTCTGGCGAGCAATCATCTGCTTGCCGAGGAGCTTCACGCGTGGTGAGGCGTAGTCCTCGAGATACTCGGCGAGTGTCATCAGTGCATTAGGTGCGCAGCAGTTGCCAATGAGTCCACGCTTGGCGAGTGACATAAAGCGGTCACCAGTACGTCCCTCACGATAACATGCTGTGCAGAAGCTTGGTATATAGTCGAGCTCCAAGAGCCAGCCTACAATCTCGTCGAGTGTGCGGTTGTCAGAGATGTCGAACTGAGCAGACTCCTCAGCATCCTCTATGCCCTCGGCATAACCACCTACCGATGTCTTTGAGCCACCACTAAGCTGCGATACACCAACGTCGAGTACCAACTCGCGTGAACGCTGCGACTCGCGTGTCGATACAATCATACCTGTATATGGCACTGCCAGACGTAGTACTGCAACAATACGGCGGAATACCTCGTCGGTGACGGCGTTAGGGAAGTCCTCAGGGTTGATATCGTCAGCTGGACGTATACGTGGCACGCTGATGGTATGTGGGCCTACGCCAAAGCGAGCCTCGAGGTGCTCGGCGTGCATGAGGATACCAACAACATCGTATCGGTAGTTAGATAGTCCGAAGAGTGCACCCACACCCACATCGTCGATACCGCCGAGCATGGCTCTATCCATCGCCTCGGTGTGGTATGCCCAGTCGCTCTTTGGACCAGTGGGGTGTAGTGCCTCATATGCCTGACGGTCGTAGGTCTCCTCAAAGAGGATGTATGTGCCGATGCCGGCATCCTTCAATCGTGTGTAGTTCTCAACGGTGGTAGCCGCGATGTTGACATTCACACGACGTATAGCGCCATTCTTATGGTGTATAGAGTAGATGGTGTCGATAGACTCCAAAACATACTCGATAGGGCTTAGCTTGGGGTGTTCGCCAGTCTCCAAGGCGAGGCGCTTGTGACCCATATCTTGAAGTGCTATGACCTCGCGGCGTATCTCCTCCTGTGTGAGCTTGCGGCGTAGAATAGTCTTATTCTTAGCGTGATATGGGCAATAAACACAGCCATTTACGCAGTGGTTAGAGAGATACAATGGTGCGAACATCACAATGCGATTGCCGTATATCTGCTCCTTAAGTTTGCGGGCAATAGCATACATGCGCTCCTCAATCTCCTTATCCTCTACCTCGATAAGTACGGCTGCCTCGCGGTGTGATATTCCCTTGCCTAATGCGGCCTTAGCCAAAATCTCCTCGATAAGCGCCTTGTCATTCTTATGCTCCTGTGCATATTGCAGTGTCGAGCGAATCTCTCCGTCGTGGATAAACTCGGCGGCGTGCTCCGACTTAACATTATATTCTGTCATCTTAGTTCTTGTTTTAAGTTTATTAGTAATAGGGGGTATATTATATATAGTCACCTCTTGACCAGTCGATGTGATAGCCAATGGTGTTAAGTTCCTTGTCAAGTGCCGTCAACCCTTCGGCTGCCTCTTTGCCCCACGACGCCTTATTCTCATATATGGCATACTTGGCCCTTACGTCCGAGGGCGATAGGTTGGGCATCACAACGTTAGCTCCCGAGAGTATGCCCTCAAGTCTGCCGCGTGGTGTGAGTGTGGCGAGTGCCGTGGTCGATGGTATCAGGGCGTGGGGTAGTAGTAGTCGTGCTATTGCTACCGTCGCAAGTGTAAGGTTGAGATCTCCAGCAGGCTCTGTGCCCAGAGGCGTTGCCTTGTGGGGTAGGAAGGGACCTATGCCCACCATCTGGCAATCCATGCTCTTGATGAGCATCAGGTCCTCGACGATATTGTCTATCGTCTGCCCCTTGACGCCTATCATCATGCCCATGCCGAGCTGGTAGCCCAACTCCTTGAGATCGCGCGCACATTGTAGTCTGTGCTCCAAGCCCCGCCCTGTGGGGTGGAGAGCATCATATAGCGCGCTGTTTGCCGCCTCGTGGCGTAGTAGATAGCGGTTTGCTCCCGCCTCCTTGAGTCGTTGGTACGACTCGCGTGAACGCTCCCCGAGCGATAGTGTTATCGCAACATCGGGGTATGTGGTGCGTATGTTGTGTATCAGCTCCTCGAGCCATTTGTCGGTGTGTGTGCCATCCTCGCCACCCTGTAGTACGATGGTGCGAAAGCCGAGTTTATAACCCTCCTCGGCACACTTCATCACCTCCTCTTGTGTTAATCTGTAGCGCTCTGCGCCCTTATTACTACGTCTTAGGCCGCAGTATAAGCAGTCTTGGTAGCAGTAGCTTGAGAGCTCTACAAGGCCTCGTATATATATGCCAAGTCCGAACTGCTCACGAGCAGTTCGGACGGCATTATCGCGTAGTTGTTGAAGCACGTTTAGGTCTTGGGTAGCACTCCTAAGAAGCTCCCCCATCTGTGAGGCTTTGAGCCTATGATCCGACGCTAAACGTTCTATCAACTCCCTCATTATTAACGTTTCTTTAACTCGGCATCGAAGGTCTTCTTGCCATCGCCGTAGGCTGTGTGTACACTTGGACCAGAGATACATCCGCCGTCGCATACCATAACCTCGATGAACTGAGCAGGAGCCTTGCCTGTCTTGCCGTAGGCCTTCAAAAGTGCCACGTTCTTCTTGTTGAGACCAGCAATCTGCAATGTTGTGAAGTCGATCTTGCCATTGACAAGCTCCTTGACAGCTGCAGTAACACCGCCATTCTCAGCGAAGCCGTGTGCTGAGCGGCGTGATGCGCAATCCACTGGGTGGATGTTCGCCTCGCCCAACTCAATATTCATACCACCGAGGATAGCGTGTACCTCCTCATATGTGAGTACGAAGTCAACCTTACCCTCAAGACCCTCGCGGCGTGCCTCCTTGCGCTTAGCGATACATGGACCCACGAATACAACCTTTGCATTTGGATACTTCTCGCGTACAAGGTCGGCAGTGTAGATCATTGGAGAGTATGTCGATGAGATATACTTCTTAAGCTCTGGAGCGTGCTTCGATGCCATCTCCATGTATGAAGGACAGCATGAAGTGGTCATGAATGGCTGACCCTCCTCCATCTTCTCTGCGAACTCGTGTGTCTCCTTCTCGGTAGTGATCTCAGCACCACGTGCTACCTCGATAACATCCTTGAAACCGATAGCCTTGATAGCGCCATATACCTGCTCGGTAGGAGCGTTATACTGTGAGAGGATTGATGGAGCAACCATTGCGATTACCTCCTCGCCACGACGTATAGCCTGCAAGATGTCGAATACCTGAGAGATCTCGAAGATAGCACCGAAAGGACATGCGTTCATACACTTACCGCAGTAGATACACTTTGACTCGTCGATGTGCTCTACGCCATACTCGTCCTTAGAGATTGCACCAACAGGGCACGCCTCCTCGCAAGGTACTGGGATGTAGACAATAGCGTGGTATGGACATGCAGCATGGCACTTACCGCAGCTGATACATATCTTATGGTCGATCTTACCCTGAGATGTCTCTGGGTCGAATACGATGGCGTCCTTAGGACAAGCGTGAGAACAAGCACGAGCCACGCAACCACGACAAAGGTTGGTGATATCGTAGTTAGTGCGTACGCATGATGAACAAGCCTCGTCGATAACGCACATGATGTTATCCTTAATCTTCTGGCGGTCGATAGCCATCTTAGCGTATGCTGAGAGTGGCATGAGCTCGTCAGTCTCATCTGTCATATCATAGCCCAAAAGAGGCAATGACTTGTACTTCCATACGGCGCGCTCCTTGTGGATACAGCAGCGGCCACGAACCTGTGAGTTACGAGGGCTAAACTCAATAGGTAGACGGTCGATTTTCTCGACTAATTCTCCCTCATTCCAGAGGCTCACAAGCTTTGTGAGAAGTCTCTGGCGCACGATCATTACGTTATTCTTAATTGCCATACGTGTGGTGGTTAGTATAATTAATTGAGCAAAGATACTATTTTTTTAATATAAAATGGAAATATATTCCATATTTTTTGTCAATAGGGGTGTAATTTTTTTCTATTGCTGCACGTGCTCTATCGTGATGATGATTGTAATGCCCTCACTAAGTGTGTGGTGCACTTATGTTTAGAGCATATCCCCCTGTCTGATTTTTTCTCTCTGCATACGCTCAACAAGGTTATTGCGTAGGGTGTCGATGCGTACGCCACTCAATGGTGAGTGGAGTAGTAGGTGGCGGGGTGCCGTGGAGGCTATGCGCTCAACGGCAATCGATGGGTTGAGGTGGCGTAGAATTTCGATAATGAGCGATAGGTACTCATCGTTGTTGTCGCCCATGCCAAAGAGGAAACGCTCGGGGTGCTCAAGCCACTCTGTGGCCATCGCCGTGGAGCGGTAGATTTGGAGCTGATGAAACTTTATGAAGTCGATACCGAGGGCGTTTATGTGCTCTGTTTGTGCTATAATCTGCTCGCGACTCTCGCCGGGTAGACCGATGATAAAGTGTGCACCTATGTCGATATTGTATTGGCGAGTGAGTTCTATGGCGCGCTGTGCGCAAGCAAAGTCGTGACCGCGGTTTACATGGGCAAGTGTAGTATCGTAAGTCGACTCGATACCATACTCAATAGCTATGTAATTGCGCTTAGATAAATAATCCAATAAATCGAGTATTTCGGAACTTATACAGTCGGGGCGTGTACCTACTATTAGCCCCGAAACTTTGGGGTGGCTTAGTGCTTCGTTGTAGACTCTTTCAAGAGTGTTTATTGGTGCGAGAGTGTTTGTGCCACTCTGTAAATAAGCTAGATATATTTCGCCATGGCGACGGCGTGAAGCATGAAACGCGATACCGATGTCTATCTGTTCGGCTATGCTATTTGCTGTGCGGCAGTAGAATGGGGAAAATGCTTCACCAAGACAAAAAGTACAGCCACCATGAGCAGCTCCACTGTTACGGTGGGGGCAACTCATGGCGGCATCTATTGCGAGCTTCTGCACACGACCTCCGAGGCGACGTCGCATCGCCATTCCGTAGTCGTTGTAGGGTAGCTCGGAGTGCTTCATTGGTTATAGGTCTTCGATGCGTGCTACGGGTGCTACATCGAGGCTACTAAGCTCACCGGCCATATAGCGATAGTAGCCAGCAGTGGCGATCATCGCTGCATTGTCGGTTGTGAACTTCAGCTCGGGGAGGAATGTGCGCCAGCCACGACGCTTGCCCGCCTCGGTAATACCCTCGCGGAGACCCGAGTTGGCTGATACGCCGCCGGCGATAGCTATATCCTTGATGCCGGTGGCCTTTGATGCCTTGATGAGCTTGTCGAGGAGAATGTCAACGATAGTCTTCTGCAATGAGGCGCAGAGGTCTGCCTTGTTATTCTCTACGAAATTGGGGTCCTCCTTTACTGCATCACGTAGGGTGTATAGAAACGATGTCTTAAGGCCCGAGAACGAGTAGTCGAACTCGCCCTCGACGTGAGGCTTTGCAAACTTAAATGCCTGGTTATTACCCTCCTTAGCAAGGCGGTCAATAACGGGGCCTCCAGGGTATGGTAGCCCCATGACTTTGGCGCACTTATCGAAGGCTTCGCCTGCGGCATCGTCAATCGTTGTGCCGATAATCTCCATCTCGGTTGGTGAGTCGACGCGTACAATTTGCGTGTGGCCACCACTAACGAGTAGACACAAGAATGGAAAGTCGGGGTGTGGTAACTCGCGGTCGGGGAGGTCGACAAAGTGCGAAAGTATATGTCCTTGCAGATGATTAACCTCAACCATTGGAATGTTGTTGGCAATGGATAGTCCCTTGGCGAACGACACGCCCACGAGGAGTGAGCCGAGGAGGCCTGGTCCGCGGGTGAAGGCTATGGCATCGACTTTGTCGATGGTTATGCCAGCCTCCTTGAGCGCTGTGTCTACCACGGGGATTATGTTCTGCTGATGGGCGCGTGAGGCGAGCTCGGGGATGACGCCACCATACTTCTGGTGTACTGCCTGTGAGGCGATTACGTTCGATAGCAGGGTGCGATTTTTTAGGACCGCAGCCGAGGTGTCGTCGCACGATGACTCAATGCCGAGTATTGTAATATCCATAATGGAGTAATTTTTTTCGCAATTCTTTTCTATTTTAATAGAAAATGATTACTTTTGTAGGTTAATTGTTGTATAATATCAAAACCAATTCACGGGTTTCAATGCGCAAAGTTATAAAAATATTGGCAAAGGTGCTATCGACCATCATTTTGTTGTCGATATTTTTGCCTATTTCTATAACTCTGCTTCTTAGTGTCGACTCCATTCAGAACTTCGTTGTCGATAAGGCGACTGAGTTTACAAGCAACTGGCTTGGCACAAAGGTCTCTATCGATCGTGTCGACCTCGATCTATTCTCAAAGATACGTGTTCAGGGCTTCTATGTGGAGGATCACAATCAAGATACGCTCATCTATGCGGGCGAAGCAAAGGCGCGCATCGCAAGCCTCGATATTAAGCGTACAGGTCTTGTTCTTGAGGGGGCTGAGCTTAGCGATGCCAAGCTTCATATCCGTGAGTTGCCCTCGGGGGAACTCAATATTCGACCCATTGTCCAGAAGTTGACAAGCAAGGAGGGTAAGGGTGACTTCAGACTCTATATCAACGATATGAAGGTCAATAACGTAGAGTTTGTCTATGAGCGCCTTGTGCATCGTAATCCTATCTATGGTGTCGACTACAACGATATGCTTATGCGCAATATCAACGGCGAGGTGCATGACTTTGCCGTGGTGAAGGGTGTCGTTACCTGCGATATATGGAACCTCTCTGGTGAGGAGAAGAGCGGCTTTAAGCTCGATGACTTTAGTGCGGAACTTCTTGTTGATAAGGGTCTTATTGAGTTTACGGGTCTTAGTGCAGAGACGCAGCATTCGGCAGTGCGTATGCCACGCATGACCATTAGTGGCCGTGATTGGTTGCAGTATAAATACTATATCGACTCTGTTCATATGGATGGTGTCGTTGATTATGCTACGGTTCACTCGTCGGATGTCGCCTACTTCGCACCTAACCTTCGCGAGTGGGATGTTACGCTTAAGGATGTAGATGCCTCGTTTGAGGGCTATGTGCGCGATCTCGCTGTGCAGCTAAATAGTGCCTCTGTGGGCGATAATAGCTCTATAAGTGGTAATGCCCATATCGTCGGCTTGCCCGATTGGCGTAATTCACAATACGATGTTAAGGTCGATGAGGCTCAGATTACCTCGTCAGATGCCCTTATGCTTGTTGCGGAGGCTACTCGCAAGGAGCTGCCCGTAAAGGCAAAGGATATCGTGAAGAACCTCGAGTGGGTGAATGTTGCGGGTACATATAAGGGTGATCTTAAGGCTTTCCATGCCAAGGGACGAATGAACTCTAGTGCGGGTAAGATGAATGCCGATGTTCACATACGACGACATCGCTCGAGCATAGATGTTAAGGGTGATGTGGCCACAAAAGGTTTAGATGTGGGTCGTGTACTCAATATTCCTAACCTGCATAAGGTAGATGCACACCTCGTTGGTGAGGGTAGCATCGGTGATGTGCTTGTTGGTAAGCTCAAGGCAGATGTCGAGGGTGTCGAGTTTGGCTCATATCGCTATAAGAGTATCACGGCAGAGGGAGAGGTTAATGGCGGTGACTATCTTGCAACCGTCAGCTCGGCAGATGAAAATCTCAACTTCGATATGTGGGGTGCCATGAACCTCGACCTAGAGAATCCTACCTATAACTTGTCGTTGGACCTTAGACGTGCCGACTTGCATGCCATAGGTATTAATAAGCGCGATACCACCGCTGTACTATCGCTGCAGTTGGGTCTTGAGGCTGAGGGTCACACTATCGATGACCTTGTAGGTACACTCAGTATTGCCGATGCAGAGTATCAATATCCCGACAATACGGTTAATACCGACCTTATTCTCTTGTCGATGTATGGCGATGAGGGTCTTCGTGCCGCGCAGCTAAAGTCCGACTTCTTGGATGTTCAGTTCCAGAGCTATCTTAGTTATCGCGATGTCTATAGCTACGTCTATAACTTCATGATGACCTATATCCCGCTGCTCTATGACGATAGTGCTGAGAAGCGCCCTATGAGTCGTGAGTATGAGGTGGATAATACGATGGTTAAGATCACTGCGGGCGAGAAGATTAACGAGCTCCTCGATGCTATTGCCTCGAGTCTACTTGTTGCGCCCGATACTGAGGCCTACTTGGCCTTCAGCCCTTCGGCAAATAAGATGATGATGCGTGGTAGCTCCGAGGCGTTGGAGTATCGTGGCATCATCATGGCAAACACCTCGTTCAATATCGATAAGAAGATAAAGGACTCGCTGTCGTTGTGGCTCGAGTCATCATGCGTATATGTGGGCTCACGCCCTCTGATGCCCGATTTCACCATTACGGGTGGAGCTCGCGAGAATAGAGCATCTATACGTGCAGGCTTTGAGAGCAAGGATGGCAAGGCGTCGGGAATGCTTGGCTTTAAGGCCAACTTTAGCCGCGACTCGTTGACACGCCGTCGTAATATGCATCTCGACATCACACCGTCGCACTTTACTAACGATAGCGTGCAGTGGCGACTACTATCGCGAGGCATAGATATTGAGTCGTCGCGCATAAGTATCAACCAGCTACGCCTCATTCACCCTGGCCAGCAGCTGATTGTCGATGGCGTTGTATCGCGCTCCCGTGAGGATGAGTTGCTTCTCACGCTCGACAACTTTGATATATCGCCACTCTCGGCCCTTGTGCGTCGTTGGGGATATGAGGTTGAGGGTAGCTCGAATGGTTATGCCGTTGTTAAGTCGGCGTTGAGCAACCCCGAGATTGAGGCTAACATCGAGCTAGATAGCCTTCGTGTAAATGGGCTCTTGGCACCTCCGCAGCGTATAACGTCGGACTGGGACTTTGCCGAGAATAGGGCTCGTGTATATATCAGCGACCGCATAACACAGGATACGACAGTCAGGGGCTACTATCAGCCTGTGGGTAATCGCTATCTCGCCACGGCAAAGATGAATAACCTCAAATTGGAGCTTATTCAGCCATTCTTGCGAGGCATAGTATCCGATATTGATGGTACGGGAGATATAGATATACGAATTGCGGGTAAGGGACGTATGGCACAGCTTAATGGTAGCGCCGTGGTCCGTGATATTGGTGTTTCGGTCGACTTCACCCAGGTGCGCTATACTGCCCCTTATGGTGAGTTGCGTGTTGAGAATAACCATATTTATGCCGATGGTGTGAAGCTATACGACAGTGAGGGTCACGAGGGTAAATATACCATGGACCTAAGTTTAGAGCATCTGTCGAATGTGACCTATGACATCGATATATCTGCCTCCGATATGCTTGTCCTTGATACTAAGGCTAAGGATAACGACCTCTTCTATGGTCATATCTATGCCTCGGGTAGTGCATCGTTTAGAGGCGATAAGCGAGGTCTCAAGATGGATATTACGGGCACGAGTGCCGGCAACTCGCAGTTCTTCATGCCGTTGATGGGTAAGGAGAATGTCTCGTATGCCGACTTTGTGAAGTTTACCGAGGCCAAGGTTGAGGCCCCCGATACAACAACCTTCCTCACACGTCGTATGATGGCTCATGCTCGTAACCGGCGTTCGGTGAATAATATCAGCAGTGTGATGGATATCGACATGACGATGAATGTCGGGCCAAATGTCGACATGCAGCTTGTTATTGACCCTACGTTGGGCGATATCATCAAGGGTAAGGGTTCGGGACAGCTCACCCTGCACTATGTCCCTAAGGCCAATGTCCTCGATATGCGTGGTACATATACCATCTCGGAGGGTAGCTACCTCTTCACCCTGCAGAATATCTGGCATAAGAAGTTTACCGTGGAGCCTGGCTCGACCATCTCATGGAATGGCGACCCTATGGCTGCGCAGCTGAATATAGACGCTATATATAAGACCAAGGCGTCGCTGAAGCCGTTGCTTGGTGGCTCTATGAGGGGTGTTGACACCTCGCGTGCCGTACCTGTGGATTGCTATATCAAACTCACGGACGACATGATGGAGCCAACGGTTACCTTCGATGTGCAGGTGCCTAACGTGGCCCCCGAGATTCAGACTATCGTAAACTCAGCCCTTGCTGACCAGCAGTCCATAGCGACGCAGATGTTCTGGCTCTTGGCGGCTAATACATTCGCGGCTGACGATACAAGTGCTATGGGTGCTTCGTTCTCAGCTGCTACGGGCTTCGAGATGCTCTCCAACCAGTTGAGTAACTGGTTGTCGGGCGATGACTATAATGTTGTCTTCCGCTACCGACCACGTACCGACCTTACGGGAGATGAGGTGGACTTTGGCTTCTCTAAGAGCATGCTTAACGACCGCCTTATCGTTGAGGTAGAGGGTGGATACTTATCGGATGAGTCGTTGAAGGCTACGGAGCGTGCCTCAAACTTTGTTGGTGAGGCATTCATCACATGGCTCATCGATAAGGATGGTGCTTTCCGCCTCAAGGGCTTCACGCAGACTATAGACCGCTATGGTGAGAACCAGGGTATGCAGGAGGCGGGCTTGGGTATCTACTATAGCGAGAGCTTCAATACCTTCGAGGAGTTGGGTAAGAGTCTTAAGGATCGTTTTGTGAACCCAGAGCGTAGGCAGCGTCGTAGGGAGCGCCGCGAGCAACGTCGTGCTGAGCGTATGAGGCAAGATAGCATTGAGGCTCGTAAGGAGGATGTCGAGGTAAAGATGGCAACACCGCAACCTCTCGAGATAGATAACGAGGAGTTTATTGTGCCAAAGTTTGATACTAACATCACGGAGTAGACGTTTTATATGTAGTACGATGAGGTGTGCGATACTCTCACTTAGTATAGAAGCAAACATAAAACCGATAATCATTAATTAAAACATTAAAATAGTATGAAGAAAATCTTAACAATCTGTTTTGGATTTGTGCTCCTTGCACTTATTACACCCACCGAGGTGATGGCTCAGCCAAAGGATGCTGCTAGCACCGAGGTTGCTGCTGATGCAACTGTTGATGGTGAGGCCGCTGTGCCTGTTGAGACAGCTGATAACTCAGCCGCTGATTCATCTGACAATGACACTAAGATGGAGATGAGCTTCTGGAAACTCTTCAAGGCTGGTGGCTTCTTGATGTGGGTGTTGGTGTTGCTTGCATGTGTGATGATATTCATCTTCGTGGAGCGTTTCCTCGCCATTCGCCAGGCTTCGCAGATCGATTCAGACTTTATGAACCGCATACGCGACTATATCTCAGAGGGTAATATCGACGCAGCTATGGACCTCTGCCGTCGCACCAACTCGCCTATCGCCCGCATGATCGAGAAGGGTATCGAGCGTATTGGTCGTCCTATGAGCGACATCCAGACTACTATCGAGAATGTGGCAAATGTTGAGGTTGCAAAGCTCGAGACAAGCCTTCCATGGTTGGCATCTATCTCTGGTGGTGCTCCAATGATCGGTTTCTTGGGTACTGTAATCGGTATGGTTGGCGTCTTCATTGAGATGTCTGGAAACCAGGGTGGTGGCGTTCAGATTGCTGACCTTTCGGCAGGTATGTATACAGCTATGGTTACTACTGTCGGTGGTCTTGCTGTAGGTATCCCAGCCTACTTTGCCCATAACTACCTTGTAGCACGCATCGAGAAGCTTATCTTCCGCATGGAGGCTACATCTATTGCGTTTATGGATATTTTGAATCAGCCCGTACAAGAATAAGATGACCTATGGCAATTAAGAGAAGTTCAAAAATCGATTCGTCATTCTCGTCATCGTCAATGACGGACCTCATCTTCTTGTTGCTCGTCTTCTTCGTGTTGGCGACCACGCTCATCAACCCTATACATGCGTTGCAGGTGTCGTTGCCTACGTCGGATAGCAACAAGCAGGCGGATAACTCATCGGCATCCATCACCATCTTAGGTGAGACGGGTAACTATACATATGTGCTTAACTCAAACAATGAGTATGATAGCATCGATGAGTTGCGCGAGGCATTGAGTAGCTACTACGATAACTCGGGTACAGCCTCTAAGGAGTCTCCAGTGATGATCGTATCGTTGCATTGCGACCGCGATAATACCTCTGTTCAGGCATTTGTCGATGTGGCTGCCATGATTCAGGATGAGAACCTCAAGCATCGCAATGGTCAGAGTGATGAGCAGATAGAGGATAAGTATAAGTTGGTTCTTGCAACCAAAGATGGTGAATAATGGAGTACTACAATCCTAATGATAATCATATCAAGCATTACGCTGCGATAGGCACTATCGTCGTCGTGGGACTCATCGGCTGGCTTGCGAGTTACATCACCATCTCGGTGACACTCAAGGAGCGTGGTGAGGCCGAGGTCGTCGTTGCCTTCGATGAGGTTGTCGAGGAGGAGACCGAGGAACTTGAGCCACCCAAGACACAGCATCAGTCGCGTCCCTCTACCGATACACGAAATAGCGACTCGCCGGCGCACGTAGAGGAGAGCAAGGAGGAGCCTAAGAGTGTTCAAACAAAGGGTAATGAGCCCAAGACGCAGACGGTAAACGCCAATGCACTCTTTAATCCTACCGAGTCACTATCTACGGAGAGTGTAGCTACAGGCAATAGGTTAGCTCCCGAAGGCGATAATGATAGTCGTTCAGGTGAGGGTAATGGCTATAACCTCGATGGTACCGATCAGCTTGATGCGGGCCTTCAGGGTCGAGGACTCAGAGAGGCGCTTAAGCAGCCGGGACTAGGATATAATACCTCTGGTGTCGTTAAGGTGCGTGTTGAGGTTAATGCCGAGGGTAATGTTGTAAGTGCTACAATGGTCCAGGGTTCTGATCAGACGCTCATCGACCTTGCAATCAAGGCTGCCAAGGATGCTAAGTTCAATAGAGCCGAGGGAACATCTGTTGGAATAATAACCTATGTCTTTAAGATTCACTAAACGATGAGTGCTATGCGATATGTTGTATTGATGGTTGTGGCTCTATTGGCCACAACAAGCCTCTATGCTCAGCAGCCCAAGGGCGCTGATATAGAGTTTACATCTAATATCATCGACCTTGGAACATTAACACAGGACGATGAGCCCCAGGTATTGCGTGTGACCTATACCAATACGGGTGATATACCGCTGGTTGTAACCGAGGTGCAGACCTCATGCTCGTGCACTACGGTGCAGTGCGATAGACATAAGGTGATGCCTGGTGAGCGTGGTGTAATTGTTATCACGATGAACCCCGCAAAGGCGCCCATTGGTAGCTTCTACCGTGTGTTGAAAGTGCACTCTACGGCACGTAGTGGCGTGAAGCATCTAACCTTAAAGGCACTTGTCGAATAAAAAATGTAATTATATATGGAGATTAAACGTGTTGTTTTCAACCCCTTTTGCGAGAATACCTATCTTGTGTGGGATGATACAAAGGAGTGTGTAATCATCGACGCTGGTAATATGAATGCTGGCGAGAATAGAATACTTAAGGAGATGATTGAGGCTCGTGGCCTTAAGCCCGTCATGGCGCTCAATACCCATGGTCACTTCGACCATACGCAGGGTGTGCAGTGGCTCAAGGATGAGTATGGTGCGCAGTTCGCCTGCTCGTCGAAGGATCAGTTCCTTATCGATAGCACCTCGGGAGGCATGGTCTATGGCTTAAAGTGTAATGTTGTACCAGCCGTGGACATCGACCTCGATAAGTTGGAGTCGGTAAAGTTCGGCAATACGGAGCTTCGTGTTATCAAGACCCCAGGCCACACCCCAGGACATGTTGTCTTGTTCGATGAGGCGTCGAAGTCACTCTTCACGGGCGACACACTCTTCAAGGAGAGCATCGGTCGCACCGACCTTCCTGGCGGTGACTATTCGTGGATTATGAAGTCTATCTTGGAGGAGATTGTCCCTCTGGGTGACGATGTAACAATCTACCCTGGACATGAGGATAGCTCGACTATTGGTCATGAGACACTCTATAACCCATTTATTGTTGAGGTCCTCAATAATGAGGTAAACTACAAAGGCTAAACCTATGCGTATAGATATTATTACGGTCGTTCCCGAGTTGTTGGCTTCGCCCCTGAACGAGTCTATATTGAAGCGTGCTCAGGAGTCGGGTCATGCCGAGATATATGTCCACAACCTGCGCGACTATACCGACGATAAGCGCCGTACGGTCGACGACTACCCCTTTGGTGGTGAGGCTGGCATGGTGATGAAGATTGAGCCCGTCTTTCGCTGCATCGAGAAACTTAAGTCGGAGCGCGACTACGACGAGATTATCTTCACCTCGCCCGATGGTATCACCTATAATCAGCACGAGGCAAACCGCCTCTCGCTGATGAAGAATATCATCATCCTCTGTGGCCACTATAAGGGCATCGACTATCGTATTCGTGAGCACCTCGTAACACGCGAGATCTCTATTGGCGACTATGTGCTTACGGGAGGTGAGCTTGCGGCGTGTGTCATTGCCGACTCGGTAGTAAGAATTATCCCTGGTGCTATTGGCGACGAGGCCTCTGCCCTTACCGACTGCTTCCAGGATAATCTGCTTGCCCCACCCGTATATACCCGCCCAGCAGAGTTCAACGGCTGGAAGGTCCCCGAGGTGTTGCTCTCGGGTAACTTCGCTGAGATTGAGAAGTGGCAGGACGAGCAGGCGTGGAGTCGCACCAAGGCACTCCGCCCCGACCTAATAGAGGAAAAGTAGCCCGCGGGCTACTTTTTCTTTTCACTCTTCTGCTTGTTGTACTCCTCGACAAGGCTCTTGCCCATATTCTTTGCAGAGCCCTCAATCTCTTTATAGGCACCCACTGTAGCATCCTCCACAGCCTTATAGCCCTTAACCGCTCCATTCTCTATGGCCTTATAGCCACCAACCACTCCATTCTCTATGGCCTTGTAGCTGCCAACCACGGCGTTCTCAATGCCGATGTAGGTCTTTACTATGCCCTTCTTAAGGCTTCGTTTCTTCTTTGTCTCTTCCATAGTCTTCTGTTTTTTGTTATCTTGCTGCAAAGGTATGGCATCAATTAAGGTAAACAAAGGGGTAATGTTCTCAATATTTGGACTAATATTCCGATTAAACATGAGAATATGGTAGATATATTGTATATTTGTGGAGCGATAGGGATATTTGTCCAAATAAAAAAGAATATTAGTCCAATGAGTGCAACTTTAGCAACCACAATTAGTGGCTATCTTAGCTCTGGTCATCAGGGTGTGGCCTATAGTGTCGGGGATGAGATAAGCATTATCGACAACCCCTCGTTCGACATACTTCCAAACCATCCATATCGCTCTCCACTTGTTGTTGCAGTATATTGCCAGCAGGGTAGTGGTCAAGGACGTATCAATGCCAAGACCTATAATCTCGAGCCGGGAGGCTTCTTCATCATCCTTCCTGGTCAGATTACCGAGATGGTCGATGTCTCGGAGGATTTTCGTGCTATATATGTTCTTATGTCGGAGCACTTCACCGAGAGCCTAAGCATTGGTAATACCTTCGATTTGCGCAATATCGTTACTGAGAACCCCTATACCCTTCTTGAGGAGCGCGCGCAACAGGCGTTTGAGGGATATCTGACTATGTGTATGAACATAATGCCTATTGAGGAGCATCCTCATCGTTTGGAGGTGTTGCGACTGATAACGCGCGCCTTCTTCCTTGGTATGGGATACTTTCTACACGACCAGCATCGTGGCAATAGGGGACAGACGCGCCAAGCAGATATAACCTCGGAGTTTATACGCATGGTGGAGGATAACTATCGCACTAACCGCGACCTTGCTTTCTATGCCGAGAAGATGGGACTGACGGCAAAATATCTCTCGACGGTGGTCAAGGCGTCGAGTGGTAAGAGTGCCGTGGAGTGGATCGAGAAGTATGTTACGCTTGATGCCATCACGCAGCTCACATCGACAGATCGCACCATAAAGCAGATAGCCTATGGCCTCAATTTTCCGTCGCAATCCTTCTTTGGTAAGTACTTCGCGCGTGTGGTTGGTATGTCGCCTCAGGCATATAGAGCAAAACATCGTCGATAGCTTTTATCTTTTAAGATAAAGTGCTATCTTTGTAGTCTAAATCGAGTTAAGATGAAGTATTATGTTATTGCGGGTGAACCCTCGGGTGATCTGCATGCAAGCAAGCTGATGCGTGGCATACGCCATAACGATGGCGCTGCGGAGTTTCGCTTCTGTGGTGGCGACCGTATGGCAGCCATTGGCGGTGGCGATAATCTGCTCTACCACTATAAAGAGATGTCGTTCTTCGGCTTTGTGCAGGTAGCAAAGAACCTACGCACCATCTTTCGACAGATGGATACGGTGAAGAGCGATATCGCAAAGTTCAGCCCCGACGTCATCATCCTTGTAGACTACCCAGCCTTCAACCTCCGCATTGCCAAGTGGGCAAAGGAGCAGGGTATTAAGGTCTACTACTATATAGCCCCAAAGGTGTGGGCATGGAAGGAGCGTCGCGTGAAGAAGATACGTCGCTATGTCGATAGACTATACACGATCTTCCCCTTCGAGACAGAGTACTTCCGTGGCCACGGCATTGAGCCTATCTTCTGTGGTAATCCCCTTGTCGATGACATTGCCGAGCGACGCGCTATGCTTCCGCAGCGTGAGGAGTTTATCAAGGCCAACAACCTCGATGAGCGTCCTATTGTAGCTCTCCTTGCTGGTAGCCGTGTATCGGAGATTAAGGCCAACCTCCCAGATATGGTTGCCCTATCGCGTCGTCTGCCAAGTCATCAGTTTGTTGTTACGGCAGTGCCCTGGATAGAGCGTTCGCTATATGAGAGACTTACCGAGGGTAGCGATGTGCGCATCTTAGTCGATAAAACCCAGGAGACCCTTGCGATGGCCGAGGTGGCGATAGTTACGTCGGGCACAGCAACCCTCGAGACAGCCCTTATGGGCATCCCTGAGGTGGTACTCTATAAGGTGCCATGGCTCTATGAAAAACTAAAACCCTACTTCTTGCGTATACCATATATCTCTCTTGTGAATATAAACCTCAATCGTGAGGCTGTCAAGGAGGTTGTTGTGGCAAGGGTGAATATGAATAGCCTATGTGATGAGGTTAGCTCTCTTATGGAGGGCGGCTCGCAGCGTGAGCGCATGCTTCGTGACTTTGACGAGCTGCGCACGATGATGGGCAAGGAGGATGCCTCGGAGCGTTTTGCTAAGGATATTGTAAAATCTCTTCAACGATGAAACTGATACACATTATAAATAACTATGCCCATGAGGGTGATGCGCCACGCTTCTATCTAAAGGCAGATACTGCGCTTCTGCGCAATAACGATGCCTTCTATATCCCCGATGGCGTTGGCCGTGTCATCGCCGAGCCACATATCGTTGTGCGCAATTCGCGCCTTGCTAAGTGCATAGGCGAGAGGTTTGCCTCGCGATGCGTCGATACTGTGATGGCAGGTGTTAGCTTTACCCAGGTCGACAGATTGGAGCAGCTACGTGCCGAGGGCTTGCCATGGGATGAGGCTGTGGGCTTCGACCACTCGTCGGCACTATCGCTCGATAGCCTTGGCCGTGACGCTATGCTCGAGGGTGCTACCTTTATGATTAACGATGAGGTGAGGGCTCATATCAAGTTGTCGGATATGCGCTTTACGGTCGATAGGGTGGTGAGCACTCTCTCCGAGGCCATGACCTTGCGCATCGGCGACCTTATATACCTCGGCTCACCAGAGCAGTTTGAGGTTAAGGCGGGCGATAACTATAAGGTGCTTGTGGGTGATAAGGTGTTGCTAAATTTCGATATTAAGTAGTATGGAGCGACATATAGATATCAACGACTATAACTATGAGCTTTTGGATGAGCGTATCGCCAAGTTCCCTTTGGCGGAGCGTTCGCAGTCGAAGTTGCTCATCTACGATAATGGTACCATCGGTGAGAGCCGCTTTGCCAATGTTGCGGATTATCTGCCAGCGGAGTCGTTGCTCGTATTTAATAATACGCGCGTTGTGCGCGCGCGCATAATAATGCATAAGGCGTCGGGTGCACGTATCGAGGTCTTCTGCTTGGAGCCTCACGCCCCCGCCGACTATGAGCACGCCTTTAGTGTGCGTGGTATGTCGGAGTGGAGCTGCGTTGTGGGTAATCTTAAGAAGTGGAAGGAGGGCGAGATATTCATCGACTTCGAGGTCGATGGTGTGAGCCATAGACTCAGCGCCGAGATTGCCGAGCGTGGTACACGTGAACATATCGTACGCTTCCGCTGGACAGCCGATATGACATTCGGCCAGGTGTTGGAGACGCTCGGTAGAATACCTATCCCACCATATCTCAACCGCGATAGCGAGGATATAGATAATACCCGCTACCAGACCGTATATGCTAAGTTTGAGGGCTCGGTGGCTGCCCCTACTGCAGGTCTCCACTTCACCCAGGAGCTTATGGATGAGATGCGTGGCAAGGGCTTTGGCTTCGAGGGCGTCACACTACATGTTGGTGCAGGCACCTTCCTCCCTGTTAAGGATGATAATGCTGCTGACCATGCGATGCATACCGAGCACTTTATTGTTACACGTGACACACTTCGCAACCTCTTGGAGCGAATAGACCGCATTGTTGCTGTTGGCACCACCTCGGTGCGTACTCTTGAGTCGCTAATAGCCTTGGCATGGCGTATAAGGAGCACCGGAGAGCCTGCTACGGAGCGCGTAATTGGGCAGTGGGAGCTCTACGATATTCCCGCAGAGTTCACCGGCAAGGAGGCGTTGCAGTGTCTCTATGACTATATGACGGAGTGTGAAATGGAGCAGCTGAAGGCGGCCACACAGATTATGATTACCCCTCTTGGCTACCGTTTCCGCATTGTTAGGTATATTATCACTAACTTCCATCAGCCAAAGTCAACACTACTGCTCTTGGTTAGCGCCTATGTGGGGGGCGATTGGCATAAGATATATGACTATGCACTCAGTCACGACTTCCGCTTCTTGAGCTATGGTGACTCGTCGTTGCTCAAGGTGGAAAGATAAGATATATTTGTCCTTTTTCGGAACTTAGGATATTGAGTGTCGCTAAAAATTAATCTTTTAGCGACACTTTTTTGGTCTAAATTTCATATATTTGCAAAGTTAATCCACATTATTAATTATCAAAATATATGAAATCGTTGAAAATTGGAGACCTTGTCGCTCGTCTTCCCATCGTTCAGGGCGGCATGGGTGTAGGCATTTCGCTTTCGGGTTTGGCCTCGGCAGTGGCTAACGCAGGTGGTGTCGGTGTAATATCGTCAGCCGGATTAGGCTTGATTTATAAGGATAGGGCTAAGTCGGTGGCTGATGCAGCTATCGAGGGTCTCAAGGAGGAGCTTCGCAAAGCTCGCGAGAAGACCAAAGGTATAATTGGTGTTAATGTGATGGTTGCCATGTCCAACTTCTCGGATATGGTGAGCACCGCAATTAAGGAGAAGGCCGATGTCATCTTCTCGGGTGCGGGCCTACCACTCAACTTGCCATCTTTCCTTGTTGAGGGTGCTAAGACAAAGTTGGTACCTATAGTCTCTTCGGCGCGTGCCGCAAAGCTAATATGCAAGAAATGGTGGGCGGAGTATCGCTATGTGCCCGATGCCATTGTCGTCGAGGGCCCAAAGGCGGGCGGACACCTCGGATATAGAGGTGAGCAGATATTTGATGAGGAGTTTAGCCTCGAGCAGATCGTGCCACAGGTCGTTGAGGTGGTAAACAGCTTTGCAGAGGAGCGTAACTGCCATATCCCTGTCATTGCTGCGGGAGGTATCTATACCGGTGAGGATATCTACAACATAATGTCATTGGGTGCTTCTGGTGTGCAGATGGGAACACGCTTTGTAACCACCGAGGAGTGTGATGCAGATGCGAACTTCAAACAGGCGTATATCGAGGCCTCGAAGGAGGATATCGAGATTATCCAGAGCCCTGTGGGTATGCCTGGTCGCGCTGTGCGAAGTTCGTTCCTTGACTCGGTGAAGGCGGGTCTTACCAAACCAAAGCAGTGTGCCTATAACTGCATCAAGACGTGCGATGTTGTGCATAGCCCCTACTGCATAATGTTGGCACTATTTAACGCTTATAAGGGGCGTCTCGACCATGGATATGCCTTTGCTGGTGCCAATGCGTGGCGTGCCGAGAAGATAGATACGGTGCCGAACCTTATGGCATCGCTATCCTCGGAATATGAGGCGTGTGAGGCTAAAGCCTAAATATTTGAGGGTGTCCAACGTTTGTTGTGACACCCTCATCTTTTACCTACTTATAGGTCGTATAATGTACCCGTAAGAGTAGTTGTCACTCTCTAAGCGGTATGGCTCGTGTGGCACAGCTCCCCATGAGTCGTCGCCACCAAGACCTCGCTGTGCAAGGTCGATATGTAGTACTACCTCGCGGCGTGGCTCTATGTCGGAGTAGTGCATCTGCTTCTTCGTTAGTCCTGGGTCGAGATCCTCCGAGCGGTAAGGCATGGCACTGATGTTCAGCGGCTGCAATCCATCAACGCGGATACCCATGCCATAGTCGTTGGTGAGCTCCACCCAGCGTACATCTGTCTTATTGCCCGACTCCTGTGGGCGTACGTATGGGAATAGCTGCTCGTCGGTCGACTGCTCATAGTAGCCAATAAACGACGACTCGTTGCGATCTGAGTAGTTCTCCCATGGTCCACGACCATAGTATTTAAGGTTTTTGTACTCCTGGGGGAATATCATGCGCATGCCGAGACGTGGTAGCTCGGGTACATACTCACCCTCGCGCTGCCACTCAACCTCTACCTTGAGTGCTCCGTCTGCCATAAAGGTGTAGGTGGTAATCCACTTCGAAGGGGCATCTACAAGGAGGTATTCGCCACGCACAACAACTCTGTCATCGTGCTTCTCGACCGTTGCGCCAAGTGCCTTACGGCGGTTTGTGCGCCACACGTTTGCGGTGCGCTGGAAGCCAGCACCCCAGTCATTATCGGTTGGTGCGCGCCAGAACCATGGCTCGGGAAGCTGCGACATTATATCGCGCCCATTTGCAATGTAGCGCGCCAAAGCTCCCGTCTTGGTGTTAAAGAGTACGCCACACTCACCAGCATAGGCTGCCAACCAGCCGTCACCCTCCTCAATCTCAACTATGCCCTCAGGTAGGTTGTGTGAGAAGTCGTAGGGGGACAATACTATCTGCTCGGTGGCTAATGTTATTGTCTCGGATGTTCCTGGCTTGGTGATGTTGTGCATAGTCGTCGTAGCCTCAAACTCTATGGTATACTCTCTGCTATCCTCCATCTTGGGAAGTGTTATGGCAATATCGACATAGTCGTTAGGTGCACATTTTACACCCTCCAATGTTCGCTGATCGATAATCTTGCCCTCGCACTTCACAGCGTAGCGGAAACTATATTTCGATAAGTCGGTGAAGTTGTGGTTGTTGTATATACGCACCTTGCCATCGATAATTTCGAACTCTATATCTTGATATACCTTCTTAACCTCCATAAGTCCTGGGTGTGGCTCGCGGTTGGGTAGCACAAGACCATTGCAGCAGAAGTTCTCATCGTGGGTATACATCCATGCGCCGAAGTCGCCGCCATATGCCCAATAGTGTCTGCCGTCACGACCTGTGGCATCAATGCCCTGGTCTACCCAGTCCCAGATAAAGCCTCCCTGCATATGTGGGCTAAGGGACATGATGTCATAGAATTCGCGAAGGTTACCCGTAGAGTTACCCATGGCGTGGGCATACTCACATAGTATGTATGGCTTCGAGAGCTTGCGTGAGGCATATGCCTCAAGCTCGCTAAATGGCGAGTACATAGGGCATATTATGTCGGTATGTGCGCCACCATAACCCTGCTCGAGCTGCACGGGGCGAGTTTTGTCGCGCTGGTGTATCCACTCGTACATCTCGCCATATACCTCACCATCGCTACTCTCGTTGCCCATCGACCAGATGATTACCGATGGGTGATTTTTGTCACGCTCCACCATAGAGCGCACACGGTCGTGGTGTGTGCCCTTCCACTCGTCACGGTGCGATGGGTGGAACTCGGGATACGACTTATGATAGCCTGTGCCGCAGCCGTGGGCCTCGATATTTGCCTCATCGACAAGCAGAATGCCGTGGATGTCGCACAGGTCGTACCACTCCGTAGGCTGAGGATAGTGGCTTGTGCGCACTGCATTGATGTTGTGCTGCTTCATAAGCCATATATCCTTGAGCATAATCTCTCGGCTAATGACATGACCCGTAGCAGGGTTGTGCTCATGGATATTTACACCATTTATTAGCAGACGCTTGCCATTGAGTAGTAAGACGCCATCTTTAATCTCTACTTTGCGGAAGCCCGTGTTGCATGCCGTGCTCTCTATTGTGTTGCCCTTGGTGTCCTTGAGTGTCACAAGTGTGGTGTAGAGCCTTGGGTCCTCGTTGCTCCATGCGGCGATGTTGCCGAGGGTGCGGTTGAACTCTACGTCGAGCGAGCTGTTGGCGTCGATAGTCACGCTCTTGGTGAACTTTGTTATCGCCTTGTCGCATACAAACTGCTCCTTTGAGTAGTTGTACCATGTCTTCATCAGCGATACCTCAAGAACGCCCTTGAAGGTCTTGCTATCGCTATTCTCGAGGCTCACTGTAGCATTGTAAAGTCCGCTTGTATAGCTCTCGTCAAGGTCGGCAACAACAAATAGATCGGCGATGCGAGCCTTATCCACCGAGTACACCTTCACACCACGATCAAAGCCCGAGAGACGCCAGAAGTCCTGGTCCTCGAGATATGAGCCATCAGCCCAGCGGAAGCCCTTGATTGCAAGGGTGTTTTTGCCTGTGGTCGTGTATGGCGTGATGTCGAACTCAACGGCTGTCTTTGTACCCTCTGAGTAGCCTACCTCCTGTCCATTGAGCCATACGTGCATAGCTGCTAATCCCGACTCGAAGTGGAGGATTATTCGACGACCCTCCCACTCGTCGGGGATATTGAAGGTGTGGCGATAGCATCCTGTTGGGTTGTCGTCATGCGGAATGAATGGCGGGTTCTTGGGGTGTGGGTAGTTAACATTGGTGTAGATGGGGTAGCCGTAGCCCTCAATCTCCCAGTTGCCAGGCACGGCTATTGTGTCCCACTCGCTGTCGTCGTAGTTCACAGCCTCGAAGCCCTCGGGTGCCTCGGCGGGTGTTGCTGTCCAGTGGAAGAGCCACTCTCCGCTAATGTCCATAACCCATTTGGAGTCGCCACGTAGTAGCGCCTCGTTGGCCGAGGGGTAGGGGGTGAGTGAGGCACGCGCTGGTAGCTTGTTTATCTCATAAACCTCAGGCTGCTCCCAGTAGGGGGTCTTATCTTGCGCCATGGCTGCGATGCCAAACATAAGGGCGCATAATGTAAATAGACTCTTTCGCATATCTATTTTATTATTAGGTCCTCAATCTTAATCTTTGGAACGTAGTGCACGCCCTCCTCGCGGTAGTAGGTGAGGGTGTCGCCCGCGTTGCAGGGCTTAAGCTCTATATGCTCCGCTGGCTTGCCTATGGCGAGCACAAGGAGTGGCTCATAGGGTAGGGCGAGTAGCTCGCGTAGAGGCTCGTGGTCGAAGGCTCCAATGCATATACCACCCAAGCCTATCTCCGTTGCCTGCAATAGCATCGACTGCGCCACAATGCCGAGGTCCATATCGACATACTTCGACTCCTCGACCGTTGAGCATATCACTATGAAGGCATTAGGCTCGGTGCCTGCAAAGGGTAGTCTAAGCTCGGGGAGAGCACCGCCAAGGCGTATATGGCTAAGCATGGCACGCGCCTCCTCGTCCATGACGGGGCGGAAGCGTAGCACTTGCTGGTTGCGTGCCGAAGGACATAGTGTAGCCACCTCGATGATGCGTCGTAGTTGGTCCTCACGAACTATAAATGAGGCGTCATAGCCGCGATAGCTGCGGTTGCGTAGTAGTAGGTTGCGCAGTGTGGCTGTACGTCGCTTTGCGGGCTGCTGCTGACGGTAGTCCTCCATGCGCTTCTCTAAGTAGTTATCTGCCATAGTATAATAAAATCTCTTTGTCACAAAGATAGTATAATAATTCGTAATATAGAAGAGCATCATCCATTTTGTGGCACTATAAATGTACTAAACGTGTAAAACGTTATTATTATGAAGAGAGGTTATTTTATGAGTGTCATTGTTGCATTCCTTGCTACGCTTGGTTGTAATGCACAGCCACGCACTATAAATCGCACTACGGTGAGCAGCGTGGACCTTAAACGCTATATGGGACGGTGGTATGAGATTGCGCGCTTCGACCACTCGTTTGAGCGCCATTTGGAGTGCTGCATGGCCTACTATGAGCAGATGCCCGATGGTAAAATATCTGTGACCAATAGCGGTATATCCACTAAAAATGGTCAGCATAAGATATCGGTGGGTCGTGCCAAGATGGGTAAGCACCCTGGGCAGCTGCGCGTATCATTCTTCTGGATCTTCTACTCCGACTACAACATCCTCGCCCTTGGTGACGAGTATGAGTGGGCACTCATCGGTAGCCACTCGCCCAAGTATCTATGGATACTATCGCGCACACCTCATATAAGCAAGGAGACAAAGAGTACAATACTCAATATTGCGCGCTCACGTGGCTACGATATCGAAGATCTAATATGGGTACGTCAGGAGTCTGACATGAAACAATAAAATAACAGAGTGGCATCTCCTTAAGGGTGCCACTCTGCATTTATAAGTGTTTATAAGGGTCAACTATCGAATAATCGTGCCCTGGTTCTCAAGCTCGTTAACAACGCCGCTGAAGGTACCCTTGATATCGTTGCCAGCATCATCCTTACCATCAACAGTGATAACGGTGTTGCCGTCAATCTTCTCTACCTTGATTGTACCATCAACGATAGGCGCAGCCTGCGACATGTCAATCTGACCATTTATACAGTACATATACCAAGCGTTGAGCTGCTGGCTATCGTCGCGCAAGCGACCAGCAGGGAAGGTGTAGTCCATAGACTCGTTAGGGTTAGTAAGCGTATACTCGCCGAGGTAGCCCTCAGGGTTGTTGAAGCCACCAGCAGACTTAGGAACGATGAAGTTGAAGATCATGTATACACCGCTGAAGCCCACCTTATGCTCAATCATGTGCATGAACCATACGTCGTTGTCGCCACCAAACCAGTTGCCACGATAGTATGCATACATGTAACCGCCAGTAACGTTGAATGATAGCGTGTCGGTGTACTGGCTTACAGGGTATACGTCAGCGTATGTTGGTTCGCTATAATCCTCCATAATAGGTGCACCATTGTATACAACGTGGTGAACCTCGCCATTCATCAATGTTACATCTGCCACGATGCTATCCTCGGTTACGGTTAGTGTACCAGCCTTGAATGCAGATGATACGCCATTTGCGTTGTATACGTAGCTGCAATCCTGGTATGCGTCGATAGTGCCAATGCGGCTTGTGCGAGAGTGATCGATGGTGTATGTGCCTACAGGAATGCGTACCTCACGGTTGAACTCTGAAGTCTCGCCAGCATAGATGTCGAAGCGATACTCAGTGGCATATGCTGGAATAGAGGTGATGGCCTGAGGCTGTGTGTCAGAGAGAATCACGAAGTAGTTGAAGCCCTCGGTCTGTCCGCCATCTGTGAGGAACTTACCGTAGAATGTGCCACCAACATGTGTTGCTGTGAAGTTAACATCAGCTGCAGAAGAGCCATCCTGCATTACCATAACCTGGAAGCTATCAGTACCGTGCTCAACCTTGATTGTCGCTTCACGCTCGTTTCCATCGTTTGCTGCGACATTAAAGGTGATCTTACGATCCTTGGTGTTCACCACGATGTCAGAAATCCAGTCAACAACGCAAACTGCAGTAACCTCAGGTGCAGCCTTGGCGCGTGTCTCATCCTCCGAAACGAAGGTGTAGGTAATCTCGCCCTGACCACCAGCTGCATCGATATTCATTACCGATGAAGATGTTAGCTTGAGCTTGCCGACATTGGCTGTGTTAGAGTCGTTGTCGCAAGCTGTCAGCGTGAATGCACATAGTGCAAAGAGAAGAAAAAGCTTTTTCATTTTGTTTTATAGTTTTAGTAATTCTCAATCAGTAGGTATTGTTATCGGTACTCGAATGGCTTGCTCTCATCGAGGTCGCACATTGTGGTGTTCACCACCTCGTACTTATTACCATAGTTAGCATCCTGTGCTGCAATGATTACAAGTACCTTGCAGTTGTTCTTTATCCATTTTGGGTTATCGATAGGCAACTCAAAGACCTTGCTCGATGTTGTCTCAGCACCCACATAACCCCACTCAGTGCCTGTGATATCGCTATTGCTAACGGTAGCATAGCTTGCACGAATGGCGTTATTGTGGTAGTGCATCCAACTCTCGTTAGCATTAGACTGAGGACTGTAGATATCATCCTCAAGAAGCAGAATGTTAACCTTGTAGTGGCGTGCGACTTTCGACTTTAGCATTGCGCTGACGATAATCTTGTCGCCATCGAGCTTTGCAGCAACGGCAACGGCTGCATCGGCACTCTCCCTCTTCAGCTTATTGAAGTGCTGCTTAATATTACTGATATTGCTGCTAGCGGAGTTTGCATACTGGTAGTTGAAGGTGAGTGTTGGGAAGCCCGTAAGCACATTTAATGTCTTCTGATAGTAGTAGCGTATGGTGAGTGCTGTGCTTGAGTATGCAGCGTCACTCGTGTTGTATGAGTGCGCCATAGCTATGTTGAAGTAGTCGTTGAAGGCAGGGTCTGCCTCGATTTCCTTTAGTGATGACATCATATAGGGACAGTAGCCACAGTCAGTACCCGTATGGTCTATGAGCAACATGCGATACTTAAAGTTGTAGTTGTTGGCATCGCTATCTACGGGGAATGCAGGGGCTGCCGCTGGGTGTACGATAATAGATAGCACCTTCGACGAGATGTTGTCGTACTTGGCATAGTAGGCATATTCGCCAGCCTCGTTGAATGTCATTGGGTTTGCAATCTCCTCGTGGGTGTAGTACTCATAAATCTTTGCCTCGGCAGTGACATCCTCGCTAGCATACTCAACGTTGAATGTCACGCTCTCGCCCTCGCGGATAGTTGTTGCCGATGCGGTGAGTACAACCTCATAGACGCTCCCCTCCTGGGTGATTGTTGCTGTGGCGGTGGCTGTGTCGTAGCTTAGGGTGAGTGTCGCCTCGCGCTTCTCGGTGTCGCTATTTTTTGCAACGGTGAACGACACCCTCTCGGCATCTACGCTGATGTCGCTAATCCAGTCTACATCGACACATGCCTCGGGTATCGCCCCCTCAGCACCTCTGATAGTATAGCCAATGCTGCTTGTGTCGCCCTTGGCAGGGATGGTAACCTTGCGCTGCGATAGGGAAATCTTTATCAGACTGCTATCGTTGCCACTCTCAGCGCCCGCCTGCTGAACACCAATCGTGTATTTGTCGGCACCATAGCTGATGTTGATGAAGCCTACACGCTGCTCTAATGCAGTGTTGGCATCAACCGCGAAAGTGATCTTCTCGGCGATGGTTATATCATTGATCCACTCTGCGTCGCTTGTTGCCGCAAGTGCTATCCCCTCGGTGGGCTGGCTTATGGTGTACTCTATCTCTGCCTCTCCGCCCTCAGCGCCAATGTTGATGATGCGCTCGGTGATTAAGAGATTCTTCTCGTCCCCTTGAGGAGGAGTAGTCGTGGTTTCGCATGCCACAAATAGGGTGGCAATGAGTGCTGCAAATGATAGTATAATTCTCATGGCTTAAAGGTTTATCTCCGCAAAGATAGTATATTATTCTCCACTTTCAATAATTTGTCGGACAATTTTATTGATGTGGTAAAAGAGTCATCTTTTAAGGCATAAAAAAAAGACCTTAGGGCTATGTGGCCCTAAGGTCCTATTTTGTGCATTTTTTCCTACGTGCTATTAGCCGAGGTATGACTTCAAAATGCCGCTGCGTGATGACTGGCGGAGCTTGCGAATAGCCTTCTCCTTAATCTGACGTACACGCTCACGTGTAAGGTCGAACTTCTCGCCAATCTCCTCGAGGGTCATCTCCGAGCAGCCAATGCCGAAGAAGTAGCGGATGATGTCGCGCTCACGCTCAGTGAGTATCTCCAAGGCGCGCTCCACCTCTGTTGCCAACGACTCGTTGATAAGGCCACGATCAGCATTTGGAGAATCGGTATTTACCAATACATCCAAGAGGCTATTGTCCTCGCCATCAGCGAATGGCGCATCTACAGAGATGTGACGACCAGCAACGCGCAATGTGTCGGTTACCTTCTCCTTTGGGAGCTCCAACTCATTGGCAAGCTCCTCGGCAGATGGGGTACGCTCGTGCTCCTGCTCGAAGCGGGCAAAGGCCTTATTAATTTTATTAAGTGAGCCTACCTGGTTGAGTGGTAGACGTACGATACGCGACTGCTCAGCCAAAGCCTGCAATATAGACTGACGAATCCACCATACGGCATACGAGATAAACTTAAAGCCTCGTGTCTCATCGAACTTCTCGGCAGCCTTGATAAGACCGAGGTTACCCTCGTTGATAAGGTCGGGAAGGCTAAGACCCTGGTTCTGATACTGCTTAGCTACAGATACTACGAAGCGCAAGTTTGCCTTAGTGAGCTTCTCCAATGCCTCCTGGTCTCCCTTCTTAATTCTTTGGGCGAGTTCTACCTCCTCCTCCACGGAGATAAGTTCCTCCTTGCCGATCTCCTGCAAATACTTATCCAACGACGCGCTCTCGCGGTTGGTGATCGACTTGGTAATCTTTAATTGACGCATAAAAATCTATTTCTTCTTACAAATTCTATTCCAAAACTTACGCCTACATATACGCACGCTATGAACTATTTGTTTCACAAGATTGAAAATTTAATTGAAAATCTTTGCCTCGATACTGTCATTTGCTTGTCTTACATAATTTTTTTATATTTGTGAATGTTTTTATAACTAAACGTGTATGAGAACCAGTGCGATATACCTAACGATCCTTACGATGCTGATATTTTTCGGATGCGACACGCACAATGTCAACATACAGCCAACGCCCGAGCCAGACCCTGTGCCTCCAACTTTGGAGTTTAAGTTGGAGATTGTGCATGTTGGTATGTACGATGTTGAGGTTGCTATTGCGCCTCCTAACGACACCATAACCTACTGTTGTGGAGTGGTCCCCAGCCATATGATTAAGGGCGATGAGGAGGATTACACCCTTGCCATGCTTGCCCTTACAGATCATCATCCTAAGGCCTTTAAGGGTGAGGACCTCTATCGAGGTGCTGGTTATATGGCTTCGAGCAAGCAGACTCTAATCTGCTTCTATGACCCTGTATCGTGCGACCAATTTGTCACCCCGACGACCGAGGCTATAACGTTGGAATTTACTACATTATCAGCACCTGATGTCGAAAATAGTATCTCGGGTATTGAGCTGTGTGGTCCCTATCAGCGTGAGGATATCCTAAGCCTTGATCCTACTATTAGTGAGGTGGCGGCAAGCGACGAGGGTATGTGGTACTTCTATCGTATCACGACTGCTAATGATAACATAATGCAGATATATAGTTATCCGACCTATCAATTAGGTATGCTCGAAAACTACGATAGGCTCTTTGCTCTGCTTATGCAATATGGGGAAAGAGTAGAAAAAAACATCATCCACAACCCCTGGGATAATAGCTATGTTGTGGTCTATGCCATGGTGCAGGATATGGCGGGTACGGTGAGTCCTATTGTTGAGTCCATTAGCTTGAGAAATGATATGGAATGTTGTGATGCTCATGAGTTTATTGATTTCTATTATCAGCAATAATAGCGCTAATAAAAGAGCGCGATACGCCCCTATATTTCATCTCGACATCATGCTACGCATGAGGACTATTTTTAACCTTGTGCGATAAAATTTGTTATTGAGCTAAATTTTGCCTATCTTTGCAAGTTAATTATAACATAATTACTTTGAGATTATGGCACATCGCAGCGGTTTTGTAAATATCATCGGTAACCCCAATGTTGGCAAGTCGACACTCATGAACCAACTTGTGGGCGAGAAACTATCTATCATCACATCCAAGGCGCAGACTACACGCCATCGTATCATGGGTATTGTCAACGGCGACGACTTCCAGATTGTCTACTCCGACACCCCAGGTATCCTCAAGCCCAATTATAAGCTTCAGGAGAAGATGATGAAGTTTGTGCGTGGCGCCATCACCGATGCCGATGTCTTGCTATATGTCACCGACACGGTGGAGGATAGTGACCGTTCGGCAGAGATCATCGAGAAGGTGCGCTTGTCGGAGATCCCAACAATCGTTGTCATCAACAAGGTCGATATCACAACTCCCGATAGGCTTACCGCCCTTGTCGAGAAGTGGCAGGCGTTGTTGCCCAATGCCATAATTGCCCCATGCTCGGCTAAGGAGAACTTCAACGTTGAGGGCGTCTTCAACCTCATCCTTGAGCGTCTGCCCGAGGGTGAGCCTTTCTATCCCAAAGATACGCTTACGGATAAGACCTTGCGCTTCTTCGCCTCGGAGATTATCCGCGAGAAGATACTTCTCAACTACGATAAGGAGATTCCATACTCATGTGAGATTGCCATCGAGGCCTATAAGGAGGAGCCTACTATCGACCGTATCTCGGCAACCATCTATGTGGCGCGCACCTCGCAGAAGGGTATTGTCATAGGTCATAAGGGCGAGAAACTAAAGCGTGTGGGTCAGGCTGCACGCCATGACCTTGAGGCATTCCTCGGTAAGAAGGTCTTCTTGGAGCTATATGTCAAGGTGCAGGAGGATTGGCGTAACAACGATAACCAACTTAAGCGCTTTGGCTACGAACTCGAATAGACTAAAGTGACGCTGCGAGGCGTTTGTATGGCGATGAGACGACTGTTGACCACCATAATAGTGCTGTTTGCTGTGTGTCTGCTCCCTGGTAGGGCAGAGGCGCAGTATAACCGTAACTATATCTACTGGTTGGGGCAGCAGCGTATGGTAAATAACGAGTACCGCGAGGCTATCGATCTACTAAATCTGCTTTTGCGTCACGATGGTGAGGACTTCGATGCCTACTTCTTGCGAGGCATTGCCAAGTACAATATGGATGATCTGCTAGGTGCAGACTCCGACTTCAGTAGGGCGGTGCAGCTAAACCCCGTCTTCACTGGTGCCTACTACTATCGTGCTATCACCCGAACACGCTTGGGTAACTACGACGATGCGTTGGGCGATTTTCAACACGCCATAGAGTTGCGCCCCGACCTACCAGACCCCTACTACAGCCGAGGTGTTACGCGTCTACTAAATCAGCAGTTTGAGGATGCTGTTGCCGACTTCAACCTCTATATCCGCTATGAGAAGCGTAGTGTGGACGCCTATATCAACCGAGGTCTCAGCTACCTACATCTCAAGGATACGGTGGAGGCATATCGTGACTTCGACATGGCCATACGCACAAACCGTGAGGACCCCGATGGCTATAACCGTCGTGGCGCTCTTCTGATGGAGCAGCGACGCTATGAGGATGCATGCATGGACTTCGATAGGGCTGTCAAGTGCGACTCTAACTATGTGCCAGCGCTCTTCAATCGTGCCCTTGTGCACGACTACCTCGATAGGCCAATGCTCTCGATAGATGACTTTGGACGTGTTATCGAGCTCGACTCGATAAACTCGTTGGCATACTTCAATCGAGCTATCGTTCGCTCCTCTATTGGCGACTATAATAGGGCGCTCGACGACCTAAATGTTGTTGCTGAACTCGCGCCAGACAATGTCCTAGTCTTCTACAATAGGGCTCTTGTCCATACACGACTTGGAGATGTCGATGCTGCCATTGATGACTATACTCGTGCCATAGAGCTATATCCCGACTTCGCAAATGCCTATATCAGCCGTGGATATCTGCGCCGCTCGAAGCGCGATATGAGGGGTGCAATGAGCGATGAGCGTATCGCCGAGCAGAAGATTGCCGAGTATCGCTCACGCCTCAAGGACTCTACATACTCGATATACGCCGATACAACGCAACGCTTCGATAAGTTGCTCTCGTTCGATAGCCGCCTTATGGAGCGTAGCTTCGAGCGCATAGCCTCGACGCAGGGTGCTGGCAGTGGAGAGCTCACGCTCATACCTATGTTCCGCTTCACGCTCCTCGAGCAGGATAGCGTGGTGGTTGATCGTCGTATGCTGCGCTTCGGCACACAGCGCCTTAAGGACTTCCGTGCTAAGTTCAATAATGAACTCTTGCGCCTCGATTGTCGTCATACGAACATCGATCCTGACACTCTCGTTGCCATCGATAAGCGCTTGGAGCAGGCTATACGCGATAGCAATGAGCCTAGCTGGACGCTCCACTTCGAGCGCGGTATAAGCCAGCTGCTCATCAAGCAGTATACAAGTGCTGTGAACTCGTTTACCGAGGCTATAGAGTTGAACCCTACAAATCCGTTCCTCTATATGAATAGGGCGGCGGCGCGTGCCGAGATGATAGACTTTATATCCTCTATCGATAACTCATACCATAGCGTTAATATCGATACGGACCCCTCGAAGCGTCTGCATACCACCGTGAAGCGTACGTATAGCTACGATGAGGCTATCGATGATATGAACGAGGCGATAAGGCTATACCCCGAGTTTGCCGAGGCCTACTATAATAGGGCTAACCTTATGGCTATATCTGGTAAGTTGCCTGAGGCCTACGACGACTATACCAGGGCCATAGAGCTCGATGGTAATATGGGTGAGGCCTACTATAACCGAGGCCTTGTGCAGATATTCATGAAGGACACACGTAAGGGGTGTATGGACCTCTCGAAGGCGGGAGAGCTGGGCATTGAGAGGGCTTATGACGTATTGCGTGAGTTTCATATTGCAGCACACTAATAGAGAATAAAAACTTGAAAAACAATAATTTATAAACCTAAAAATTTTTATTATGACTCAAACAATTCAGCGCAAACTTAACGACTCAGTGTTTGCACGTTGGTCAGCGGTAATCCTTATCTCGCTGATGATGTTCTTCGCCTACATGTTCGTGGATATCCTCTCTCCTATGAAGGATAACCTCGAGTCATCACTTGGCTGGTCAAGTACTACTTATGGTACCTATGGTGCTTCAGAGTACTTCCTTAACGTATTCTTCTTCTTCCTCATCTTCGCAGGTATCATCCTCGATAAGATGGGTATCCGTTTCACAGGTCTCTTGTCAGCATCATTGATGGTTATCGGTGCTGGTATCAAGTACTACGCTGTTAGCGAGGCCTTTGCAACATCGGAGCTTAATGCAACAATGACAAATTGGGGTATCTTTGACCTCCCAGGCACTGCTCTTTTGGCATGTGTGGGCTTCATGATCTTTGGTTGTGGTTGCGAGATGGCGGGTACTACCGTGTCTAAGGCTATTGCTAAGTGGTTCAAGGGTAAGGAGATGGCTATGGCTATGGGCCTCGAGATGTCTATCGCACGTCTTGGTGTCTTCGCTGCTATGTGGCTCTCACCTGTTGTATATAAGGCTGGCGGCTCGGAGGTCTCTGCACCTGTACTCTTTGGTGCTATCCTCCTTATGATCGGTCTTATATTCTACTTCGTATTCTGCGTTATGGACCGTAAGTTCGACAAGCAGCTTAAGGAGTGTGGTGAGATCTCTGAGGATGCTTCTGAGGAGGAGTTCAAGTTCTCTGATTTGAAGAATATCTTCACAAGCAAGATGTTCTGGTTGGTAGCCTTGATGTGTGTGCTCTACTACTCAGCTATCTTCCCATTCCAGAAGTTTGCTCCCGACTTCCTTGCAAAGACACTCGATGTAGATAGCGACACTGGTGCTCAGCTCTTCAGCTGCTTCCCAATCCTCGCTATGTGTCTCACCCCATTCCTCGGTGGTTTCATCGACCGTAAGGGTAAGGCCGCATCGATGCTTATGGTGGGTTCTATCATCATGATTGCTTGCCACCTATGCTTTGCATTCCTTCTCCCAGCATTCCCATCACAGGGTCTTGCAGTGGCTATCATCGCCATCCTTGGTGTGTCATTCTCATTGGTGCCTGCTGCTTTGTGGCCATCAGTACCAAAGATTATCGACAATCGTATCCTTGGCTCAGCATACTGCGTGATCTTCTGGATTCAGAATATTGGTCTTCTCCTCGTGCCTATCGTTATCGGTGCTGTTAACGATGCTACTGGCTCATATGTAGTGCCAATGATCATCTTCTCATCATTCGGTGTTGCAGCCCTCTTCATCGGTATGCTTCTCAAGCGTGAGGATACTAAGAAGGGTTATGGTCTTGAGTTGCCAAACATCAAGGAGTAATACTTTGTTGTGATAGCGGCGCATTAGCGACGCTTCAATCGAAGCCCTGAATGGGAAATACGCATAGTATGTCCCATCCAGGGCTTTTTCATGTCTTAGTGTGTGAAGACTTTGCCATGCTGCTTCTCTTGAGCCTCCCACTTAAGACGTGAGGTGGTGGGGTACTTCAGCTTCTCAAACTCCGCCACGGCATTGGCAATATCCTTCAAAAGCATATCAGCCATATCGCGCGACATGCCCTGGCGTACGACAACGCGCATCACCGTCATATCCTCGATATCCTTAGGCATGGAGTAGGCGGGCACCATCCAGCCACTCTGCTGCAGGGCCGCCTGCAGATCGTAGAGTGTCCACTTGGCTGTGCGCTCATACTCCTCGGCAAGAGACCATATGAAGAGAGGATTTACCACCTCCTTGGAGTATGTCTCGAAGCACTCCATGGCACCTATGCGCTCGTGGCAGTAGCGCGCAATCTCCATCGAGTTGTGCTGTATGTCGCGATAACCCTCCCAGCCAAGACGTATGAAGTTGTAGTACTGGCCGAGCACCTGCGCTGCGGGGCGTGAGAAGTTGAGTCCGACCTGTGTTACCTCAGCGCCGAGGTAGTTCACCGAGAAGGACATCTCCTCTGGTAGATAGCTCTTGTCGCGCCATATCACCCAACCAAGACCTGGATATACAAGGCCGAACTTATGACCAGAGGTAGATATCGAGGCTACCCACTTTAGGCGGAAGTCCCACTTTGTCTTAGGACTTATGAATGGTAATATGAAGCCACCTGATGCAGCGTCTACGTGTATCGGTATGTTGTAGCCCGTAGCCTTGTTGTAGGCGTCAAGTTCCTTGTCTAACGCCTCTATGTCGTCGTTGAGGCCTGTCCATGTGACACCCGCAATAGGTACTACACATATAGTATTCTCATCGCAGTGCTTGATAGCCTCCTTGGGGCATAGCGTGCGGTTCTCGCGCGTTAGAGGCACCTGGCGTAGCTCTATCTGCCATAGCTGGCAGAACTTCTCCCATACCACCTGCATGCCTGTACTCATCACAAGGTTTGGTTTGTCGTACGGCTTGCCCTCGGCCATGCGGCGTTTGCGCCAGCGTAGCCATGCGGCGACACCACCGAGCATGCAGGCCTCCGATGAGCCTATGCCGAGAGCTCCCGTCTTAGAGTCGCCCTTCTCGGGAGTGTTCCATAGGTTGGCAAGGATGTTTATACATCGCGATGCCATGACAGCTACACGTGGATAC
This sequence comes from Alistipes sp., assembly GCA_045654925.1. GTDB lineage: Bacteria > Bacteroidota > Bacteroidia > Bacteroidales > Rikenellaceae > Alistipes. Next base: position 67,509 of record JAZOOI010000006.1, on the reverse strand, counting down.
TCCGTCTGGTCGATGTAGTTCATGCCTACGGCCTCGTTCATGAGGCGTGTGGCGTGTTCATCCATGTAGGTTGTCACGAATGTCGCGAGGTTGAGGCGAGGTTGTGTCTCGGCATATGTCTCATCCTTGACCATGCGATAGGCAATCTCGGGTGTTGTGGGGTGCTCGGGGATTGTCATCGTTGGCGCGGGGCGCAACATCTCCTCCGAGCCATATACCGCTGTTGTGGCGGTAGTGTGTTTTGTGTTGTTCATAATATAGTGTTTTGGTTACGCCACGAACAACGACACAAACTATGCCAACAACAGCTCTATGATGCACTATGCAAACAGAAGCACTATGTGGTGCCACCCAGACTAAATTTCCTGCTTGCACAATAAAACCCTCCCCATTCAAACATAGGCACCTATGTGGTGCCACTCAGCAACTTTTACGATAAAGCAAAAAAATAGGGTCGTATTACTACGACCCTCTATCTGTCGGGATACCAGGATTCGAACGGCAAAGCCGTAGAGCCGATACCTTTTAAGCGCAGGGCTATGCCCGAGCCATAAACACCTCTCTATCGGCTCAACCTGCCTTATGTGAGTAATGCGGTATAGCGACTGTATTATTGGATATATGCTGAGTGTCGACGTAGTCGCTGTTTGTAATGGGGAGGGATTTGTGCTTGCACAATAATACCCTCCCCATACAAACAATGGCACCAATATGTTGGTGCCACTCAGCCAAGTTCGTAATATCAAAAAAATAGGGTCGTATTACTACGACCCTCTATCTGTCGGGATACCAGGATTCGAACCTGGGACCCCCTGCTCCCAAAGCAGGTGCGCTAACCGGACTGCGCTACATCCCGAAACTTCTCGATTGCGGGTGCAAAGGTAGACAAAATATTTAATACTCCAAACTTTTTGTAAACTTTTTTTTGAAAAAGATGAATTTTTCTCTCTTTTTTATGCTTAACGGCTATTTCTACGGTCTCTCATCATGTGATAAGTGTCGATGTTGCTACTATTAATAGTGTTACGCCGTGCATGTTATTAGTGACCTAATATGAGGCTTTAGCCTTCATATTGGATTTTTCAATCTCGGCTACCATCATTTGTGCTGCCTCGTGCCCCTGTTCGGCTGCTCGCTTAAACCATGACATTGCTATGTTGATGTCCCTATCTTCACCATCTGATAATATGTATATGGCGCCCATGAGGTATTGAGCATTCATATTTCCCTCCTCGGCAAGGGGCAACACTAACTCTTTCGCCTTGTCATACTCTTTGTTGCTCATGTGCTGCTGTGCATCTAACAACGTATCGAATAAACGTGTATCTAATGCACATGGCGCTATGTGCGATGCAGGAAGACTATTTATGGCTGGCCTATTATTAAACGTTGTGCTATCAATCTGAGGCAGGGCGATTATGCGTAGCTGTCGGCTATTTAATAAGTTCTGCGTTGAGGCTGTAGTACTCTTCGTATCTATCTTTGCCGCTATGGATGGTATCGGCACCGGTGTCTTAATGCCTAAACGTTTTGTGGCGCTCTTCGCGGTAGAGGTTGTCATCTTAGTTACTGATTTCAGTAGCTTACTTTGTGCTAATGCTGCTGTTGGTGCCATAAGTAGTGCTGCAAAGGAGGCGAGAAGAAGTACTCCTCTTTTAAGGCTCATCGTTTTCATAGTGTGGTGGTGTTTGTGTAATTATTTGTGAATGTAACGAGTAGAGCCTATCTTTTATTGTGTGTTACCCTCAATATTGTTTGAGCTTAGTGGGCGGGGTATATAAAAACACCCGAGGGCCGTTTTACGAAAGTTGCCCTCGGGTGGTGTATGTGTCGCATGACGCGACTATCGTATCAGACTATCGGTAGAAGATAGATGAGATAGATTTGTAGTTATGTACGCGCTCGATAACATCAGCAAAGATTGGAGCTACGCTGAGCACGGTGAACTTAGACAAGTCCTCACCCTCCTTCAAAGGAATGGTATCTGTTGTGATAACCTCCTGGATAGCGCTCTCGTTGATGCGGTCGTAAGCCTTGCCTGAGAGTATAGGGTGGGTAACGGCAGCACGCACGCTCTTAGCGCCCTTGTCCATAAGCATGTTAGCAGCCATGCAGATGGTACCAGCAGTATCGATCATATCGTCCACGATGATGACGTTGCGACCCTCAACCTCGCCGATAGCGGTCATTGAGCCAACGACGTTAGCCTTAGCACGCTCCTTGTGCGAGATGATGATAGGTGCCTGGAAGTGCTTAGCGTATGACGATGCGCGCTTTGCACCACCCATATCTGGTGAGGCGATAGAGAGGTCTGGAATCTGAAGCTTCTGGATGTAAGGCACGAAGATACCTGATGCGTAGAGAGCATCCATTGGTAGATCGAAGAAGCCCTGAATCTGATCGGCGTGGAGGTCCATGGTCATCACACGCTGAACACCTGCTGCGATGAGCATGTTAGCAACGAGGCGTGCGGTGATAGGTACACGTGGACGGTCCTTGCGGTCCTGACGAGCCCAACCGAAGTAAGGGATAACGGCGATAACCTGGTGTGCTGAGGCACGGCGTGCAGCATCTGCCATCATCAAAAGCTCCATCAAGTTGTCTGAAGGTGGGAATGTTGATTGAATGATAAATACTGTGCAGCCACGAATAGACTCGTGGAAGCATGGCTGGAACTCGCCGTCGCTAAACTGTAGGACATCCGAGTCGCCGAGCTGAATGCCATACTCGGCAGCAATCTTCTCGGCGAGGTAACGTGAACCGCGGCCTGCGAAGAATTTGATTTTGTGGATCGCCATAATATAATTTAAGTAAGGTTTTGTAACTTTGGACAAAGTTAGGGCAAATAAGCCGAATAAACAACTTTTTCGACGCTTATTTGCTAATAATTTGCTAGACACTCCTCGATGAATGTCAATATCTCCTCGCGGCCAGTGCCCTTTTCGCTTGAGGAAATGAACATTGGAGGAAGCTCCTCCCAAAGCTCACCGAGAGTCTCTTTGTAGCTCTTAATGTTGCGGTTACGCTGTGCTTGTGATAGCTTATCCGCCTTGGTGAAGATGATACCAAAGGGTATGCCATTCTCACCCAGAAGGTTTATGAAGTTGAGGTCTATCTTCTGTGGCTTGAGGCGTGAGTCAACAAGCACAAAGAGGAAGTGCATCTTCTCGCACTTGAGAACATAGTCTAATATGAGCTTCGAGAACTCGCCGCGTGTAGACTTCGATACACGAGCATAGCCGTAGCCTGGCAGGTCGACAAGATACCAACTGTCGTCTATTATGAAGTGGTTTATAAGCTTTGTCTTGCCAGGTGTTCCCGATACCTTAGCCAGACCCTTGATGCCTGTTAGCATATTCACCAGCGACGACTTACCCACGTTACTGCGGCCAATGAAGGCTATATCCTTGAGGTCGTCTTTGGGTACTTGCGATATCTTCTCGGAACTACACTTAAATTTTGCCTTTATAGTAATTGCCATACTCTCGAAATTTTCACAAAGGTACTATATTTATTTATAATTTTGTTGCTGAATTGAGGAAATTTTTTATAACTTTGCATAGCTGAAAGCAGAGAACACAAACTAAAATCTAATATTATGAAAAAATTATTCTATCTTTTGTTGTGCTTGCCATTGGCATTCGCAGCTTGTGAACCAGAACCACAACCAGAACCACAACCAGAACCACAGCCAGAGCCTGAAACGACTACTGTGTTGAAACTTACATCGGAAGATACTCTTGATTTTACAGCAGAGGGTGGTGTCGGTGTCATCAAATATGAACTCGCTGAGGAGACACGCACAGAGCCAATAGCAGTTCAGGCTACATGTGCTGCTGAGTGGGTTAGCGACATTGCAGTAGCTGATGATATTGTATTTACCGTAGCTGCTAACGAGGGCGAGGCTCGTGAGACTAAGGTTGTTGTTGGCTATGGCTCACAGTCGTTTGAGGTTGCTGTAAAGCAGGCTGCTAAGGCTGAGGAGCCAGAGGATGGCGTAGTCTTCGAGGCGCAGGTACTCACAGGCGAGTATTATGGCGACTACTACACTCCAGATGCTGGTAACTACTATATCTTCTTCTCTGATTATGGTTTTAACGAGGAGGGTAATCTTCTTACCAACTCTATCTACTATCAGCTTGATGTCTATGGTGCATTGTATGAGGGTGAGGCAGTGAATGGTTATATTCCACTTCCTGAGGGTACCTATACATTGGATGTTAACGATACTATGGCTGTTGGTACTATTGGAACCTCATATTCTTGCTATATGAAGACCAACTCGTCTGAAATCGAGGTAGAGGTTGGTTTTGATGCTGCCGAGCTTGTTGTTGCTGCTGATGGCTCATGTGTGCTAACAGCAACAATCCAGGGCGAGAAGCACAAGGTTACCTTCGCTGGCACAAGCACCATCGAGGATAAGCGCGAGGTGAATACTGGCGGTGAGGATAGAGAGCTTGATGCAAAATATGCTTATGCCTACTACTATGGCGATCAGTACACCCCAGGCGTTGCTGATAACTTCTACTTCTTCCTCTCTGACATGGGCGTAGATGCTGATGGCTGGGAGTTGCCAAATGCTACATACTATCGCTTCGACCTCTATAGCGAGTTGGTAAACGCTGAGGAGGGTCTTGCTATTCCTTATGGTACTTACACTATTGACAACGGTTCTTCAGATCCATTTACAATTGGCGCACAATACTCGGCATACTACATTATGGATGCAGAGGGTTGGGACTATGCTGTATCATCGGCCATTACATCAGGTACTGTTACCATCAGCGAGGATGGTGTTGTTGCTGACCTTATGATTGCTGGTGCGCACCACGTTGTGACATTCTCTGGCGATATCCTTGTGACTGACGCCTCATCAGGCGGTGGTGAAGGCGGTGGTGAGGGTCCATACTCTACATTGTGGGAGGATTATCTCTGCAACTTCGACGACCACACCCTCTACTATCAGTACTATGGCGACTATTATGAGACTGGCTATATGAATTGGACATTTGCTGTTATGCCTAACGACCAGGCGGGTGACTTCGTGCAGTTCGACGTTTTGGCTGGCGCTAACAGCACAACAGAGTTCTTCGGTGAGTACGCAATCAACGATACATTTGAGGCATATACCTCATACCCAGGTTACATCGATTGGGATGGCTATATGGTGGGCGCATGGTACCACACCGATGACGGCTTTACAATGGCACCATTCGTTGATGGTACAATGTCGGTAGAAGATAATGGCGACGGCACTGTAACTGTTGAGTTCGACGTATATGACGATTGCGACAACAACATCACAGGTAGCTGGACTGGTAAGATGTTGTCGGCCGATGAGATGTCAACACGCTCAGAGAGTCTTAAGAAGGCTGAGGCAAAGCAGGTTAATATCCCTGAGAAGAGTGCAATCAAGGTTCAGAAGCGCGCTATCTCAAAGTTCTAAGCAATGACTATTTAGGGAGTGTCCGATGACCATTGGGTACTCCCTATCTTTAATAGATTTTACTGATGAAAAGATTACTTTTGTGCGTAGTACTTATGAGTGCTGCGCTTGTGGGTTTTGTGGCGTGTGAGCGCGGTGGCGACGAGTTCGAGGATAGTGGTATCATTCTCTATAATAGTGAGATAGAGGTGGGTGTCGATGCCGAGACCTTGCGCTTCAACTACGATGTCAAAAACCGTATTGAGGGCGAGGTGCTTAAGGTTGATTGCGACGAGGAGTGGCTCTCTATCGATAAGATTGGCGATACGGTGGTTGAGCTTAGCGTGGCGCAGAACGATGGCGAGGAGCGTGTTGCAACGCTTGACCTATCGTATGGCTCCGAGAAAAATAGGCTCACCATACGCCAGAAGGGCTACGATGCCCCTTTGAAGCTTCATGTGGAGAGCGTGGATGCCACATCTGTTACATTCTCTGTCTCGGCACTCGACGAGAACACTACATGGATTGGTCAGATTGTGGGCCGTGACTGGTTCGAGACTTTCACTACCGAGGAGCTGCTCAATGAGGATATGCGCTACTACAATGGCGTTGCTGAGGAGGAGGGATTGACCCTTGAGGAGTATCTGTCGACAGTTCTTAGTCGTGGTTCTCACTCAAATATACGTATGGCGGGTCTCGATCCCAATACCGATTATGTGGTCTATATCTATGGTCTAACATCAACGGGTATGGTTACCTCACGCGTGTTCCATGCTGAGTTCTCTACTGAGCCACCCTACGAGGGTAACGACGTGACCTACGATATCAATGTCGAGGTAAATCGTGCTATCGCAAAGATTAGCATTACCCCTTCGCATGAGGGCGTTGCCTACTTCAATAACCTTATTACACGCGAGGATTTCGAGCTCTATGGTGGCGATGTGAATAAGGCTGCAGATGCTGTTGTTGCGAAGATTATCGAGGACTATGCAGCGTGGGACTACACCCTTGCCGAGACTTTTGAGTATAATACCGACTACTTGGCCACGGAGTATGAGTTCGAGGCTATGGCAAATACCGAGTATCTGGCCTTTGCCTTCAAGTGGAACGATAAGTGCGAGCGCCTAAGCGAGGTGTCGTATAAGTGGTTCGAGGTGGGTGAGATACCTGCTTCGGAGAATGTTATCACTATGGATATCAGCAACGTGACACAGTCTACGTTCGATATTGAGACCACCACAACAACCCTTGATCCATATGTTATCTTTCCAATCCACGCGCAGGAGGTAGCCAAGATGCGTACCGACGAGGCTATCTTCAACCATATATTCTCTACTTATGGTACATCGGGCTTGGCCTACTACATCTGCGAGGGCAATGTTGCGGGTACTTTCAGCGGTTTGGATGCAGGAACAGAGTATGCTGTGCTTGCCTTTGGTTATGAGGCGGGAACGCTCACTACATCTATAGTGCGTCAGAATATCACTACTGCTGAGGCTGGTGACATCGAGGCTTGTGTCTACGATATCGAGGTTACTGATGTCGACGACCGTGAGGCAATGGTGACAATAACACCTTCGGACTATAGCATTACCTACTATTGGAATGTCTTTGAGGCATCAATGACCGAAGAGGATATAAAGGCCTATATCTTGGACTCTTATAATACGACCTACTACGGTGATTATTGGGAGTTTAGCTACTATGAGCTTGCGCAGGGTGAGGTGAAGAGCCGTATCTCACACCTCAAGCCATCTACCGACTATAAGATTGTTGTCATACCGATGAACCCCGACACATTTGAGTATCTCGGCTCTATGCGTAGTGGTGGCGAGTTTAGAACGGGTGATGCTGTCATCGCCGATATAACCATCACTGCGGGCTTCGATGCCTATTACGATGGCGATGAGGTCTATGCCATTGAGCCCGACTATTGCAGCTCTTGGAGAGGCTGGGTAGTTGTCCCCATGAGCGTAAATATCGAGGGTGAGTACTCGAGCTTCTTGTATACAATGTTCGAGTATGTCGATGGCCTTGAGGATGCCAATAAGTACTCCGATGATTTGCTTATCGACAACCTCTATAATGTGGGTGCTTATTGGACTCCAGCCTACTTCCGTGGTGAGTGGGATAAGACCATAATGATCGCTGCCGTGGCATTCGATAACGATGGCAATCCAAGCCCTGTATATCGCAGTGTTCACACCTTTACACGCGATGGTGCTGGCGATGCTCAGGAGTTTGTTGATGATTATATGGGCTCGATAACAACCTCGTTGTCAATGAATAGCCTTGTTGTCGATAGACGTTTGCCGCTTGCTGCATCAGATGCCAATGTAGAGCGTCAAAAGCCAACAAAGAGCGCTGTTAAGAGCACCTCTGGCATAGGCTTCGAGCGAATGTAAAAAGACTATATTCTTAGGTTTTGAGCCATGCAATTGCCCTCATGGGTGGTTGCATGGCTCTTTGTTTAAATCTCTTTATACTATGTAAAAAGGGGTGTTCGTTGATTTTTTTTTACACAAGAGTAATATTATGTTATATTTGCCGGCGATTTTAAATTATAATAGTATAAACTATCATTTATGAAGATTCTTAGAAGATTGACCTCGGTGTTCGCTGTAAGTGTGATGATTGTTTCGTGTCACAACGAGGTGGAATCTACAACCACTCCCACAACCCCATCTACAGATATCAATGAGGTGTGCATCTCACTCCCTGCTGATGCTACACGCACCTCTATCGCTCCCGATGGCTTTACTACACGCTGGAACGAGAATGACGAGATTGCGGTGTGGGCAAAGGATAGCGACGGAAATTTCCTATTCCAGGGCTCGCCCTTTTTGTTGCGTTACTTCTCTCCAGAGTGGGATAAGGCCTATTTCGTAGGTAACATTCCAGCTATGGCTGAGGGCAGCTATGACTACTACATCAGCTATCCACGCCCTCAATTGGTAGATGGCACTAAGGCAACTTATAATGTTCCTGCTATGCAGTCGGGTGAGTACGACGGCAAGTATGATATCATGGTTGCTGAGCCTACGGTTAATGGCTCACTCACCACTGGCAAGCGTGTGGAGCTCAATACCATCATGCGCCACCAGATGCATGCCATAAAGATTACTATCCCCGAGAAGAGCTCAAACTTCGCAGATAGGGTATATAGCCTCGATATCGTCTTCCCTAACGATGTTGTGGGTGATATAACCCTCGATGTTGCTAACCCCAATGCTGAGCCTACTTACTCAAATACCTCGAATACCATCACCGTGCGTAGCGATGAGGGTTTTGCGGTAGGTAGCGATATATGGGTCTTTGTGCTTCCAGGCATGGTGTCGGGTGATGTTAGCTACCAGATTTTTGGCTCTGAGCAGCGCTCCGAGGTGGCAACCTACTCTTTGGAGCGAGAGTTTCAGGCGGGTCATGTGACACCTATCCGCATGGCTATGCCTCCATTCGAGAAGTACACAGCCTTCCGCTTCTCTATTGGCGAGAACTACCTTGGTGAGGATTTCAACTTCTTCACACTCTACGATAATAATGGTACTAATATGGGTACCTATAATCGTAATGCTGAGAATCGCTATACCTTTGAGTATCACGGCGAGTTCGATGTTACGCCCTATAACAATAGTGAGTGGACTCTCGTCTTTGACACTGAGAATACGGTGGTTGAGAACAAAGTAAATATGGGTGAGTTGAAGCCATACTTCACACAGGATATCACGCCTGTTGATGTTCCATATCTCCTGTTCCAGGACTTCGAGAATGTGTCGGAGGCCGAGAATAATGGTAACAACTCCTACCAATCGAGCGATCGTAACCAGCCAGGTGTCGCTCTAACTGGTGCTCTTGATGGTTGGAATGCTGCTCGTTACTGGCTTAAGCCTGGTGCTATGCGTATCAACTCGCGTTATCAGTCCGTGAAGATTATTATGTCGTTTGCATCATATCACCATGGTCGTCTCGATACACCTACACTTGGTAATGGCTCAAGAGGTCTTAAGCCTGGTAAGAGTGTCAATATTAAGATTGACTTCGATGCTGCGATGTATAAGCATACAAGCAGCTCGCTCAGCCTGACTAAGGGCTCTATAAATATTGCAACACATACAAATACGGCTAACCCTATTGATGGTATCCCAACAGGTTCGACAGGTATCACATCATCGTATGACACCACGCTTGCCGACTTTGGTACAACATATAGTACTATAGATTTGTCAAATAGTGCTGGCGACGATGATTTTGGTAAGAGTTTCCCAACATATAGTGTCGAGATCCCAGCAACATCTGCCAATAGAATTTGCTTCTATCCTACGCTCACTACTGCGTCGGGTACGGGTAATACGGAGGTAAATGTCTATATTGACAATATCAAGGTGTCGATTACAAAGTAAAAAGATACGAAAAATAAATAATAATTAAACTAATTTAACTATGAGAAAGCTTTTTACATTAGCATCGCTTGTAGCGCTCACAATGGTGGCTTGCACCAATGAGGAGCCTAAGGGTGAGGCAAATGAGAAGGGGCAGGTACACTTCGACCTTAATATCTCTAACGAGGTTGACGTGACACGTGCAAATGTCAGCTGTACAACCCCAGCAGCTGAGGATTTCAATCTCACAATCGAAGGTGTAGATTATGACTATCGCGGTGAGTTCGCAACCATTGCAGAGTTCAACGAGAACAACTATCTACACTTCGGTAACTACAAGGCGACAGTTGCTGCCGGCAACATCGCTGAGGAGGGCTACGACAAGGCTGCCTTCCAGGGTAGTGCTGAGTTTACCGTGGCTGCACGCAAGGAGGTTGACGTGAAGGTTACTGCCAACATCGTAAACGCCTTGGTGAAGGTTGAGACTACCGAGGCCTTCAACAACTACTTTACAGGTGGTCATACCTTTGAGCTTGAGACTGCAGCAGGTAATAAGTTCGATGTGTCTGCACAGAGCGAGCCTTTGTTCATCGCACCTGCAGCATTCACCGTAAATGGTACTGCCGTAAAGCAGGCTAACCAGTCGGGTGCCGAGGGCGCAACAATCACTCTCCCAGAGTATAAGATAGAGATGGTTGAGGCGCAGACATTCTATACCGTAAAGTTCGATGTTAATGATGCTGGTCGCGCAACCCTCGAGATCACCCTTAATGAGACTCTTGTTGAGTCAATCGACATCGAGCAGGAGCTAAACGATAACGCACAATAATTGAGAAAGATATGAAGAATATGGTAAAGGCATTGAGCCTTATGTTGGTCGTAGCACTCGGCCTTGGCTCATGTAGTAAGGATAAGGTTGACTACACTGGCAATACAGATAATGGCCAGGATAATATTGGTTACCTTGCGCTTGGTGGTATGGAGGCTTCAATATTGGTGGATACCGATAACGTAGACTCTGTAACACGTGCCGAGGGCGTTGATATCAACACATTTAACGTTGTAATTACAAACCAGGCTGGCGAGACTATGGCGTCGTTCATTTATGGCGAGCGTCCAACGGAGCCTATCGCCCTCGATGGCGGTGTCTATAAGATTACCATGGAGTCTGAGCCTATGGTTGGTGCCGAGTGGGAGAAGCCAGTATATGGCGCTGAGCGTGAGGTGATAATCACTCGTAAGCAGACAACAACCGTGTCAGACATCGTTTGTAAGTTGCGCAATATCAAGGTCTCTACAGAGTATGCTGCCGACATCAAGGCACAGCTCGACCCTGAGTACACATCAATGACTATCGCTCTTGGTGATAACTCATTGGTATATGGCATCGATGAGACTCGTGGTGGTTACTTCGCTCCCGTTGCTGAGGAGAACACCTTGCAGCTCACATTCAAGTGCCGCTATGTTGATGGCGACAAGGATATCATCATGACCAACGAGATTACAGGCGTTAAGGCTGCTCAGTGGCGTAAGATCAATGTTGTCGTTCAGCATGCTGCTGATGGTACTGCAAACATCGGTATCGTTTGCGACACATGGACCTATGATGAGACTGTAGAGTTCGATACATCAGCATATCTCTTTGAGGAGGTATTGGTTGACGATACAGACCTTCCAGTTATCAACTTCGAGGGTCACGACCTCGCTGAGACTTTTGAGCTTACTGACGATATGTTCGATGCTGATGGTAACTTCATCTCAAACATCAATATTGATATCACCGCTAAGTCGGCTATCAACTCTATCGTAATCAAGGCTTCATCTGACAATGAGGAGTTTCTGGCTGCCTATGACGATGTTTTGCCTTTGGAGTCAGACATCTGCGATGGTACAATCTCTAACACCTTCCTCAAGCTTATGGGTTATCCTACCGACGCTAAGGGCGCCACTTCAACACGCCTCAAGTTCGGTGCTCAGGCCGATATGCTTCGTTCATACGAGGGTACACACGCCTATGAGATTACCGTTGTTGATGCGAATGGTGGCAAGACAACAGCAACCCTCACCGTTAAGTATGGCCAGAATGTTGCTCCATCAATCGTTTGGGTGGGTTATGATATCGACAAGCGTCAGACATATGTTGCAGGCATGACTTGTGATTTGAAGGTTAAGGCTCCACTTGCAGTTGCCGACTTCAAGGTTAAGATTATCTCTGAGACATTGAATGCTGATCAGCTTACATCTGTAGGTCTTGCTGATGAGTTCAGCCTTGTTAACGATACTCAGTTCTTCGAGTCACTCGGTGGCTTGGGCTTCCCAGTGGGTGATGCAGTATATGGCAAGTATGAGTTGGATCTCTCGATCTCTAACTTTTTGTCAGTTCTTGCAATGCTCGGTCCTGGTGAGCACGACTTCGAGATGAGCGTTACCGATATGGAGGGCAACACTACTACTAAGACTGTAATGTTCCGCTTCAACTAATTCATAATGCACCCCCAAGAATTATGACTATTATGAAAAAGATATTTGCAATGTTGAGTGCGGTGCTTGTGTTGGCATCTTGCTCAAATGATACAGATACATCTGTTGAGATAGCATCGGGCGAGGGCGCTATGCGCTTAGGCATTGCCATCCAGGCAGATGCGGCTCTTGATCAGAGCGTAATCGTTAAGATCTATAAGGTTGAGGGCGAGGAGCTAAACTTGGTACGTCGCTACGACTCTCTTAACGATGTTCCTGAGTACCTATCGCTTCTCAATGGCGACTATGTAGCTAAGGTGCAGGTTGGCGAGAAGCGCATCGCATCGTTCGACGAGAAGTACTATATCGGTGAGCAGCCTTTCGCCATTGAGTCGGGCGCTGTGACACCTGTAATCGTTGATTGTAAGCTTCAGTCTACAATCGTTAAGGTTAACTACGATGCTACTGTTGCTGAGAAGCTCAGCGAGGGTTACTTCACAACTGTTGCCGTTGCTGAGAACTACGACGAGCAGGCTATCGCTACTGGTGACGTTCACTCACTCCGCTATGAGGAGACTAAGGAGGGCTATTTCGTGCTTCCAGCAGAGCAGACATCGCTCTTCTGGCACTTCGAGGGTAATCACCCTGTTGAGGGCGATATCATGAAGGAGGCAGTAATCGAGAATGTTAAGCCTTCAGCAAAGTATACCATCACCTTGAAGTACTCGAAGGATGCTCCAGGTAACCTTGTCTTCGAGGCTACTGTAGATGAGTCTATCGAGCAGATTGATGATATTCTTGTCTTCAGCCCAGACCCAACAGTCATGGGTGATGGCTTCAACGAGAAGGAGCAGCAGCTCTCTATCAACACTCGTACCTATAACGTGGCATCGTTGGCAAACATCAACAAGATGACCATCACCGTTGCAGGTGTAGACTACGACCTCCTTGCAGGTACAGTAGCGGGTATCAATGTTGTTAAGAACGATGATATGAACTACAGGGTGACTATCGGCGAGGAGTTCTTCACAGTGGTTGCTGGTGGTCAGTACAACGTAACCTTCCATGTGGAGGATGTTGATGGCGGTAAACTCAACAAGGATATCAACTACAATGTTCAGGGTATCATGCCTTTGGCTAACGAGGATTGCAGCCTATGGTTCGGTACTGCAACCTTCAAGGCTAACGTTGTTAATAGCGCTGCTACATCTGTAAAGGTGGCATACTCTGCTGATGGTGCATCATGGAGCGAGGTTGAGGCAACAAAGGGTGAGAATGGCCTCTATACTGCAACAGCTACAGGCATTACCATCGACACCAACTATACATATAAGCTCGTTGTCGAGGGTACAGACTCAGGTAAGTCACTCAGCATTGCTACTGCATCGGGTGCTCAGATGCCTAACTCTGATATGGAGCGTTGGCACACAGCATCATGGGTGCTCCCATACGGTCAGGGTGATGCTCCATTCTGGCTCACAGGTAACGAGGGTGGTAACATGGTAGGTGCGGTGCTTACACAGTCGTCTACCGAAGTTCGCCCAGGCTCAACTGGTCAGTACTCAGCATACCTCAAGTCGCAGTTCGCCTCTATGATGGGTATTGGTAAGTTCGCTGCTGGTAACCTCTTCACAGGTACCTTCATGCTCAGCGGTATGGATGGTATCGTAACCTTCGGTCGTGACTTCGAGTTCACAGCTAAGCCTCAGAGCTTCTCGTTCTGGATGAAGAACAACGAGGGTACTATCAACCAGGGTTCACAGGCATCTGGTAGCGATATCTACACCATCATGGTAATCATCACCGATGGTACTACCTACTCGGTAAATACTAAGGATGAGAGCACCTTCCTCAAGGTTAATGAGTTGGATAAGATTCCAGGTGTTATCGCCTACGGTTATATCTCTGGCTCTGACTCACGCGCTGAGTGGACTGAGGAGACTATCAACCTTACATATCGTGAGGATATGAAGAACGCTAAGCCTAAGAAGATCGTTGTGTCATTCACACCTTCAGGCTATGGTGACTACTTCTGCGGTTCTACTGACTCGTGGATGTATGTCGACGATATGAAGTTTAACTATTAGTCACATAAGTGGGGTGGTGGCGAGTCCATATCGTCACCGCTCCAAAATCTTGTTAGATGAAGAAATTATTTACTCTTGTGCTCCTATTTGCTACGACCATATCTGTTATGGCGCAGCAGAGCGAGAGCATAGCACCACCTACGAATGAGGATGTTGCAGAGTCTTCGCTTACACCCAACGAGGCGCGTAAGCAGCGAGGCTTTGTCTCTAAGGAGTGTTTCGTGCCTAAGGGACAGTGGATATTTGGTGGTACTGCCTCATATTCTGCACATAGAAACCAGAGCTATACGTTCACGCTCATCAACGATATTGACTCGGAGGGTTATACCGTAAATGTCAGCCCAATGGTAGCCTATGCACCATGGCGTAATATGGCTATCGGTGTTCGCTTTGGCTATGGTCGTACGTTGCTTGCGTTGGACAATGCGTCGTTGTCTGTGTCGGATGTCGATATCAACGTGGATATGTTTCATCGTTTGAAGCACAGCTACACAGGAACGCTCTTCTGGAGACCATATATTCCTCTGGGAACTACCAACCGTTTTGCACTCTTCGCCGAGGTGCAGCTAAGCTTCTCGGGCGGCCAGTCAAGGGTTGTTGCTAAGACCGCAGAGGTGGATGGCCTACAGAACTATCGTGGTACCTATTCTCGCAATTTCGGTGCCTCTATAGGTCTCCAGCCTGGTATTGTGGCCTTCATCACCAATAACGCTGCTGTAGAGCTCTCTATTGGCGTTTTGGGTGTGGGCTTCGACCGCACGTCACAAGTGAAGAACCAGATTGAGGAGGGTGAAACACGATCGTTTGATACTAACTTTAAGCTGAACCTACTCTCTGTAGGCTTCGGTATGTCGTTCTACCTATAAATCGCGCAGCACTATGAAGAGATATTTAGCACTATTTATCGCCGCTGCGTTGAGCATTATTGCTGTTGAGGCAGCAGAGCCAGTGGCTCAGGTAGCAAATCAGGATAGCCTTACAACAAAGGCTAAGTTCCTCCCTACACGTCAGCGTATAGACCGTAATATTGGTCAGAATAACTTTGTATATAAGGGAGAGGTGATGCTCGGTCTCACAGCATCGTATGGTAATATTAATGCCGACGATACCGACATCATGTTGCTCTTCGATAATATCAACCTCGGTCTTCGTAGCGCCACTGTGAAGCCCTTCTTCGCATATGCCTACCGCGATAATCTCGCTGTCGGTGTGCGCTTCGGTTATGAGCACATCTCGGGCGAGGTCGGTAGCTTAGACCTTAACTTGGGCCTCATCGCCGATATGGAGAATATGGGTCTTTCGAATATGGGTCTACGTAGCGAGAACTTCTCGTGGTCGATCTTCCACCGCAACTATATCGGTCTCGACCGTAAGGGTACAGTAGGTGTTATCATGGAGGCGGAGCTCCTCTGCAAGACTGGTAACACATCAATCTGGAATGGTACGGGCGACGAGCGTACGAAGAGCGATAGCCGCAACTTCGCTGCACGTCTTAACTTCAACCCTGGCTTGGCAATATATGTCATGCCACAGGTGTGTGTTACAGTGACAGTGGGTGTTGGAGGCTTGTATTATAACAATATTCGCCAGTACGATGCGTTGGGTAATTCGTTAGGCCGCCGCGACCGCTCGGGCCTTAGCCTAAAGCTCAACCTTGCTGATATTCAGGTGGGTATCGTGGCGCATTTGTGGAATGCTAAGAAGAAGTAGTGAGTATGAAGAGATATTTTAGATATTTGACCTTGTGTCTACTCTCTGTAGCCGCTATTGGTTGTATTGAGAATGATATTCCCTATCCAGTTGAGAAGATCGATGTGTTGGCAATCGATGTAGAGGGCACTTCAGCTAGCCCTGTTATCGATGCTGCTTCGCACTCTATCGCTATCAACCTTGAGGAGACTACCGATATTCGTAGCGTGAAGATTAACTCTCTTACTATTACTGAGGGTGCTACCTCCGATATCTCATTCCCAGGTACTTTCGACTTGCGCAATCCTATATATGTTGTGCTCTCGAAGTATCAATCATGGGAGTGGACCATTACTGCTTCACAGACAATAGAGCGCTATTTTATGGTTGATGGCCAGATTGGTGAGTCTACAATCGATGCAGAGCACCATATCGCTACTGCGTTGGTGCCTATGGACTACGACCTTAAGAATGTCGTTATTACAGCAGCTAAGCTCGGTCCTAAGGATATCACCACCTATTCGATTGACCCATTGACACTTACCGACTTTGATGAGTCGGCGCGCAATATCGAAATTACCTATCATGGCGATATTCACGAGACTTGGACTCTTCGTGTGATACCTACCGATGTAGAGGTAGAGATGAAGGGCGTTGACGCATGGGCAAAGCGCATATGGCTCTATGCAGAGGGTCGTAGTGGTGCAGAGCTTGGCTTCAAGTATCGCAAGGTAGGTGACGAGGCGTGGATCGATGTTGAGAATGTAACCGTAAATGGTGGTAACTTCTCGGCTTGCATCTCCGACCTTGAGACACTCACTGAGTATGAGGTCGTTGCCTTCTCGGGCGACAACTTCACAAATAGCTATACCGTGACTACTGAGGATGTGTGGACCCTTCCTAACGCAGGCTTCGAGGAGTGGTCAACAAACAATAACATTGTATATCCATATGCTGCTGGTGCTGCTCCTTTCTGGGGTTCAGGTAACGATGGCGCTGCAATGGCAAGCACCACCCTCACTGAGCCTATAGCAGATGTTCGCCCTGGTAGCAATGGTAGCTATGCGGCGTCATTGCAGTCAAAGAAGGCGGCAATCATGGGCCTTGGTAAGTTTGCTGCAGGTAATATCTTCCTTGGTGAGTTTGGTGGCCTTGTTGGTCTCGACGGCTTGGTTAACTTCGGCCGTCCATCTACTGCACGTCCTGTGGCTCTTCATGGCTGGGTGAAGTATAACTGCGGTGTTATTGATGAGCTTGGCAAGGTGCCATCATCACGCCCTGATCTAAAGAAGGGTGATAACGATGAGGGCCAGATACTTATCGCCGTAGGTAACTGGACATCAGCAGAGTATGGCGGTAGCGATGACTGTCCTGTGGTTGTAAATACCAAGGATGAGAGTACCTATTTCAATAAGAATGGTAAGAATGTTATCGGTGCTGGTGAGCTTATCTTCTCAGAGTCTACAGATGGCTGGGTTGAGTTTACCTTGCCTCTCGACTACACCACAACATCGGTTGTTCCTACCCACATCATCATCATCTGCACAGGCTCGCGCTTTGGTGATTACTTCACCGGCTCGACTCAGAGTTTGATGTTGGTCGATGATTTCGAACTCATCTATTAGTTCGTTGCAATAAGGGGCCATTCTTGGCCCATTTCCAAAGAAGACTACCTAGGGTTGTACCTTTGTACTATCCCTAGGTAGTCTCTTTTGCGATATACCAAGCCCACCCCCTTCTAGCATCAAATTTTCTCCTGCTAATTAGAACGATTTTTGCACACATGCAACCATAAGTCCACTTACGAAAATCAAGAAATGGTTTTTTGCCTCGCCATGGGTTGTTTATTGAGGAATGTTTATTAAATTTGTAGCTGATATTAAATCTATCAACTATGAATACGCTGACAACAACGAAACGACTTATACTTGTCTTAGTATCAGTTCTCTTACTATCAATAGGTTGGCTCGGTCTGTCGGGCATAACACTCCTTTTTGCCCTTGTACCGCTACTTATCATTGCTGAGTATTATGGTGACTCGCGTCGCGATTTTATGCGTATGGCGGGCTGGGCATCGCTGACCTTTATTCTGTGGAGCATTACCACCATCTGGTGGGTGGCTATTGCCCATTGGAGTGGCCCTGTTACAGCTGGTATCGTTGGCACCTTCTGGAATACCCTTGCCTTCATGGTCTACTTCTATGTCTCAAAGCGTGCTCCCCGCGCTTTGGCATATACATTGCTCGCAACTATGTGGATTACAACCGAGTATATCTACTACTCGGCAGATGTCATGACCTTCCCCTGGTTGCTCCTAGGCCACGGCTTCTCGAACGATATTTGGGCTGTCCAATGGTATGAGTATACCGGTGTGTTTGGTGGTACGTTGTGGGCTATAGCATCCAATATCTCAATATTTGAGGCCATGCGTACACGACGTAAGGCTGCTAAGATACGCGCTACTATTATATCGCTCGTGCCTATGCTTGCCTCAATCGTCATATATTTTACTTATGTTCCATCTGATGAGAGTGTTACGCTCTCTGTTGTCCAGCCCAATGTGGAGTGTTATAGCGATAAAAAGATAGAGTCTGAGACCATCGCAGAGCTTGTTGCTGATGTTCCCGAGGATGCTGCAGCAGTGGTACTTCCGGAGTCGGCACTGTGTTATGTCGATGGGGTATCATCACCTATGGACGAGGCACATATCGATAGTTATTCGATGCAGCTGTCGCAGCTCTTTGGTGGTCGCAACGACTTGATGATGATTGTTGGTCAGTCGACAATGTGTCAGTATGGCGATAATAGGGCTACCTCTACGGCGCGTAAGAGTGATGCACTGAGTTATTACGACCTCTTTAATACGGCACTATGTTTGAATGGCCACGGCCAGGTTGAGGATAGCTATCACAAGGCAAAGCTTGTCATTGGTGTGGAGGCTATGCCCGAGTTCGTGTCGTCGTTTGTCGACCTTGGTGGTGTCTCAGGCCAGCTCGGCTGGGGACGTGAGCACGATGTTTTCAATGTTGACAACACAAAGATAGGTCCTGCAATATGCTATGAGGCGTTATATAGCGACTACTTTGCTGGTTTCGTGCGTAAGGGTGCTGAGGTGATGACCGTGATCTCGAACGACGGCTGGTGGGGTGATACTCCAGGCCATAAGCGCCTATTCGATTATTGTAAGCTGCGCGCTATTGAGACGCGTCGTAGCATTGCTCGTAGTGCTAACACTGGTATATCGGGCTTTATATCACCTCGTGGCGATATCCTTGGTAACATTCTTGAGTGGGATGAGCGTGGCGTACTCACTGAGGCTGTCGAGGTGCGTGACGATCAGACGATGTATGTGCGCTATGGTGATTGGATAGCCAGCGTATCTATCTATGCTGCAGTGTTGTCGTTGTTGTACTACGTCGCCTACCGCGTGCGTCGTCGCAACCATTTAGTTGATTAATCTCAAATACCCAATATTTATGAACTATTCGGAGACTCTCGAATTTCTCTTTACCTCAATGCCGTCGTTCCAGCGTGTTGGTGGCGACGCCTATAAGCCCGGATTGGAGCGTATAGCCTCTTTCTGCCAGCACCTTGGTAATCCCCAGCGTAACTACTATACTATTCATGTTGCGGGCACTAATGGCAAGGGCTCTGTATCGCATATGCTTGCCTCTATTCTTCAGCAGGCGGGCTATCGCACAGGCCTCTTCACCTCGCCACACCTCAGTGACTTTCGTGAGCGCGTTCGTGTCGATGGTGAGATGATTCCCAAGCAGAAGGTTGTTAACTTTGTAGATAAGCATCAGGCAAAGATGAAAGAACTCGACCTCTCGTTCTTTGAGATGACTGCAGCTATGGCCTTCGATTACTTCGATCAGAGCGATGTAGAGGTCGCTGTTATTGAGACAGGCCTTGGTGGACGTCTTGATGCCACAAACCTTATCGTGCCTATCCTCAGCGTTGTTACAAACATTGGCTTGGAGCATACTGAGTTCCTTGGTGATACCATCGAGAAGATTGCATCGGAGAAGGCGGGAATCATTAAGAAGAGTATTCCTGTAATTCTTGGTGAGGCATCAGAGTCTTATAACGCTATATTCGAGGCTCGTGCCGCGGAGCTTCATTCACGCCTTATCTACGCTGAGAAAGAGTGGACGCTCAATGCTATTGAGCACTTCGATAACCAAAATCAGCACTTCAGCCTCACTCGTGTGCGCGATGAGCGTGGCTATGAGCTCGATGTAGATCTCTTGGGCGACTACCAGTATCATAACGTAATTACTGTATGTGCTGCGGCTGACTATCTTGCCGAGAATACACCTCTCACTATCTCGCGCCGTGCTTTCCGTGAGGGGCTTGCCACTGTGGCGGCCACAACATCGCTCAAGGGACGCTGGCAGGTCCTCGCCGAAGAGCCATATACTGTTGCCGATACGGGCCACAACCTCCATGGTATGCGCTATGTTGTCGAGCAGCTCAATTCGCTTGAGTGCGATAGACTCTTCTGTGTATTGGGCTTTGCTAAGGAGAAGGCCCTTGAGGATATCATGGCTATACTCCCAACCAAGGCACACTATATCTTCACTCGTGCCTCTATCGATCGTGCGCGTCCTGTAGAGGATATCGCCGCTGTTGCCGATAAACTAGGTCTCGACTATGAGTGTCAGCCTTCTGTTACTCAGGCTGTTGCTCGTGCTAAGGCCTTGGCACTACCTACCGATGCCATATTTATCGGTGGTAGCAACTTTGTTGTTGCAGAGATTTAGTAGTAGGGTGGGGTGCTAGATATGGTTTGCAGACACATCATCTTCGACTTCGACGGTACGTTGGGTGATACGCGACATAATATCGTCGTCACCCTTCAGGCCACCATGCGAGACCTCGGTCTCGAGGTACGTAGTGTCGAGGAGTGTGTTTCAACCATCGGCCTAACGCTTGAAGATAGCTTTCTTACGATGTATCCTGCGATGGGCCGTGAGGAGGCGCAGCGATGCGTTGCCTACTATCGCGATATCTTCTATCGTAGCATTGATGAGCTTATGCCCCAGAGCTTCGATGGTGTCCACTCGACCTTGGCCGAGCTTCGCCGTCGTGGTGTTACAATGAGCATAGCCTCGTCGCGCTCGACGCCTTCGCTCATCCTCTTTATGAAGAATATGGGCATCGCAGATTACTTTTGTTATACGCTTGGCTCAGATAGTGTCTTACGTCATAAGCCAGACCCTGAGCCTGTGAACAACACCCTTACAAAGCTCGATTTAAGACCCTCTGAGGTCGTTGTGGTGGGCGATATGCCCGTAGATATAGCCATGGCGCGTAACGCCTCTGTGCGAAGCGTAGGCGTCACCTATGGCAACTCTTCGCGAAGTGAACTAATGGAGGCGGGTGCTGACTATGTCATCGACTCAATAGAGGAGCTGCTGAGTATCGAGGGATTATAAAAGATAGATGGTCGCTGACAATTGTGTCGGCGACCATCTATCTTTTGTGTCTAACGGTGTTAAAATACCACCTTGAGACCTATCTGCATATGCCAGCGAGATGCGATGTCATCCACTGTGTAGTTTGCACCGTTAAATTTGTATACTGGACGATAGCCGCCCTCTACCTCGCGTAGCTCTGTAACGCTCACTGGTGATAGTGTCCAGTTCGATGTGCGATGAACTATACCCCACGAGCGTGATAGTAGGTTCGAGAGGTTTATAATATCCAGCGATAGCTCTATACGACGATTTCGGCTGTTATCGAAGAAGAACGACTGCGCGAAGTGGAGATCGAGACGATGCACAAAGGGCAAAGAGTGTGAGTTGCGCTCGGCAAACTTTCCGCGGTTCGATTGAAGATATTTATCTGCTTCGATGTAGTCGTTGAAGGCATCGGCTGACGTATCATCAGCCCAAAGCATTGTTTCCATCTCTGCCTTGGTGGGGATGTATATCAGTGAGTTGCCACGATAGCTATCACCGTTTATATCAACCTTGCCTTTGGCATAGGTTAGTGAGTAATGCTCGCCTGAGAATCCGTTATAAAGCAACATAATATTGCTGGCGAACTTGCCATACATCCTATTGTAGGATATTGCACCCACCACCTTGTGAGGAAACTCATATATAGAGTTCGACAATGCTGGTGTGTTGCTATCTACGGCATAGTTTCTTCCCCAGTTAGATGATGCCTGTGCCGAGATACCGTCGTTGATACTCTTGGATTGTGAGTAGGTATATGCCGCAGAGAGCTTTAGGCCTGTTAGCACGTATACGAAGTCGTACTCCACGCGTGCAGTTGCCGACCATGAGTGGCCACGCTGTGTGTTACTTAGGCGATATACTGCTGAGTAGTCCGATGTCTTGGCGTCGTAGTATGTTGCAGAGGTCTTGCTATCCTCGCCACCGACATACAGACGCTTGCCGTTGTCCTCAGCAACAAGGTTTTCGATATAGATGTTATTAAGTCCCTTGGTGTAGTCGGCACTTACCGATATCATCCATGGATATGGGTTGAATGTCGCCTCTGCAGCCACTCTAAATACCTGAGGATAGCGAAATTTCTTATCTACAAGGTCGATAGATGGGTTGCTGGCGATGCCCACACTCTCTGGGTTAAGGCTGAAGTCTGGGGTCTCTGCTGGATTGGTCACCGTCACGCCTACTGAACGTAGACCTGTGTTCTGATAGCAGTTCGATAGCCATACAAATGGTATACGACCGGTGTAGATGCCTGCGCTTCCGCGCAACGTAAATATGTACTTGCGCCACTCGACGCCTACGCGTGGCGAGAGGAGTATTTGAGCGCGTGGTATGTCGCCCGTCATTGTGCCATGCTTGGCGAAGTAACCGCTATTGAATTTCTCGTTGGCCACGGGTGTGTCAAACATCACCGGGATGTCGGCACGTAGTCCATAGGTGAGTGTTAGATCTTTTGTTATGTCAATCTGGTCTTGTGCATATATTGCAAACTGAGCCATTGTCATTGGAGGGTTCTTCTCACCATTTGCGAAGTATCCGTAGGCATACTGTGTGGCATTGTCTGCCATGAAGTCATCTAGTGAGGCATAGGTGTAGGTGCCTCGTGCGTTGGCTAGATATAGGTTGTCGGCACGATAAATCTCGTTGGATGTGCCTATGGTTATCAGATGCTTACCGCGAGTGAGTGTTACATCGTCGCCAAAGATGAATACATCCTGCTTGAGCATATTACGTCCCGAGTAGGGGTTTGTGCCAATTGTTGCCGAGCCATTTCCCTTCTCACCGAGGCCGTTGATGATTACTGCTGGGAGACTCTCATCTGTTAGACGACCATCCTCAAGACGTGTGTAGCCTATGCGTAGCGCATTTGAGCCCCACTCTTTTGATGTGTTAAGCTCTGCTACGAGCGAGTGCGTGCGGTTAATGTTTGTGTACTCCGCACCTGTGAAGTAGAACGACTGAGCAGTGTTTGACGATGCGTCAGCGTCGGCATGTAGCATGTTGTAGCGTAGCGATAGGTGGTTGTCACGGTTGATGTCCCAATCAAGGCGAGCCACGACAGCTCCTGTGATTTCGTTTACGTTATGCTCTTCGTAGCCACCACCATCGTAGCCAGTGAGCGCTTTGTAGCGTTCCGATATCTTTTGTGCCTCGTCGAGGGTTGTCGCCGAAGATAGGCCTCCAGGGTGGTTTGTCGAGGGTGTTAGGCCTCTGTTGAACTCACCCGCCACAAAGAAATGGAGCTTATTTTTGATTATCGGACCACCGAGTGTTACACCCACAATATTTCTCATCTGCTCAGATAGCGCAGTGCGATTTTCGATGCCCTTGCCAGGTGTCGTTCCCCAGAATTTTTGGTTGTTGAAATAGGTGTATGCCGAGCCCTTAAAATAGTTTGAGCCTGAGCGTGTTACCGCATTGATGCTACCTCCCGTAAAGCCGCTTTCGCGTAGGTCGACAGAGGAAGTCTTTATCTGCACCTCGCTAATGGCATCTATGGGTATTGGGTTGGCACGTGTTAGGGAGCCTGTCATGCCTGTTGTGCCGAGACCATAGATGTCTGCCGATGATGTGCCATCAATGGTGAAGGCGTTGTAGCGTGTGCTCTGACCGCTGAGTACGATACCACCCGAGGATGGCGATACGGCAGATGATGATAGCTTAGTCAGATCATATATCGAACGATCCGTTGTCGGGATGTTCTCCATCTCGAATGATGAGTAGTTGTCGGGGTGAAGGGCGGGAGCCTTCTCTACAACCCATATCTCAGTAACAACCTCGGCGTCCTCCTCGAGTGCGACATCCATGCGCAAGGTCTCTCCGAGATGTAGGTCTATGTTGTTGTACTCTACGGTCTTATATCCAAGGGCGCTAATGTGAATTCGATATGCTCCACCCACGGGTATGCCGTTTATGGCGTAGTTTCCATTCATGTCGCAGGCTCTGCCATTCAAGTAGCCCGATGCCTCGTTATTTATCGCTACGGCAGCACCATTGATAGGGTTTCCATCAATGTCGGTCACAACGCCTCGGATAGATGCTGTTGTCACCTGAGCATTTGCTGCTGCTGCCACTGCGAGTAGCATGATTGTTAAAAGTAGTCGCTTCATAGTATTAGGTTTTGGACACTATTTATGTGTCAGGTTGGTTGTTTGGTATCTTATCTTTATTTTTATTTTCACGCCGCAAAATTATAAAAAAATCTCTAACTATAACCTATTTTATAAAAATATTTTTTAAATAATTCTCAATAATAAAATAATTTAATAAATAACACCCCTTTATTTAGGGGGTGTTTTTGTAAATAATTATCGGTTATATATAAAAAATAGGTGGGAAATTTTGCAGAATTGAATAAAATCCTTATCTTTGTGCATTAACTTTACACTTATAGTGTGTGCTATGGTGTGTAGCGTTATGAAAACTTTAATAACTTTATAAAACTTTATTTACTTAAAACTAATGCTTATGGTTAGAAAAGTTGTACTATCAATGGTTGCAACTCTGGTCTTAGGATGCGTTAGCGTATTCGCACAAGATCAGCGTGTTACCGGTACAGTGACCGATGAGTCTGGTTCTCCAGTCATCGGAGCAACGGTTGCAGTAGAGGGTACTACCCGTGGTACTGTTACCGACATTGCCGGTTCTTATCAGATCAATGCCTCAGCAAATGCTAACTTGGTATTCCAGTACCTTGGTTATCAGACAGAGGTTGTTGCTGTTGCAGGCCGCACGACTATTGACGTAACCCTCAAGGCAGATGCCGGTAAGATTGAGGAGGTTGTCGTTCAGGCGTTCGGTGTTGCAAAGAAGGAGGCCTTCACAGGTTCTGCTGCGACTATCAAGTCGGAGGACTTGCAGAAGACTCAGTCATCAAACGTTGCTAACGCCCTTGCGGGTAAGGTAGCGGGTCTTCAGACATCACAGGGTTCAGGTTC
Organism: Alistipes sp.; assembly: GCA_045654925.1. Classification (GTDB taxonomy): domain Bacteria; phylum Bacteroidota; class Bacteroidia; order Bacteroidales; family Rikenellaceae; genus Alistipes. The sequence continues at coordinate 42,066 of JAZOOI010000006.1, read as the reverse complement.
GCTCGGTTCAGAGCCTACCATCCGTATCCGTGGTATTGGTTCTATCAACGCTGGTAACGATCCATTGTGGGTTGTTGATGGTGTACCTTACGAGGGTGATAAGAACAACCTTAACATGGCCGATATCGAGACCATGACCGTCTTGAAGGATGCTGCATCTAACGCACTTTATGGTGCTCGTGGTGCAAACGGTGTCATCATGATTACTACCAAGCGTGCTAAAGCTGGTGATGCTCGTATCAACTTCGACGCTAAGTGGGGTGTTAACATGGCAGCTCGTCAGCTCTATGACTACACACGTGATCCAGGTCAGTACTATGAGATGCACTACACATCTTTGAAGAACTACTACCACCACGAGCGTGGTCTTGATCCTGCTGCATCTCACATTGCAGCTAACAACGCTTTGACATCTATCGGCGAGGGTGGTCTTGGTTACAATGTTTATACTGTACCTGCAGGCCAGACTCTTATCGGTTCAAACGGTAAGTTGAACCCTAACGCTACTTTGGGTCGCAAGTTCACTCACAACGGTCAGGATTACTACGTAACTCCAGATGACTGGTATGATGAGTTGTACGATCCTTCATTCCGTCAGGAGTATAACCTCTCTGTTGCAGCTGCATCTGAGAAGTCTAACTTCTTCGCATCTTTCGGTTACTTGAACAACAACGGTATTACCGATGGTTCTAACATGTACCGCTACACTGCACGTTTGCGTGCTGACTACCAGGCTAAGAAGTGGTTGAAGATTGGTGGTAACATGAGCTACACTAACTTCAGCTGGGACGGTGCTTCATCTTCTAACGAGGGTGACGGTTCTACTGGTGACGTATTCGGTACAGTAGCAGGTATGGCTCCTATCTACCCTGTATACATCCGCGATGGTGAGGGTAACATCATGTATGAGGACAACAAGGCTGGTCACGATTACTTCGGTAAGGACTACGATGAGAAGTGGCCTATCTACGACTCTGGTGATGGTTCTATTTGGGGTCTTCAGCGTTTCACTGGTCAGCAGTCTAACCCATTGCAGAACATCTGGTTGGATCAGGCTAACTCAGAGGGTAACGCATTCTCTGTAAGCGGTTTCGCAGATTTCACTATCATCCCTGGTTTGGTTCTTACTTTGAACGGTTCGGTAACTATCGACGAGACTCGTTCTACATCTTTGAAGAACCCATACTATGGTCAGTTTGCTGCTAACAAGGGTATCGTTACTAAGAGCCACGGTCGTTCTTATAACCACAACTTGCAGCAGTTGTTGAACTACAATAAGTCATTCGGTGCAAACGAGGAGCACAACCTCCAGGTATTGCTCGGTCACGAGACTTATAACCTCCGTTCTTACTCTTTGGGCGGTTTCAAGACTAACGTCTTCTCTACTGATAACCTTGAGCTTGACGGTGCTATCGTCGATGGTAAGAGCGTCTCTTCTTCATTCGGTGAGTACGTTAACGAGGGTTACTTCGTACGTGGTATGTACGAGTACGATGGTCGTATCTTCGCATCTGCATCATACCGTCGTGACGCCTCTTCACGCTTCCACCCAGATCACCGTTGGGGTAACTTCTGGTCAGTTGGTGGTGCATGGATCCTCAGCCGCGAGAACTGGTTTAACTCAAGCGCAGTTAACATGTTGAAGCTTAAGGTTTCTTACGGTTCACAGGGTAACGATGCTATCGGTATGTATAAGTATACTGACCTCTATGCTGTATCTAACGACGGTAACGATGGCGTATCTATCATGTTCGGTGCTAAGGGTAATCCTAACATCACATGGGAGACTAACGGTAACTTGAACGTTGGTGCTGAGTTCGGTTTGTGGGATGATCGCTTGAGCGGTAGCGTTGACTTCTTCTATCGTAAGACTACTGACATGTTGTTCCAGGTTCCAGTAGCTCCATCTATGGGTTACTCTTCATACTATGACAACATTGGTGATATGTCAAATACTGGTATCGAGCTTGTTTTGAACGGCGATATCATCCGCACTCCAAACGTTGTTTGGTCTGTAAACGCTAACTTGACATGGGTTAAGAATAAGGTATTGTCATTGCCTGAGTCTCGTAAGGACCGTGTAGTTGATGGCCACGCTGGTTTCATCTCTGGCTCTACATTCCTTGCTGAGGGTCTTCCATTGAACACCCTTTATATCCACGAGTATGCTGGCGTAGATCCTGAGAATGGTAAGTCAATGTGGTATAAGTATGTTCCTGCTACTTACGAGGAGGATGGTGAGACTATCGCAACTCCAGCTGATTGGATTGAAACATCTGACTATGGTCAGATCAGCTCTGATCATGATTCTAAGAAGCTCTACGACTCTACTTTGGCTGACGTATTTGGTGGTTTCGGTACTACTTTGTTCGCTTACGGTTTCGACCTTTCAGTTGCATTTGACTACCAGCTTGGTGGTACAACCATCGATGGTACCTATGCAGGTTACATGAACAACTCTACAGCATCTTCATTGGGTAAGAACTACCACTTGGATTTGTTGGATGCATGGGATAAGGAGACTAATCCTAACTCAAACATTCCACGTTTCCAGTATGCAGTTGAGAACCAGTCTGCTACATCAACACGTTTCTTGATTAGCACAAACTACTTGAACATTTCAAACATTAGCCTTGGTTATACATTCCCAGCTAAGTGGTGGAATGGTCACATCAGCAACCTCCGCGTTTACGTAGTATGCGATAACGTATATTACTGGTCAGCACGTAAGGGCTTCGATCCACGTGGTGGTGGCAACGGTTTGTACTCACCAATCCGTACTATCTCTGGTGGTGTAACCTTAACATTCTAATTTTAAATAGTGTATAAGATTATGAAATTTTCAAAGATATTGACAGTAGCGGCTGTTGCGCTTGGTGCAACATTCGCACTCAGTGGATGTATCCGCGAGACTTTCCCAAAGGAGAGCACCATCACACAGGAGCAGCTTATGGGTGGTCAGATGGACGTCGTAGCTGAGAATCTTCTTAAGGGTATTCCACGTGGCTATCTTGCACCTGCATATGGTATGTGGGAGCACACCGACTTTGGTTTCCCTTCAGTAAGCGTTTATAACGACCACTCTGCACAGATTATCTGTACAAATGGTTGGACTATGGGCCAGGCTCCAGCTTACAACCGTTTCATGCACGGTTCATGGGGTAAGGGCTATGGTGCAAACGGCTATATGTCACACCACTATTGGTTCACATATTACCCAAGCATCAAGTCTTGTAACGATGTTGTTACTTTGACTGCTGATAACGAGAAGTTGGCTTCATACTCAGCTATTGCTCGTACTTATCGTGCATTGTTCTATCTCAACTTGGCTCGTGATTTCGAGTGCTTGTATATCCCTGCTGATCTTAGCGCTAACGCTGCAACTTACGAGGAGCAGTGGAGCAATGTTCAGGGTCTTACAGTGCCTATCGTAAACGAGTTTACTGATGAGACGGCTGCTAAGTCTAACCCACGTGCAACACGTGAGGAGATGTTCAAGTTCATCCTTAGCGACCTTGAGTTTGCTGCTGAGGCATTTGCTGATCCTTCATACAAGCCAACTAACGCTACTGATCCAGATTTGGCTGTTGTTTACGGTCTTATGGCTCGTACATACCTCTGGTTGGGTGGTTTCGAGGATGGTTTGAATGGTGAGCTTCCTGAGGGTAACGCTGCTTACGCTTTGGCTCTTGAGTATGCACAGAAGGCTATCGCTGAGTTCGGTGGCGCTGTCATGAATGAGTCTGAGTGGACTAACCCTATGACTGGCTTCAACACTAAGGCATCTTCTTGGATGTGGACTTTGTACCACTCTACTGATACTCTTGCTGGTAACCTTCACCAGTTCGTAGCTCACATGGCTCCTGAGGCATCTTATGGTTACTGTCCTTTCACTAACCCAGGTCTTGGTTCTGAGTACTATGATCTCCTCAGCGACACTGACTTCCGTAAGAAGCTCGTTATTGCTCCAAATTGGGCTAACTGGGATACTTTCAAGAACTACACTTTGATCACTGAGGAGAGTGAGTTCAAGTCATTCGCTCCTTACACATTCTTCAAGTTCCGTCCTGCTGGCGGTAACCGTACTGACTATATGTCTGCAGGTGCGATTGCTATGCCTTTGATGCGTTGTGAGGAGATGTACTTCATCGAGATGGAGGCACTCTACCACACTCAGGGTGAGGTTGCTGGTTTGCAGAAGCTTATCGACTTCATGACAGCATACCGCGATCCTAACTTCAAGTATGCAACTCAGGATCACCTCGACTTGATCATCAAGCATAAGGCTATCGAGTTCTGGGGTGAGGGTCACGTAATGTACGATATGAAGCGTCTTGATAAGGGTGTTCACTGCTCTTATGCGGGTACTAACTACGACGAGCAGCGTCGCTTCAATAGCGATCACCGTTTGTCATGGTGGACTCCTGCTATCCCAATGAGCGAGACACAGGTTAACCAGGGCATCCCTGCTAGCCAGAACAACCCAGATCCTACCGATGTAATTGTTTATGAGCCTTAATTTGGTATTGGTAGTTTAAACAAAAAAGAAGTAAATTATGAAAAAGTTTAATTTTATATATCTGTTTCTTGCCTTCGTAGGTGTCCTCTCGATGACATCTTGCGAGCACAAGTATGCAGATTATACACCAGGTTCTCAGGATCAGAATATGGGTGTATACTTCCCTAGCATTGATGTCCTCGAGGTTACTGCAGATGCAACCTCAGTAGACATACTCATTGCACGTAACAATGCTGAGGAAGCTGCTGAGGTTAGCCTCCGTGCTGAGGATATTGAGTCTACTGAGTTGTTCTCTGTTCCTTCATCAGTATCTTTCGCTGCTGGTGAGACCGAGACTACTCTTACCATCGACTTTAACGATGCACTTGAGGTTGGTAAGACCTACTCACTTCGTCTCCAGCTCGATCAGAGCGAAGCATCACAGTATGCTATCTCTGAGTATGTATTCTCTATCATCATCCCAGAGCCATGGGAGGATTGGGGTACAGGTTCGTATGTAGATGATTTCTACTGTGCACTTATGGCTGCTGCAGGTTCTGATATCCCTGCTGGTTATGTAGCTCCTGTTCCATTCCAGAAGCACGGCGAGAACGAGAACCGTATCCGCGTTGTGAACCCTGCATCTATGCAGATGTTCTCTAACTTGTGGGGTGGCGTTCCTGGACTACTTAGCTATCCTACAGACGCAGGTGATACATACCTTGAGTTCGATATCACTGATCCTGCAGATGTTAAGATGGCTGTTAACCCAGCTCCTATGGGTGTTCTTATCAACTTCTCTGACGGCTCATTCGAGATGGGTCTAGAGGTTGTTGAGGGTGCTAAGATCGTTTACGAAGAGGGTAAGATTATCTTCCCAAAGGGTGGCGTAGTTATGGGTTGTTTTGTTGAGGGTACATACTATCAGCAGTTCGATGCTAACGTCGATGGTCTCATGATGTTCGCTATTCCAGGTGTAGAGATTAAGGACTACGCTATTATGGCTACTTACGGTGGTATGACCGTTGAGGCTGATAACACTACCAACTCTGCTATCTTGGACTTCATCTATGGTGCTGATGTTGCAACCTTCAAGTTCGCTGTTGTACCTGGTAACGTTACTGACGCTTCAGCAACTGTTGAGGCTATCGTAGCAGGCTCTGAGGAGCTCACTATCTTTGAGGGTGTTGCAGAGGAGAATGGTTCTTCATTCAAGGTAGCACTTCCTGCTTCTGGCATTTACACTGTTGTTACTGTTCCTTACAGCGCAGAGGGTGAGGCTATGGTTGAGGATACCAACGTATATCAATTCTACTACCCAGGTTTGGGTGGCGCAGAGAAGCCTGTTGCAGAAATTAAGGTATTGTTCGACTCTGTATACGAGCTTACTGGCAAGGAGGAGTATGAGGCACAGTTCCCATCAGAGTACTTCGTTGCTGCAGGTATCGTTGCTAACGCTGACGAGCTTAAGTCTATCAAGATTTGGGTTGGTGAGACTGCATCAATTGCTGGTTCAGGTTATACACCAGAGGAGATCGTAGCAGAGTATGGTGCTGATGCAACTGAAAAGATTGAGGTTATCCGTCAGAACGGCTCTGTAGTTCTTGGTCCTTACAATATGAAGACTGGTTCTACTGTTTCATTCTTGGCTGCTATTGAGACACTCTATGGCGATACTCAGTTCTTCAACTTGGAGTACACATTACCTGATGCAGCACCATTCGTAACTGGTGACTACAAGATCACTGATGGCGACTATTCAGCTGTAGCTGGTTTCACAGGTGGTTACGACCCAACACAGGCCTTCTTCAATATCGATGGTTTCTCATTCATGGGTGTGCTTGACACAGAGACAAAGACCCTTACCTTCGAGGGTTATGAGCCAGATTATGACGCTATCATCTGGAACAATCTCTACTTCTACTACGATCAGGCTAGGACTCAGGCATTCGGCTGGTGGAGTACTTCAACAAACTCTACACAGGATGTTTGTCCTCTCGTAGTCGCTTATGGTGAGGATGGCTTGGTTAACGAATTGAAGAACTACTTCTCATGCTTGGTATTTAACTTGTCAGACAGCTCTTTGGCTAAGGTAGAGTACTCATTCTCTCCTGAGGCAGTTATTACTAAGGTAGAGGCAGAGCCTACTCCATCTGCATTGCGTGCATCTGCACCAAGCATGGAGGCTGAGCTCTCAATCGCTGGTGTAGCTAACGTTAAGACCATCGCTGCTGAGCCTTACAATGGCCCACGCACTGGTCGCCCAGTTTTGTCAGTTAGCCGCTTCTAGGCGAGGCTATAAAGCGTTAAATGCTTAATGACGGTGACCTGTCCCTCGGGGCAGGTCACTTTTTTTGTTGATGTTGTATGTCATTGCGAGGAGGACTTGCCCGACGTGGCAATCTTCGAGGAAGACCACTTTGCCCTGAGGAGAACCACGAGAGTTGGTTCACCTTGCATTTACGCACTACTCTTATGAGGATAATTTAGAAAATAAATACTTATTTTTTTCTACTTTGTGATTTTTTAGTATATTTGCATCTTGAGAGAGTGCGGAAAAATCAGACGATATGCTATCGTGTGGTGTTTCAGACACTTAGTAGTGGACAAGAGAAACAACTTAATTACTAAATAACTATGAATAAGGTTAAAACTACTTTGTTTGCCTTGGCTGCAATCTTTGCGGTGTCATGTGTTCAGGATCCTGTAATGGATGAGTCTGCAACTGAGACCCCTGTAAATGTAGCTAAGAAGATTATCAACACCTCAGACGACGCAGTAGAGGGTAAGCTCATCCTCTTTGTTGACGAGGCTACTGCCGACACATGGGCAAATGCTGAGGTTGCAACACGTTCTGGTATTGCAGCGTGTGACGCTCTTGCTGCCGAGATCGGCGCTAAGTCTATCGAGCCAGTGTTCGACATGACCATCAACCGCGAGGAGAAGATGGCCTATAACATGCACCGCTGGTTTGTTGTCACTTTCGACTCAGAGGCTAATCTCGACGTTGTAGCTGAGAAGTTTGCTGGCATCGCAGGTGTTAATCGTGTGCAGTTTGCTACTAAGATGGCTCGTCCAGCTGTTAAGGTACACCCTGTAGAGGAGGCCGTGGCTACACGTGCTGAGTCGGAGATGCCTTTCACCGACCCAATGCTTGAGCTTCAGTGGCACTACAACAACCAGGGCTTGAAGTCTATCTACAAGTACTCTAAGGAGAATGAGGACATCAACGCCTTTGCTGCTTGGGAGTACACTACAGGTAACCCTGAGGTTATCGTTGCAGTTGTGGATGAGGGTGTTAAGTATACTCACCCTGATCTTGCGGACAACATGTGGGTAAACACTGGTGAGATCGCTGGCAATGGTAAGGATGACGATCGCAACGGTGTTATTGACGACGTGCACGGCTATAACTGCTCGAAGGCCAACGGTAATATCACCTGGGATCAGGGCGAGTTTGTTATGGTTGATGGTAAACAGAAGTGGGTTGGTGACTCAGGTCATGGTACTCACGTAGCAGGTACTGTTGCAGCTGTTAACAACAACGGCATCGGCGTAGGTGGCGTTGCAGGTGGCGATGGCAGTGGCAATGGCGTGCGTATCATGTCTATCCAGATCTTCGATGGTGTGTCTGATACTTCATTGGAGCAGAACGCAAAGGGTATCATGTATGCTGCCGACAATGGCGCTTCAATCCTTCAGAACTCATGGGGCTATCCTTCTGTGCCAGGTAGAACAATGTCTGACTCTATATATGAGCAAGCGTATGGCGTTGAGCTCACTGCATTGCGCTACTTCTTAGGCAAGAGTAACTGCTCAGCAATGACTGGTAATGTTGTTATCTTCGCTGCTGGTAACGATGGTAATCCTACAGCTGACTATCCTGGCGCTTATAACCAGTTGTTGTGTGTTACGGCTTATGGTCCTGATGGTCTCCCTACATCTTACACCAACTACGACCTTGGCTGTAACGTATCTGCTCCTGGTGGTGACTTCGCTTACGAGGGTGCTGACTACAAATATGATGGCTGCGTGCTATCAACACTCCCAGCGGAGACTATCGATGCAGAGACAAAACAACCATATGGCACCGACTATGGCTATATGCAGGGTACATCAATGGCTTGTCCTCATGTGTCGGGTGTAGCAGCTTTGGCGCTCTCTTATGCATTGGATAATGGCATCCAGCTCACCAATACCGAGCTTTACGAGATCCTTACATCATCAGTACGTAACATCGACGATCAGCTTACAGGCACTAAGCCTCTCTATCCTGGTTATGAGTCATATGGTAACATGAACCTCAAAACTTATAAGGGTAAGATGGGTACTGGTAAGCTCGACGCTTTGATGACTATCATGAACGTACGTGGCGCTGTCTGCGCACCTGCAACTGTCGGCAAGGAGTTGGAGTTGAAGATTCAGAGCTTCCTCGGTAATGGCGACATCTCGGTTAAGGCTTATAACGACTATAAGATCTCGGATGAGACCAAGGCACGCCTTGGCATCGAGAAGGTGGAGTTCTTCAGCACAAGCATCTACCTCACATGTAAGAAGCCTGGTATTGGCGTCATAACTGTTAAGTACATCGCTGGTGGTAACAGTGTTGGTGGCGGTAGCACAACCGGTGGTAAGCTAATGGAGAAGGATATCGTTATCATTGCTCGCGAGGCTAACGATAATGGTGGCTGGTTGTAGTAGTTTTAATACGTAAATATAACTAAACTATATGAAGAGTTTGAAGATTTGGTCATTGGCAGTAGTGCTGCTTATGGCAATGGTTGGTTGCGGCGAGAAGAATGGTCCTACACCTTCTAAGGGCAACCTCGATGGCATCGAGAAGGAGTGGAAGCTCGTATCTGTGAATGGCACTCCTAACGAGTTCAGCGTATATATCAGCTTCGAAATGGGCTCTTTCGCCATGTATCAGCAGGTATACTCACTCGACTATAAGTTCTACGACGGCGAGTATAAGGTGTCTGGTAACAAGCTCACCGGCGAGTATTTCGAGGGTGGCGCATGGAAGAGTGGCTATGTAGGCTCAATTTCTGAGGATGGCAAAACCATGACACTTGTTAGCGACGAGGAAAACCCTATCACCTGCGTATACGAGGCATGCACAATTCCTGAGCAGATTAAGGAAGAGGCACTTGCGGGTACTCGTAGTGTAGAGGAGGTTCCCTTCTTGTAATTTGTTGTGATAAGGCGGCATCTGCTGCCGCTAATATAAAGAGATGTGAATGGACAGTACGCTATAGTACAGTCCATTCGCATTTTTTTGCCGAGCGGTATCGACGCATTAGCGACGCGTCAATCGAAGCAATACCTACCCATCGCACTCCCTAAATTCCCTAACCTCATTAATCTCCTTAAATTATTATTAAAAAATATAGTTTCGTAGCATAATGTTACGAAAAAATTCTTATTTTTGCACCTTGACGGGGTGTGCTTTGTCTGCCCTATAGCGTTGAAAACTTTTAATTTAAACTACTATGAATAGAACAAAACTCTCTCTTCTTGCATTGGCAGGATTGCTCATGGCGTCGTGTGCTAACGACAACGTCGATGAGCCTCAGTCAGCCTCTCCTGAGGCTGTTGCCATTCAGAAGTTTGTGAACACCCCTGACAAGGCGGTGGATGGTGAGCTTATCATCTATGTAGACGATGCAACAGCTCTTCAGCTTGAGGGTGCTGCTGTAGCTACACGCTCAGGCGTAACACCTCTCGATGTCGCTATGGATGAGATTGGCGCGGTGGACATCGCTCCTGTATTCAACATGTCGGTGAATGCCGATAGAAAGCGCGAGATGGGTATGCACCGCTGGTATACCGTAACATTCTCTGAGGATGCTGATCTTGTCACTGCTGCAAAGACCCTTGCTGCCGTAAACGTTGTTGAGCGCGTGCAGTTCTCAACAAAGGTGGAGGTGCCTACAGCAGAGGCTACTGAGATCGATCCTTCGGAGTTCTTCGCTACACGCTCTGCGGAGCTTCCTTTCAACGACCCAATGCTTAATCAGCAGTGGCACTATAACAACGACGGTACTGTAGACTACCCTGGTGCTAAGGCTGGTGCTGATGTTAATCTGTTCGATGCATGGGAGCTTACAACAGGTCGTCCCGATGTTATCGTAGCAGTTGTCGATGAGGGTGTTTGCTATGAGCATGAGGACCTTAAGCCTAACATGTGGATTAACGAGGCTGAGGCTAATGGTGAGGAAGGCAAGGATGACGATGGCAATGGCTATGTAGATGATATCCATGGCTATAACTTCGTAAACAAGGGTCGTATCACCTGGACTCGCTCTGGCGACTCTGGCCACGGTACTCACGTAGCAGGTACTGTTGCCGCTGTGAATAACAATGGTATTGGTGTTGCAGGCGTTGCAGGTGGCTCTGGTAATGGCGATGGCGTACGTCTTATCTCTTGTCAGATTATCTCTGGTGGTACTGCTGCAGGCGTATCGGCTACAGCTGCTGCTATCGAGTATGCTGCCGACAATGGCGCTTGTGTGTTGCAGAACTCATGGGGCTTCGAGGCTGGTGCAATCTCTAACGACCAGGGCTTCGAGAATGGCTCTACAAGCGTGGAGGCTCAGGCATTCCTATACTTCATGGGTACAAAGAATCATCCTAACCTTGAGGGTGGTATCGTAATCTTCGCTGCTGGTAACGATGGTAAGGCTGTTGCTGGCTATCCAGCCGCATGGAACAAGCTCATCGCCGTGTCGTCTATCGCACCAGATGGTCTTCCTACATACTATACTTGCTACGATCGTGGCTGTAACGTATCGGCTCCAGGTGGCGAGTACTACCTTCGTGGCGCTTCAACCATGGACTATGGCTGTGTAGTATCAACATTGCCAAACAACAAGTATGCTCGTATGCAGGGTACCTCTATGGCGTGTCCTCACGTATCGGGTATCGCTGCTTTGGCTATTTCTTATGCTGCTGACAATGGCATAGTATTGACACTCCCAGAGTTGAAGGATATCATCGTATCGTCTGTTACTACCTTCGATACCTTATCAGGTCAGAAGGCAATCTATGGTGGTGGCTTCATGAACCTCTCAAGCTATAACGATAAGATGGGTACAGGCCTCATAGATGCTTATCGTGTATTGATGGCTGTGCGTGGTACAACATGTATTCCTATTCCTCTTGGCGAGCAGGTTATCCTCGACATCAGCCCATATATTGGCGATGGTGGCGCTACTATCAAGATGCTTGCGAGCGATATTTCAGACGAGGTTAAGGAGAAGCTTGGTATCACCGATTGCAAGTTCATGGGTAACAAGCTTATGCTAACATGTACTAAGCCAGGCTCTGCATTGGTGACATTGAAGTATGTTGCTGGTGGTAAGACCGTAGGTGGTGGCATGGTAACAGGTGGTATGGAGGCTCAGCAGGAGTTCGCCTTTATCGTACGCCCAGGCATCAAGATTGATGAGGGTACAGGTGCACCTCTTAACCCTGGCGGTTGGTTGTAATCGAACGTCTAACGATAAAATATATTTCGAGATATGAAGAAGTATTTTGCAATATTTGCAGTAGCACTCCTCGCATTGGTGGGCTGCAATGATAGAGGTAACAATGGCCCTGCAGGCTCATCAGATATCGATGGTCAGTGGCATATCGTACAGTGGAATGGCGAGACCCCTGAGTTCGACGTATATGTGGAGTTCAAGGATGGTAAGTTCAATATCTACCAGCAGGTTTACTCACTCTACTACGAGAAGTATGACGGTAGCTTTAATGTGAATGGAGACATCGTTACTGGTACATACACAGATGGCTCTAACTGGGCTTGTGGCTATAAGTTCGCTGTGTCGGGCAACCAGCTTACAATGTATAGCCAGGAGGATATCTCTGTTACAAGCGTATATGAGAAGTGTCAGATACCTCAGGCTATCATCGACGAGGCGACAACTACTCGTTCAGCTGAGGTTGTTCCATTCTTGTAATCGAGCATAATAAAACTTCTATGGGGTAATTCTTTTAGGGAGTTACCCCTTTTATTAAATCTATGAAGCGACTAATTATATGTTTTACGCTCCTTGTGGCGTCGCTTGGTGGCGTCGCTGCCAAGGAGGTTCCCGTCGATAGAGCATTGCAGATAGCCTCACAGCTTCTTGGTGAGACTACGCGAGGAGGAGCCCTCTCTGTTGTGTGGGATAGCTCGGCCCTTGCTGACACGCGTAGTGGCGATGATGCTCCCACATTCTATGTCGTTGCTCCGGAGTCTGCACAAGGCTTTGTTATCGTTGCTGGTGATGATGCTATAACTCCTATCTTGGCATACTCAACACGCTATTCAGCCCCCTCGGCGTCGGTACTACCACCCAACTTTGAGGAGTGGCTTAACTATGTTGACTTGTCTGTCCGTTATGTTCGCGACAGAGGTATTGTAGCCGATGCTGCTACGCAGCAGTTATGGAGCGAGGGGTATGAGCCTGTTGATGCCATCATGCTCAATACTGCGCGTTGGAGTCAGCTCGCACCATATAACAACGAGTGTCCGCTGGACGATGGCGCTCGTAGCCTCACTGGCTGTACGCAGACAGCTACGGCGATAATCATGCATCACAACCGTTGGCCTGAGCGCGCCCAGGGTGTCACTGAGCCATTCACGACTCTTCGCAAGGGTATCTATGTCCCTGCCCGCGACCTTAACCATGCCTACGATTGGGATAATATGCTCGAGACATATGTCGAGGGTGAGTATTCCGATGTTGAGGCCGAGGCTGTGGCTATACTTATGGCTGACCTAGGCTATGCCTTCAAGGCGGATTATACGTCTGTTGATACAGGTGCTCTACCCGATATGTTAGCCCTCTATGAGAAGTTCGGCTATAGCCCAGCAACGCGTATTACGCGACGTGCTACCTACTCCGATGAGTATTGGAACGCCCTGCTTCGTAGCGAGATAGAGGCGGGATATCCAATCTTCTATTCGGGTTATACTGAGGATGATGCTGGTCACGCCTTTGTCCTCGATGGTGTTGATCAAAACAACTATTTCCATGTAAATTGGGGCTGGGGTGGCGTCTACGATGGCTTCTTCTTGCTCGATGCTCTAACTCTCGATAACTATGAGTTCGACTATACACAGTGGGCACTCTTCGGCATGCGCCCTATGCGTGATGGAGAGGTGGATAATTGGCTATGTCTCTCATCCTCAGGTCTAAGAGCCTCAACAACAACCTTTGAGAAGGGCGTATCATTTACAATAGAGCCTGCCACTGTCGCTAACTACTCGCAGCTCAACTTCGAGGGTGAGGTGCGTGTGGGTGTCTGCGATAGCCGTGGTGAGTGGAAGTCGTGGGCAACGGAGTCTCATCCGTTTACTCTTCCATCGATGTATGGCGGTGGCACCAGCCAGATGAGTGCTGTAGTTATGGAGGATATCCTTATGGGTGATAGATTATCTCTCTTCTATCGTAGTAATACGAGTGATAAGTGGTTTAAGATGAGCGCCTTTGCAGAGGGAGCTGTAGATGAGGTGATTATGAAGTATCCAACCATCGGTAGTACTACATCTTTCGACTATGATAAGGTGCGTAACACCATTATTGTGGACTATGACGACGATGTTAAGTCGGCGTTATACCTCAATGGGCAATATGTTGAGGATGGCGTGACTATCACAAAGGGTAAGATGACAATTGCAACACAGCGCCTCATGCCAGGCTCAACATATACCATCCTCCTTGTGCGTGAGGGTGTGGAGCAGCGCGAGCTAACATTTACCATTAAAGCATTGTAGTCTATGAGAAGAGCGACTATACTACTTATATTGATGCTTCTCGCCCTTGCATGTAAGCACGGGAAGCCATATCTCGAGCCTATTGTCGATATACTTGAGGTGGAGAGTGATCGTTTTGAACTTAACTACGAGGAGCAGACAATCACACTCGCCTATAGTGCAAATGTGGAGGTTAATATTGATATTGATGCCGACTGGATTGAACGTGTCGATAGCCGTGGCATAGAGAGCCATGAGGTGAGCTTCATGGTTGCGGAGAATGATACTGCAGAGAAGCGCATAGCGTTCATTACCATTACCGCAGGCTCAGAGGAGCATATCGTAACTATCGTGCAGATGGCAGCACCTGATCGTATGCTCCTGAAACTAACGCACCAAAACGACACTTTGTCCACGCCGTTGTGGTATGGCGATGATGTCACTGGTAGGGTAGTGTGGGGTGATGGCGAGGAGTGCCGCTATGTGGAGGGTGTATATCACGACTACACCTCTGATGTTATGCATGAAGCTCTCTTCGATATGCGTGGTGCCGATGGCTTCCATATAGAGTCGATAGATGAGATTGCAGATATAGAGATAGCGGTGGAGCTAAGCCTATAAAAAGATTGGGGTGTCGATTATGTGTCGGACACCCCGATTTTATATCGTTTACTTAACTCTCTTTCCAAGTACCGCCTTAACGACCATTGCCGTTGCTCCGCAGTTGTGCTCGGCATACTCTTTTGCGGCGTGGCTTGTCATCTCCAGATACTCCTCATCGTCGCGCAGAGGTTCAAACCAATCCTTCAGCTCCGCGCTATTCTTGATGCTTGTTGCGGCACGAAGCTCAATCATGTCACATGCCTCTTGGAACTTCTTATACTTAGGGCCAAAGGCTATTGGTAGGCCGAAGGTCGCAGCCTCCAACGTATTGTGGATACCAACGCCAAAGCCACCACCGATGTACGACCATGTTGCGTAGCCATATACGGCCGATAGGATACCTACGGTATCAAGTATTAGCACTTGCTTGTCGCTAAAGTCGCTATTGTCGGTTGACTCGGTATATCGTGCAGCACCACCCTTGACAGATGTTATGATATGCTTTATGCGTGCCTCGTCCATCTCGTGAGGTGCAATGACAAAGCGTATTGTTGGATTGTCGTTGATAAGTTCAATGAGAAGCTCCTCATCTGGACCCCATGTAGAACCCGCAACAAAAAGACGACTATCGCCCTTGAAGCGCTCGACAATAGGTATGTCGCGTCGCATCTTGGCTATCGCTGCCACACGGTCGAAGCGCGTGTCGCCTGCGATGACAACATTCGAATGACCAATGCTTGCCAAAAGATCCTTCGACTCCTGGTTTTGGACAAATATGGTTGTAAAGCTCTTGAGTGCCTTGCGCCATGCCCAGCCCCAAGGACGGAAGAATATAGACTTGGGACGGAAGATTGCCGATACGACATATGTTGGAACATTACGCTTGCCAAGCTCACCGAGGTAGTTGAGCCAGAACTCATACTTGATGAATATGGCAGCCTTGGGGTTGACAATGTCCATGAAGCGCTTTACGTTACCACGCGTATCGATAGGGAGGTAGAAGATGTAATCCGCACCCTCGTAGTTCTTACGAATCTCATAGCCTGAGGGGGAGAAGAAGGTGAGCAAAATCTTTTTTGAGGGGTCTACCTTACGTATCTGCTCGATGATAGGACGGCCCTGCTCGAACTCACCCAGCGACGCGCAATGTACCCATACGATATCTTCGTTGGGTTTGATGCTCTTGGACATGTGGTCGAAGATGTTTCGACGACCATCCTTCCAGAGCTTGGCCTTCTTATTGCGGAGTGCTGCCAATCCAACACTCTTCTCGAAGAGCCACATACCTATGCTGTACATGCCCATTTATCGCTAAGTTTGCGGTTTACAAGGCACAAATGTAGTAAAAAAAATTATATAACGACCGTTTTTGTCAATAAAAGTGTCATATATACCTATATTAAAGAGATATGCTACTCGATTTCTCAAGTAGCATATGCCCTAAATAATATTTTCGATGTACTCAATAGCGAGGCTTCCATCCTCCCTATGCGTTACGGCTATAAGGTCGAATTGAAGGAGTCGTTGCACTCTTCGTTTAGCACGATAGTAGGCTGCTGCGCGTCTTAGCGTACGTATCTTCTGCTCATCGATACTGTCGTAGGCTGATTGCCAGCTTCCCTCCTTGCGCGTCTTAACCTCCACGAAGTGTAGTGTGTCGTAGTGCTCGGCGATTATGTCCACCTCGTAGCGCCCTATGCGCCAGTTGCGTTCGACGATGTAGTAACCGCGCTCGCGCAGCCACTCCATTGCGGCATCCTCACCAAGGCTACCTATGACGGCGCTATTTTCGTTCATCGGTATCGTTGCTTATCTAACGACTATCGCTTAATGAGGAAGTTGATGTCGCTACCAGGTGCCACCTCGTAAGTCTCAATGCCCTTCTTGAAGATACGCATTGTGCGTGAGCCGATAAGCTCGATGTTATTGTCGGTGACGCGAAGCATACATCCCTCGCGAAGACCTACTACGTAGCGGCTACGGTTAGCCTCGACATACTCGTTGATGCGCTGCTCGCGTGTCTCACCTGCATGACCCTCAGGGTTAGCGTCGAGGTAGTGAGGGTTGATCTGGAATGGCACAAGGCCAATTGCGCGGAATGACGCTGGCTGAACGATAGGCATATCGTTAGTTGTGCAGATTGTAGGACATGTAACGTTGCTACCTGCTGACCAGCCGATGTATGGGATGCCAGCCTTCACGCGACGGAAGATGGTGTCAAGAAGATCCTCCTCCTGCATCTTCTTAAGAAGAGCGAAGGTGTTGCCACCGCCGATGACGATAGCCTGAGCGTGACGTACGAAGTTGCGCTTGTTGAGGGCGTGATGTACAGAATTAACCTTGATGCCAATCTCGTTGAAGCGCTCCTGAACCTTGCGCTCATACTCGTCATAAGAGAAGGTAACTGCTGCGTATGGAATGAAAACAACCTCGCTTACACCCTCCAAGGTTTTTTTAATCTCCTCGATAGGATATTTCAAATAAGGCTCACCGGCATTGGTGGAATTGGAAATTAGTAAAAGGTTCATAATCTATTGGTTTTTAATGGTTTAACATCTATTGCACGCAAATTGTTAATAATTTTTTTGCGAGATAATGTCAAAGATAACAAAAAAAGTGTTATTTTTGTAGCGTCTGATGAAAAAAATTATTTCAGACCCATTAAAAGTAGAATAATTTTACTACTATAATGTTTAACTAAAACTTATTTATTATGTCAGAAATTCAGTCAAAGGTTGTCGAGATTATCGTTGACAAGTTGGGCGTTAAGGAGTCAGAGGTTGTTGCAGAGGCTAGCTTCACAGCACACCTTGGTGCAGATTCTTTGGATCAGGTAGAGCTCATCATGGAGTTCGAGAAGGCTTTCGATCTTCAGATTCCTGATGCAGACGCTGAGAAGATTCAGACTGTTGGTGATGCTATCAGCTACATTGAGGCTCACAAGTAATAGAAAACTGATTAATATTTTTGGCCATTATACCTCTGCCGTCTAAGGTTTGAGGTTTGGTCGCTTCGCATATCAAGCACCATGGGTGCTGTTCGAGCGATGATCTATTGTTGTCGCAAGAACTTTGTGTGGAGTTGAGAGCGAGTGTTAATACACTCAATCTGAGAGTATTTTGGACTATGCCTAGGGAGGTAACTCCCTCGGTCTAGTCCATTTTTGTGCCTCATCGGACTATCCGCGTGGTATGATATAGGCTCTTTATTCTCCACCTGTTTGTGCATTATCCGCTCTATGACGGAGTAATATATATTATTGTATACTATGTTCGATTTTATACTACGCCCTATACGTCGCAAGTTCGGTCGCGATAAGGAGTTTTATGCTGCCATTGATGATATGTTCGGCTTCTTGCCACATAACATCGAGCTCTATAAACTTGCACTGATACACAAGTCTGCATCGGTAGAGTTGGAGGATGGTAGCCATATTAACAATGAGCGCCTTGAGTTCCTTGGTGATGCTGTAATAGAGAGTATAACTTCGGACTATCTCTTCATTGAGTTCCCCGACCGCGATGAGGGTTTTATGACGCAGCTTCGCTCGAAGATTGTCTCGCGCCAGTCGCTAAATAGCATTGCCTCAAAGATAGGTCTTGATAAGCATGTCATCTCGCATGCAGCAGGTAATGTGACACAGAAGCATATCTATGGCGATGCCTTCGAGGCCATGATTGGTGCTATCTATCTCGATAAGGGTTACGACTTTGCTAATCGTCTGCTTATCAACGATATCTTTGGTCGTTATCTATCTATTGATGAGGTGCTACAGTCGGAAACAGACTTTAAGAGTCGCCTTATTGAGTGGTGCCAGAAGAACCACTACTCTATTGAGTTCCGCACCACAAATGATGGTAACTCATCTTTGGCTCGCCCTGTCTTTGTCTCTACAGTGTATATCGATGGTATAGCTGTGGGTCATGGCTCGGGTGACTCTAAGAAGCAGGCAGAGCAGCGTGCTGCCCACTCTGTGAGCGAGGCAAAGCCTGTATCTATCGACGACGAGAAGAGTGCAAATATTCTCGATCGTATTGATAAGTTGGCTAACTAATAATTTGCAATATAAAAACATAGCCTGTCTAACAATCGTTAGACAGGCTATGTTGTTTATACTTTGAAGATTAAGCCTTTGGATTATTCTCCGATTTATTATCTTTGCGGTTATAGATAAATCGGCGAATCTTCTTCGTTGGCGTCTTCTCGAACTCACCCTCATTGTCAACCACCTTCGATATCTTTGAGAAGCGGTTAACCTTAGAGTTTACGTAGTTCATCACGTCGCGCTTGATCTCCTCCATCTTAAGGGCTGCCTGCTCCTTGCTCACAGCCATCTTATGCTTGAACTCGTCGTATGCCTCCTCGAGAGCTGTGGTGTCGAAGTGTACCAAGGCGATGAGCTTGCCATCCTCCTCCAATACTACCGACTCTGCAACAAA
Organism: Alistipes sp.; assembly: GCA_045654925.1. Classification (GTDB taxonomy): domain Bacteria; phylum Bacteroidota; class Bacteroidia; order Bacteroidales; family Rikenellaceae; genus Alistipes. The sequence goes on along the minus strand of JAZOOI010000006.1, from coordinate 22,781 downwards.
GCGGTTGCTGTTTAGTACCTCCTCGATATCTTCAGGATAGATGTTCTCGCCCGAAGGGCCAACAATCATATTCTTAAGACGGCCTTTGATGTGTATCCAGCCATCCTTGTCTATGGCGCCAAGGTCACCTGTGCGGAACCAACCATCCTCTGTGAATGCGTCGCGTGTGGCGTCCTCATTCTTGTAGTAGCCCTTCATGCAACATGGTGTGTTAACCACAATCTCACCCTGACCTGTCTCGCTATTTATGTTGTCGAGACGTATGTCCACGCCCTTGAGAGCTGGACCTGTTGAGCCGAGGCGTACCATCTTACCCACACAGCCAGCTACAAGAGGTGCTGTCTCGGTGAGGCCATAGCCAATACCATATGGGAAGCGTGCATCCATGAGAAATCTCTCGGCGTCGGTATCGAACTTAGCACCGCCAATGGCGAAGAGACGCATACGACCACCGAAGAGCCTCTTAAGCTGCTTGCCCGCAACCTTGTGGAGCATCTTCTGCGACCAGCGCCAGCTATATAGCTTTCTTAGGAAGGCATTCTTCTCGAATGTTGGGCGCACCTTGCCGCGATATATCTTCTCCATGATGAGTGGCACAGAGGCTATCACCGTTGGGCGCACCTTTGCCAATGCTGGCATCAGTGCCGATGCGGTAGGTGGGCGATCCATGTAGTGGATGCGTGCTCCGCGTGCGAATGGGAATATCATGCCGAGTGTGCACTCATAGGTGTGTGCCAGTGGTAGAATTGATAGCAGCTCATCATTCTCGTTGTAGTCGAAGAGCGATGGCACCACGGTGAGCTGCATGGCGATGTTGTAGTGGGTGAGCATCACACCCTTGGGCTTTGATGTTGTACCCGAGGTGTAGATTATCACCGCTAAGTCATCTGGCTCGGGGATGCGCTTCTCGGCGCGCTCAGTCACATTTTGTGCAATGGCGCTAAGGTTCTTGGTGCGGATGATTATGTTCATTCGCTCCGTGATCTTTTGTGATAGCTTTGTGTAGAGCTTGTCGGAAACAAGAATAGCTTTGGCCTCGGAGTGCTCCAAGATTAGGTCAAGCTCCTCGCTGGTGAAGTCAGGGAGTATAGGTACGGCAACCATACCTGCTGTTGTCACAGCAAAGTATGATACACCCCAGTTGGGCATGCTGCTGCTTAGGATTGCCACCTTGTCGCCGGCACCAACGCCAGCGTCGAGCAACATGTTTTGTACTTTCTCAATTCGCTCTCCAACCTCCTTGTATGTGACATCCTCATTGTCGATCATTGTGAAAGCTATGCGTGAAGAGAACTTCTCAACGCTATGCTTTACCACCTCATAAAGAGTCTTAAATGTCATACTTCTAGAGTTTTGGTTAATGTTTTTGTAACAAATCGAGTGCAAGATACCAATAATTTATTAAAAATTGTTAATTTTGACGCAAAATATTTCTCAATGATTGATAGAAATGTTATAACAAATGCTGCCGTTAGTGTCGGTTTTGACCTCGTGGGGGTCCTTCCTGCTCAGGCGCTGGTCGATGAGCGTAAGCGCTTCGAACAGTGGCTAATAGATGGTAACGCTTCTATACTCGACTATCTCGGCCGCAATGTCGATAAACGCTTCGATGTGCGCCTTTTAGTTGAGGGTGCGCAGAGTGTGATAATTTGTGCTATTTCGTACCTGTCGCCCTATAGTCGTGGCTATGATGCGGGGTGTAAAACAAAGATTGCATCCTATGCTCTGGCACGCGACTACCATCTCACCATAAAAGAGATGCTTAATAGTATGGCCGAAGAGCTGAAGAGAAGCTATCCCAATCTGCGCTATCGTGCCTTTACCGACTCTGCGCCTTTGGCTGAGAAGAGCCTTGCTGTGCGCGCTGGCTTAGGGTGGATCGGTCGTCAGTCGTTAGTAGTAAATCCTAAGCTGGGAACAATGTTTCACCTTGGCGAGCTTGTTATCGACATGCTTGTTGATGAGTATGATAAGCCGATGGAGGGTGTGGGATGTGGCAGCTGCCGCCGATGTGTAGATAGCTGCCCCAATGCCGCAATCTTGGATAATAGAACCATAGACACTCGTCGTTGCATATCGTGTCGAACAATCGAGCGTGAGGATACCTCATCTGTGGCGTCACTCCATGGTTGGATATTTGGTTGTGAGGAGTGTCAGTCGTGTTGCCCCTTTAACCATCATGCACCAATGCACACCAATGCGCGTTTCGACCCACTGTTCAATCCCATGGCCGTAGATTGGGAGGCGTTGGATGATGCATCGTTTAGGGTGATGGCGGGCCAGACGCCACTTGTGCGCAGCGGCCTGGAAAGAATTAGGCGTAATGCTCTTAAAAACATAAGTGAGGTGCTTTAGCTTGCACCTCACTTATTCATATTATAGCATTGCTATAAGTTCCTCGTTAGAGTAGGCATCAGCACCGTAGCACTGCTTAAGGTAGGCGAGACCGCCGATATAGTCCTCCTCGGTGAATGAGTCTGTTGCCTCCTTGGCTACCACCACGTCGTAGCCCAATGAGTAGGCGTCGGCAGAAGTGTGGCGCACGCACATATGGGCGTGTAGGCCTGTCATCACCACTGTCTGTACACCCAACTCCTTGAGGGTGATGTCAAGATCGGTCTGGAAGAAACCGCTATAGCGACGCTTTGGAACTACGTAGTCGCCATCTTGTTGCTTTAGTTCGTCGATGACCTTAGCACCCTCGGTGCCAGCTATGGCGTGGTCGCCCCATAGCTTGAGCTCTCGATCTATACCCTTTAGGTGGGCATCGTTACAGAATATTACGGGCACGCCCTTTTCGCGTGCTGCGTCCAATAGGGCGGCAGTTGCTGGTACAATGGCCTTTCCTCTCTCACACGCCAAAGCACCATAGACAAAGTCGTTAAGCATGTCAACGACCAAAATTGCAGGTTTGTTTAGCTTCTCCATAATAGCTTTTTACTTAATTTAAATAGGTGTTATTTAACTAAACTAAAAAATTAGGTATAAACTAATTCAAAGGTATGGCAAAAATTTTAGAATTCCAAATTATAGGCATATAAATTTGTTATTGATAAATATTAAATTATAAGACAATTCTATTTTATGGGGCAAAAGGCTATTTTTATAGGTGTTATTTTATGTGGTTTTTAGTTGATAATTTGGTCTATATCACTTATGGATTTATCGGCTTTTTGTGTCGATTGATTGTGTTGATAAAAATAAATTGCCTATGAGTGTCGTTTATCCACCAAATATTATTATATTTGCACGTTAATACTGGGGTATGTGAAGCATCCCCGCAGTGAGATTGTAAAAACGAAATTATTATGCAGCGATTTTTTGCATCGTTAAATAGTCGAGAGCTTTCTAATATGTGGCTCAATAACCGCACGTCTTTTAGGTTTTGGGATAACATTGTGGGTTGGATGGTTTTCGCTATTGCAACCATTAGTTATTGGGCTACTATGGAGCCTACGACAAGCCTATGGGATTGTAGTGAGTATATAGCGACTTCGTATAAACTCGAGGTGGGTCACCCTCCTGGAGCACCCCTCTATATGATGCTGGCGCGTATAGCGTCGTTGTTTGCCCCTTCGCCTGAGTATGTGCCGTTAATGATCAATGGCATGAACTCGTTGGTTAGTGGCTTTACGATACTATTCATGTTCTGGACCATTACCCACCTTGCGCGTCGTATCGTTACTCGCAATGGCGAGGTGCTCGCTGGTGATAACATCGTTATGGTGTTGGGCGCAGGAGCTATTGGTGCATTATCCTATGCCTATACCGATACCTTCTGGTTCTCGGCTGTTGAGGGCGAGGTGTACGCTATGTCCTCGATGTTTACAGCACTTGTAGTATGGTTGATGTTCAAGTGGGAGGAGAATGCCGATAGTCCAACATCCATGCGTTGGATAATACTCATCGCCTACCTCATGGGCCTATCAATAGGTGTGCATATCCTCAACCTCTTGACAATCCCCGCATTGGTGATGATCTACTTCTTCCGCCGCTATAAGTACAATCCCGAGAAGCCTATGTGGCATTACGGCTTGATGATTATTGCAGCTTTGGCTGTTTCGATGCTTATCTTGGGCGTTATAAATGGCATCATCATCCCATATACCGTACTTATGGGTGCCTATGTTGACACCTTTGCGGTTAATACGCTGGGCTTGCCTGTGAATGTAGGTATGATAATTTTTGTCTTTGCAATCTTCGGTTTGCTCGGCTGGCTTATATACTTCTCGCACAAGCGTTGCTTGCGTATTGTGAACGTCGTTGCACTATGCTGCACAGTGCTGCTTCTTGGCTTCTCGTCATATGCCATGATGACTGTGCGTGCGAATGCCAATCCTCCGATGAACTCTAATAATCCGAGCAATCCTCATATGTTGCTCAGTGTGCTTAATCGTGATCAGTATGGCAACAGACCTCTTATCAAGGGCGTATATTACGATGCTAAGCCACTCCCAACTGTAGATATTACCAGTGGTAGTCTTACTCAAAAGAGTGAAGACGATTGTCGATATGTCGAGCAGTATAAGCCTACGGGAGACATCACCATTAATACGACTATGTGGTATAACCCTGAGACCGGGGAGTATGAGGAGCGTATGACCGATTGGGAGTATCTCTATCCTGAGAGTGCATACCACTACTTCCCTCGTATGTGGTACCATTTGCGTGCTAATGACTACAAACAGTATCTCGAAAATCCTGTAGAGTGTAGAGATGATAATGCGGGTGAGTGGACGGAACCATCGGCGGGTGACGACATGGGCTTCTTCATGAGCTATCAGCTGGGTGATATGTTCTGGCGCTACTTCATGTGGAACTTCGTGGGACGTCAAGATGACGTACAGCTACAGAAGAGCGATGCTAATGGTGGTACCTATCTCCATGGTGGCTGGTTGTCGGGTATAGGCTTCATCGATGAGATATTCTGTGGCCCACAGGATAATCTCCCATCAGATATGGCCAATAATCCTGCGCGCAACACCTACTTCTTCTTGCCTCTGTTGCTTGGTCTTCTTGGCTTGATTTACCATCTGCTTAGCGATACGCGTAACTGGTTTGTTGTGCTCTTGATGTTCGTGCTTATGGGTGTTGCCCTTGTTGTCTACTTCAACACAGCGCCTAATGAGCCTCGTGAGCGAGACTATGTCTATGCCGGTGCCTTCTATGCCTTTAGTATCTGGGTTGGCTTGGGCGTCATGGCATTGGGAGGTCTATTTAAGGAGCTTGGAAGCTACGTGGCAAAGAGATGGACGTTAGGCGTCCAGAGGGTGAATTATGCGGCTGTCTCTTTGGCTATACTATTCTCGGCGTCTGTGCCTGTGGTGCTTGCTGTGGAGAACTGGGATGACCACGACCGTTCGGAGCGCTACTTTGCTCGTGATATTGGCTTGAACTACCTTAACACCGTTCCCGAGAATGCCATCCTCATCAACTTTGGCGATAACGACACCTTCCCATTGTGGTACTGCCAGGAGGTGGAGGGTGTGCGTCCCGATGTCAAAGTGATGAACTCGTCGTACCTCGATGGTGAGTGGTATATTGACCAGATGAAACTTGCCTCGAATGATGCTGACGGAGTGCCTTTCACCATCCCTACTAAGAAGTATACCATGATGGATGGTAGCACATTTATGTCGTCACACCCTATTGAGTATGTCGATGATAGCGAGCTGTTGAGTTTGTATAACGAGGTGAACGATATCTTGGAGTGTAAGAATGGCCGTGGTGTCTACCATGTGAAGTATGATCATGTTAATGTCGACGGCACAACGGCTCAGTATGTCATGGAGCTCACCTTCAAGAGTGTTATTGATGAGTATGAGCGATTGTATGATGAGTATGACTCGCTCTCGGCTAATGTGACAAAGGCTAATTATGGTAAGCTCTCGACTGTGGCAAACCAGATTGAGGCCATACAGAGTATGATCGACGAGGGTAGCAATCATCAGTATGCCAAGGATTATGCTATCTATGAGAGGTACTTCGATATGATTGAGAGCTGTATGCCAACGTCATTGCCGCTGGCTGATATTATCGCCCACTATATCTCGGATGAGCCTATGTGGCTTATAGCCTATGAGTCAGATTTTGATACTGAGTGGCGTATCGTTGAGCCATGCGATGATATTCGTAGGGAGTATCCTGGTTATGAGAAGCGCGCAACGCTCTATCCAATGATTGATAGCCCATTTACAGGTGAGCCTATCGACTATCTCATCTATGCTGACGCGTATACCATCCCTGTGGATGTGGATGCAGCACTCAAGGCTGGTATCATCACTCAGGCTGATATAGATGCTGGTAGAGTATTGGATGAGGTTGTTATCAACATATCGTCGCAGGTAATATCGCGTGGTCAGCTGATGATGTACGACCTCTTTGGTAACTACGATTGGAGTCGTGCTATATGCTTCACGCAGACTCATCTCGCCGATGATTATGGCTTGAAGGATTACCTACGCTTCGATGGCTATAGCTACACCTTTGTGCCTATCAAGACCACTCTGGAAGAGACATATCCCTATGTTGGTTGCATGGATATCGATAAACTCTACCCACTCTTTATGGATGAGTGCGATGAGGATGCCATAAACCAGTCATTGCGCTTTGGTAACCTCGCCGATGAGGATGTCTTGGCTGACTACTTTGTGCGATATAATGTCCAGGCGTCGGGTGCTATGCGTAACTTCGCTCGTGTTGCCTTGGGCTTCGTTGAGCGTGCCGAGGGTGATGACCTTGAGAAGTCGGAGGCTTTGCTTGATAGAGGTCTTGCGGTGTTGCCTCCCGAGAAGTTGGGCTATGAGGCTGCAAACATCCTCGAGTATGTCAAGTGTTACTATCTGCTTGGCGATGCGCACCATGCTAATGGCGATGCAAAGGCCTCTAAGCGTTGCTACGATAAGGCTAATAATCTTAATTGTCGCTTTATTGTTAATCAGACGGAGTGGCTCAACTACTATATCGACTACATAGACGACGATACTTTTACTCCCGATATTGCACATGAGGCGGGCTATGTATATCGCTCTATATGTCGCGCTCTATCTTTGTCATGTGAACTTGTTGGGGACTTCTATAGCAACGTAGTCGATGGTTGTGGTAAGCATAATCCTGAGGTGGCGGCTACGAAGTTGATACAGGCAATCGATAAAAAGATGCCAAAGGATATGAAGGGTAAGGTGTTCGATGCTGTTGAAAAGTGTAATGCCGATGGCAGCCGTCTGACCGACCATTTTACCGATGGTGATCTCTCCATTGTTGTAATCCTGGAGGAGGTGGCCTATGATAACTTGGATGGCATCGATGTCTTTAGGGATGATACCTTTATTGAGGCACGTAATGCTCTGCTAACCAGAGCGGGCCTCGACGAGGTCTTTGGCCTCGATTTGACCATGCCGCAGTCTACAGAGAACGGTAGCTCCGCGTCATCAGGTGGTGAGCAGCTATCTGAAGATGTCCTCAAGGTCGTGAATATCTATGAGAAGGGTCTTGAGGCGTGGGCACGCTCTACGGAGTATGTCAAGCAGGCGGTGGAGATGCTTGCTCCTAAGCTCGGTGTTGAGGTGAATGTTGATAAGCAGGACCTCTTCCAATACTTCTATACATATTCCGACTATGCCGAGCAGATGGTAGGCATGGCTGCCTCGCGAGGTATCGACCTTACGGAGGTCGGCGAGTTGTTGTCGATGAGCGATGAGGAGTATACCCTCGCCGACGACTACCTTAAGATGGGTGATGCCGCCGCTGTGGCGTTGATTGCCGAGCGTGCCGAGCAGCTCGAGGAACCGCTACGACGAGTTGAGAGTGGTGATTACACCTCAGAGGAGTTGAAGATGGTATATCTCGGTATGTTGGATATTATCGATGCTCTCGATGTTAGCCATCAGATGGCGGGAAGCTTCGAGTGGGTGGTTGCCGATAGAGGTTTGTCCGACTATGGCGTTGAGCAGGTGTCGTTCGACAAGCTAATGTCGCGCTTTGTTGCCATGGCCGAGGAGTGTACTGACGATGCTGAGGCAAATCGCTATTTCGCCGATATAGCGATTAGAGTATACTCGTTGTTGCCTTCTACGCGCTACGTAGACTCTTCGGAGGTGCAGGCTGAGTATGTAGATGCGCTATATAACTACCTTACAAATCCAACCATCGAGGCAATATATAGAGACAAGTACGATAAATAATAGATAAAAATATAACCTTATGTCAAAGATTGTTTTATACAACACGCTCACTCGCCGCAAGGAGGAGTTTGAGCCTATCAACCCCGAGCATGTGGGTATGTATGTGTGTGGTCCTACAGTATATGGCGACCCACACTTGGGACACGCACGCCCTGCAGTGACCTTCGATCTTATGTTCCGCTATCTTCAGTCGGAGGGCTTCAAGGTGCGCTACGTGCGTAACATCACCGATGTTGGTCACCTCGAGCAGGATGCCGATGAGGGCGAGGATAAGATTGCAAAGAAGGCTCGCCTTGAGCAGTTAGAGCCTATGGAGGTGGCACACTACTACACTGAGCGCTATCGCTCGGCGATGCGCGACCTAAATGTATTGTCACCATCTATCGAGCCCCACGCCTCGGGCCATATCATCGAGCAGATTGAGATGGTAAAGCGCATCCTCGATGCTGGCTACGCCTACGAGTCTAATGGCTCTATCTACTTCGATGTTGAGAAGTATAACAAAGACTACCACTATGGTCGCCTCTCGGGTCGTAACCTCGACGATATCGTTACCAACACTCGTGAGTTGGATGGTCAGTCCGATAAGCACCACTCATTTGACTTCGCCCTCTGGAAGAAGGCCTCACCTGAGCACATTATGCGTTGGCCATCACCATGGAGCGATGGCTTCCCTGGTTGGCACATGGAGTGCTCGGCAATGAGCACTAAGTACCTCGGTGAGCAGTTCGATATCCATGGTGGCGGTATGGACCTCATGTTCCCACACCACGAGTGCGAGATTGCGCAGTCTACAGCGGCACTCGGTAAGGACTCAGCACGCTATTGGGTACATAATAACATGATTACCATCAATGGCCAGAAGATGGGTAAGTCGCTTGGTAACTTCATCACCTTGGAGCAGCTATTCACTGGTAAGCACGACATCTTGGAGCAGGCATATACCCCAATGACCATCCGCTTCTTCGTGCTTCAGGCACACTACCGCTCAACCCTCGACTTCTCTAATGAGGCGTTGCAGGCAGCAGAGAAGGGTCTTGACCGCTTGATGAAGGCCGTGGAGACTCTTGGCAAGCTCAAGGCTCAGGATAAGTCTACCTCTGACGTTAAGGAGTTGGAGCGTCGTTGTGCCGATGCTATGGCCGATGACCTTAACTCGCCAATGGTTATCTCAGCACTCTTCGACTGGGTGCGTATCATCAACCAGGCAGCTGAGGGTCAGCAGTCGTTCACAGCTGAGGATCTTGAGACGTTGAAGAGCATCGTAAACCGCTATGTCTTCGATATCCTCGGTCTTCGCAACGAGAAGGCTGCCGATGCTGGTGGTAAGGATATGGTCTCACCACTTGTTGATATGTTGCTCAACATGCGTATGGAGGCTAAGGCCAACAAGGACTGGGCTACATCGGATAAGATTCGTGATAACCTCACCGCTATCGGTATCCGTGTTAAGGATCGCAAGGATGGTTTTGACTGGGAAATCGAGTAATTTGCTGTGATAAGGGGTCATCTTCAAAGCTTTGCTTGCCTGAAAAATGCTCATTTACGTCAAGTAAACTCCGCTTTTTCAGTCTGCGACAAATCTCCAAATCTAACCCCTTCTAACAACAAATTGTGCTGTGATAATTGTGCTGTGAAAAATATATATTGTTGATGGTATCTACGGAACAGATAAACGATCTTAAGGCACGTGCGGCGAAACTCTCGGGGTCGATAGACATCGAGCAGCGCCGCATAGACCTCCAAAACGAGCAGGAGCGTACCGAAGAGCCTAACTTCTGGGATAACCCCGATGAGGCCCGCAAGCAGCTCAAGAAGGTTGCCGATATAAAGGCCCTTTTGGATGAGTATGCTGCGGCGCATCGTGCTGTTGAGGATCTCGATCTCATCCCCGACTTTGTTAGTGAGGGGGCATTGAGTGAGGCAGAGGCAGAGGCTCAGTATGCCGCAGCGGTGGAGATGATCGAAAAGTTGGAGCTTAAGCAGATGCTCTCGGGCAAGGAGGACAAACTTGGCGCTATCATGGATATTAATGCTGGCGCAGGAGGCACCGAGGCGTTGGACTGGGCGCAGATGCTTATGCGTATGTACACTCGCTGGGGTGAGGCTCATGGCTACACCGTTAAGGTTGCCAACTATCAGGCAGGTGAGGAGGTGGGCGTTAAGTCCTGTACCTTGGAGTTTGAGGGTGACTATGCCTATGGCTATCTACGCAGCGAGAGTGGCGTACATCGTATGGTACGCTTGTCGCCGTTCAACGCTAATAATAAGCGACAGACGACATTCGCATCAGTATTCATCTCGCCTGCGGTAGATGATAGCATTGAGATTAACATCTCGCCAGCCGACATCGAGTGGGATACCTTCCGCTCGAGTGGCGCTGGTGGTCAGAACGTAAATAAGGTGGAGACAGCCGTGCGTCTGCGCTACCATGGTAAAGACCCCGATACGGGAGAGCCCGTGGAGTTCCTCATCGAGAATATGGAGACGCGCTCGCAGCTCAACAACCGCGAGAATGCTATGCGTATACTTCGCTCGAAGCTCTATCAGCGCGAGTTGGATAAGCGCATGGCAACGCAGCAGGCCTTGGAGGCTACTAAGAAGCGCATCGAGTGGGGCTCGCAGATACGTAGCTATGTCTTTGATGATCGACGTGTCAAGGATCACCGCACCGGTTATCAGACCTCGAATGTCGATGCTGTGATGGATGGCGACATCGACGCATTCATCAAGGAGTATCTATTACAATTTTAATGTTTAGGTATGCTAAGGAGGTTATATATAGCTATTATTGCACTTATGCTGACGAGCGTGGTCTCGGCGCAGGAGGTGCTTGTGGGTGCTACCGACACCACGACTTATATGCCCTTATTGCAGGGTAAGAGGGTTACGGTGTTGGCTAACCATACGGCTATGTATAGTGCTGAGGAGCATATCGTCGATATGATGCACCGCGAGGGTGTCAATGTCGTTGGTATCTTCGCTCCAGAGCATGGCTTCCGCGGTAGGGTAGAGGCCGGCTTGAAGGTCTCTAACTCGGTGGATGAGGTGACGGGAATACCTATACTGTCGCTATATAACGGCAACACGCAACGCCCGTCGGACGATGTTATGCGCTCGTTCGATGTACTGGTGGTAGATATGCAGGATGTAGGACTTAGATTCTATACCTATTATATATCTATGTTGCGCATGATTGATGCATGTGCCGACTTCGGCTGTAAGGTCATCATCCTCGATAGACCAAACCCCAATGGCCACTATGTCGACGGCCCAATCCTCGATATGAAGTATAAGTCGGGCGTGGGGTGGTTGCCTATCCCCGTTGTGCATGGCATGACTATGGGAGAGATTGCCCTCATGGCTATTGGTGAGGGGTGGGCAAAGAGTGCCGATGTTGAGGTCGTGAGGTGTCGTAACTATGACCACTCGATACACTATATGTTGCCCATTGCACCATCACCTAACCTGCCTACGCAGCACTCCATATATTTGTATCCATCGACCTGCCTCTTTGAGGGTACAGTGGTGAGCATGGGACGTGGTACCGAGGCCCCCTTTGAGATATATGGTCACCCCGATATGGAGGGTAGAGAGTTCTCGTTTACGCCTCAGCCAAATGCTGGCTCGGCAACACCGCCACATAGTGGTAAGGTGTGCTATGGTGTAGACCTTCGCGAACTCGCTGATGAGGCTATATGGAGCGAGGGCGTGGACCTAAGCTATGTTGTGGATGCCTATCACGACTTGGATATGGGCGAAAAGTTCTTTACGCCAATGTTTGAGAAACTCATAGGCGTGGAGTATGTGCGCGAAATGATTATCGAGGGCTACACTGCCGATGAGATTGAAGCTATGTGGGCTGATGATGTTGAGGTGTTCAAAGTATTGAGAAAGAAGTATTTACTATATAACGATAATAACTAAAAACAGAAGATAAACATGGGATTTTTTGACTTATTCAAAAAGAAGAAGGTTGAGGAGCCAAAGGTTGATGCAGCTCCCGTAACAGCAGAGGAGCAGGAGGCTATCGCCATCGAAGAGCAGAAGCAGGCCGAGGCTGAGGTTGAGGCTGAGCGTAAGGAGCTTGAGGCGGGCCTTGAGAAGACCAAGGAGGGCTTCTTCGGTCGTTTGAAGCGTGCTATTGCGGGCCGTACTACTGTCGATGCCGACGTGCTCGACGATCTTGAGGAGATGCTCATTACCTCGGATGTGGGTGTTGAGACCACGGTGAAGATTATTGAGCGCATCGAGGCTCGTGTTGCCAAGGATAAGTATATGAACACCTCGGAGCTACACTCTATACTCCGCGATGAGATTGCATCGCTCATGGAGGAGTCGCACCGCTCGACTAAGGACTTTGGCATCGAGGTTAAGGAGGGTATGCCATATGTCTTGATGGTTGTGGGTGTCAATGGTGCTGGTAAGACCACGACCATTGGTAAGCTCGCAGCTCAGCTTACTAAGGCGGGCCGTAAGGTCTATATCGGTGCTGCCGATACTTTCCGTGCAGCGGCTATCGACCAGCTTGGCGTGTGGGCTGATCGTGCAGGTGCTACCATGGTGCGCCAGGATATGGGCTCAGACCCTGCATCTGTAGCTTATGATACCCTGCGTTCGGCAGTGGCTAATGGTGCCGATGTGGTGCTTATCGATACTGCGGGTCGTCTTCACAATAAGGTGGGCCTCATGAAGGAGCTCACGAAGATTCGTAACGTTATGTCGAAGGTTATCCCCGATGCGCCACACGAGGTGATGCTCGTCTTGGATGGCTCTACAGGTCAGAATGCCTTTGAGCAGGCTAAGCAGTTCACCGAGGCTACTCAGGTCACCTCGCTTGCAATCACCAAACTCGATGGTACGGCAAAGGGTGGTGTTGTCATTGGTATTAGCGATAAATTCAATATCCCAGTACGTTATATCGGTATCGGTGAGGGTATCGACCAGCTCAAAATGTTCGACCGCCACGAGTTTGTGCGCGCATTGTTTGGTGATGCTAAATAGTTTGCTATGAAGAAGATAAATATCATTACCCTCGGCTGCTCGAAGAATACTGTAGACTCGGAGCATCTCGCTGCTCAGCTCACTGCCATGGACTATAAAGTCGTCTTCGATAGTGATCGTACAGATGCCGATGTTGTTGTTATCAACACTTGTGGTTTTATAGGTGATGCTAAGCAGGAGTCTATCGACACCATTCTCCGTGCTGCACAGCTCAAGGAGGAGGGTCGCATCGAGGAGCTCTTCGTTGTTGGATGCCTCTCGCAGCGCTATGCCGACGAGTTGCGCCCCGAGCTTCCAGAGGTAGATGACTTCTTTGGTGTTAACGACTGGGCAGGTATTGTCGAGCGCCTTGGTGCTAAATATCGCAAGGAAAATGAGACAAAACGCGAGCTATCAACACCCTCGCATTACGCCTATCTTAAGATCTCGGAGGGCTGTAACTGGATGTGTGGCTACTGTGCCATACCTCTCATTCGTGGCCGTCATAAGTCGGTGCCTATGGAGGATCTTATCGCCGAGGCTGAGGCTCTTGCCGAGAGCGGTGTTCGTGAGTTGATGGTCATCGCTCAGGATACAACCTATTATGGTGTAGATATTTATGGTGAGCGTAAGCTTGCCGAGCTACTCGAGCGCCTATGTCAGATTAAGAAGATAGAGTGGATACGTCTCCACTATGCCTATCCTACCGACTTCCCCGATGAGGTGATCGAGGTTATGGCTCGCGAGAAGAAGATTTGCAAGTATCTTGATATTCCATTCCAGCATATCGCCGACAATCAGTTGACGCTCATGAAGCGTCGCCATACCAAGGCCGAGGCTTTGGCGCTTATTGAGAAGCTACGCCGCGCAATCCCAGATATTGCTCTTCGCACTACGCTTCTCGTTGGTTATCCGGGTGAGACTGAGGCCGATTTTGTTGAGCTTCAGGAGTTTGTCAAGGCGACAAAGTTCGACCGTCTTGGTGTCTTTGCCTACTCCGAGGAGGAGGGTACCTACTCGGCTACGCGCCTCAAGGATGATGTTGCCGATGAGGTTAAGCAGGAGCGTGTCGACCGTATCATGCGTCTTCAGGAGCGCGTGTCGCTTGAGAATAATGCCAAGCGCATAGGTCAGAAGATGAGGGTTATCATCGACCGTAAGGAGGGAGACTTCTACATTGGTCGTTCGGAGTATGACTCACCAGAGGTGGATCAGGAGCTTATTATAGATAGTTGCGGTAAGCGCCTTATGCGTGGTCGTTTCTACGATGTTCTTGTCACCGATTGCGAGGATTACGACCTATATGCAAAGATAATGTAGACTCTTGAGGATAGATTTTAGCGATAAAATTTTGATATTAGCTAAAAAATACCTATCTTTGAGGTACTAAAAAAGATGTTGCCCTGTATTATGGCTCAGAAGGATATTGTTAAACGACTGTCAAACGAGGTTGAGCGTCTTATCGCCGACCATGCGCGCATATCGGAGATGTGTCGCCAGCTTACGCAGGAGCGCGAGGCGCTACGTGCGGAGCAGCATCGTTTGAAGGAGCGTATCCGTGAGCAGGAGCAGACCATCAAACGCTTTGAATTGGCAGGTGCCATGCGTGGTGATGACGGTAACGTGGAGCGTGCGCGTGCGCGTGTCAACAGTTTATTGCGGGAGGTTGACCAGTGCATTGCGGCAATTAAACATGAACAGGAAAGATAGTTGAGCGATGGCAGAAGGCAGAATAAAATTAGACCTATCAATAGCAGGTAGAACCTACTCCTTGACCATCGATGCGGCTAAGGAGGAGCAGTATCGTGAGGCTGTTAACCGCCTTAATGCAAAGGTGGTTGAGTACTCAAAGGTTACACGTTTTGACCTCCAGGATAGATTATCCATGGCAGCGCTCTTCTATACCATAACAACAATGAACGCCGACAGAGACTCATCGCTTGGCGATGCTGATGTCGAGGAGCTACACGCCCTTGAAAAGCGTATAAAGAGTTATATCAAAGAGTAGCCGTGAGGCAAGATATTTGTAGTTGTTGACTACGACCTTTAGGCTGGCACCCTTTATTGTGCCGACGTTCTTTACATAGATTACAATCTATCCCGCATAGATTCCTTAAAAGCTTTGCGATCTGTACAACTAATATTACATTGGGACAACTTTCGAGTAATGTCACAAAACAAGGCCTCAACCCATCGGGTGTGGTGCGTAAGTGCCACCAGTGGACTGTTGCGTGCCTCGGAGCCCCATCTATGACTAATCGCTGGATTCGTCAAACAAGTTAAGGAGTCTCTGCGGTTTTTTTTATTGATACATTTTAAACACTATATAAACCAACTAATTAATTATGAGTCCTACATTGATAATTGTCGGTGTTGTTGTCGGAGCTGTTGTTGGTGGCGGTGGCGCCTACCTCGCAGCAAAGGCACGATCAAAGGCCATCGTCGAAAAGGCGGAGGCTGACGGCGAAATGATAAAGAAGGAGAAGATGTTACAGGCGAAGGAGAAGTTTATCCAGCTCAAGAGTGAGCACGATCGCCATGTTAACGAGCGCAATCAGAAGCTACAGCAGAGCGAGCAGCGCGCAAAGCAGATTGAGTCTAACTTGCAGCATAAGGAGCGCGAGTTCGACAAGCGTAAGGAGGAGCTCGAGCGCCGCAAGGAGCAACTCGAGGCTCAGATGCAGAATATCGAGACACGCAAGGAGGAGCTTGCGGCAGTCATCAAGGAGCAGAATGTGCGCCTTGAGCAGATCTCGGGTATGAGCTCTGAGGATGCTAAGAATGTCCTTATCGAGAATATGAAGAATGAGGCTAAGGCTGAGGCTGCAGCCTATGTTGCTGAGACTATCGAGGAGGCTAAGTTGTCGGCTACTAAGGAGGCTAAGCGCATTGTCGTTGCCTCTATCCAGCGTGTAGCTACTGAGACAGCTATCGAGAATGCTGTTACCGTATTTAACATCGAGTCTGACGAGGTTAAGGGTCGCATCATCGGTCGCGAGGGTCGTAACATCCGTGCTTTGGAGGCCGCTACAGGTATCGAGATTATCGTTGATGATACCCCTGAGGCTATCATCCTTTCGGGCTTCGATCCTGTGCGCCGCGAGATAGCACGTCTCGCCCTGCACCAGCTTGTCACCGACGGCCGTATCCACCCAGCACGTATCGAGGAGGTCGTTGCTAAGGTTAAGAAGCAGATCGAGGAGGAGATTATCGAGGTCGGTAAGCGTACAACCATCGACCTTGGTATCCATGGTCTACACCCTGAGCTTATCCGCCTTATTGGTAAGATGAAGTACCGCTCGTCATATGGTCAGAACCTGTTGCAGCACGCTCGTGAGACTGCTAACCTTGCAGGTATCATGGCTGCCGAGCTTGGCCTTAACCCTAAGGCCGCACGCCGCGCTGGTCTCTTGCACGATATTGGTAAGGTGCCCGATGATGAGCCAGAGTTGCCACACGCAATCATCGGTATGAAGCTTGCGGAGAAGTATAAGGAGAAGCCTGATGTATGTAACGCTATCGGTGCTCACCACGATGAGACCGAGATGACATCGCTCATCGCGCCTATCATCCAGGTGTGTGACGCTATCTCTGGTGCTCGTCCAGGTGCACGTCGCGAGGTTGTCGAGTCGTATATCAAGCGTCTTAAGGAGATGGAGGGCATCGCACTCTCATACCCAGGCGTTGTTAAGACCTATGCCATCCAGGCTGGTCGTGAGCTTCGCGTTATCGTAGGTGCCGATAAACTTTCGGATCAGGAGTCTGAGGCACTATCACACGATATCGCTAAGAAGATTCAGGATGAGATGACATATCCTGGTCAGGTTAAGATTACCGTCATCCGCGAGACACGCTCAGTATCTTACGCTAAGTAGCTTTCGCACTGATGCGCCTCGGCGCTCATCCGAATAGTATGTATGAAAGGTCTCAAGGCAATTATCATTGGCTTGAGGCCTTTTGCATATCAATGATTACAAATCCATACCTATAATTTATTATGAACAGCTTTACTACTAACTCAAACCCATCAAAACCTGCTAAGGATAAGTTGTACGTGCCTAAGGGCGCAACTCTCGGACTAAATATTATGTATAGGTACTACAAAATATTGGCTGTTGTAATTCCTTTATTTATTGCTATTGCACTATTTATATTTGGTTTGACTGATAGCAATGCTGGTATTGTTATCGTTAGTATTTGGATTGCGTTGTCTGCGCTTATCAATTGGATTGTCGCTCAAATCTTCAATGCTCTTATCACCATGACCAAAGCTGCGGAGTACTATATTGCTGTCATCCAAAAGACCTACGATGTTCACGACTAACGCACACAATCTAATCATAACTCTTTTATAGTGCAGTGAGGCGTAGGTTATCGTTATTCAGAATATGATTTGAAACCTTAAAATATAATATAATGGGAAACATTAATGAAACCGCTGAGGCTACATCACGACGTATCGTCAACATCTTCTATTACGTAGTAATGATTTTATCAATTTTTGGTATCATCTATGGAATATCGTTTTTAGATGATGATGCTTTTGGCGGATTTATGATTATTGTATATTCTGTGTTTGGTATCCTATCTGTTAAACTTTGGCGAGCTGTCATACATGTTGTCGCTAATATATCTTGTAAGTTAGATAATACCAATGAGGCACTAAATAATATTTGTAATCTTAACAAATCAAATGTTGATACTACTCCAGAGAAGTAGCCATTGCGGCAAATGTTATAATCTGACTTGTAGAGATGTAGGCGGCAGTCCACTAGACTGCCGCCTATTCTTTATTCTGAGTGATTATATGTGCTTAGTGTGACTTGAGTGGTTCGAAAGGTTGTGAATTTTGGCAGTATTTAGACCCTTAGCTCTTTGCCTGCCAAAAAATTTGTTGTAAACACCACACTATTGGGCTTTTTGAGAATTTCTAAATTTTAGAACTTATTGACCCTGCCACATTGTGGAAGCAGTCATGGTTTTTACATACGTCTCGTGAATATAAAAAAGGAGAGCATGTGCTCTCCTTTAATCACCTTGGGGTGTGGTGAAGAAATTATATTGCTATTATACGTGTCATTAATAGAGTTCCCATTTATATGAGTCACCATCAAATACCACCTCGAGAGAATATGTATAAGTTATGCCATCTACTGTAACATCAACAACGCTTGTGTACTCGTTACCGCTTTTGTGCACAAGGCTTACTTCGCCAACATGATCTGCACCAAGCTCTTTCTTGATGTCAGCTCTAACCTCTTCTGCTACCTCTTCAATATCGGGGCTACAAGAGTACATAAACATAGCCATCACGGCAATTAGTAAATACTTAAACTTTTTCATAATAATCTTTTGCTTCCGCCCCACCTCCGACAACGGGTTAGTATAAATAAAGAAAGTGTGGAGATGTTCGTTTATCTAACAATGGGCATTTGGCGTGGCCTCGACGAAAATAAACGATACTCCACACCTGTACAGTATGTGGAGTAGGCACATAACGTGCCGACGAAGCATACCAATACAAGTGATGTAAGCATTCGTTATCCTTTCGTCTAAAATCGCCAAATTTCATTGTTAAGGATTAGCGAAACACTTTCACTAATAAATATGTTTGCCGAAGGCGCACCCTCGACAATACAAATTTAAGCAAAGTTTTTCATTTGAGCAAGAAATATAGAGTAATTATTAGTCTTATCCAAAATTGCGCAAGTGTAAAAATTTTGGCAGAAAATTTGTTTTGTTACCAAATATTGGTAACTTTGTAGAAAATTATTGCGATATGAAAACGACATCTGTAGCATTGGGGACTTATTTCGAGAATTTTATCCGAATGAAAGTTGAGCAAGGGCGTTACAATAATGCCAGCGAGGTTATTCGTGCCGGCTTGCGCCTATTGGAGGAGAACGAGAGTCATCTTCAAGAGTTGAAGATGGCAATAGCAGAAGGTGTTGAGAGTGGTATTGCCTCTGGATTTAACGCCGAAGAGCATCTTAAAGCGCTAAAAGCAAAACGAGCAAATGGCTAAATATCACCTAACCAACAAGGCTGTCGAGGACTTAACCAACATCTGGGAATACACGGTAGACACTTGGTCGGAGCGACAAGCTGACGACTATTACAATATGCTAATCGCATCGTGCCAGAAAATCACCGAGAACCCTCGACTATTCGGCTTAAAGTATGAAGAAATCGCAGAGGGCCTGTACGGATATAGAGCCAATAAACATATCATCTTTTACCGCATACTTGCAGATAAAGATATACTTGTCATAAGAATATTACACCAACGGATGGATCTCAAGCATCGTATGCTGAAAGATTAATCGGTTTTAAAAACAAACGATAAATAACAACAAGGCAGTGACCATCATTAGATCACTGCCTTAAGTTTCGATATGGTGACTTAGATGAGACGTACTAAAATATACTGTCAATCATAGCGCCATATGTCCCACACACCCAACTTCTCACATCCTCGTGCTTCGCTACAGACTCTTCGAGTAAATCATCTACTCTATCCTTATTACTCTCACTTAGTGAGGCAAACCACCTACTATATTCCTCAAAGATAGACCCAGCGATCCGCTCTAAGTGCTCATAACCATACTCTCCAATGATTATTTGCTCCGCATCCTGATAATAGTCGAGTATGCGACGTTCGAATGATCTAAACTGACTGAGCACAGGGTCGTTATTCGCACTCGATGTATTGCTTGCAGTCATTTGGTCTACTTGCTTATTTACAGCCTCATCCACCTTTTGCTGCACAATATCATCAATTGCTGATTCTGCTTTTTTCGACGAGCACGCCGAGAGCGACACGCAAATCATAATCACGGCTAATGTTTTTACCCACAACTTTTTCATAGCTATATAATTTTTGAATAATACTCGTTAATCTATATTAAGATTTATACAAAGATAGTCATTTTTCTCTATGCGATGTGCGTGGAGGCAAAATTTTTCTACCGTGCGCGTTTACGGCGCGGAAGCTCGATATACTCCGTGTAGACGAGCTCCGTATTGGGATTCGACGACCACACCTCCTGGCGGATAGCCTTAGTGCCGTAGCGTATAATCCAAAACTTACGCGGCACGCGGTGCACAACCTGATGCAACGTGTCGACGCTATGCACGGCGTAGCTAAGGCTATCGTCATACAATATGCCTTCCATCCTACTCCACGCATCCGCAGCAGCAAAGTAGCGAAGGAGTACAGTGGACCAATTCCCGAATGGGCAAAAATCATAAAGGAGCGTCTATAAAATTCAAACCGTTAAGTTATCTTGACGGTTTGTTATTTTATATATCAACACACTCTCTCCAGAAACAAATTCTATATAAATACTCAATTGCGAAGTACCGCTAACAAACTACTAACTCTCCTTAAGGTTTGAGCAGAGCAAGATATTGAGTGATTTGGTGGCGACTTGTCGTAGGGTTGTGTTATTGGTGCGTGGGAGTTTACTCACAGATGACACCAATAGCGCAACCCTAACTATTGCTATGCAATACGCCAAATCACTCATATCGCAGACCACTCTGCCACACCGCTGGAGCAGTCATAGTTTTTACAGAAATAAAAAAAACAACAGGGAGGTGTCTCGCGACAGCTCCCTGTGTTCCAGAAACAAATTCTGTAAAAACTACTAACCCAAACTTAAATAAATGAAGAAACCTAACTACGCCTTTTCGGCGGCGTAGCTGTACATTGAATGTACAATCCTCGTGCCAAACTAACGCATCACTCGGTTTTAAAATTGTATTGACCCTTTCTTTTTTCGACTAACAAGCCTCTAATTCCCCCTTTTGGCTAATTTATGTCTCTTGCAACGCTGCCGTTCTCACTCTTCCTCGACAATATCCCATGTGTATGGGGTTAACATATACATGTAGCAGCGGAATAATTGTGGCTACCATCCTTCCCGCAGTTCACTAATCTTGCCAGCTGTTGCATTATGACTCTTCATTCTACCCCTCTCACACTTGCACCGTGCAATCATCCCTCTTTTTTTAGGTATAGCTTTTGCCTATGATCGCATAGAAATTTCCGATTTGCGGAGTGCTAATTTTATACTATATTTGCAACGAAAAAGATAAACAAAACAGATATAAAACTATGAATAAAACAACTCTTTTAAATATGAGCGTAGGCTCAATTGTTAATGAGAACTATGCCACGGCTAGGGTGTTCAAGTCTTTTGGGATCGACTTTTGTTGCGGGGGTAATATGAATCTTGCTGATGCATGTCGCATGGCGGGTGCAAATGTCGACAAGGTGTGCGAGGCTCTCGCTGTGCATGATAACACCACCTCTCAGGCTATACCCTTCAATCGCTGGCCTACGGATCTCTTGATAGACTATGTGCTCAAGATTCACCATCGTGGCATCCGTGCTAAGGGACCACAGCTCCTTGCCGACATCAAGCGTGTAGCTACTGTGCATGGTGATCGCCACCCCGAGCTTGTGCAGCTCACCTCACTCTTTGCCTCGTCGTTGGAGGATCTTGAGAGCCATCTGCAGAAGGAGGAGCAGGTGCTCTTCCCATATTGCTATCAGCTCTTTGAGGCAAATATGCAGGGACAGCATGGCGAGAAGATGCACTGCGGCACTGTGGCCAATCCTATCAGGGTTATGCTCAGCGAGCATAGCGATGAGGGCACGCGCTATAAGTATATCCGCAACCTTATGAATGGCTTTGTTGCTCCCGATGATGCATGTGTAAGTTATCGCCTCATGCTCCAGGATCTCGAGGTATTTATGGATAGCTTATTCGAGCATATACATATCGAGAATAATATCCTCTTCCCTCGTTTCGTGGCGCTCGAGGCGCGGTGCGTAGCTAAATAGTGGGGTGCCCGAGGCTACTTATGTAGCTATACACTGGTCATGTGTACTAATACTGGTCGGCAACTACTCATGTGCTACTATATTTATACCTATATTTATATATAGAGGACTGGTCTTTTATGCTACGAAAAATGCTTGCTAACGTAAAACACTGATTTGTAGGAGTGTATATTTCAGGGCTAAATATTATTATGAAAAAACTTTAAAAAAAGTTTGGAGATTAAAAATAAAGCATTACCTTTGCACCCGCAATCAGAAATCAACACGATGACTGATAGCAGCAGAAGGTTCTTAGAAAAGTTTTTTGAAAAAAGTTTCCAAAATATTTGGTGGTTTCAAAAATATGATTTATCTTTGCACCCGCTTTCGCTTCTAAATGAGCGATGAGCATAAAAGGTTCTTAGAAAAATTTTTTGAAAAAGTTTCCAAAATATTTGGTGGTTTAAAAAATTTGCCTTACCTTTGCACCACTTTCCCACCTCAAAAAACGAGGTTCGAAAGTGAAACGAAAATGGTTCTTTGATTTACTGGTTTTCTATATTGAGAGAAAAGTGTAGTATTTATCTGTCAATTTCCTTTTAGGAAAAATTGAAACAGTCAGGACTCTAACAATACATTATAATTTTTTACAATGGAGAGTTTGATCCTGGCTCAGGATGAACGCTAGCGGCAGGCTTAACACATGCAAGTCGAGGGGCAGCATAATGAAGTAGCAATACGGAATTGATGGCGACCGGCGCACGGGTGCGTAACGCGTATGCAAC
>JAZOOI010000005.1:0-54760 GCA_045654925.1 Alistipes sp. | reverse complement strand
GGTAATGATGCAAAAAGCGGCGCTTGGAATAAAATTTAATTAGCTGATTATTTGTAAATTACAGTGATAATTTAGAGATTAGTAGAAAACGTTTTCTACTAATCTCTATTTTTATGGCAAAATCTCGCAAAAAACGCTGTCCCCATTGTGGTTTTTTGGATACGATAAAAAAGGGTAAAAGAGCTGGATACTCTCGCTATTATTGTAAGAATTGTGAGAGCTATTTCACAGATCGCCGTAAGCATATTACTAATAAGAATATGTTTATTTGGTTTGTACATTGGGTGCGTGATAAACACAGTATATCGCAAATTGCAAAGGAAAGTGGATATAGTGAAAGAACTCTAAAAACTTACTTCTATAAAGTATTACCCACCTGTCCTGTTTGGCAAATACAGCGTAGAGAAAAAGTTAATCTTCTAATTGATGGTACATACTTTACCAATAAGGTGTGCCTTATACTATATAGAGATAGTAATATTAAGATGACTATCCTATATAGACTTGCAGAGCGTGAGGCTTTGCGGGATCTTAAGGAAGATTTGCGTGCAATAAAAGATGTGGGGATAGAGATAGAAAGTGTGACCTGCGATGGTGCCTCGAATATCATCAGAGCTGTGCAAGAGGTATGTCCAGAGGCTATTATTCAGCGATGTACGTTTCATATTGCAAATGAAATATGCACTTGGCTCACAAAGAAACCAAAGAGTGATGCTGCACGAGAACTGCAACAATTAGCATGTTATTTAAGCTCTGTGGAGAATCACAACCAAGCGCAACTGTGGCTGAGAGAGTTTATAGATTGGTATAACAAATATGAGGAGTATATTAAGGAAAAAAGCGTAGATGAAATATCTGGTAGATGGTGGTACACTCATAAAATGTTGCACCGCAGCTGCACACATATAAAACGTGCAATACCAAATATGTTTAATTATACTCGCTATGCTAATATCCCCAAAACATCAAACTCTATAGAATCATTTTTTGGTCATTTGAAAGATCATTTGCGATTGCATCGAGGGCTTTCAAATGAGCATTTCAAAAATTTTGTTAAATGGTATCTGTACCTCCAAAGCAATCAGGGGAAAATCGCCAAAAAGAATGAGCGAGAGAAATAAATCTCTCGCCCATTTTAAACTTCAAAAAGCGCCACTTTTTGCATCATTACCAAAGATAATCCCCAAGGAGTGTACACAAAGTACAACCCTTGGGGATCTCTTTTTGTCCTATCTCATCAATGAAATCTCAACGACAACCTCTCTAAAACACCTCTCTTAGTACCCTAAGGGACTCTACTGAGCGTATGGCATCGAGGTGGTAGGCGTAGTATTTAAGCATGGCATCGAGGAATTCAACACGCTCTGTGCGGTTGAGGCCTATCTCGCCTAGGTAGCGCACGTCACACTCGAGCATGTCGTGTAGTATTCGCGCATTCTCGGGTGTCAGCGCCATGCTTGGCATGAGCGCATAGGGCGTGAAGTGTCCATCTCGAATGTCGAGCCATGCACCGTCAACATATTCATTATCGGGCGAGAAGCCTAAGGGTCTGCTGAGGTTGGCTAAGAACCATAGGTGGAAGTTGGCAATACCCTCATCTAATGTGTCGAGGGCGGCTACCGAGCCCCACACAAAGTCGAATAGCTCGCTTGCCGGCTCGCTCTCCTTGACAAGCCTATAGAGCACCTCGGCCATGAAGAGTGCCATCGTAGATTTGCGAACATCAAAAGGTGTACTATGCAGCACGATGCCTGGCACCAGGTCCTTCATGCGGTGCATGCTCATCTTCGTTGAGGTAAGTCCCTCGAACTCAACGGCAAACATTGGCTGTAGCAGTGCCATCTTCGAGCCTTTGGCAGTGGGGCGTATCCCCTGTACCATATAGCTCTGACGCCCCATAGTGTCGGTGAGCATATGCACAATAACCCCCTTCTCGCCATACTTGAGTGTGCCGAGAACAACGCCACGTGCCTTATAACTCTTCAGTGCCATGCTACTCTGGGTCGTGCCAACGGCCGTCGCGCTTGATAATCTCAATAAGGTGGTCGAGGGCCTCGCTCTGGTGGATGTTGCGCTCCACAATCTCGCGACCACGGTAGAGTGTGATATGCTCTGGTGACGAGCCTACATAGCCGTAGTCGGCATCTGCCATCTCGCCAGGACCATTGACTATGCACCCCATGACACCTATCTTTAGGTCCTTGAGGTGTGAGGTGCGAGCCTTAATTGCGGCAAGCGTTGTCTGTATATCGTAGAGCGTGCGACCACAACTTGGGCAGGCTATATACTCCGTGCGCGAGAAGCGTAGGCGCGATGCCTGCAACAGCATGAGTTCTATATCGTTAACCTCCTCTGCTGTGATGTGTGGCGCATCAATCCATACACCCTCGGCAAGGCCGTCGATGAGGAGCTGTCCCATGTCGGCAGCTGCCGATAACGCAACAATCTCTTTGTCGCTGCTCTCGTAGCGGCGCTTGATGACTATGCCATCGGCTGTCGTGTTGTTGAGTATCGCTGCGCGCCACTCGTGCGTAGGATTGTCCGACGTAGCCTCTATTATGGTGTAGTTGTCGTCTATTTCGCTGTGTGTTATGGCTTTGTTGTTTGTTCGTGCCTTGAATGTCGTGGGCGAGTAACCCTCCATATTCGCCACCTCGAAGGAGCTCTTTCTGTTGTTGTAGTACTCGGCGAGGAACCTGCCTACGGGCACTTCGTTCTCTGGTGCCTCGGTGAGCGATACGCGCAGTGTGTCGCCTATGCCGTCGGCGAGGAGTGCTCCTATGCCTACGGCGCTCTTTATGCGTCCCTCGATGCCGTCACCCGCCTCCGTAACGCCGAGGTGTAGGGGGTAGGTCATCCCCTCACGCTCCATAGCTTCGACAAGTAGACGGTAGGCGTGTACCATGACGCGTGTGTTGCTCGACTTCATTGATACCACAACATCGTGAAAATCCGCCTTGCGGCACATGTGCAGGAACTCCATTGCTGAGGCCACCATGCCCTCGGGGGTGTCGCCCCACTCGTCGAATATGCGCTTGGCAAGTGAGCCATGGTTTACGCCTATGCGCAGTGCCACGCCACGACGGCGACATATCTCAATTAGTCGCTCAAGCTCACCATTTGTTGTGCGGAAGTTGCCAGGGTTGATGCGCACCTTGTCTACCGCCTCGGCAGCTATCATCGCTATCTCGGGCGTGAAGTGTATGTCGGCGACGATTGCTGCGTGGCAATCCTTCGCGCGCAACTGCGCCATTATTGGTTGTAGCGCCTCGCCCTCCTTTTTGCCCTGTGCCGTCAGGCGCACAATCTCGGCTCCCGCCTCGGCGATGCGTAGTGTCTGTGCTACCGAGAGGTCAACATCTGCCGTTGGGGTGTTGGTCATCGACTGCACGGCGATGGGCTTTTGGCCACCTATTGTGACCCCGCCGAAGCTCACTTCGTGTGATCTTCTGCGACTATATTTGAGTGTTGTTGCCATAGTCAAACGAAACTTTATGCAAAGTTAACTTTTTTTTCGTGGTTAGCTTCAGAAAAAATCAACAATATGCTAAAATGTTGATTATTAGTGCGTTATCTATTGCGTGTGTAAGTGCTTGAAAATCAGCGAGTTGAAAAATTCGTGTTTTGACCACTATTTAACTATCACATAATCAGTGTGTTACAACTTGGTAAAATGAATTTTTAGAGGCCCAAAAATTTGGCAGTACACCTAATATACAGTAATTTTGCAGTAACGAAACTAACATCTTATTAGCAAATAAAACTCTTAGGGTTATGAAACGATTTATCTACTTTCTAATGGCACTTCTCGGTTTTGGCTCATTGGCTTCTTGCGAGAGTAGGAGTAATAACATGGTTATGTATGGAGTTCCAGTTGCTGACTATAAGGTCTCTGCTCGTGTTGTCGACGAGGAGGGTAATCCAATCAAGAATATCAAGGTAACTGTCGGACATGACGTCGGGTACAATAATAATGTAACCCATTCAGCGGAAGATGGTACTGTGGAGTATGAGACAAAGATAGGAGGTAGTCGACCTACTATACTTTTTGAGGATGTCGACGGTGAGGCGAATGGTGGTGAGTTTGAGAGTGTGATACTTGAATATTATCGTTATAAGAACAAGACAACACAGATTGCTGAGAGTGATGGCTGGTATAGTGGTAAATATGAGGTGACCCTTGGCGACGTGGAGATGAAGCTTAAGCCACAGTCGGAGGAGAGTACCGACGAGGATAACACCTCAGAGAAGGAGTAGCATTAATAATTAATAATATAGTAGTTATGAAACGTACGATATTACTTATTGGTTTGGGTGTAGCCTTTGCGGCGGTATCATTGTGGGTATTTCTCAGCGCGGGTCGCAGTGCCAAGGCGGTGAGGGCTAAGTTCCGTATTGGTGGCGCTATGCTCACCATTGTTAGCCTCACGTCGCTTGCAGGTTGCAATGATGGCAAGGGTGCTTTTGTCTCTTGTTACGATCCCGCTCCACCTCCAACTAACTATCACCGCTGGAATAATGATGTACCTAACAGCGATTTTCGCAATGGCGATAAGGTGATACTTAAATACGACTGCCAATTTGGCAATGAGGTGAAGGTGTCGCTTGTTACCGATGATATGAGCGAGGATAGGGTGCTTTGTAGCCAGACATACGAGGTCGCTAAGGGTGAAAATCAGCTTGAGTTCACCATCGAGGCTGGTGACTATCGAGGTCGTGCAGAGCTAATTGTGGAGTACGATAAGTATCAGGATGAGGACGATAGCCTCTGGAACTTTGGTAGTATCTTTATTCGCATTGTGGATTAACCTATGCTCTTCGCGCGACGTGATAAGTTGAAGCTTGGTATTGTGGTATTCGAGATTACGGATGCCTGTAACCAGGCGTGCAAGTTCTGCTACAACCACTTCAAGGGCGATGGTCTCTGCAAGGTCGATGCTCCCGACTTCAGCCTTGCTCGTCGAACGCTGAAGCGTCTTTTGAGTGAGGCTAACGTAGGCTCTATATCGCTCTCGGGCGGTGAGCCTATGCTCATGCCACGCATCCACGACCTGGTGCTTAAGGCGAGGTTCGCAGGCTCGAATGTCAACATCCTTACTAATGGTACGCTGTTGACAGATAACGATTTAGCGATATTTAACGACCTTGGCGTGGGAACGTTGCAGATACCCCTGCTTGCCGATGAGGCTTCGGTGCATGATGGCATTACACAGCTTGCAGGCTCGTGGGAGCGCGCCTTAGCCTCTGCGCGCAAGGTGGCGGCAACTAAGCCGGGGTGGCTGACGCCCGTGCTCATCCTCTCGCGACTCAACGTGGAGCATATCGAGGCTACGATGCGCCTATATGCCGAGATGGGGTGTAGCTACGCGATGGTAAACCGCTTCAATATAGGAGGCCTTGGTAAGTGCTATGCCGACGAGTTGGTATTGACACATGCCGAGTTGCGCGATGCCTTCAGATGTGTCGATAGGGTGGCTGGCGAGCTGGGCATAAGTGTGCATAGTGGTGTCTGCACCCCCATGTGTCTACTCGATCCCAGGGAGTACCCCAACATAACATTTACAAACTGCTCTACCGATTTCAGTTACCGACCACTGACGGTGAACTACCGTGGCGACGTGCGCTTCTGTAACCACTCGCCTCGTGTGCTGGGTAACATATATAAGGAGTCGCTTGCTCAGATTATCGAGCGCGCATCGAACGACACCTACTTCGACGCTGTGCCCGACAGATGTCAGGGGTGCGAGCTATGGCAGCGCTGCAAGGGTGGTTGTCGTGCCGCCTCGGAGCAGGTATATGGCTCGTTCGACAAGATAGATCCTGTGATGGAGTTAGAGAAATAGAGCTAAATGTTTGTAATTAACATTAATAAAGAGTATATTTGTAAACATTAACGAATAGATTGGTTATGAGACGTCTCTTTGCGATAGCCATATCTCTGATATTGCTCACCTCGTGTGCCAAGGATTTCTACTATATCTTTGGCATGGATGTCGATGCTCCTATATCGGTGGAGCTCAGCGGTTCGCGCTATGAGTGGGACAACGAGCTCTTCACAAGCGATAGTGGCTACTACTCTCACTATAATCACCCCGACCTTATACTCCATGACGATGGCGGCTTTAGCTTCGAACTTAACCGCGGTTTAGGCTCCGAGGTGGGCAATAATGCCGACCTGTGGATAAGTGTCGAGGATGAGGACTCACCCTATGAGCTCAATAGGGTCTATTCGCTAATAATCCTTGGTGAGTCGCGTGCCTCGATAACATTCTCGGAGCGTGGCGAGAGTTACACCATGCCCAATGGCACCGTTGTCACCGACATCATACATCACACCTACTATGCCACGGATGGATACCTAATCTTCACCGAGCAGAGTGAGTATAGTGGTGACTATATACTCTCGGGAGAGTTTCGCTTTAAGGGTGTAAGCGAGGATGGCGATGAGATATATGTCGAGCGTGGCACATTCGCCAACTGCCGCATACATAAGTCCCATGGTGCAGATTGTGATGAGTGGTAATGTTTTCGATAAAATGCTAATGCTATGATAGGTAAGATATTAACGCGCTTGTTTGCGCTCTTTGGCATGACACTAACGTGTGTGGCATGCTACGGTATCCAAGAAGCGGATTATAACCCTCACTGGAGGGCTACGGGACGTGTTGTCGACGAGGATAATAACCCAATACCAGGTATCAAGGTGTCGCTCGGTCACACCTCGGAGATGACCGATGAGGATGGTAACTTCTATATTAATGGAGGCTCCAGTGAGCTATGCTTCGAGGATGTCGATGGCGAGGCCAATGGCGGCGAGTTCGAGATGCAATTCCTCTCCCTTAAGAGCAGCGAGGAGATTGTGGGCGACGTACAACTAAAACGTAAGGAGAAATAAAACGTAGATAGAGCTTATGGGAAGACGATTGGGAGTCCGACAGTGGGTTACACTTAAGCTATTCAATAAGTTACGTAACATACGCCGCGAGGAACATATCCTTAGCCAACTCTTCTGGGAGTGCACGCTACGTTGTAATCTGCAGTGCCGCCACTGTGGTAGTGACTGCCGCATCGACACGACACTTCGCGATATGCCCGCTGAGGACTTCTTCCGTGTGCTCGACAACGAGATTACGCCTAATGTAAACCCCAATAAGGTGCTTATCATCCTCTCGGGTGGCGAGGTATTGGTGCGCAAGGACCTTGAGCAGATAGGCATCAACCTCTACCGTCGTGGCTACCCTTGGGGCATGGTTACCAATGGCTTAGGCCTCACACGCCAGAGACTCGACTCGCTCATCCGCTCGGGACTTCACTCTATAACCGTGTCGCTCGATGGCTTTGAGGAGCAGCACTACCATATACGCCAAAACAAGGAGAGCTTCGCCCGTGCCGTTGAGGCTGTGCGCATGATATCTGCCGACAAGGAGCTCGCCTCGGATGTTGTCACCTGTGTGACCCCCGCCCTTATGCCCCACCTCGAGGAGTTCAAGGAGTTCCTCTACTCGCTCGGCGTGCGCCGTTGGCGCCTCTTCAGCATCTTCCCTGTAGGTCGTGCTGCCGAGGATATGAGCCTGCAGCTCAGCGACGAGGAGTACACCGCGATGATGGAGTTCATCGAGCGTACACGCAAGGAGGGTAAGATTAAGGCATCCTACTCGTGCGAGGGCTTTATCGGTGGCTACGAGATGCGTGTGCGCACCAACCCCTTTGAGTGCTATGCAGGTGTGGGCATTGCATCGATACGCGTCAATGGCGACATCTCGGGCTGCACAAGCGTCAGAGGTAACTTCACGCAGGGTAACATCTATAAAGATAACTTCTGGGATGTGTGGCAAAACCGCTTCGAGAAGTTCCGCAATCGCTCATGGGCAAAGAGGGGCGTGTGTGCCGACTGCAAGATGTGGCAGTTCTGCGAGGGCAACGGCATGCACCTCTACGACGATGACGAAAACCTCTTAGTATGTCACTATAAGCGCCTGAAGAGGTAGCTAAGCGACGCGTAAGACGAAGTCTTATAGCAACATTATTGATAATACGGCAAAAATTGATTATATTTGCAGAGTTATGTCGGGCTTACTGCCTTTTGCTCGACCGTTAACTTGTGTCGAATATGAAGATTCTTGCCGTATATTTTCGTGCTGGTAGTGGCGTGTCGGTGATCTACGAGCGCGTTATTGAGCAGCTTGCTAAGCATGCAGAGGTCGATATCCTTAGCGATCAGGCCCCCATATCCACTATGGAGAGCGTGCGCAATATCTATACGCATCCATTCTCGAAGTCACGTAGTAAGTGGTATCGTAAATTTGTGCGTTGGTTTGGTGCGGCGCCATTCTCCGCAAGGTGGAGTCGTGAGGCCATGGCGCAACTAACCGATAGCTACGACCTTGTGATAGCCTTTGTCACCTCGGCACAGCTCACCCCTGTGGTCTTCGGCCGTATCTATGCTGAGCACCACAATACCAAATTTGCTATCTACTCGGTGGATGCTATCCCCGCACCTGGTGGATGGACCAAGCCACGTGAGTATCGCGGTAAGATGCGCATTGTGGCGCGTAACTTCTCGCAGGCAAACTATGTGGCCTCGTCGAATAGCCATATGCTTGCCTTCCAGCTCACAACATTCAAACATAAGGCAGCTCTTCGCACAAACGTATTGCTGACACCATCTCCCGCCAAGGAGTATAACCTCCCAATGGGTGATAGTGCCACCATACTCTATACAGGCTCGCTATACGGCCTGCGCAACCCCGACTACTTCTTCCATGCTTTTAAGCGTCTGTTGCAGGAGCACCCCGAGGCTGAGGCTATATTCGTTGGCATGGGCATGAAGTTTAGAAACATGCGCTCGATACTCTCTGCCGAGGAGCTTAAGCGTGTGACGGTGCTTGGCCATACCGACGACCTTGAGCCTCTATTTAGGCGTGCTACGGTACTTCTCGATATCAATGCCGACAGGGAGAAGGATCCATTCCTCTCGAGCAAGATTGTAACCTACCTCAAGACTAACCGCATGATTATCACCGAGTGTGGTGGTGATACCCCTACGCGCGAGGTCTTCGCAGGGCTTAATACCATAATCCTTGCCGAGCATAGTGCCGATAGTCTATATAGCAGCCTTAAGCTCGCCTTGGAGCGTGCCCACAGTAACCCCGACTACTCGGAGCGTGAGGAGGTGATACGTCGCTTCTCAATCGAGGAGGTGTCGTCGCTCTTCTGGAGGGATATTGAGGAGTTATGCGACTCAAAAAGCAAATAATCTAAAACAATAATACTTAATACTATGAAAAGAATTCTTATCACTGGAGCTACCTCAGGCATTGGTCGCGCTACGGCTCTCAAGTTGGCAGCTGCCGACACCGAGATTATCATCACTGGTCGTCGTAAGGAGCGTCTCGAGGCTCTCAAGAGCGAGATTGAGGCTAAGGGTGCCGTATGTCAGCTTCTACACTTCGACGTACGCTCGGAGCAGGAGTGTATCGACAACCTCAAGCCACTCGGCCGTGTAGACATCCTCATCAACAATGCTGGCTTGGCAGCGGGTCTTGAGCATATCGACAAGGGCGATTCGGCAGACTGGGATGCAATGATTGACACCAACGTTAAGGGTTTATTGTATGTGACAAAGATTATCAGCGGCGCTATGGTTGAGGCGGGCCAGGGTGGTCATATCATCAACATAGGCTCTATCGCAGGTACCGAGCCATATGAGAATGGTGCGGTATATTGTGCATCGAAGCACGCCGTACACGCCATCTCACAGGCTATGCGTGCCGACCTCCTCAGCGCGGGCATCAAGGTGGGCGAGGTGCGCCCAGGAATGGTTGAGACCGAGTTCTCGGAGGTGCGCTTCCATGGCGACAAGGAGCGTGCAGCAGGTGTATACAAAGGCGTTGAGGCGTTGCAGGGTGAGGATATTGCTGAGGCAATATATTGGATGCTTAACCTTCCGGCTCATATGAACGTTAACGACATCGTGCTCATGCCTACATGCCAGGCTGGCGCTTACTACACCTACCGTAAATAATTGATACTATGATGCGTAAGATTAATACACTCCTCGTTGCAATGCTTGGCGTGGCTACCATGGCCTGCAGCTGCACGGAGCCTGATACCCCTGTAAACCCTGAGCCGCAGAAGCCTGCAGCCGAGCGCTTCGAGGTGTTCCAGCTTTTGAACCCAACAGATATTCCTTACCGCATACCGGCAATAGCTACGGCTAACGACGGCACGCTCATCGCTGTTGCCGACTACCGTCATAGCGGCACCGATATCGGTGTTACGGATAAAGGTCGTATAGACCTACACTACCGCCTGTCGCACGACAATGGTAACACCTGGAGCGAGGTGATGACTCTCATCAATGGCCAGGGTGCCGAGTCGCCCGACTTCATGAACGTAGGCTTTGGTGATCCATGTATCGTGGCAGATAGGGAGTCGAGCCGTGTGCTTCTCTTGTCATGCGCCGGTAATGTATCGTTCCAGAATGGTACACGTCAGCGCCACCAGAATATCGCTCGCTTCTACTCCGAGGATGGTGGTCGCACCTGGAGTGCCCCTGAGGATATCGCCGAGAGCATATATGCGCAGTTCGATAACTCAAATTATGGTCCTGTGCGCTCTATGTTCGTTGCATCGGGACGAATAATGCAGAGCCGCATAACAAAGGTGGGTAGCTACTATCGTCTCTATTGTGCTGTTCTTGTGCGCGATAAGTCGGCAAAGCATATGAACTACATCCTCTTCTCGGATGACTTTGGCCAGAGCTGGAAGGTGTTGGGCGACATCAACGAGCCTGCGGTGTATAACACTGCCGATGAGCCTAAGGTGGAGGAGCTTCCTGATGGCACACTTCTCATCAGCTCGCGCTATAATGGCGGTCGCTACTACAACCTCTTCACCTATACCGATGTGAATAGCGGTGCTGGTATCTGGGATGATGCCGTATTCTCGGGTGCGCAGAATGGCGGTGTGGAGTCTAAGGATAACTCGACAAATGGTGAGGTTATGCTAATCCCTGTTACGCGTGTTGCTGACAATAAGCCTATGCACATCCTCTTGCAGTCGGTTCCTCTCGGTCCTAACCGTGCTAATGTGGGCATCTACTATAAGGAGCTTGCCTCAGACGAGGATTACTTCACACCTAAGGATGTTGCCAGCAACTGGGATGGTGTGCTTCAGGTGACCACCCTTAACTCGGCATACTCGACCATGACATGGCAGAAGGATAACCGCCTCGGCTTCCTCTATGAGGAGGAGACCCATGGCACGTCAAACCTCGCCTATGGCGGCTATACGATGGTCTACGAGTGCTTCGACGTGGAGACATTGACCGATGGCAAGTACACCTATCGCAAGTAGGGTAATAGCTTGTGTGCTAACAATAAAGGCGCCTATCGGAAGATAGACGCCTTTACTCTTTTTGTTTCGCACCTTGCTACTGCATCTTGATGTTGTAGCGGCTGCCGATTGTGAGCTCGAGACCGAACTTTGGGGCGAGGGCAACTACATGAGAGATAATCTCCGACTGTAGCCACTCGTAGGGCACCCAGTTGACGTTTGCCGAGAAACAGTATAGCTCAATAGGTATTCCCCACTCGTCGGGCTGTAGCTGACGCACCATACACATCATATTGTGGTTGATGCGTGGGTGCTTGTCGAGATAGTGGTTTATGGCGCGCATAAAGAGGTCGAGGTTGGTGAGTGTCTCGCCCTCGGCACTCTCGGCTGTTATGCTCTTTATCATTGGCGCAATAACCTCATCCTTATGTAACTCCTCCATGAAGGCGCTGTCGGCGAACTTTATGGTGCGTGTGTCGATGTTTAGCGAGCGCTTGATGCGGCGTCCACCACGCTCGAACATGGGCTGCCAGTTGTCGAAGGCCTCATTGACGAGGAGGTTGGGTGGTATGGTCTGCACGGTGTTGTCCCATGCGCGTATCTTAACGGTGGTGAGCGATATCTCTATTACCACGCCGTCGATGTTGTGCTTAGGCATAGATATCCAGTCGCCCACCTTGAGCATGTTATTTGCTGAGAGCTGAACGCCAGCCACAAGGCCGAGGATGCTATTCTGGAATATCAACATGAGCACTGCGGCTGAGGCACCAAGACCTGTGAGAAGTATCACTGGCGACTTGTCGAGAAGAATGGACACCACCAAGATAATACCCACGCAGATTAGAAGTACCTGTGCCATCTGCAGAAGACCCTTTATGGGCTTACCCTCCCAGCTGGGGCGTTGTGCTGCAATGCTGAACATCGACTTGAGGATGGCATTCACGAAGAGTAGACAGTTGACGACAAGGTA
The DNA here is from genome assembly GCA_045654925.1 of Alistipes sp. GTDB lineage: Bacteria > Bacteroidota > Bacteroidia > Bacteroidales > Rikenellaceae > Alistipes. Next base: position 42,453 of record JAZOOI010000005.1, on the reverse strand, counting down.
TATGTCTAAGAGCTTGACTATCACCTTGTAGATGAAGTCGTGGCTCTCCGCCTCGGTGTTGAATGCCATGGGGAGCATGGCGGCAATCATCACTGGGGTGATGATGTTGCATAGGCACGACATTACATTGTTGTCGAAGAGCATGTCGTCCCATTTAGCCTTTGTCTTGCGTACAATCTTGCCCACTACACGTAACACAACCATGCGTAGGAAGAGGTTGATAACAAGTGCTAAGATAATGATACCCGCAAATAGTATCCACTTATCAATCTCTTGGGCTTGTGCCAGCGGCATACCCATCTTTTCGAGTACTCCGTCGAGCCAAATTTGAAGGTCTGTTGCCTTTTCCATAATAGAATATTTATGTTATTTGCTATCTTAATGAGGTTGTGTCCTATGCAAAGGTAGTAAAATTACGCTATGCATCGCCCATTGGTTCACCTTTTTTATCCTCTATGTTACCTTGAGGCTCAAAGGTCTCCGTATCTTTTGTCATGTTTACTCCCGCAGCATCGAGCGAGCTTAGTAGTGTCTCGTAGTAGCTCTTCGATACGGGGATGCGCTTTATGGTGTTGTCATCCATGATTATGAAGTGCAATCTTTTCTCCTCGCCGATGAACTTAATCTTCGTTATATTAACAATATACGAGCGATGACAGCGCACCATGCTTGTATCCTGAAGCATCTGCTCTACGAGCTTGGTCTTGCAACGTATCATATAGGTGGCAATCTTGTTGTTGTGCTTGTAGTGCACCTTTATGTAGTTATCCTCCGACTCGAGATAGTATAGCGAGTCGATGTTTATGGTCATACGCAGCGAGCCACTGTTATCTCTGAGGTTTATCATGCGTGGTGCTCTATCTATGGCGCGTTGTCGCATCTCGATCTGCTCCTTATGTCGCGAGTCGCTCTCGTTGATGGCCATCAGACGAACATTCTCCTCGCGTATCTTCTGCAGCTGATACTGCGTTGCTTCAAGCTCCTCGCACTTCGAGCGGTAGGCGGCGTAGAACGATATTATGAAATTAGGTATCGCGAGCATCACCGAGACACATAGCAGGGCACGAATGCCAATCATGGGTGTCGATACGCCATCTACGGGGAAGAGTGTTATGGTGATAATTGTGTAGAGTATGGCAATGGCCAGGCACTCGCTCACAAGCCACCATCCATATTTGGTTATTGTCATCTCCATCCTATCTTGCAGGGCATACATCGTAACACGACTTATGATGAGTATTACGATTGCAGCAATGTAGAAGAGCATCGTTATGCTGAAGCGTAGGGTGTCCTCGGTGCTAAACCATATGGCCACGGAGTATTTGTCGTAGAACAAAAGGACTACTATGGAGAAGATTATAATCATCGTAATGAGCGATGATATGTAGCCTTTCGAGACTACATATTTCGATATTTCCCTCTTTGGCATACCTATTTTATAATAACAGTTTCGACCACAAAGATATTAAAATATTCATTTTGCTACAAATTTTTACCACTAATAATGCAAACCAACCACAAAATACGCAAATTAGCCACAATTCACGTGCGTATAATGTATTAGAACGTATCTTTGCCACGCTTAGATGAAAACTCACCTTCGTGGTGGGTTGTGAGGATAGGTTTAGAATTGTATCAAACATAAAATATTATGAAGATTATTGGAACAGGATCGGCTCATCCAAAGTGTGCAGTCACAAATGCCATGCTTGAGACATTTCTCGAGACTACCGATGAGTGGATTACCGAGCGTACGGGTATCAAGGAGCGTTGCGTGATATCTTCCGAGAAGTTGGAGGATATGGCTGCACTCGCTGCTAACCGCGCGCTTGAAGATGCAGGGTTGACTGCTCGCGACATAGACTTTATTATATGTTCGAACGTGGTCAACGAGTATGTAACACCAGCCCTTAGCTGTATCGTTCAGGGACTCATCGGTGCTACATGCCCTACAGTTGATATCAATGCTGCATGTGCAGGTTTCCTCTTCGCCATGGATATGGCCGAGGATAAGCTCAAGTGCAACAAGGCAAAGAATATCCTCATCGTATGTGCCGAGGAGCCTTCGCGCATGGTGAGCTGGCAGAACCGTAGCACATGTGTGCTCTTTGGTGATGGCGCGGGTGCTGCTGTAGTAACTCAGGGTGACGACCTCAAGGCTATCCGCCTCACAACATCGTCGCTCACCGACGTGCTCTACTACCAGCGTCGTCTTGAGCCTACACCTTACATCGACAAGGAGGAGAACTTCGAGCCTCTTGTGATGAAGGGCCGCGAGGTATTCAAGCATGCCGTTACAAGCTCATGTCGCGATATTCGCAAGATGCTCAACGAGGTGGGCCTCGAGCCTGACGACATCAAGTACTACGTCTTGCACCAGGCTAACCGTCGTATCATCGACTCAATTCGTAACTTCCTCGGCGTGGACGAGAGCAAGGTGCCACATAATGTGGAGCGTTATGGTAATATCTCCTCAGCGGCACTTCCAGCACTCCTTGACGAGCTTAACCGTGAGGGTAAGTTGCAGAAGGGCGACAAACTTGTATTCAGCGCCTTTGGTGCTGGCTTCACCACCGGTGGTTGTGTAATCGAGTGGGGCAAATAGTAAGATAGTTGTATAATTGCGGCACTCGGGTGTCGCGTAAAAAGAGAAACATAGAATAATGGAACAGAGAGTAGTTATCACCGGTCTTGGTGCAATTACCCCCGTCGGCAACCACGTTGACCAGACATGGCAGAACCTCGTTGAGGGTAACTGCGGTATCGACTTCATCAAGGGTTACGACGAGTTTAACCTCCCCGTAAAGGTGGCAGGTCAGATTAAGAACTTCGACCAGTCGGAGTATGAGCTCAACGCTGGTCTTGCACGTCGTAGCGATAAGTTCTGCGTGTATGCTATGGCTGCAGCATCAGATGCCATGAAGGACTCAGGTCTTGTGAGCGGCGAGAATATCGCACCAGAGCGTCTTGGCGTATATATCGGCTCAGGTATCGGTGGTATGGACACATTCGTGAACCAGACTAAGGTGATGTTGGAGGAGGGTGTAGGTCGTATCTCACCATTCTTCGTGCCTATGATGATCTCTAACATCGCATCGGGTAACGTAGCTATCTCGCACAACGCACAGGGCGTATGCTTGCCTGTTGTCACTGCTTGTGCTACAGGTACTCACGCTGCGGGTGAGGCTTACCGCGCCATCAAGCACGGCTATGCCGACGCTATCATCACCGGTGGTGCAGAGGCTTCGGTACACCCATTGGCTATCGGTGGCTTCGCTAACAGCAAGGCCCTTTCACGTTCGGAGGATCCTCTTCAGGCATCACTCCCATTCTCGGCTGACCGCCACGGCTTCGTCATCGCTGAGGGTGCTGGTATGATGGTCTTCGAGTCGTTGGAGAACGCTCAGAAGCGTGGTGCTAAGATCTACGCTGAGGTTGTAGGTTATGGCAACAGCTGCGATGCTCACCACTTCACAGCTCCACGTCCTGATGGTGTTCCTGCATCACGCGCTATCAAGCAGGCATTGGACGAGGCGCAGTTCGACGCAGAGAAGGACCTCCTCTATATCAACGCTCACGGTACAGGTACTCCACTCAACGATGCTGCTGAGACCAAGGCTATCAAGCTCGCTATGGGTGAGGAGAATGCCAAGAAGGCGATGATAACATCAACAAAGTCTATCACAGGTCACATGCTTGGCGCTACAGGTGCTGTTGAGCTTATCGCCTCAGCATTGTCGCTCCACCACGGCGTGGTAACACCTACCGTAGGTCTTACTAACCCAGACCCTGAGTGCGACCTCGACTATACACCATTGAAGGCTCGTAAGGCTGACCTTACAGTGGCCATCTCTAACTCACTCGGCTTTGGTGGTCACAACGCATGTGTGGCACTCCGCAAGTGGGAGGATAAATAATTAGAAACATTAATTCATAGAGAATATGAAACTATTGGAAGGTAAGGTAGCACTCGTAACAGGTGCTGGCCGTGGTATCGGTAAGGCTATCGCCGTACGTTTTGCCCAGGAGGGTGCTAACGTGGCATTCACCGACCTCGCAATTAATGAGGCAGTAGAGGAGACCGTAAAGGAGCTCGAGGCTATGGGTGTTAAGGCTAAGGCCTACGCTTCAAATGCTGCTAACTTCGACGAGACACACGACGTGGTGAAGCAGATTGTCGAGGACTTCGGCCGTATCGACGTTCTTGTTAACAATGCAGGTATCACCAAGGATGGCCTTATGATGCGTATGTCGGAGGCTCAGTGGGATGCTGTTATCAACGTGAACCTTAAGTCGGCGTTCAACTTCATCCATGCCGTAACACCTATCATGGCTAAGCAGCGTAGTGGCTCTATCATCAACATGTCATCTGTTGTTGGTGTTTCGGGCAACGCCGGTCAGTGTAACTACTCAGCATCTAAGGCTGGTATGATTGGTCTGGCTAAGTCTATCGCTAAGGAGATGGGTCCTCGTGGCATTCGTGCTAACTGCATCGCCCCAGGCTTCATCATCACCGAGATGACCAACCAGCTATCGCAGGAGATCAAGGATCAGTGGGCACAGCAGATACCTATGCGTCGTGGCGGTACCCCTGAGGATGTTGCCAACGTAGCATTGTTCCTTGCATCAGACCTCTCATCATATGTTAGCGGTCAGACTATTCACTGCTGTGGTGCGATGAACTGTTAATTTGTTGTGATAGCGGCGCTACTGCGACGCTTCAATCTAAAGCCCTGAATGGAACGTACATCGAGTACTACCCATCCAGGGCTTTCTCATGTCAGCACCACATTAGCACCACTCTGACAACAAATTGTTTCTTTGTTGTGATAAGGGGTAATCTGCGACCTCTCAATCATTGGGCTGAATAGGAAATACGCTCAGTATGTCCTATCCAGCCCAATTTCATGTCGAGGCCACATCTAACCCCTTCTGACAACAAATTGCTAAGATTAGAGAATTTAGAGAGATTAGGGAATTTAGGGAGGGCGCAGTCGTTAGGGAGCGCGGCCGTTAAGGAAATTAGGGAATTTAGGGAAGTTAAGGATAGCGCAAACATCTTCTCCTTAAACTCCTTAATTTCCTTAAGCTCCCTAAATTCTTTATACTCACTAACATCTACATATCATATAACCTCACCTTATAGTTTTATAAAAATTTTTAGTTTGTACTTATCGTAGTTTTGCCCTATATTTGTAACAGAAATAGTTGATAAACGATAAAAACAAAATATTATGAAAGCAAAGTTTTATAAGTGCAGTCACTGCGGTAACGTAGTTGTTAAGTTCGTAGATACAGGTGTTCCTGTGGTATGTTGTGGCGAGAAGATGGAGGAGCTTGTGCCCAACACCGTTGAGGCGAGTGGCGAGAAGCACATCCCCGTAGTTACGCTCATCGGCAATGGTCGCATCAAGGTGGAGGTGGGCAGCGTGCCTCATCCCATGCTTGCCGAGCACCACATATCGTTCATCTATGTGGAGACAGCGCGTGGTGGCATACGTGTAGACCTCAAGGATAAGCCCGAGGCTGAGATATATGTCGGCGACGAGGAGGTAGTGGCCGTATATGAGTACTGCAACCTACATGGCCTCTGGAAGGCTGAGATGTAGTCGATAGCTCTCTACGTGTGGTAAGTAATAAGGCGTGCCCTGATGGACACGCCTTTACTATGTTTTTGCGCAGAGTACCCCTATGGGTGCATGGCTGGCAATAGCGACAGTGGGTGTGGAGACTACTTGCGGGCCTCCTTAGCCTCGATGCACTCGGTAGCATGGGGCACACGCAACAAGCGCTCACGAGGTATGAGCTTGCCTGTGGTCTTGCAGATGCCGTAGGTCTTATTTTTGATGCGCACGAGGGCCATCTCGAGGTTGCGGATGAACTTAGCCTGGCGCTGTGCCAAGCGGCCATACTCCTCCTTAGAGAGTGTTGTTGCACCCTCCTCCATCACCTTGAATGTGGGTGATGAGTCCTCGGTGTCGTTCTCGTTGCTTGTTGCTGTGCGCAACATATCGTAGTCGGCACGTGCCGATGCCAATTTCTGCTCTATCAGCTGACGGAACTCCTCAAGTTCAGCGTCGTTGTAGCGGGTCTTCTCCTCTGCCATAATCGTAATCTTTAGTACGGTTATCCATCAATAATAAGCGAAATTAAGCAAAAATTATGAAATAAGCAAATATATTCTGCGAAAAGTGATTTTGTGCCTCGCTATTATATATATAGGTATATAGAAAAAGCCCCGAGCAGAGTGGTCTGCCCGGAGCCTCAAATATGTGTCGTTGGCCCTTAAGCCTTGGTTACGGCAATCTTCAATGGTGCCTCGTCGATCTCCGAGTCGATGACATAGTCGCCAGCTGGGGCTGCTGAGGCCTTAACCTCTACTGCCAAGGTCTGCTGTGCGATATAGTCGGCGAAGCTCTCGATGGCGGGCGCTGCAAGCTCCGTAGCCTCAATCTCAACGCGTATCTTATCGGTAACCTCGAAGCCCGACTCCTTACGGATGTTCTGGATGCGGTTTACCAACTCGCGGGCAACACCCTCGCGCTTAAGCTCCTCGGTGATGGTGATATCCAACGCCACGGTGAGCTTACCCTCCGATGCTACCAACCAGCCTGGCATATCCTCCGATGTGATATCGAAGTCGGCAGCTGTAACGACAACCTGCTGGCCGTTGAGCTCGAGTGTTGTCTCGTCGTTAGCCTCAATCTCGGCAATCTGCTCCTGGGTGAACTGGGCGATAAGTGCCGACATAGGCTTAGCAAGCTGTGCGTAGCGCTGGCAGAAGTGCTTGAAGTTGAGCTTTATACGCTTGGTGATGATACCTGTAGTATCTGAGATAAGCTCGATATCCTTGATGTTTACCTCGTTCATGATAAGTGCGCGAACAGCCTCGATGCGTGCTGCCATCTCCTTGTCCAACACAGGGATGATGATCTTCGATAGTGGCTTACGCACGTTGATGTTCACCTTACGGCGTAATGCGAGAACCATCGACGACACCTGCTGTGAGAGTGCTGTGCGTGCCTCGAGCTCACGGTTGATGAGTGCCTCGTTGCACTTAGGATACTCGGCGAGGTGTACTGACGACTCGCTGTGGCGGCCACTTGCGGCGTTGAGGTCGCAGAAGATGCGGTCGGTGATGAATGGCGCGATAGGCGCTGCAAGCATCACGACAGTCTCCAAGCAGGTGTACAATGTCTGGTATGCTGCGAGCTTATCCTCATTCATTGAGCCACCCCAGAAACGCTTACGGTTGAGGCGTACGTACCAGTTAGAGAGGTTGTCATTGACGAAGGCGTCGATGCAACGTGCCGCAGGTGTTGGGTCGTAGTCCTCGAGGTATGCGGTAACATCCTTGATGAGGGTGTTCAACTCCGACAATATCCAGCGGTCGATCTCTGGACGCTGCTCTACAGGTATCTCTGCCTCCTGGCCTGTGAAGCCGTCGATGTTGGCATAGAGGGCGAAGAACGAGTAGGTGTTGTACAATGTGCCGAAGAACTTACGACGGCACTCGTCAACGCCATCAACGTCGAACTTAAGGTTGTCCCATGGCTGCGAGTTAGAGATCATATACCAGCGGGTAGCGTCGGCACCATACTTCTTCAATACATCGAATGGATCTACGGCATTGCCCAAGCGCTTCGACATCTTATTGCCGTTCTTGTCCAACACAAGACCGTTAGAGATGATGTTCTTGAAGGCTACAGAGTCGAACAACATAGTAGCTATGGCGTGCAAGGTATAGAACCAACCACGTGTCTGGTCTACACCCTCGGCGATGAAGTCGGCAGGGTATATCTGGTCGAAGCCCTCCTTATTCTCGAATGGGTAGTGTACCTGAGCATATGGCATTGCACCTGAGTCGAACCATACGTCGATGAGGTCGGGCTCACGACGCATAGGCTCACCCTTAGATGATACGAGCACGATGTTGTCGACATATGGACGGTGTAGGTCGATGTTGTCTGTCGAGTAGTTCTCCTTCGACATATCGCCCACGACAAAATTCTTGTATGGGTTCTCGGTCATCACGCCTGCAGCCACAGCCTTCTCTATCTCGCCGATAAGCTCCTCGACAGAGCCTATGCACTTGAGCTCTGTGCGGTCCTCGGTAGCCCAGATAGGGAGTGGAGTACCCCAGAAGCGTGAGCGTGAGAGGTTCCAGTCGTTGATGTTCTCGAGCCACTTGCCGAAGCGACCGGTACCTGTTGACTCAGGCTTCCAGTAGATGGTCTTGTTCAACTCCATCATACGCTCGCGGAGTGCTGTGGTGCGGATGAACCATGAGTCGAGAGGGTAGTACAACACAGGCTTGTCGGTACGCCAGCAGTGTGGGTAGTTGTGGGTGTGCTTCTCAATCTTGAATACCTTGTTCGACTCCTTGAGCTTTATTGAGATGTAGATGTCGAGGTTTTCGGCAGCAGCAGCTGCCTTCTCGTCGTAGCGACCATCGACAGTAAACTGTGGGTCGTAGGCGTTCTTCACGAAGCGACCCTCATACTCCTTGTATGCCTCCTCTACACACTCGCCAAGGAACTTCTCGTCGAGCTCCTCGGTGAGGTAGAACTTACCCGCGAAGTCAACCATAGGGCGTGTCTCGCCGCGCTTGTTGATCATGAAGAGCGAAGGGATGCCTGCCTGGCGTGCTACGAAGGCATCGTCAGCACCAAACGTAGGTGCGATATGCACGGTACCTGTACCATCCTCGGTTGTAACGTAGTCACCAAGGATTACGCGGAATGCCTTGTTTGAGGCCTCCTTCCAGTTGCCATTCTCGTCGGCCTCCACAGGCTTAACCCATGGCAAAAGCTGCTCGTAGTGCATGCCCTCGAGCTCCGTACCCTTCCACTTGCCAACAACCTCGAATGGGATGAGCTTGTCGCCCTCCTTGTAATCCTCCAACTTCAACTCCTCAGCCTTCTTGTTGAAGATAGAGTACAATAATGGCTCGGCAACAACAGCGGTAATCTTCTCCGCAGTGTATGGGTTGTATGAGCGTACTGCCACATAGTCAATCTTTGGGCCTACGCAGAGTGCTGTGTTCGATGGTAGTGTCCAAGGTGTTGTTGTCCATGCGAGGAATACGGGTGTTCCCCAGCCCTCCATCTCTGCCTTAGGGTCTACGATGCGGAACTGTGCGGTACATGTTGTATCCTTAACATCGCGGTAGCAGCCTGGCTGGTTGAGCTCGTGTGTCGAGAGACCTGTACCCGCTGCTGGCGAGTATGGCTGAATGGTATAGCCCTTGTAGAGAAGGTTCTTCTCGTAGAGCTGCTTCAAGAGCCACCACAAGGTCTCGATGAACTTGTTGTCGTAGGTGATATATGGGTCGTCCATGTTCACCCAGTAGCCCATCTTGCGTGTGAGGTCCTCCCAGAGGTCGGTGAACTCCATCACGGCCTCGCGGCACGCCTTGTTGTACTCCTCGATAGATATTGTCTTGCCGATATCCTCCTTTGTGATGCCCATCTTCTTCTCCACGCCAAGCTCCACAGGTAGGCCATGAGTATCCCAGCCCGCCTTGCGGTGTACGAGGTAGCCCTGCTGTGTCTTGTAGCGACAGAACACATCCTTTATGGTACGCGCCATCACGTGGTGGATGCCTGGGGTGCCATTTGCTGAGGGTGGTCCCTCATAGAAGACGAAGGTTGGATGACCCTCGCGTGTTGTTATGCTCTTGTGAAAGGTGTCGTCCTTGGTCCAGCGTGCCAACATCTCGTCGGCAACGCCCGCAAGGTCGAGACCCTTATACTCGTTAAACTTACTCATAATCAATGGTTTGATTAAATGGTGTTACTCCTCGTCCTCCTCGTCCTCTGACTCGGCCATTGTAGTGTAGACGTTTGTCACGTCGTCGTCCTCCTCGAGGTGCTCGATAAGCTTGTTCACTGCCTCGCGCTGCTCCTCGGTAAGCTCCTTGGTGTCGGTAGGTATGCGTACTGACTCACCCGATACGAGCTCGAAGCCCTTCTCCTCGATCCATGTCTGAATCTGGCCGAACGACTCGTACGATGCGTATACTGTCACCTCGCCCTCCTCAGCGTAGAACTCATCAACGCCGAAGTCAATCATCTCCAACTCCATCTCCTCGAGGTCTACGCCCTCGGTAGGCTTGAACTTAAAGACGCACTTGTGCTCGAACATGAAGCCCACAGAGCCCGATGTGCCAAGAGCGCCGCCATACTTGTTGAAGTACATACGCACTGAAGCAACAGTACGGTTTGTGTTGTCGGTGGCTGTCTCCACCAATACGGCGATGCCGTGAGGGCCGTAACCCTCGTAGATCATCTCCTTGTAGTCGGCAGCATCCTTATCTGTAGCTCGCTTGATAGCGCGCTCCACGTTCTCCTTAGGCATATTCTCAGCCTTTGCATTCTGGATAAGAAGGCGGAGGCGGAGGTTTGACGATGGGTCTGGACCCGATGCCTTTACTGCCATCTCAATCTCCTTACCGATCTTCGTAAATACGCGCGCCATGTGTCCCCAGCGCTTCATCTTTCTCGCCTTGCGATACTCAAATGCTCTTCCCATAGTGTTAAATTTTATATTTTTAATTGTTTATACCTCTTATTTATATACACAATGCGCAAAGATAAGAAAAATTTTTTAATAATGGTGTTGCTCGGGGAGAAAAAGCGCAGTCGGCAGGGGTAGGGAGCGCAGACATTAGGGAAATTAGGGAATTTAGGGAAGTTAAGGAAAGCGCAGACATCTTCTCCTTAAGCTCCTTAATTTCCTTAAACTCCTTAAACTCCTTAAGTTCCTTAAACTCCTTAATTTCCCTATTCTAACTCCTCAACCCCCCTCTCTCCCCTGTCACATTTCACATCATTCACATGGCTACCCACCCCCTGTGAAAGGTGTGAAATTGTGAATTTGTGAAACGCCCATGCCCACAGTCGGAAGCCTTCTATCAAATATAGAAAAAATATTTGTTAAAATACTTGACAAGCGCATTAAAATGTTGTATATTTGCAGTGGAATTCCTACTCAACAATCGAGGGTTGGTAGTCGACCATAGCCCTCATATGTCCAACAACGTATATACACCTACATATATCTATCTATATATATTATAATCAATAATATATATGGTAGGGAGAGTCTATATACATAAAACACTAACATATTTTATGAATACTTCTCTAAAAGACCTGCTTGGCAATGACCTTCAGCAGGTACAATCATTGAATGATGAGCCTATACAATCAATGCCTACAACACCGCTAAGCGTTGCTCGTGAGGCACGTAGATTGGAGTTTGAGCTCATCGAGGAGCGCATAAAGCCCTATGTCGTCGACATGACCAAGGAGCTACCCGACATAGAGCCATTAATAAGTATTAATGATAGTTGTGTATGCTCGCGTGGTAATATCTCGGCGATATGTGGCGAGGCTAAGTCGCGCAAGACATTCCTAGCATCGGCACTCGTAGCCTCGGCCATGGCCATACCTGCGAGGATTGTCCACAACTTCGACAATGTCGCCAAGAACCCATTTCTCAATGTTCTATGGGTCGACACCGAGCAGGGCGAGCAACACGTACGCCGTGTGGTAAAGCGCATCACCGAGATGACGGGTGCTGCAAAGGGTGGTGCCATCGTTGAGCCTCGCCTAACAACAATGGCTCTCAGAGAGTTAGCACCCCACGAGCGCAAGGCGATGATATATGATGCCATGCGTCTTATGCACTACGACATAGTGGTCATCGACGGCATTGCCGACCTGCAGCGCAATACCAACGACCTGGAGGAGAGCGATGCCCTGGTTGCGGAGCTCATGGCGCTCTCGACCATAGCGCAGACGCATATCATCTGCGTGCTACACACCAACCCTGGTAGTGACAAGGCGCGTGGCCACTTAGGCTCGTCGCTACAGCGTAAGGCCGAGAGTGTGCTCTTTGTGCATCGCGATGGCGACTGCTCTATTGTCGAGCCTCAGTTCTGCCGTAACGAGCCCTTCGAGCGCTTTGCCTTCACCATCTCCGAGGAGGGTATCCCCCAGCTCTGCGATGTGCCTACTATGGGCGATGTGCGCAACGAGATTGTGGCACTCGTAGCCGATAACTACGGTGGTGCCATAGAGCGTGCTACGCTGGCAAACAAACTTGTTGAGACTAAGAGTCTTAAGCTGAGTACCGCGAGTATGCGTATTAAGCGTCTTGTTGATAAGGGAGAGCTTGTTGCCGATGGTAATATGGTGCGTCTTCCAGGTAGCGTTTCACAATTTCACAATTTCACACATTCACAGGGGGTGGGTAGCCATGTGAATGATGTGAAAAGTGAAAAGAGTGAAGCTGCGCCAGCACCAACACCAAAGCCTGAACCCGAGCCATGGACCTATGATAGCGAGTGTCCGTTTTAGGGTGCTTAGGGAGGTTAAGGGGCTTAGGGAGATTAAGGAGATTAAGGAGTTTAAGGAATTTAAGGAGTTTAAGGAGATTAAGGAGTTTAAGGAGAACTGTCTGCGCCTTCCTTAACTTCCCTAAATTCCCTAATTTCCTTAACGGCCGCGCTCCCTAACGGCCTTCGCCTCTCCCCTTCCTCCCACCTCTCTCCCCGGCATAATGTTTTTTTTATAAAAAACAACCTCTCTACCGTTGCTTTTTTTGTGGCAATTGTGTAATTTTGTAGGATGAAATTGCGACTTTACGCACAAGGGTTAATGTGCTAAAGCGCAACCATTTGACACACAAACAATTATAACCGCATGAAACGAGTAATTTTATCGGGCGGAGGTACCGGTGGTCATATATATCCAGCAGTTGCTGTTGCCGAGGCGTTGAAACGTAAGTGGGGCGAGGATGTAGAGCTCCTCTTCGTGGGTGCCGAGGGTAAGATGGAGATGGAGAAGGTTCCAGCTCTTGGCTATAACATTAAGGGACTCCCCGTGGCGGGCCTGCAGCGTAGGCTTGCCCTCAGCAACTTAGCCCTTCCGTTCAAGGTTATGTCGAGCATACGCCGTGCCAAGCGCATCATCCGCGACTTCAATGCCGACATCGTCGTTGGCTTCGGTGGCTACGCCTCAGCCCCTGTGCTCAGGGCGGCGCAGAGCCTCGGTGTGCCGACGCTCATCCAGGAGCAGAACTCCTATGCGGGCCTCACCAACAAGCTCCTCTCGAAGCGTGCCAAGCGCATATGCGTGGCCTACGAGGGCATGGAGCGCTTCTTCCCCAAGGAGCGCATCGTTATGACGGGTAACCCCTTGCGTGGTCGCTTCTCGGCCGAGGGTGTCGATAGGGCGGAGGCACTCGCCTACTACGGCTTCAGTGGTGATATGCCCGTGATACTCGTCGTTGGTGGCTCCTTAGGTACACGTACCCTCAACGAGATGATGAAGGCGTGGATATTGACCCTCGGTGGCGAGGCTCCCGTGCAGGTTATATGGCAGACGGGCAAGTACTACGAGAGGGAGATGCAGGAGTTCCTGAAGGCTCACCCCACGAAGAATATATGGCAGGGTGCCTTCATCGAGCGCATGGACTATGCCTATGCTGCTGCCGATGTTGTGCTCTCGCGCAGTGGCGCCTGCACCGTGTCGGAGCTATGCCTCGTTGCCAAGCCTACGATATTTGTCCCCTCGCCCAATGTGGCTGAGGACCACCAGACGAAGAATGCCATGGCGCTGGTAAATAAGGGTGCTGCCGAGATTGTCCGTGACAGTGAGGCTGTGGCGCGTGGCATGCAGGAGGCGGTAGCCTTGGCAGAGGATAAGGAGCGCCTAACGACGCTCAAGACGAACATCGCAAAACTTGCCATCGACGACTCTGCGGAGCGTGTGGTGAGAGAGATAGAGAAGCTTATAAAGTGAGAGGGTAGAGGTTAGGTGCTTAGCGCAGAGTTTCCTGGGTAGAGTGGGTAATTACCCAGAGCGCAGCGGAACTACCCATAGTCCCCAGAGCGCAGCGGAACTACCCAACCCAATTGCTCCAAAGGAGCAAAATATTACTAATTACTCTTTACTAATTATTTCGCTCCCTTAAACCGAAAGTTATGACCAGAGAGTACAAAAACATATACTTCTTAGGCATTGGCGGCATCGGCATGAGCGCCATTGCCCGCTACTACCTACACGAGGGCTACCGCGTTGCGGGCTACGACCGCACGGCAACACCTCTCACCCGCCAGCTCGAGAGTGAGGGTGCCGAGGTGCACTACGACGACGACCCCGACCTCATCCCCGAGGCTATGCGCTCGGCGGAGGATACCCTTGTCGTCCTCACCCCCGCCATCCCTGGCGACCACCGCGAGTGGGCATGGCTCAGGGAGCAGGGCTATACCATCGAGAAGCGCTCGCAGATGCTCGGCCACCTGTCGGAGGGTAAGCTCGTCATGGCCGTGGCAGGAACACATGGCAAGACCACAACATCGACACTCGCAGCATGGCTCAACCACGCCGCCGCAAAGGAGGGTAGTGCCTTCCTCGGTGGCATATCGCGTAACTTCGCCTCTAACCTCGTGCTGGGCGAGGGGCATAGATTGGTCGTCGAGGCCGACGAGTACGACCGCTCGTTCTTGCGCCTACATCCCGACGTGGCAGTCATCACCGCCACAGATGCCGACCACCTCGACATATATGGCACTCCCGAGGCTATGGTCGAGGCCTTCGAGCAGTTTGCCGCACAGATAAAGAGGGGCGGAGCGCTCATCCTCAAGCAGGGCGTGAAGCTTGGCTTCGACACATCGGAGCGTCGTCTCTATCGCTACTCTTGCAACGAGGGTGGCGACTTCGAGGCCACCAACATACGCCTCAAGGAGGGGGGTAAGTACCTCTACGACATAATCCTGCCCGATGGCCGCATCGAGGATTGCGAGCTCGGCATCTTGGGTAGAGTACATATCGAGAACTCGGTGGCTGCCGTGGCCATGCTATGGTGTGCCGCAAAGATTGAGAATAAGAACTTCGACCATGCCGCTGTGCGTGAGGCGTTGCGTGAGTTTGGTGGCGTTAAGCGCCGCATGGAGGTATATATCAACACCCCCAAGCAGGTATATATCGACGACTATGCCCACCACCCCGAGGAACTTAGGGCTACCATCGAGTCGTTGCGTGGCATCTTCCCTGGCCGTAGGCTTATGGCCATCTTCCAGCCCCACCTTTACACCCGCACGCGTGACTTCGCCCAGGAGTTCGCCGAGGTGCTGTCGCTTGCCGATGAGGTGGTTATGGTACCCATATACCCCGCCCGTGAGGAGCCTATCGAGGGCATCTGCTCGGAGCTTATCGGCGGTATGCTCACCACCGAGTGGTGCCTGGCGGAGCGTGAGGAACTGGTGTCGTTGCTCGCCGAGCGCACGACAGACGTTGTCGTCACCTTTGGCGCGGGTAACATAGATGTTGTATGCGAGGCTGTTGCCGAGCAACTAAAACTAAAAGCATAATACTCTGATAACATGGCTGTTGATAGAGGTAAAATAGTTCGTAACTGCTTGCTGTGGCTCCTAATCATCGTTGTGGTGCTATGGGCAGATAGTAGTGCCGAGGAGCATCGCCAGCAGCAGCCTATCGAGGATTTCGAGGTCACCATCGAGGGCGAGGGTGAGACGCTCATCGATGCTGCGTTGCTCGACGAGTGGCTTATGCTGCACGACATGCACCCCGAGGGTCGTGCCATGGCCAATGTAGACCTCGCGAAGCTCGAGGAGGTCATCGCCGAGCATAGTGCCGTGTCGAGTGTCAATGCCTATATGACCTACGATGGCCACCTTGTCGTTACGGCTACGCAGCGCAAGGCCGTGGCGCGCCTGCGTATCGATGGCTACGATATGTACCTCGCTGCCGATGGCTATCTCTTCCCCGTTACGGACTGCTATCTGCTCTCGTTGCCAGTGATTACGGGTAGTTATGAGGCCCTCTTCGACAGTGGCTTTGTGGGCTACCATGGCGATAGTGCCAACGATATGTTGTCCTCCATAGATGCAGAGATTACCGACATCGAGGAGCGCCGTGTGGAGCTCTTGAAGGAGCGTGAGGCCATCAATGCTACGCTACGCGGCGTGGAGAAGGAGGGTGTAAAGCGTGAGATATTCATGTCGGACAACGAGTATCGTGGTCGTGTCGATGCCCTCAAGGAGCGTAAGGCAGCAGCACGCCGCAAACATGCCGAGGAGGATAGAGCCATCGAGCTTGCCCTCAGAGCCCTCGATGATGAGCGCCTTGCAGCCTCACTCAAGGCCGACCACATACAGAGCCAGGTGGATGACTTCAGCGATCTTGTCGCCTTTGTGACGCATATCGTCGATAGCGGGTTCTGGCGCTCGGAGATAGTGCAGATAGAGCTCACAGGAGGTGGTGACGACCCTATGCAGATAGCCATCGTGCCACGCTCGGGTAACTTCATCGTAGATATGGGCTTTGCCGAGAACCTAACATCGAAGCTCTCGACTCTTGGTGAGTTCTACGATAAGACTCTCCGCAACGTAGGTTGGGAGACATATAAGCATATAAGCCTCCGCTACGATAATCAGGTGGTGTGCAAGTAGCAGGGTGTCGCTCAGGGTCGATGCCTGCCCATGGATAGAAGTAAAATAAGATAATAAAAGGATACGAACAATGAAAGGTAAACAGATTGTAGCAGTTGATGTTGGCTCATCAAAGGTTGTTATTGCCGTTGGCTCCCTGATGGAGGATGGTAATGTTGATATTTTAGGCATCGTCTCAGAGCCTGTATCGGGTATTCGTGCTGGCCGTATCGATAATGGCGAGCAGGTGGCTCGTGCTATTGCCGCGGCAAAGGGTAAGATTGAGCAGCAGCTCGGCGTGCATATCACCGAGGTGTATGCTGGTATCTCGGGCGACTATGTGCGTTGCTCCCATGTCGAGGAGCACGTATATGTGCAGGAGGAGGGCGTCTCTAACCGCGATATCGAGGAGCTCGACCGTCGTATGCAGAGCGTCAAGGCTCCCGACGATAGCGAGATGATTGTCTCATCGGAGCCACTACGCTATAAGGTCGATGATAAGGAGGTGGGTGAGCCTAATGGTGCCTATGGCAACCGTCTCTCGGCTACCTACAACTTCGTCCTCTGCGATAAGAAGATGCGTGACCGTCTCTCTGCCTGTCTCAAGAGCCAGGGCATCACCGTCAAGGAGTTCGTGCCTAACACCACCATTGCACACCTCGGCATTGCTACCACCGACGAGATTCAGGATGGCGTTGTTGTCATCAACCTCGGAGCTCAGCTTACCGACGTGTCGGTATTGCTCAAGGGCAAGGTGAGCCATATCGCCTCTATCCCTATGGGTGCTAACGACATCAATAACGATATCACCTCTTTGGGTATCGGCAAGTATGTCGAGGACCTCAAGGTGGGCTACGGCTCAGCACTCGCCGACCGCTGCGACGACGACCTCATTGTCTTCCCACAGAAGTACCATATCATGGTCAAGAGCATGCTACGTCGTAACCTTGTCATCGCCATCGAGGCTCGCTTGGTCGATATCGCTGGCTGGGTAAACCGCGAGATCAAGGAGGCTAAGTGCGGCTCTCGCTTCCGCCCTGTGGTGCTCCTCACTGGCGGTGGCTCGCGTATGCGCGACATCGAGGAGCTCTTCAAGCGTGAGATAGTGTGCGAGGATGTACGTGTCGTATACCCCGAGTATGGCATTACGCCTGAGTCTATGGAGCATATCTCCTCACCAGCGAATGCTACCGTAGTATCACTATTGTTGTATGGTGCCAAGCGTGGCTCATGCTCTGTTCTTGTGAAGCCTCAGGGCCCAGCCACAACACCTGTAACGCCTACCCCTGTAGTTACCCCAAAGAGCGTGCAGAACACCACCTCGGCTACTATTCCTCCTATCAAGCCTGTCGAGGTACCTCCTGTGACCCCCTCTCAGACTACGACACCTACCGAGGATACTCCAGCAGAGCCAGCTAACGAGGATAAGGAGGAGAAGATTATCGATGCGGGTGGCGATGTGGTTAAGCCAAAGAGAGGCTTTGGTAGTAAGCTTGGCAAGTGGTTCGATAAGGCCTCATCTGCAATCAGCAAGTCTATGTCGGCTGACGATGAGCAGAATTTCTAATTTGGGTGCAACACTAAAATAAACAGAGTCTATTATGAACAAGATAAATAGTAATGTTAAGGATGAGGTTTTAGACGCTATTGTTGGCGATAACCCTTCGGAGTTGGAGTTTAACTCCGATTCTATCATCATGGTTGTCGGCGTTGGTGGTGCTGGTGGTAATGCCGTTAACCACATGCAGTCGATGGATATCACTGGCGTAAACTTCGTCGTTTGTAATACCGATAAGCAGGCGCTCGAGAACTGCAATGTAGCCAATAAGGTGCAGATGGGTCCAGGTCTTGGTGCTGGTAACGACCCTCAGAAGGGCCGCCAGCTCGCGTTGGAGAGCGAGGATAAGCTCCGCAGCCTCCTCGAGACCTCGGGTGCTAAGATGCTCTTCATCGCCGCCGGTATGGGTGGTGGTACAGGTACAGGTGCCTCTCCCGTCATTGCCCGCCTGGCACACGAGTGTGGCATCCTCACCGTTGCCGTGGTCACCATGCCTCTTATCATGGAGGGTGCTTCGCGCTACGAGCAGGCTGTTCAGGGTATCGAGGAGTTGAATAAGTGGGTTGACTCGTTGCTCATCATCGACAACGAGAAGCTATGCTTGATGTATGGCAAGATGCCTATTAAGGAGGCCTTCGGCAAGGCTGATGACATCCTCGGCATGGCTACCAAGGGTATCGCCGAGCTTATCACCGTCGATTTTGCCCTTGTGCGTGTCGACTTTGCCGATGTCATGAAGGTGATGAAGGGTAGTGGTCGTGCCCATATGTCTGTTGTTAAGGATTCGGGCGAGAACCGCGCCTATAAGGTCGCTGAGGCGTCGTTGTCGTCGCCATTGCTCGATGATAATATGATTGCTGGTGCTAAGAATATCCTTCTTAGCTTCTCGGTGTCGAACCTCGACAACCTTATGTTTGAGGATGTTACCGAGGCTATGGAGTATATCCAGAAGCACGCCAGCTATAAGGATGAGGATGGCAATACCCACTCGGCAGATATCATTTGGGGTGCGAGCCAGAAGTCGTCGTTGGCCGACGATGAGCTCGAGTTGGTTGTTGTTGCCACAGGCTTTGCCGATGGCAATGAGCCAAAGATTAAGACCACCTACGATGAGGCTATCGACGATAACTCACCATTGGGTGGTACACAGCCTGTAGGCGAGAAGAAGAAGGTCGCAGCGCCACTGCCTCCTCCAACAGCTATCGCGCCTCTCCAGAGCCCCTATCGCGTTATCGAGTTGCAGCGTAAGGCACCAGCCTATGTGCGTCTAAAGCGAGAGCTTGTTGGTGGCTACGAACCACAGACACGTGCTACGTTCCACCCCGTACTCCGCGATGAGGAGCCCTCACAGCAGGTATCTGCAGGCTCACTCTTCGGATAGTCCTACTAACTAATACAGATGATGGATACGATAATAACCCTCCAAGAGAGTATTAACCTGAGCAATGTCATATTCCTCAGCTTGGTGTCGCTGTGCCTACTCATCATGTCGGCCATGGCCTCAGGCTCGGAGGTGGCATTCTTCTCGCTCACGCGTAGCGATATCGACGACCTTGAGTCGCGTGGTAACGCCTCGTCGCGCCGTGTTCTCGAGCTATTGGATAACCCCGATAGATTGTTGGCTACCATCCTTGTGGCCAATAACATGGTTAATATCTGCTTGGTAATCATCTCAACACATCTCATCGATGCGTTGTTTATCTTTGGCCCAGGGTGGGAGTTCGTCTTCAAGACCATTGTCGTCACCTTCCTGCTGCTGCTCTTTGGTGAGATTATGCCCAAGGTGATGTCGCAGTCTAGTCCTGTGAGCATGTCGATGTTTCTCTCATCACCGCTCAAGGCGTTGCGTTGGTTGTTATACCCCTTGGCCTTTGTCCTCATGCGCACAAGTAGTCGTGTTAGTCGCTTTGCCACCAAGAGTACCGAGATATCTATCGAGGAGCTTGCCGACGCTGTCGACATTGCAGAGACAGGCTCGGCTGAGGAGCAGAAGATGCTCTCGGGCATCGTCAGCTTTGGCCAGACGGAGGTCGTGGAGATCATGCACTCGCGTGTCGATATCACAGGCCTGGAGTTCGATGCCGACTACGACGAGGTGCGTCGTGTGATTGTCGAGACAGGCTACTCGCGTATCCCAGTTTATGGCGAGGACCTGGATGATGTGCGCGGTGTGCTCTATGTCAAAGACCTACTTCCTCATATCGCCGAGAGTGTCGACTTCGAGTGGCAGAGCCTTCTACGCAAGCCCTACTTCGTGCCCGAGCATATGATGATTGACGATCTGCTTAAGAAGTTCCAGAAGAAGAAGATACACATCGCCATTGTCGTCGATGAGTATGGCGCTACCCAGGGCTTGGTATCGCTGGAGGATATCTTGGAGGAGGTCGTTGGTGAGATTACCGACGAGAGTGACGATGATGAGGATAAGCTCTACGAGAAGATAGGCGAGAACACCTATATCTTCGACGCTAAGATACATATCGGCGAGTTCGTGCGTGCCATAGGCTTCGAGGAGGATGTATTTGCCGATGTTGAGGGACATGCCGAGACCCTTGCAGGCCTTATGATGGAGCTTAAGCGTGACCTGCCACGTCGTGGTGATGAGCTGCAGTCGCATGGCGTTAAGTTCTTCATCGCCACTATGGATGGTCGACGTATCGATAAAATTAAGGTTGAGGTCAATGGTTAATCTCTTTGTAGAGCCCATATCGCCCATCTTCGCTTGCTGCGATACGCTTATCACAGCCTCGGATGTAGCCTCCGCCTCACGCTTCCAGAACGAGTCGCGCCGTGCGGAGCACCTCTCGTGGCGCCGTATCGTACGTCGTGAGCTTGGCCGTGGGGTGGCGATAAGCTATAACGATGTGGGTGCACCCATTGTTGATACACCTAATATATATATAAGTATAGCCCATGCTAAGGAGCGTATGGTTGCCGTTGCGATTGCCGATAGTAGTGTGGGCATAGATATCGAGGCTATAGATCGTGACTTTCGACGTGTCGCCTCGCGCTATATGAGTGCCGAGGAGCAAGGCCTTTCGACAGATGAGGCGTGGTATGCTGTCGTGTGGTGCGCCAAGGAGGCTATGTATAAGCTGCATGGCCGTCGTGGTGTCGACCTTACGAGGGATATGCATGTTGTAAGCTACGATGCCACTCTTGGTAAGGCCATAGGCATGGTAGATGATTGTCGCGTGCTCCTCGATATAAAGATTGTAGATAATAGCTATGTCGTTGTTGTTGCGACATATATGTAGATAGACGATGAGCTCTCAAGTTCAGAATAATACAGTATCTCTTGGTTCCGACTCTGTCGGTAAACTACTAATGCGATATGCCATCCCCGCGATTATCGCCATGGCATCGTCGTCGCTGTACCATATCATCGATAGTATCTTCATCGGCCATGGTGTTGGCGAAGCTGCTATCACGGGCATGGCAGTCACACTCCCCATCATGAATATAGCCTCCGCCTTTGGCGCAATGGTCGGCGTGGGTGCTGCCGCACGCATTTCGATACGTCTTGGCGAGGGTAATAAGCGTGCTGCTGAGCGTATATTGTGTAATGCTGTGCTCCTAAATATTGTTCTTGGTATCAGCATTATGCTCATCTTCTTGCTCTTCCTCGACCCGATACTTATATTCTTTTCGGGCGGTGAGGCAAGCCCCGAAACTCTGCGTTATGCGCGTGAGTTTATGGAGATTATCATGTTCGGTAATATCATCACTCATCTCTATCTCGGTCTTAATGAGCAGCTTAGAGCTTCGGGTTATCCCCGCAAGGCAATGTATATCATGCTTCTTGCCATGGCTCTATGTACGGCACTCAATCCGTTGTTTATATTCGTTTTCAAGTGGGGCGTGCAGGGCTCGGCTCTTGCTACCGTTACGGCACAGTTGGTTGCCCTTATGATACAGATGCACCACTATACGTCGAAGAGTAGCTTCCTGCGCTTTAAGCGCCATAACTTCCACTTCGACCGTAGGATTGTTGGCAATATCATATCTATTGGTATGGCTCCCTTCCTCCTTAACCTATGTGCCTCGCTTGTCACTCGTTTCATGAATACCGCATTGTTGAACTACGGCGGTACTGGTGAGTATGACGTTATCCAGCGTGCCAGCTTCGATGGCGATATTGACATCTATGTGGGTGCCTACGGCATTATGAATCGTGTGCTTCTGCTCTTTGTTATGGTTGCCCAGGGTTTCAACCAGGGTATGCAGCCTATCGTGGGCTATAACTATGGTGCCCGTCAGTACGACCGTGTTATCAAGGTGCTCAAGTACGCCATCATGTGTGCCACCTGTGTTACCACCCTCGCTTTCCTCATCGGACACTTCTTCCCTCGCGAGGTCGCCGTCATATTTGTTGATGCCAGCAAGGGCGCCTCTGCCGAGGCTATGGTAGATATCGTAGCTCAGGGCCTTGGCTTGGCCATGATGATCTTCCCGTTGGTAGGCTTCCAGATTGTCGCCGGTGGCTTCTTCCAGTATATTGGTCGTGCCCCTCTGGCTATGTTCATGTCGACAACGCGACAGCTACTCTTCCTCTTGCCCCTGTTGCTTATCCTCACTCCCGAGTATGGTGCTGTAGGTGCGTGGTTGGCAATGCCTATTGCCGATGGAGCATCTGTCCTTGTCGCCGCTATTCTTCTCTTTATGCAGATACGCAAGCTACGACGCATGGAGCACGATATGCGCTTCTCAAGCTAATATAACTCTATGTTGCTATGGTCGTTGAGGATTTGATATTGAACTTTACTCGCGGTGTGGGCTCTCGAACAATAGTCCACCTCCTCGACCTCTATGGCTCTGCGGAGAGGGTCTTTGCCGCCTCCAAGGATGAGCTTGTCGAGCATGCCGAGCTGCGTCCCGATATTGCCGAGCGCATATTGCGTAAGGAGGCCATGGATGTAGCTTGTCGTGAGATAGAGTACTGTAGCAAACATAGGATATATATGATTGCAGCCACAGATGATGAGTACCCTCTACCCCTCAGGGAGATTGGTGACAGGCCTCATGTCCTCTTCGTGCGTGGTAATGTAGCAGCCCTATCACAGCGCCTCCTCTCCATGGTTGGCACTCGTGATATGTCGCCTTCGGGCAACGCTGTGTGCAATAGAATTGTCCAGCAACTTGGACAGAGTGTCGACCAGCTCTGCATTGTCAGTGGCCTGGCCTATGGTGTCGATGCTGCGTGCCATCGTGCCGCCCTCACCTATGGTGTAAATACCGTTGCCGTCATCGCCTCGTCACTCCCCTCTGTTACCCCCACTGCGCATACAGCTCTTGCCAACGACATTGTCGAGCATGGCGGAGCTATCATCTCGGAGCTAAGCTCGCAGTCGCCACAAAATGGCTCTCACTTCTTGGCGCGCAACCGCATCATCGCGGGCCTCAGCATGGGTACTCTTGTCGTTGAATCGCCCGCCACGGGAGGCTCGTTGGCTACTGCCAATATGGCCGACGGCTATGGTCGCATGGTTATGGCCATCCCTGGTCGTATCACCGACGCCTCATCCTTTGGTACTAATAACCTTATACGCTCGGGTAAGGCACGCCTTGTGCTTACCGCCTCCGATATCATTGATGATATGGGCTGGGGTAGCAGTGTTGATAGTGTCGATGAGGTTGTCGTCGATGACCGCATTGCCGCCCTCAATCCCGATGAGCGCCTTATATACGATGCCATCTCACAGAGTGTGACCATCACCATTGCCGAGATCTTAGATAAGACAAATCTCTCGATGGGTACGTTTGCCATGGCTGTCATGACCCTCGAGCTTCAGGGCTTAGTGCGCAAACTCCCTGGACAGCGCTACGAGAAAATATAAATTTGTAAATATTTGATATAATGATAGATACACATTCGCATATATATAGTGAGGAGTTCGACGACGACCGTGAAGCAGCCCTTGAGCGTGCCCGTATGGCGGGTGTCGAGATGCTTCTACTCCCCGATATCGACTGTACCAGCCGTGACCGTATGGTGAAGCTTGCCGCTGATAATCCTGAGTTTTGTCGTGCCATGGCGGGCCTTCATCCCACATCGGTTAACGATAACCCTTTGTGGCGTGAGGAGGTAGATATGGTGGAGCGCATGTTGCAGACATCGTCTGTGCCTCTGTGTGGCGTTGGTGAGATAGGTCTCGACCTCTATTGGAGCAGAGATTTCTATCGCGAGCAGCGCGAGGTGCTACATGCTCAGTTGGAACTTGCCTTGCACTACGACCTCCCTGTTGTCATCCATACCCGCTCGGCATATAAGGAGATGGAGGATGCCATAGCGACCTATCGTGGCAGGGCGCTCAGAGGTGTGTTTCACGCCTATGCCGATAGCGTAGATACGGCACGCAGGCTCAGTAAGATGGGTGACTTCTTCTTCGGCATTGGCGGTGTTGTTACCTTCAAGAATAGCGGTTTAGATAGGGTGGTTGCCGAGCTCCCCACTGAGCTTCTTCTGCTTGAGACCGATTGCCCCTACCTCACCCCTGTACCCCATCGTGGCAAGCGCAACGAGTCGGCATATGTCGAACACGTGTGCCGCAAGATTGCCGAGTTGCACGATAAGAGCTTCGAGGAGGTTGATTCGATAACCTCACTTTCGGCACGTCGTTTGTTTGCTTTATAGCCAATCTTTGGTGGCTTATACAAAAAAAAGTTGCCAAAAAGAGTATATAATCGCAAATTATTCATATCTTTGTACTGATATATTGGCACTAAAGCCATGATTACTTCAGTATGAAGAGATCATCCATACTAATAATCTATACCGGAGGTACTATCGGTATGAAGACTGACGAGGCTACAGGAGCCCTCGTCCCTTTCGATTTCAGTGGTATCTACGAGGAGTTCCCCTCGTTAAAGCGCCTAAAGGTAGATATTGAGGTTCTCACCATCACCCCACCTATCGACTCGTCAAACGTCGCTGTCGAAAACTGGGTCCACATGGCGCGTATCATCCGCGACAACTATGCTAAATACGATGGTTTTGTCATCCTTCATGGCACCGATACAATGTCCTATTCGGCTGCTGCTCTGAGCTTTATGCTCGAGAACTTGGCAAAGCCCGTAATCTTCACCGGTAGCCAGATCCCTATCGGCATCCTACGCACCGATGGCCGCGAAAATCTCATCACAGCCATTGAGATCGCTGGTGCCAAGAATGAGGAGGGACACCCCTTGGTCCCTGAGGTGGCGCTCTACTTCCAGAACCGCCTCTTCCGTGGCAATCGCACTACGAAGCATAGCGCCGAGGCCCTCAATGCCTTTGCGTCGTTCAACTACCAGCCTTTGGCTGATGTAGGTGTTAATATCCAGTATAACAGTGTAGCAATAGCCCCATATGCCCCCGACTTCTCGGATGAGTTCCGCATCAGCGAGTCTATGTCCGACGATGTTGTGGTCATCAAGCTCATCCCAGGCATTCGTCCTGCAACACTCCGTGCCATGCTCCTCGATAGTGGTGCTCGCGGTGTGGTGCTTGAGACCTATGGTGCGGGTAATGCCCCCACGTCGCAGTGGTTCGTCGACCTCATTAAGGAGGCTATCGATAGTGGCGTTGTGGTTGTCAACGTGTCGCAGTGTAAGGATGGTGCTGTGCAGATGCACCTCTATGAGACGGGCTTGGCTTTGCAGGAGGCAGGTGTGGTCTCTGGTCACGATATGACAATCGAGGCTGCTGTTACAAAGTTGATGTACGTTTTAGGCAAAAATTTGCCTTTATCGGAAACACTAAACTTGATGCGTCGTCCACTACGAGGTGAATTTACTTTGTAAGGTCGTTGCAATTGTCGTTTTTTATTAGTATATTTCGCACTGATAAAAGCCTCGAAAATAGAGTCCTTAGATGGGGAATACTATTTTCAGGGGCGTAATGTGTTGATTGATATAGGCTTTTGTGTATGGCTTGAGAGGTGGAGATGGTAGACGTAGCGACTATCATAAACCGAGCCACGAAGTGATAAACGGTGAATAGTTAACAAAAAAAGATATAACAACTAAAAAAATTACAAATTTTAACAAACAAAACGCTATGAAAAAATTATTTATGCTTTTGGCAGTTGCCACTCTCTCATTCGGCGCTGCTTATGCACAGGATGACGCAGCTGCAGCTAACGAGCAGCAGACTGAGAACGTTGCTACAGATGAGGCTGCTGCTGACGAGGCTACTGCTGAGGAGGCTGCTGCTGAGGAGGAGGAGAAGACTCCAGAGGGTGAGCCTATGCACTTCTCTTTGATGAAGAAGTTCCTCGAGGGTGGTTGGGAATGGATGCTCCCAGTGCTTGTATGTTTGATCCTCGGTTTGGCTATCTCTATCGAGCGTATCCTCTACATGACTTTCGCACAGATCAACACTAAGAAGTTCGTTGCTAACGTAGAGCGTATCCTCAACGAGGAGGGCGTAGAGGCTGCTAAGGAGTACTGCCGCAACACTCGTGGTCCTATCGCTTCAATCTACTATCAGGGTCTTATGCGTTACGACCAGGGTATCGAGGCTGTTGAGAAGGCTGTTGTTTCTTACGGTTCAGTTCAGCAGGGTCAGATGGAGTCAGGTCTTTCATGGATCTCATTGTTCATCGCTTTGTCTCCATCACTCGGTTTCATGGGTACCGTTGTTGGTATGATCCAGGCATTCGACGATATCGAGTCTTCAGCAACTATGTCACCTACCGTTGTAGCAGGTGGTATCAAGGTGGCTCTTTTGACAACCATCATGGGTCTTATCTCTGCTGTTATTCTTCAGGTGTTCTTCAACTACATTCTCTCTAAGATCGAGTCACAGGTAGTTAAGATGGAGGATACCTCTATCACCTTGGTTGATATGCTCGTAGCATACAACAAGCGATAGTTCTACGATATAGTAGGTAAATAATAGTATTAGAGATTTAGAATATTATGAATAAAATTAGTAAAATAGCACTCCTTGTTATCATCGCTGTCTCAGTGGGATTGATGGGTTGGGCTGTTGTTGTCGGTATGGACGCTCCAGAGTCTAAGAAGATTGCCGCAACAATGTCTATCTCTGGTCAGTACGATAAAGAGACTGGTGACCCTATCAAGGATACGCTAGGTAAGATTGTGCCTGTTACCTCTGTTGAGGATGGTATCGAGGCTATGTACTCAGCTACTATCTATCAGATGCGTAACGCTGAGGGTTTGAACTACATCAATACTGTTAGCGAGATCAAGGAGATCGACGCTACTATTGATGGCTATAAGGCTGATTACGACAGACTTGGTGAGCGCATCAAGGAGATCGACTCAATCAAGACTAACGACGCTGCTTCTTATAAGAAGAATAAGAAGGCTCTCGATTCAGAGTACGAGGCTGCTGTTAAGTTTATCGAGGACTACGGCAAGAACGGTTATGCTGAGCTCTACGCAAAGGAGGCTGACTGGGCTGAGCGTATGTCTGAGGTAACCGGTGCTAAGTTCGACGAGGAGTCTAAGTTGGTTATCGAGTACCTCGAGGAGAAGAAGGCTGGTTATGAGGCTTCTCTTGAGACTTTGAAGGCAGATATGGCTGCTAAGAAGGACTCATTTGATGTACAGCTTGCAATCTTCAATAAGGCTTGTGAGTTTGCTGGTGTTAAGCTTCAGGAGAAGCCTACAAATCCTGAGGATGAGGAGTCTGTGAAGATGGCTGACTACAAGACTACTGTAGAGCAGTATAAGGAGGCCGTTAAGACCCTTGAGGCTGACAAGAAGTTGTCTAAGGAGAAGAAGGCAGAGCTTAAGACCATTAAGGGTGAGTGCACCGACGCTGTTATCACCGACGTTTTGGCATACGACGCTCTTGCATCTTCAATCGTATCAACCGAGTTGAACATCGAGACTATCACTACAAACATCGATACAATCAACAAGGCAATCGAGGCTGCTAAGGCTGAGGGTGAGCACCTTAAGGCTTTGGCTCAGGCAGTTAATGCAAACCTCTTCTGGTTGTACTTCTTGATGGTATTTGCTGTAGTATTCGTTATCTTTGGCTTCATTCTCAACTTCATCCAGAATCCTAACTGGATTAAGATTGGTGCTGTTGTAGCAGTTGTTGCTGCAGTCTTCGGCTTGGCTTATGCTATTGGTGTTGGCCACGGCTGGTTGGACGGCGAGATCTTGTACATGCTCGATGCTAACGGTAATACTACTGATATTGCCTTCGGTCTTGGCTCATTGGATAGCGCTGATCGTGTTGTATTCTCTGGTAGCGATTACATGTTGGCTGATGTGTCTATTTGGATTACATACATCGCGTTTGTACTTGCAGGTGTATCTGCAGTATTCTCTTGGATTTGGGGTATTTTTAAATCGTAGTTTATGGCAAAGATGAAGAAAAAGGCTGGTGAGATTAACTCCAGCTCAATGGCGGATATCGCATTCTTGCTGTTGATCTTCTTCCTTGTGACCACTACGATGGATGTCGATATGGGTATGAAGCGTACGCTTCCTCCTTATGCCGATGCTGAAGAGCAGAAGCAGCAGGATGTTGAGCTCAAGGAGCGTAACGTACTCATCGTGAATGTCTCAAAGAGCGGTGATATCATGGTTGGTAACCAGATTTATAAGCGTTCTGACCTTGTGCGTAACCACACAGGACACTCACGACTCTCAAAGGAGACATATGACTTCCTTGTAGATGATGATCGCTCGGAGAAGGATCCAACAAAGCCTACGGTTATCGATGGTAAGAGCGTTCTTCTCAGCCAGGGTATCGTATCACTTAAGGCTGATAACGAGACAACATTCGATATCTATATGCAGGTACAGGATGAGCTAACTCATGCGTTTAACTGCTATCGCGACTATATCTCTAACCAGGTATATAGCAAGAAGTTTGACGATCTTGAGACTGAGCAGCAGGAAACATTAAGAAAGAGAGTTCCTCCAAAAATTTCGGAGGCAGAACCTAACGATCAAACATCGAAGTAGTTATGGCAGTAATGGCGAAAAAGGGCAAGAAAGAGGTGCCCGCAATGTCGACATCGTCACTTCCTGATATTGTCTTCATGCTTCTGTTCTTCTTCATGGCAGCTACCACTATGCGTGATACCGATCCACAGGTAGTTGTTGCAGTGCCTAAGGCACATGAGATTTCAGAGCTCGACAAGTCAATGACGACTAATGTTTGGGTAGGTCAGCTTCAGGGACGAAATTCTGAGGGTGCTGCGTTGAGCATTCAGTTCAATGACGATATTATTGGTTTGGATGAGATTGGCGATAAGATCAACGAGCGTAAGCAGGAGAAGGGCTATAGCTCTGCATCGCAGATGCTTGTTAACCTTCGCGTTCACGAGACCGCTACCGTAGGTAAGGTCACTGAGCTCAAGCAGGAGCTCCGTAAGGCTGAGGCGTTGAATATCTCTTATGCTGCTAAGCCCTACTAATCGGGTTTAGTCATACTTTCAGGATTGCCTGGTGACGATTGTTGCCAGGCAATCTTCTTTTTGTGTGCTGACTAAGGTGTGGTTGTTGCTTTATTCTCATTTATGTCATACCATACGCTATGGCACTATCCTCGCCCATCTGCGAGTCTCTAATTTCCGCTTATAACCCTTCTTGGTCGATATGAGTTGAAATAATAAAGGCTGTCAAACAATGTCTGACAGCCTTCATCTATTGTAGCTAAGCTCTACTATTTGAAGAGCTCTACGTCTGATGTCTCCGACTCGTTGATATAGGTGGCAGCCTCCGTGATCTTCTTCACGGCATACTTCACGAATACCTTTGTTGGGTTGAGGTAGTCGGCCTCGCACTCACGCGCCTGGCGGAGCATGATGTGTGATATGACGATGTAACCTGCAATCTCAACAAGGCGGCGTGCGTGGAAGTCCTTGTAGCCTGCGCACTCCTTGTCCAAGGTCTCAACGCGCTCAACAACCTGCTCATATACCTTGCGAAGCTCAACGAGCTTGTCGAACATAGCCTTTGTAGCCTCTGTCTGCTCGGCCTCCTCGTAGCGCATGATCTGCTCGAGGTATGTGCCCTTAGTCACGTGGTTGATGGCAGCCACAACCTGAAGCTGTGTAGTACCCTCGTAGATATTCATGATGCGGGCATCGCGGTATAGGCGCTCACAAGCGTAGTCCTTCATGTAGCCAGAGCCACCATGAATCTGTATAGAGTCGTAGGCAACCTCGTTAGCATACTCCGATGCGAACATCTTTGCAAGAGGTGTGAAGCCATCTGCAAGACGGTTGTAGAACTTCATCTCCTGGCGCTCCTCAGCCTCCAATGAGCGGTCGTGAGAGATGTGTGTAAGCTGCTTGTAGATATCCACGAAGCGTGCTGTCTCGTAGAGCAATGCGCGTGATGCGAGGGTCTTAGCCTCCATATTCTTGAGCATCTCCGATACAGCTGCAAACTGTATGATAGGCTTGCCAAACTGCTCACGCTCCTGTGCATACTTCAATGCCTCGCGGTAAGCTGCCTCGCTAAGACCTGTTGACTGAGCAGCGATACCAAGACGTGCCGCGTTCATCAACGACATTACATACTTGATAAGACCCATCTTACGGTCGCCAACAAGCACAGCAGGTGCGTTGTTGAATACAAGCTCGCATGTTGGTGAGCCCTTGATACCGAGCTTGTTCTCAATACGACGTACCTTAACGCCGCCGTCGCGCTTGTCGTAGATGAGCATTGAGAGGCCACGAGCATCCTTAGTGCCCTCCTCGGTACGTGCCAAGACGAGTGAGATGTCGCCATCGCCGTTGGTGATAAATCGCTTACAGCCGTTAAGGCGCCATACGCCAGCCTCCTCATCCCATGATGCCTTGAGCATCACGGCGCCGAGGTCTGAGCCTGCATCTGGCTCTGTGAGGTCCATGGCGCATGTCTCGCCTGCCGATACGCGTGGCAAGAAGCGCTCCTTGATCTCCTCTGTTGCGAACTCGTTGATGGTCTCTGCGCAGTCCTGCAAGCCCCAGATGTTCTCGAAGCCAGCATCAGCACGTGCCACCATCTCGTTAGCCATTGCGAAGCATGTCACAGGCATGTTCAAACCGTCGTACTTACGTGGGAGTGTCATACCACCGAGGCCAGCCTCGTTGAGGGCCTCCATGTTACGCACTGTGCCTGAGGCATACTCCACATGGTCGTTCACCACGCGAGGACCCTCATGGTCTACGCTCTCAGCATTTGCGGCAATCACCTCGCCACATACATCACCGACGATCTCCAATACGCGGCGGTATGAGTCGAGAGCATCCTCAGTATCCTGGGGTGCGTAGTCGTATACGTTGGCGTCAGCAAAGTTACGCTCCTTGAGCTCGATAATCCTCTTCATCAAAGGGTGTGAGAGGTGGTACTGTAGATCCTTATTATCTAAATAGAAATTTGCCATGACCTGCTATTTTGAATTCTGTTTGTAATACTTAATCATCTTGGGGATAACCTCCTCGACGCTACCTGTAATTGCGTAGTCGGCAATCTTGTTGATTGGGGCGTTAGGGTCGGTGTTGATCGATACGATCATTGCCGAGCCATCCATACCTGCTGTATGCTGAATCTGACCAGAGATACCGCAAGCGATGTAGAGCTTAGGACGTACGGTGATACCTGTCTGGCCGATCTGACGCTCATGCTCGGTGAAACCAGCATCTACAGCGGCACGTGAGGCACCCACCTCGCCGCCGAGTACGTTTGCCAACTCGTGTACGAGCTCGAAGCCCTCCTTAGAGCCTACGCCGTATCCACCAGCTACGATGATAGATGCGCCCTTGATGTTTATCTTACGCTCCTCGATGTGACGCTCTACGATGCGCACTGCGAGGTCTGTATCCTTAACCATTGGCTTCCAGTCGATCTCGCGAATCTCGCCTGCTGCAGGTGTTGCCAATGCCTCCTTGCGCATCACGCCCTCGCGAACGGTAGCCATCTGTGGACGGCACTCAGGGTTGACGATTGTTGCGATGATGTTACCACCGAAGGCAGGACGAATCTGATAAAGTAGTGCGTCATACTCCTTGCCGCTCTTAGGATCCTTGTGCTCGCCGATGACAAGCTCAGTACAGTCGGCAGTAAGGCCGCTATGTAGGGCTGATGATACACGTGGTGCGAAGTCACGACCTACGGGAGTTGCGCCGAAGAGAGCAATCTGGGGCTTCTCCTGCTTGATAAGGCCCACCATCACAGCTGTGTGTGGTAGTGTGCGGAAAGGTGCGAATATCTCGTCGTCTGCGCACCATACGGTGTCTGCGCCATACTTAGCCAACTCTGCGGCGTGCTGCTTTACATCCTTGCCGATGACTACAGCCTCGAGCTTCACGCCGAGGGTGTTAGCCAACTCGCGACCCTTGGTTAGGAGCTCCAACGATACGTCGGCAATCTGCTGCTCCTCTATCTCGATATATACAAATACGTTATTCATATTCACTTCCTCCATAGATTAACCGAGCGTGTGGCTCGCAATAAGTTCCTGCATTAGAGCCTCGATATCCTTATCCTCGGCAGTCAATGTCTTTGCCTCCTTAGCCTGGAATACTACATTCTCAATCTTCTTCACCTTTGTTGGTGAGCCTGCGAGGCCGAGCTGCTCTGGATCTGGGTTTACGTCTGCTGCTGCAAACTCCACGATGTGGAGGTATGGACGCTCCTCGATGAATGCCTTAGCCTTATCCTCGGCTGTAGCCATCTCCGATGTTGCGAGGGCATACTTAAACTTCATCACTCGCTTAGCGTTGCGTGGGCGACACTCCTTTGCTGATGAGTTTACTGTTATTACTGCTGGCAGTGGCGCTACCACTACCTCTGTACCACGCTCGAGGCGACGCTTGATTGTCACCTCACCCTCCTTGATGTCGATAAGCTCCTCGGCATATGTCACCTGTGGGAGGTCGAGCTTCTCAGCCACCTGAGGACCCACCTGTGCGGTATCGCCGTCGATAGCCTGACGACCAGCTACGATGATGTCGGGGTTAATCTTGCGTAGTGCACACGATAGTGCATACGATGTTGCGAGTGTATCTGAGCCTGCGAACTCGCGACCTGATAGTAGGTAACCACCATCAGCACCGCGGAACATAGCCTCGCGGATGATGTCAGCGGCACGCTGAGGACCCATTGTAAGTACATGTACAGTAGCATTAGCTATGCGATCTTTCATCTGAAGAGCCATCTCGAGGGCGTTTAGGTCCTCGGGATTGAAGATTGCTGCGAGGGCGGCACGATTTACCGTTCCCTCCGCAGTCATGGCGTCCTTACCCACATTGCGTGTATCGGGCACCTGTTTTGCCATGACAACGATTTTTGTTACTTTTTCCATCACTTTATAAGTATATGTTTTGTTTTTTCTCTTATCTCGGTGTTGCGCTCTTTGGCGCATGCGGCTGCAAAGATACCTATTTTTTGCCTAAAAATCGCACGTTGCGCTGCTCATTTTTGTAATATATTTCGTAAGCGCCTAGCAATTAAGTATATATGCGTATTCGCAATTTTCCTTTTTTGCTAAGCCTATTTTACTCCCTAATCTCCACTCCGATGCGGTCGTAGCACTTCAGGATGTTGTATGCTATCACCTCTGGGCGGAAGCGTTGAGCATACTCCTTGCCCTTTATTGCCATATTTTCGCGTAGCTCTCTATCCAATGCTACGCGCTCAATGGCCTCTATTAGGGCGTCGCTATCCTCGCCCGATACATATATCGAGTCTGGTCCTGCTGCCTCCTCGTGGCTTGTGCCTGTTGTTGCTATCACCGCCGTTCCCATGTTCAGTGCCTCGACAATGTGGTAGTTGAAGCCGTCGTAGCGCGATGTGCTGAGGTAGGCTATGGCGTTGGCATATAGTGCTGGCATATCCTCTGCTGCCACGCCATGTAGAAGGTGTGTGCGCGATGTTACGTTGTGCTGCGCTGTGAGCTTCTTTAGCTTGTTGATGTGCGATGTTGCGCGGCCCGCTATTACTAGGTCTATGGGCTTTTGGCTCTTGGCAAGTGCCTCGATTATCACCTCGATGTTGCTATTCTCGGTCACAGAGCCCACGCTGAGTACATAGTTGTCGGGGAGGTTGTACTTTCTGCGTATCATGTCGCTATGCTCGGGTGTTACGCTATCGAGGAAGCGCTTGTGGCAACCCATGTATATAACATCAATCTTGTCGGGGTCGACATTTAGGTGCTCAACTATCTCTTGCTTTGCGAACTCGCTGACGGTTACAATTCTGTCGGCACGTCGGCATGTTGAGCTGTAGGTGATTTTGTAGTATAGGGTCTTTAGTGGGTTTTGTGTCTCGACGTTGCGCATGAAGCGTAGGTCGTGTATTGTCACTACGCTACGTATGTTGTAGTGCTCGAGCGCAAATGGAATCTTGTTTGCCAGGCCATGAAATACCTCCACGCGTCCCGCCTTGGCGTCGCGCGAGATGCCTATTAGTCGCCATATTGGGCTTAGCCATCGCCATACGCGGCCGTCGGGCTCCATGGACTCGACATTTGGGCGTAGCTCCAGTTTGTCGTACTCGGCGTTGGGCATTCTTTCGGGTGTGTACATCCTCACATAGCCCCTCTTGGGACATGCTGCGGCTACGGCGTCGATTATAAATCTGCCGTAGTGGCCCTTGCCCTCGGGTGCTGCATTGGCGAGCTTGGCGTCAAATCCTATGGTGTGGTTTTGCTTCATGCCTCCTACATTATTATATGTGTGTGCGAGTGCGCGCGCTTGCGCGAACAATCGCAAAAATAGTAATTATTCCTCCAAATCACAAACATATCCAAACACTTCTAATCAAATAATTTCATCGCCACTCTGTTTAGTGCTGGTAATCAATAAGATACAGGATTACCGTTGTGTATAATTAAAATTTCACAATAAAATAATGAAAAAATTTAATAAATTATTTGGAAATTTACAAAATACCCCTTACCTTTGCAGCGAAGTTTTAAGGTTCATTTAGGTTAGTAGTTTTAGGTTGGAGAGGCAATCGGAAGATTGTAGCGGAAGTCGCAGGCTTTATGAAGATGCGAGTTTCGTTACTAAGACAATGGCAAAATGCTGTTTGTCGAAAATCTTTTGATTGCCTCAATTTTTTTATCTACCCCCCCTTGCATCCCCTTGTAGCCTATCCTCGCCACATAAATATGTAATCTTTGTTGGTAGTTATGCACTCTTTATGCGGCTAAATTCTCCCTTTTTTCTCCCCCTATTAGAGTTTTTAAAAATATTTTTTATATCGAAAAAGTTTGTAAAAATTTTGTTGGTTGAAAATTTATTTTATATATTTGCATAACTATTTGTGGGCATATTGTGCTCATTAATTGGGAAAGGCAAACAACTTATAATTATTATTAACTAAATTTTTAACACTATGAGGAAAATTTTTACAACCCTCAAGTCAGTCGTAGCTGCTGTTGTAATAGCATCTATGGCTTTGGCAACGTCATGTTCATATGACGATTCTGCTATCAAGCAGGATATCGATCAGGTGAAGAAGGACCTTGCTGCTTTGACAGAGCGCGTAGCAGCTTTGGAGACAAAGCTTCAGTCTGAGGTTGAGAACCTTCAGGCTCTTATCGATGGTAAGGTTGTAGTTGTTGACGTTGTTACCGACGCTGACGGCAACCAGACTATTAAGCTTTCTGATGGTAAGGAGATTACCGTTTTGGCTCCTACCGAGTGCACATGCGAGCCATCTGAGCCATGCCAGTGCGATCCACTTCAGTACCGTGTAGAGAACGGCGTATTGGAGGTTAGCGCTGATGGTGAGAACTGGGTTGCTATCAATGGCGTAGCTGCTGAGTGCGTTGTTGCAAACATCGTTATCAACGACGATAGCACTGCAACTATCACTTTGGCTAACGGCGACGAGTTCACAGTTGTTAAGGCTGAGCTTATCGAGTGTGAGGCTACACGTTCACAGCTCTTCGTAGCTCCAGGTGAGACTAAGTCTGTTAAGTTCACTATCAACGACGCAGTTGCTGATGTTAACGTTATGAACCAGCCTCTTGGTTGGACAGCTTCTATCGAGGTTGCTCCAGTTGTTGAGGACGAGGAGAACGTAGATCCAGGTATGGGTATCTTGGCTGCTGGTGGTACTGACTTCCTTTTGAACATCACTGGTCCTTCTGCTGACTTCGTAAACGCAGGTTATGCACAGAAGGAGGGCTTCGTAGCTGTTCACTTCAACTCTGCTAACGGCGGTTGTAAGGTTGCTAAGGTTGCTGTAAACCTTGCTGAGCTTGGCATTAGCGTTGATGCTTCTGGTAATATTACCGTTACTAACAGCGTAGCTAAGTCTGCTGGTTTCGATGAGATGGGTGAGCCTTTGTACGACTTCGCTGACTTCTTCATCGGTATCGTTGACGCTGCTGACTATGCAACTTATGGCGATAAGGTATTCGTTGAGACATTCGACGATTGGACATATGAGTACACTGCAAACGTAGCTTCTACACAGCGTACAACTGGTTTCCAGAACATCGTTGACCTTCAGTGGTATGAGGCTGGCGTATGCGAGAAGGAGGTTTACACTCTTACAGTAGATCAGCTCGCTGGCGCATTCTGGCCTAAGTACCAGTACGAGATGGGTAAGGAGTACATCATCTTCGTTACTACTGAGTCTGAGATGGCAAGCTATGTCGAGCAGCCTATCTTGACTAATGCAGTTAAGGCTTCTTACAAGCGTGTATTCGTTGAGGCTAACCTCGATAAGGATACTACTACTTGGAACGACGCTACAGCTGAGTTCACATTGGCTGGTTACAACTACTACATCGTAGGTTGGCTTCCAGTAACACAGCTCGAGGAGTTTGTGATGTATGGTATGGCAGCTGATATCGATTCAGCTTTGGTATTCTACCTCAAGAATGGTGGTAACCTTATGGGTGCTGGTGCTGTTGTTGCTGATATGCAGGGTACTTACAAGCTTTCTGAGCTTGCAGGACTTTCAATGACAGGTTGGGCTCCTATGCTTAACGCTGACACTGAGTACTTGTTCTTCGTTTACCCAATGAACGCAGAGACTGAGATGGACTTCTACACTCATCAGGTTGTTGAGGAGAACATCCGTAACTACGGTACATTCCGCACTAAGGCTCTTGTACAGGGTGAGTTCGACGCTGTTGCACAGTTCGAGCTTGTATCTCACGAGGAGAAGAATATCGAGGTTAACGCAACCTTCGGTGAGGAGGTAGTTTCAGTTGCTTACAACTGGTACGAGTCTTCATTCATGGATCCTGAGGAGGCTGCTGCAGCTATCTTGGGTGACGTCTACTACACTGAGTTCGTAACATTCGGTGATGCTGAGCACGCTATCGCTGCTTCTAAGTTCGAGTACTACGGTCTTCCAGATCCAGTTTACCTCGGCATCTTGGCTATCAACGCTAACGGTGAGTACGTTTACGTTGAGAAGTCATTCTCTCGCAACGAGGGTGGTGAGGAGCCAGGTGAGCCTGAGCCAAGTGTTCTAACTTACACTGCTGCATCTGCTTCAGGTTACTATAGCGATTGCAACATCGAGCTTTCAGGTGCTGCAGATGGTTCTAAGGTTAATTTGAACTTCTATGGTATCATCGAGGACGCAAAGCAGTACATCCCAGAGGGTACTTATGACTTCGGTGGTTTCTATGGTGCAGTTTACACAGGTGAGTATTCTTGGATTTTGGATGCTGAGGGTAACTATACATTCTTCAACTCTGGTACTGTAGCAGTTGCAGAGGTTGATGGTAAGTACCGTTTCGATATCAATGCTCAGGTAGGTTCTGCAAATTCTGATTTCACAGCAGTATTTGAGGGTACTATCGAGGGTATTATCCTTCCAAGCGAGTATGTTGAGCCAGAGCCAGAGCCAGAGCCAGTAGGCTTCGCTCCTGTTCGTGCTGAGTTGGACAACAAGATGGAGCTTTATGAGTACAACGGTGGTGATGCTGAGTACGCATTCTGGTTGTATGACGAGGCTAACAACTACATCGAGGTAGTTTGCAAGTTCGGTCCTCACACAGGTTGGGATTATCAGTACTCTGCAGCATTGGTAGTTGACGGCGTTCGCACTGAGGCTACTTCAATCACTACTCAGGCTCCAAGCGACTATGGTTGCGATGAGGCTAACGAGAAGTACTTCGTAATCGTTGCTACTTTGTCTGACAACTCTTCTATCGAGGTTAAGACTCAGCTCCCATACGTTGAGGTTAACTACTTCGGTGAGGGCTCTACATACGCTCCAGGTTCTGAGAACCAGGGCGGTAACGAGGAGCCTGAGGTTGTTCCTGAGTTCGTAATCCCAGGTGAGGGTGTTGCTTACGATTTGGACTACCGTTATACTAAGCTTGTAGATGGTTTGGATGCAAACAATGCTGTTCGTGTAGCTCAGGATAATGGTTATATTTGGGATATCAAGTTTAATACTGGTTTGACTGAGATCGTTGCTGGTGATTACACTGCTGTTCAGCAATTCTCATCTGCTGATGCACTTGAGATGGATACTTACAATGGTGGTATTCAGTTTGGTGAGCCTTACGATTTCTTCTACGCTGATGTTTACGCTAACGTAACTATCAATGTTCAGAAGGAGGGTGACTACTACTGTATTACTTTGATTGGTAGTGATGGTTACGATTGCCCAGTTTCAGGACAGTATCGTCTTGTTTACATTGGCAAGCTTAAGTAATAAATTGCCTATAACGGTCGTTTGACCAAATAACTCTTCGGAGCTTCCCTTATCGGGAGGCTCCGATTTTTTTGTTGCTCTGGGTAGGACCGCTTCGCTCTGGGTATTGTGGGTAATTCCGCTTCGCTCTGGGTAGTTTCGCTTCGCTCTGGGGATTTACCCAGCTTACCCAGAGTTTGCGAAGCATACGGCTCTACCCAATCTCCCCAGAGCATGCTCCGCTTGCGGCACTACCCATTGCTCCAACCACTAATTTCCCCCTATTATTTGTCTATTGTGTCAATTTTTTTTACCTTTGTAAAAACCTAACAGCCAATGGACGCATCAAAGAGCATCATCGACAATGGTCATCGTAACTATTCGTCGCTCCTCTGTTACAAGAAAGCAGTGGTGATATATGACCTTACATATCACTTCTGCGCTCGCTTTATCGACAAGAAGGATCGCACCTTTGACCAGATGGTACAAGCAGCACGCTCGGGTAAGCAGAATATTGTTGAGGGGTATACTGATGCTTCAACGTCGTATGAGGTCGCTCTAAAGTTATATAACATTGCCCGCGGTAGCCTTATGGAGTTGCTTGAGGATTACCACGATTATTTGCGCACACGTAATCTACGCCTATGGGAACTCGGCTCGAAGGAGAATAGGGCTATGCGCGAGTTGGGCAAGCGCGAGTTGGACAGTGCCTACTATCTTAGCTTGGCTGAGAGCCGTAGCGATGAGACATTAGCCAACATGATTATCGTGTTGCTCCACCAGGAAGATGTTGTGCTTAAGAGTTTTATAGAGTCTGAAGGTCGTAGGTTTAGCACCGAAGGAGGCTTCCGTGAGAAACTCTTGCGTATTAGACTTAGCGAGCGTGATAAGAGATAGTTATCTGGGTATTTCCGCTTCGCTCTGGGGATTTACCCAGCCTACCCAGAGTTTGCGTAGCAAACGGCTCTACCCAATCTCCCCAGAGTAAGCTTAGCTTACGGCTCTCCCCTGAGGAATCCTCCAGGAAAATCTCTTCCTCCTCCCCATTTTGATTTTTAATATCTTTTTTGTATCTTTGCTTGTTAGTATTACCTATATTTATATTTAATAGTATGAAAAACATTTTTAGCAGAATCGCGCTTTTGCTCGTGGCTGTAGTTGCCATCGTGGCGTGCGATAATAACGATGAGCCTGTTGTGCCAGCCGAGAAGCCTGTTGTTGAGCTTTCGGGCGACGTGGTAGAGGCTGAGGCCAATGGCGGTAGCTACTCACTAAGCTACACTATTACTAACCCTGTGGAGGAGGCTATGCTCAGCGTTGTGAGCGATAAGGAGTGGGTGAGCGACATCACCGTAGCTGCCGATGAGATTACCTTCGTGGTGGCAGCGAATGATGCTGCCGAGGAGCGCGTAGCGACTCTTCGTGTAGAGTATCCTGAGGCTGAGGCTCAGAGCTTTGTGGTGAAGCAGCAGGGTGTTGAGCCACTACCTGCTGATGGCTTCGTTATCGATGTTCAAGAAGTTCACGCCTCATCGGCAATAACCCAGGTGACACCCGCAGACGACGAGATGTACTATGTAATGTATCTTGAGGAGGTGTCCTATTTCCAGAATGGTGGCATCGACACCCAGGAGCTATTGTGGGAGGATGACTTTGCCGCCTTCGAGCGTAACGCTAGTAACAATGACATGAACCTCAAGGAGTATATGCTCCAGGTAAATGTGGCGTTCCAGGGTATTAAGCGTGTCAAGTGGAACGACGTGTTGCCAGGCGTTAAGTCGGTATTGTATGTCTACGGCATTCAGTTTAATGAGGATGGCTCATCGTATGAGCCTGTGACCGAGGTGGCCTGGGAGGTGATAGAGCCCGAGTACGCACCATTGCAGGATGTTAACTTCAATCTTGATATAGAGGTTGATGGCGCAGAGGTAGCTCTCAACGTAAATCCAGAGAATTGGGATGGCTATTACGTAGTAAAGTTTGTTGATGGCAACGACGACCTATACATGGGCGATGGCG
Source organism: Alistipes sp. (assembly GCA_045654925.1). Classification (GTDB taxonomy): domain Bacteria; phylum Bacteroidota; class Bacteroidia; order Bacteroidales; family Rikenellaceae; genus Alistipes. The sequence continues at coordinate 1,837 of JAZOOI010000005.1, read as the reverse complement.
CTACCTTCGATGCGGAGGATATGAAATCTATCGCTGACGAGTGGATATCGGTTCTCAACTCTAATCTTCGCGGTGGCCACACCCTCGATGTGATATTGAGCGAGATTTGTTGTAAGGGTGATGCGGTTATCGAGGCGCAGCTTAACTCATACACTCTCTACTCGGCTCTCGTATTCCCTGTAGCGGAGTATGATGGCTTCGTGCAGGTCGTTGCTGAACCATCTTACATTAACTTCTCGACCGAGGAGGTTCAGCAGTCTGATATGGATATCAACATTGAGGTTTCGAACTGCTATGTGCGCGTTGCTGACCTTAAGATTACCCCCTCTAACCCCGATGAGACATACCTCCTTCTCATTACTCCTACCGAGTATCTCCCTGCAGATTACGACGATGAGGTGCTCTTGGATATGGCCTTGGGTGAGTTTATCTACTACACATATGAGTTCAAGGGCGAGGTGACAACACACCTCAATACACTATATCCTAATAAGGAGTATATCGTTGTGGCATTTGGCTATAGCGGTGGCGTGGTGACAACCGACGTATGCACAAAGGTCTTCAAGACTGAGCCCGAGGGCGAGTGTGAGCTTGAGATTACCGATGTCATCATTGGTGGCCCTTATAGACCATCTGACCTCTATAATTACGATCCTGTGCGCTTTAAGTTCTATGCTCAAAACTATACTCCTGATAGCTCTATCGGTGTGGTATCTATCGAGGTGAAGACAAATGAGCCTACTGATGACATCTTTGCATGTCCATTCTCAGTGATGGATTACGAGTGGGCAGGCTATGAGACAGTCTTCTACGATTTGCTCATCGACACATGTCCAGCGTTGGAGCTCTCAGACATCATTTACGACTATTCACCATACTATGTGTGTGCCGCAGCATTCGACTATAAGGGTAATGTAACCCCTATGTGGATGTCGGAGCAGATGGCGTGGAGCGCAGATGAAACAAAGCCTATCAAGGAGCTCATCCAGAAGCTCGAGGCATCGCCCAATGTTATGCTTATGGGCGTGACTGCAGAGGGTAAGTTGGTGCCTTTGCGTAAGTAAGACACCTTGCTAATTCGTAATAGGGCGGAGTCATTTGGCTCCGCCTTTTTGTTATGTCAATCCGTAACTAATTGGTAATATGGTTTAATATTGGTATAAATTCTAATATTGTTGACTGAGAGGCCCATCTTCGAATCTCGAAAAACGCTTAAAAAATATAAAGTGCAGTAAATCAATAATATAGCATTTTATCCATAAATTAAAGATTATAACTTTGCAAAAATAATAAGTAAATTCTATCGACTTTTCACAAGTTTTCAACAAATCAGTGCGAAAAAAGCTGCTATATATAGTGTATATCAAAAAAAATGAGTATCTTTGCGGGCAATTTCTCGCAAATGGGAATTGAATTTATTAACAAAAATTAAAGGACAAAAACGTTTTAGAAAATGCCAACTATTCAGCAGTTAGTAAGAAACGGTCGAGTTAGCATGGTGGAGAAGTCAAAGTCACCAGCGCTCGCAGCGTGTCCTCAGCGCCGTGGAGTTTGTACTCGTGTGTACACTACAACTCCTAAGAAGCCAAACTCGGCTATGCGTAAGGTTGCACGTGTAAGATTGACTAATGGCAAGGAGGTCAACGCCTACATCCCAGGTGAGGGCCACAACTTGCAGGAGCACTCAATCGTGCTCGTTCGTGGTGGTCGTGTTAAGGACCTCCCAGGTGTTCGTTACCACCTCGTGCGTGGTGCCCTCGATTCAGCAGGTGTAGACGGTCGTCGTCAGCGTCGTTCTAAGTACGGTGCTAAGCGTCCAAAGGCAGGAAAGGGTGCA
>JAZOOI010000004.1:0-95105 GCA_045654925.1 Alistipes sp. | reverse complement strand
CCCTTTGTTTTTGCTATAAGTCTCTTGTGGCGACACCTCTAGCTGCATTGTAACTATTGGTATCATAATAATGCAACCATAAGCTATTATCTTCAATAGTTAAGCGGATTTCTCCAGCTGGAAGATAGAAGCTCGTTCTATATGATCCATCACCATTTGTATTATCATCAACATGAGATGGAGCTCCATATTTTAAGCCTAATCTACGTCGAAGATCATTATATGCGCTATGAACATCATCGACATAGGCAAAATAAACCTCAATGTTATAGACAACACTGTAACTGGTATAAATATACACAAAACAATTATTGTATCCAGCATAAGGGCCAGTAAGTGAAATGAGGTCATCCTCAACTTGATATGGTTCAAAGCCTTTCGCCTCAAGTTTTTGTGCGAAGTCATCAAGTGATCCACTTATTGGAATATTCATAAACTTTAGATGGTCCTGCGCTGATGCTCCCATAGATATGAAACATAGCATCATTAATAAAATAATCTTCTTCATAATAGATGGTATTTAAGTTAAACAATAAGTGTCGTAGCCATAGATGGCAACCGTTTAACTCAAAAAGAGAAGCGTGGGTATAGCTTACTCACGGAAGGTACGACCAAGCACCCATACGAACATAAGCACAACCCACGCCATAGGGCGTGAGCATTCAGCGTGCCTATTGCTTGTTCGTAGTGTAATTTTGGTCGTTTTACCGTGAACGCAATAGCCTAAATGCCATCAAAAAAACTGCGTATTCCGCAATGATAATACGAATATATGGAAAATAATCCAATATACAAAGGGAGAACAAGAGAAAATAGCGCAGGAGTGCCGCTATCACAACAAAGAGACAAATTTGTTGTCAGAAGGGGTTAGATGTGGCCTCGACATGAAATTGGGCTGGATAGGACATACTGAGCGTATTTCCTATTCAGCACAATGATTGAGAGGGCGCAGATGACCCCTTATCACAACAAAGAGAACAATTTGTTGTTAGAAGGTAGTAGATGCAACGCTCGGCAAAAAAAATGCGGATAGGCTGTACTATGACGTACTGCCTATTCGCATTTATTTTTGTTAGCGGCAGCAGATGCTGCCTTATCACAACAAATTAAAAGGGCATATCGTCTATAACCCCCGCCCCAGATGCCGATGGTGCCATTGGCTCCTCAGCGAATGGTGGCATATCGGGCATTGCTGGTGCGGCGTTCTGCTGCAATGGCTGGATGCGCCATGCGCGAACATCGGTATACCAACGACCCTGGTAGTTGCGTGACTCGATATCGAAAGATACAAGGTAGCTCTCACCAACACGAAGTGATGCCACCTCCTGGCCCTTATTCATGAATGTTACTGCGAGCTCCTTGCCATACTGCTTGTTGGGCTGCTCGAAAACTACGGTCTGACGCTCCCATGTACCACGTGCCGACTGACCCGATACAGGTGGGAGGATCTCTAATACCTTACCTTCAAATTCCATTGTTTTACTCTATTTATTGTTTGATTATGCAACTGATACGGCTATGCCGAGAGCCTCCACGCGCGCGGCAATGGTGCGTAGCTCATCCTTCTCGACCTTATAGATAGTCTGACATGGTGTGTCGCGGTCGAGAGAGTATACCATAACCTGTTTGGGTGCTATCTCCTTGATGAGTTCGAGCCATGCTGACACCTCCTCCTCAGTGGTGTTATCTACCTTCTGGCCGAGATACTCACCACGCAGGAACATGGTCTGCACGATAAGATTACCCTCGAACGACTTGAGGAGCTCCACGGTGCGTGCCACGGTGTAGTTGCCCTGTGGCTTATTCATTAGCTGCACCGTAGCGTCGAATGCCGAGTCGAGTTTCAGGATGTTATTATCTACCCTATTGAGGGCACGACGCACATCCTCGCGGTGTATCTGCGTAGCGTTAGAGAGCACCGACACCTTGGCTGCTGGACAGTGCTTGTCGCGTAGCGCTATGGTGTCGCCAATGATAGCCTCGAAGTCGGGATGCATCGTAGGCTCGCCATTACCCGCAAAGGTGATGACATCGGGAGGGGTACCCGCAGCTACCATCTTCTGCAAGGTCTCATCGAGCATGTTGTATACATCCTCACGAGCATTGAAGCGGCGCTTACCAGGATGCTCGTCATTCCAGCCACACTCGCAATATATGCAGTCGAAGCTACACAACTTAGACTCTATAGGGAGTAGGTTGACACCCAGCGAGAGACCAAGACGGCGCGAGCGGATAGGGCCGAAAATTATGTTATCGTATAGTGAAGTCATCGTTATTACTCTTTATAGGATTATCTCTTTGCCCCTTTTGCACCACCAAGCTTCGCGCCATGCTTTGCCTGGTAGGCAAAGATATTCTCCGAGTAGCTGGTAGTCTTGAACTCTGAGTCGCGCTTGCGCTTAAAGGCAATGGCTATAAGGCGGTCTACAAGCTCATCGAACTTGATGCCTGTAGCTTCCCACAAGTAGAACGACAAGGAGCCAGGGATAGTGTTAATCTCGTTTACATAGATGTCGTTTGTAGCCTCATCAATCATGAAGTCGATGCGCGACACGCCATCGCACGCCAACACACGGAAGGTCTTGCAGGCGGTAGTACGGATAAACTCAGTTGTTGCCTCAGGGAGGTTAGCAGGAATCTCGCGCACGGTAGAGTGCATACCCTCCGATGGCTTGTTCTTGCCACCACCGAGATACTTATCCTCATAGCTAAGAATCTCGCCGCTACGCACTGGCGCCTCGCATACCGAAGCCTCGCAGTCGTAGTAGTCGCCAAGCACCGAGCAGTTAATCTCCTTAAGCTTCTCGACAAGGCGCTCGACAATGATACGCTTAGAGTATCTTATGGCGTTGTCGGTAGCCTCGATAAGCTCCTCCTCGTTGTGCACCGCTTTGATGCCTACTGACGAGCCGAGATTTGCAGGCTTGACGATAAGTGGGTAGTTCAACGCCTTGGCACGCTCGCAGCACGCCTCACGCTCCGAGAGCCACTCCTTATCTGAGAACCAGACATAATCGACAACAGGGATGCCACTCTCCTTGAGAATCATCTTCATGGTAATCTTATCCATGCCATTTGCCGAGGCGAGAGGGTTAGGACAAGCGTATGGGATGCCTGTCATCTCGATAAGACCCTGGAACGAGCCATCCTCGCCTGAGGTGCCATGGAGGCATGGGAGGATAACATCGATTGAGGTCTCCACATCGCTACCAAACATAGGCTTGCGCACGCGGTAGAGGTTGTTATCGCCATATACTGGGCGGAAGTATACCTCGGTGACACTCTCAAGCAACGCCTTCATATCGCGATAGTTATCTGTTGAGCGTAGTGGCTCACCGGTATACCAGCGGCCCTCCTTTGAGATGTATATAGGCACGATGTTATACTTCTCCTGGTTCATCGCTGCCATGGTCTGTGCCGCAGTGATAACAGAGATCTCATTCTCCACCGAGCGGCCACCAAAAATTACACCTACATTAATCTTCATATCTTTGTCTTTCTTAGTTGTTATTCTATTTGAATATGTTGGGGTTACTACTTAAATGAGTCAGGCAGGTCGTTCTCATAGAGCACCACATCGCCCACCTTTAGGCGTGGCTGGAGCTCCGCCATAGCCTCTGTGAAGGATGCCACAGGGTGTACCCTCTCCTCGGGATAGCCTCCCTCGGCAAGGCCCTCAACAATAGCCTTGCGGTTGACCTCGTTGACCACATATACTGCATCGGCCTGCGACATGGCGATGTCACGACCAAAGGCCCTATTGTTCTCATACTGCTTTGCACCCATCTCTACGAAGCCTGGTGTCACAACATAGCGGCACCCCTCGGTGGCAAACTGCGACAATACCTCCAACGCCATGCGTGCACCCGTAGGGTTTGAGTTATAGGCATCGTCGAGGATTGTGATGCCTCCCGTGCGACGCATGCTCAGGCGGTGCTCCACCTGCTCTATCTGTCTGACGGCACGACGGCGCGCCTCCAACGATACGCCCATATGCTCGGCAACGGCGAGGGCAGCGGTGATATTGAGGATGTTGCCACGGCCGAGGATATGTGTGGCATAGCCCTCATCTACCCTATCGCCACAGCGCACGGCAAAGGATGTCTCGCTCGACGCATAGCATATGTCCGTAGCACGGTAGTCGGCAGCGTCATTATCAACGCTATATGTCGCGACACGACGGTCGAGGCCTTTAAGGTGCTCATAGGCGGCCTGAGAGTCGATATTCACCACACCAAAGCCACCCTCGGGCAGAGCCTCTATAAGTTCAAACTTAGTGCGAGCAACCATCTCCACAGAACCGAAGGTCTCGAGGTGCATCTCACCCACCGAGGTGATAATACCCATCTGGGGCTCTACAAGGTCGCATATCTCCTTGATGTCACCCCTCTGCTTTGCACCCATCTCAACGATGAATACCTCGTGATGGGGCTTGAGGTGCTCACGCACAGTACGCACAACACCTAACGTGGTGTTGAAGTTACCAGGTGTCATAAGCACGTTATATTTCTCGGATAATACCCTATATAGGAAGTGCTTGGTTGATGTCTTGCCGAAGCTACCCGTGATGCCGATAATCTTGAGATGAGGCATGCTGCGTAGTATGCGCTTTGCATCGTTATAGTACCAGCGGGTGATGTAGGCCTCCATAGGGCGATTGATGGTGTTGGCAACAACACTCCAATAGTCAAGCGTGAGGAGCATCATCGCAACAAGCGTATACTCCACAGCGAAGATGTGTACCAACGCTACGATAGCGGCAGTGAGCATAAGGCGTGTGGCGATAAGGCGGCGCACACGCATGGTATATGCCAGGGCTATCTTATACTTTATGGCAAACTCGGCAAGGGCGATAACGAGCATCCATATGCCGAAGATTGCGATGGCCACAGGGTGCTTAGTAAAGGCGAAGGTTACTGCACTCAGCAGAGCCACTACATTCATACGCGAGAGCCATTCGCGCGTAGATAGCAACCAGCGGTTATAGCGTTCCACACGATAGCTATTCTGCTGGAGCATCTGCACCGAATAGCGCATCGTAGCCCACAGATATATGAGCCATACAATGGTGAATATGTGCATCATGTTACTCATCTCGCTTAATATTTAGGAATGACTTAAGTGCACCCATCCACAACTCGGGTTGCTCCAACATGGCGAAGTGGCCTGCGCCCTGGGCAACAACAAGACCTGCATCCCTCATCAGGCTATGCATCTTATGCGCATCGCTAATAGGTGTTGCAGTATCTCTATCGCCCCAGAAGAGCAATACAGGGGCCTCTATCTTGGGCATTACAGAGCATAGATCCTCATTCACGCACTTCGAGAGTATGGCACGCATCATGGGCGTTGCGCGGTTGTAGTCCGACGAGGCAGCACGCGAGCGACGTTGCTCGAGAAGCATCTGCGCCTTACGGCTACCAATAAGCAATGGTAGCGTATGCTTCATTAGTTTGTAGGTATATACCTTGCGATAGTAGGTCATCGAGCGGCGAGGTTTCACGCCCGCAGCATCGGTGAGCACCACGCGGCTGACGCTATTGCGCGAAGCATAGAGTATCGACACACGACCACCAAACGAGTGACCAACGAGCGTAGGACGCTCTATCGAAAGGTGCTTAACAAGGGTCTCGATGGAGCGAGTGTACTCCTCGACACCCCAGACGCTCTTAGGCTCGGCACTACGGCCAAAGCCCGCAAAGTCGACAGCGACAACGCGGAAGTGCTTAGCCAGCATATCGCGCGTAGCGCCCCAGATTGAGGCATCGCAACCCCAACCATGTAGCAGGATGATGGTGTCGCCCTCGCCCTCAATAGTATAGGCGAGTTCGACACCCTCAAACATATATCGCGCCTCAACAGCAGCCATAATATCCTCTATTACGCGGTTTATCGACGGGTCTTATAGGCAGCACGATATGAGCCACGCGCCATCTTCTGAAGCTTATTCTTGATGAGGTTACGACGCAAAGGTGCGAGGTGGTCGGTGAAGACGCGACCCTCGATATGGTCGTACTCATGCTGGATGACACGCGCAGGCTTGCCTGTGAACTCCTCGTCGTGCTCCACGAAGTTCTCATCCAAGTAACGCATACGGATGGTCACTGGGCGGCGTACATTCTCGTGAAGACCTGGCAACGACAAGCAACCCTCCTCGAAGAGCGATGTCTCCTCCGAGCTCTCATAGATCTCAGCATTGATGAAGACGCGCTTGAAGTCTGCGAGTGTTGGGTCATCCTCACCCCATGGTGTGCAGTCGACGATGAATAGGCGTATGTTCTTGCCTATCTGTGGAGCTGCCAAGCCCACGCCCTCAGCCTCGCCGAGGGTAATCCACATATCCTCGATAAGCTTCTTGAGCTCGGGATAGTCGGCTGTTATATTCTCCGACTCGTTACGCAACACCTGCGAGCCGTATATCACAATTGGATAGATCATAATTTACACTATTTCGTTTGTTTACATCCCCTGGGATGTCATATAATCTTGAAGTATTATCGCGGCAGAGACCTTGTCTACAAGAGCCTTATCGCGGCGTGCCATCTTACCTATGCCACTCTCGCGTATGGTGCGCTGCGCCAATACCGAGGTGAAACGCTCGTCGTAGGCCACCACCTGCTTATCGGGGTAGGCGTGGCGCAGACGCCCCATGAGAGGCACTATGTAGCGCATGGTCTCCGACGGCTCACCACTCATCTGGCGAGGGTGTCCGACGACAATCGTCGACACCTCCTCGCGCTGAAAGTAGTCGGCAAGGTAGCGCTCCAGCTGCTTGGTATCTACCGTCTCCAAGGGCTGTGCTATGATGCCCAGAGGGTCGGTGACGGCCAGGCCTGTACGCTTGGTGCCGTAGTCTATGGCGATAAGTCGAGCCATTAGGCCTTAATCTTCTTGAACAACTCGCGGAACGATACCTCCTTCTCGATAAGGCCACGCAACGCCTCAATCTTAACACGCTCCTGCTGCATGGTGTCGCGGTGACGCACTGTCACCATGCCGTCGGTCAAGGTGTCGTGATCTACGGTAACGCAGAATGGAGTACCGATAGCATCCTGACGACGATAGCGCTTACCGATAGAGTCCTTCTCGTCGTACACCACGTTGTAGTCGTACTGAAGGTCCTCGATAATCTGACGTGCTACCTCTGGGAGACCATCCTTCTTTACGAGAGGCATAACCGCAACCTTGGTAGGAGCAAGGGCTGCAGGTATGCGCAATACTACGCGCTCCTCGCCATTCTCCAACTTCTCCTCGCAGTATGCCGCAGACATAATCTGCAAGAACATACGGTCAACGCCGATAGAGGTCTCAACAACATATGGCACATAGCTCTCACCACGCACTGGGTCGAAGTACTGAATCTTCTTACCTGAGAACTTCTGGTGACGGCCGAGGTCGAAGTCGGTACGTGAGTGGATACCCTCAACCTCCTTGAAGCCGAATGGGAAGTTATACTCCACGTCGGTAGCGGCATTAGCATAGTGGGCAAGCTTGTCGTGGTCGTGGAAGCGGTAGTTCTCGTCGCCGAAGCCGAGGGCGCGGTGCCATGCCATACGTGTCTCCTTCCACTTCGACCACCACTCCATCTCGGTGCCTGGCTGCACAAAGAACTGCATCTCCATCTGCTCGAACTCACGCATACGGAAGATGAACTGACGAGCTACGATCTCGTTACGGAAGGCCTTACCGATCTGAGCAATACCGAAAGGTAGCTTCATGCGGCCTGTCTTCTGCACATTGAGGTAGTTGACGAAGATACCCTGCGCGGTCTCAGGGCGGAGATATACGGTGTTAGCACCGTCGGCAGTAGAACCCATCTGTGTTGAGAACATAAGGTTGAACTGACGTACGTCGGTCCAGTTGCGAGTGCCCGAGATAGGACATACGATCTCGCAGTCGAGGATAATCTGCTTGAGCTCCTCGAGGTTGTTCTCGTTGAGAGCTGTAGCGAAGCGCTCGTGGATAGCATCCATCTTAGCCTTGATATCCAACACGCGAGGTGATGTTGCGAGGTACTGTGCCTCGTCGAAGCTCTCACCAAAGCGCTTGCGAGCCTTCTCCACCTCCTTCTGAATCTTCTCCTCCTGCTTAGCCATCCAATCCTCAACCAAGACGTCGGCACGGTAGCGCTTCTTAGAGTCCTTGTTATCGATGAGTGGGTCGTTGAAGGCACCCACGTGGCCCGATGCCTCCCAAGTCTTTGGGTGCATGAAGATAGCGGCGTCGATACCCACGATATTCTCATTGAGCTTAACCATTGAGTCCCACCAGTAGCGCTTGATGTTATTCTTTAGCTCCACGCCATTCTGACCATAGTCATATACGGCGCCAAGACCATCATAGATCTCGCTTGATGGGAATATAAAACCATACTCTTTGCAGTGTGCAATAAGCTTCTTGAACAATTCTTCCTGTGTCATAATTTATGTCGTTTTTGTTATTCGTTTCTACACCTATATGCTAAAGCATATTCATCCCGCAAAGATAGCAAAAAAAAGCCAAAATACGAAAGGCTAACCGGGAAATATATTGAATAGTAAATCTATAATAAGAACAATAGGTTGCCAGTCATCGTGGCAACCTATCATCACTCATCATTTAGTCACTGATAATGAGAAGAAATACTATAGATAATAGTATTAGGATAATAATAAACACTTTTACTACCCTACTAATACCATCATCATCAGACTGTACAACGCTCTTATATCCCTTCTTAACCTCAACACCTACATCATCCTTATGTTCACTTGCTTCCTCTACTTCTTCAGCCGCCTCCATCATCTCTCTTATTTTTGCGACATCATCAGTCATGCGCCAAATTTTAAAAAAGAGGCAAATGCTCAGTATAAGACAGATAAAGCCGACAAGCAGTAGTAAAACAATTATCGATAACAAAAACAAATCCATAAATCTACTATTTAATTAAACTCCTTGAGCGAAACGAAAAGTGACACAGCTATTTCCATAGCCTAAATATTTTAGTTGATAATTACTTTTGCACACTATAAATACCGCGAGAACCTACTACCATGTTTCACCCAAAGATGTCAGTGCTCCTTGCGCCATGGCATGACCCTGACGCGCTGCCATACGCAACCACTTTAGGCCCTCGGCATAGTCCTGTTGAACGCCCTCACCCAAGCAATAACATATGCCCAACTCATACTGCGAACGATCAAATCCCTCCTCAGCAGCAGCACGCCATAGCGCCACCGCCTTAGTGATATCAGCCTTCACACCCTCACCAGCGAAATAACAGCAACCCAAGTTATGCATCGCTGAAACATTACCCTGCTCAGCAGCCTTACCATACCACTCTGCAGCAAGTTCGTAATCCATAGCTACGCCAAAGCCATTATAGTAGCAATAGCCTAAATTATTCTGAGCCTGAGCATTACCCTGCTCCGCTGCCTTTTTATACCAAATCACAGCATCTGAGTAGCTTTGATTAACACCATAACCGCTTTCATAGCACATTCCTAAAGCACACTGCGCATCAGCATGTCCCTGCTCCGCTGCCTTTTTATACCAAATCACAGCATCTGAGCAGCTTTGATTAACACCATAACCGCTTTCATAGCACGTTCCTAAAGCACACTGCGCATCAGCATGTCCCTGCTCTGCCGCCTTGGTATACCACGCTACAGCCTCCTCGGCATCATGAACGACAAAGACTCCCATATCATAACACTGTGCCAAGCGGAACTGCGACTCAGCATCACCCTGCTTAGCAAACTCAAAATACTCATCAATCGACTGAGCCGATAGCGACATTATAGAGCTAACGAAAATAGCAAATAGAAGAGATATTTTTTTCATAATCAAGTTGTTTAAGTGACTATCTAAGAAATCGAACAAACCTCACTTTATTCTGCCAACACAGGGCGCACAGATCGCCCCTCGTAGAGGCCGTAGTCGCCCGTACCGTAACGGTCGACACTGAAGTCCAGGTGGTACGCACGGTAGTCTTCGTGGGGCGTAGAACTCGAATAGTAGCCGCGCAAGCCCTCGCCGTTCGTACCACGACCGAGGCAATAACCAGCAGCGGGGAGGAAGATGCTATTGCCATTCTTCTTGCTTGTTACCTTATATCCCTTTACGTTATTTTGCGTAATCCATGTCCAGGTACAGTTGTTTCTCAATTCATCAAACTCCTCCTTAGTTGGCATACGCCATCTCTTACCCCAATTAGCTGTAGCGGCATCATAATCTTTGTTCCCTGATATATCAAACATACTCATACCTAAGGTTTTACTACTTTCTACATTATAGACATACTTTGTAGTAATCTCGCCCCAAGCATAGTAGTTGCCATAATCCTCTGGGCTTGTTGCACCAACATTGCAACTTGCCCATTTAGTACCAGATGGTAAGCCCAAGTCTACAGCCTCAACCTCAACTTTAGCCTCTGTAATGCTACTCTTCTCTATTTTACTTTTACCACCACATCCTACGACAACCGAAAGTGCGAGGAGTGCAAAAAGAACTCTCTTCATAAAATTTTGTAATTAGTGTCCCCTTAGTGTTTGGGGCGGGTTAATAATTAGTGTTTATTTCATGATTAGCAAGCCGACAAAATAGCAATAAAAAAATCGCCAACACCATCTTGCTTACAAAAAAACAAAACTTTTCGGAATTGTTCAAATAAATGCTTCACTTTATTAAACCATTTGCACGGAATGAATAGTGAGCGCCGTGGGCGATGATTACATGATCTAAGAGGCGTATATCGAAGAGCTTTGCTGCCTCGGCAACACGCTCAGTAAGCTCTATATCCTGACGGCTGGGCTCGGCACTACCCGAGGGATGATTATGCACCAAAACTATCTGTGACGCAAGAAGTTCTATCGCTCGCTTTATGATAAGTTTGCAATCCACAACCGTCGCCTGAACACCTCCTTGGCTAATGCGTAAACGCTCAACAACGCGACCCGACGATGCGAGATATAACGCCCAGCACTCCTCATGTTGTAGCGACGCCAAGAGAGGCTCCATGATGCGCACAACATCGGCATCGGAGGTTATTGTTTCGCTTGCCAAACCATCAGCAAGAGCCACTCTGCGACCGAGCTCCATTGCAGCCTTTAGGCGTGCCGCGCGCAGACGCCCTATGCCCGCCACCATGCGCAAGCGCGACGGATCAATGCGCGACAACTCTATGGTTGTGCCACACTCCTCGATCAACGCCTTGGCTGATACCAATGCCTTGTCATCCAGCTGATTATCAGCTACAAGCACAGCGATTAGCTCCTCATCAGTCAGCGCCACCGCACCACGCGCCGTGAGTTTATTCAAACAATTTTCCATCTTCGGAGGGTTATCTACTACGAAGGTACGAAAAATCTCCTATTCAAGCAAATAAAAGTCGCGGATATGGGGTATATACAAAAAAATCCCCTTGGGCTGTACTTCAGTACTATCCCAAGGGGTCTTGCGTTTTTGGATAGGCTACAGATGCTGCCTTATCATTGGAAATTTAATTTTTGATTTTAGAGGAGTAGATTTGTTCTATCGTAATAAAAAATATCGTGGGATAGTACTTAAGGTACAGCCCACGATATTTTGTTTAGGATAGGACGAAGATGCCCTATACAAATCAAAAATTACTCCTCCTGACGGTAAGTATGCTCTACATAGATAGCGTGCTGCATAGCCTCACGCTTAGCAATTGAAGGCTTTGTGAAGTACTGACGACGACGAAGCTCCTTCAATACACCAGTACGCTCATACTTACGCTTAAACTTCTTGAGGGCGCGCTCGATGTTCTCTCCCTCCTTAACAGGCATGATAATCATAATTCTTTCTCCTTTATTTTAATTTTATAATACTCTAATTTTTGCCAACATCTTTGGGCGTGTTGTGACCCTATAGTAGCATCTTAGACAACCTTGTTGCCATGGGATAAAGTGCAGAACTTTAGTAGGCTTGCGTACCGAATGAGAGATATGGGGCTATGCGTGCTGCCTCATCCTCGGTGAATATTTTATCCTCGATCATCTCTTCTATGGTACTCCAACCTCCTTTCAGTTCGCGTTGTTTAATTAACCTCTTGAGCATGCGACTCGACAAATATGGATGTGTCATCAGCTCATTTGGGCTGGCAAAGTTAATATTTATTTTTTTAATTTTAGCACTATCGCACCAAATTTGTGGTAAAATTTTACGAAAATTATCCGTTGTGACCACCTCAAGCTCTGAAATTTGCGTCGCAGAGTAGTATCCACCGAGTAATTCGCGGTAGCGGATGATCGCCATTACACTCTTCTCGCCTATGCCCACAACCCTGCGCAGCGCTGTCGAGTCGGCACTATTTAGCTCTATGGGGTATATCACCGACTCGGGGCGAGGCTCTACACTCTCGGAGAAGATGACAAAATCTCGAAGACGCTCTGCCATGATGCTATCCACGCCGTAGCACTCCTCAAACTCCTCGAAGCAGCGGTAGCCACCAATCATATCGCGATAGCGTATGACAAGCTCCGCCTCACGGTAAGAGAAGCCCACACCTCGAAGATAGGCAGTAGAGACCGTATCGAGGCTGAAAGGGGCAAGCTCAAGGGTCATGGCATGACGCTCCCTCTCAGGGAACTTTCGCTCGACAGTCGAACCCTCATCCGAGGTATTATAACTATACTCCTCACCTATGTATATATACTCCTCTAAGGCGAAGTATAACGAGTCGGGCATGTTGTAGAGCAGCGCCAAGTCTTCCTTTATGCGATAGGTCTTACCGCTCTCCCTCCAGCGGATGATGCTAACAGCTATATCCTTAGGCAGGCCCGCCTCTAATAGCGTACGAAGGTCATCATTATTGGGATCGAAGATCTTAAACTCACCCACCACACTATCTACATAGGGGCTATCACCCACCTCGGCGGGTGTGTCACCATCGACAACAGTCTCCACGCGTCGCTCCCTCTCGGGCGCGAAGCACAATACATATATAATAATAGATAGAAGTGGGACTACGACCAATAGACCCACTATTTGGGATTTGATACGATGTTTACTACTCTCATTCATCTCTACCATTCAGCACCTTCGGATAGTAACAACTTGCGATATTTCAACGATGGCGAGGCTACGAACTCACCAATATTATACTCTGACCAGCGAGCATCAACGAGCTTGATGGTATCGACAGACGAGGTCACCACATTGGGGAAGCGGCGTGGGTTACGACCATAGCCTGGGCGCTTGGAGCGTGCATCGACAACGATAACGCCATCGACAATCTCTATGTCGCGACGCGGGTCGGTGTTTGCCGCGGCAAGCCACAATAGATCGGAATGGGTGAGGCCATTAGATGCATTATAGTCGAAGAGGGCAACATACTTCACACCCTCGACACCATTGCTACGCAGATAGTCGGCAACATCTACCCTCTCGCGCCACTCCTCATCGGCGAAGAGCACCAAGAGACCTAGCGACGCCACCAAGTCTCCATTATAGGTAGCCACACCACCCGCTGGGGATAGCTGCTGAGGGATATTGAACGTAAGCTCCTCTGCAAGGTCGACCTGTGTAAGATCAATAGCCAACTTAGAGCCATAGCCCGTGGTGGGCGTTGCGTGGTCGAGGACATCGAGGATGCCATCCGACCATATAAGGTCGCGCTCGGGGCGAATACGTCTCAACAGCGCGAACATATCATCCCTACTGCGCAGATTAGCACTCTCGGGAGCAACAACCATATACTTATTAAACATCATCTGTCCCGCGCCCCATAGACCTTGAGCTACCTTCAGAGGCTGTCCCTCGTAGCGTTTGGCGATAGATACCAACGCTATGTTGTGCGCCGTGCCCTCCATGGGCATGTAGAGGTCGCGCACCTCGGGCTGCACAGCAAGGCGTATGGGAGCAAGGAAGATACGCTCCGTAGCCTTAGCTATATAGGCATCCTCCATAGGGGGTATGCCAACGATAGTTGCTGGATATATAGCATCGCGTCGCGAGGTGATGGCCTCGACATGGAAGCGAGGGTATAGGTCGGTTAACGAGTAGAAGCCTGTATGGTCACCAAAGGCGCCCTCCACAGCGAGCTCCTCCTGTGGGTCGACATAACCCTCGAGGACAAAGTCGCAGTCGGCAGGCACCCATATATCGTTGGTCAGGCACTTAACGAGCTTGACAGGCTTACGGCGTAGCATGCCCGCGAGAAGCATCTCGTCCATATTATCGGGCATGGGGGCTGTGGCTGAGTAAATATATGAGGGATCACCACCAATACATACGCTGACAGGCATACGTCGCCCCGCGCGCTTATAGCCGTCGTAGTGGCGTGCTCCCGTCTTATGGCGGTGCCAATGCATACCTGTGGTCTTACCATCGAAGATCTGCATGCGGTACATACCCATATTGGGGATGCTCGTCTCGGGGTCGAGCGTGCATACCATAGGCATGGTGACAAAGGGACCTCCGTCCGAGGGCCACGAGGTGAGGATAGGCAGCCTTGCGAGATCTACATCTTCGCCCTGCCATACCACCTGCTGGCACTCTCCCCTACCCGACACCTTACGGGGAAACCACTTTGCGACATCCTTCAACAGCGGAAGCATTCGCAACTTATCCATGAGGCTATTCTTGGGCGAGATAGCCTGCTTCAGGAGTGCGTCGATGCGACGTGATATGTCGTCAAGCTCGTCGACACCTAGGGCCATGGCCATGCGTCTATCCGAGCCCATCATATTCATGAGCACAGGATACTCCGTATCGGTATTTTCGAAGAGCAGAGCCTTACCGCCACCCTCCATCTTCGATACTCTATCGGTAATCTCGGCAATCTCGAAGCGGCTCGTAACCTTCGTCTTAATACGTATAAGCTCACCACCCTGGTCAAGCTTCTCAACAAACTCCCTAAGTCTCATCCCCAGAAAGGCTTATAGCTTAATATCGTATAGCTGGATAACTCCCTCCAAAGCACCACTCTCGGAGATAACAAGCAGAGAGTTAATCTTGCGCTCGGTCATCTGCTTCTCCGCCTCTATGAGTTTCTGGTTGGCGGTGATGGTCTTGGGATTACGTGTGGCGATGTCGATAGCGTGGATATTGAAGAACTCAGCACGATACTTCTCCATGGCACGACGTATATCGCCATCGGTGACGATACCCACGACCTTACCCTCCTCAACGATGACGATAAGGCCCAAGCCACCCTTGCT
This sequence comes from Alistipes sp., assembly GCA_045654925.1. GTDB lineage: Bacteria > Bacteroidota > Bacteroidia > Bacteroidales > Rikenellaceae > Alistipes. Next base: position 79,941 of record JAZOOI010000004.1, on the reverse strand, counting down.
GATGCGGTGTATCATATCTGTTGCCGAACAGTCGGGCGCAACGATAGGCAGATCCTCCTTGCGCATGACATTGCCCACGGTCATCAACAGACGACGACCGAGGCTACCACCAGGGTGCAGGCGCGCAAAGTCCATAGCCGAGAAGGCGCGGGCATGCATGAGGGCTGTTGCCAAGGCATCGCCCATGGCGAGCTGCGCCGTGGTTGATGTTGTGGGCGCAAGGCGTAGAATGCAGGCCTCCTGGCGCACCATGATGTCGAGGTGTATATCGGCATTACGTGCCAACGACGACTGCGCCTTGCCTGTCATGGCGATGAGCGTATTGCCATTCTCATGCACGAAGGGGACAATCTTCAAAATCTCATCGGTCTCACCCGAGTAGGACAAAGCCAAGACAACATCGCCCTTAGATATCATACCGAGGTCACCATGAAAGGCCTCTGCGGGGTGGAGGAAGAAGCTGGGAGTACCTGTACTTGCGAGCGTTGCTGCAATCTTACTTGCTATGTGTCCCGATTTACCCATGCCTGTGACAATGAGCTTGCCACGGCAGTTAAGGATAGCCTCAACGGCACGAATGAACTCTTCGCCCAAAGAGTGCTCCATAACATTTAGGGCCTCGGCCTCAGCGTGAATTGTTGCACGGCCGATGTTTAGTATCTCCTGCTCAATGAGTGTCATAGTCGTAGTTTATGTTTTAGGTTGATGATTACAATAGCGACTTAACAACGCCCTCCAAATCCTTCAAATAGAGCATATTTGGACCATCGCTAAGAGCATTATCGGGGGATGGGTGCACCTCAAAGAAGTAGCCATTAGCGCCAAAGGCCTTGGCAGCAAGCGCCATGGCGGGCACAAACTCTCTATTACCACCTGTCTTACCACCCGCGGCACCTGGACGCTGCACCGAGTGAGTACAGTCCATGACTACAGTAGGGGCTATCTGGCGCATATCGGCGATATTGCGGAAGTCGACAACGAGGTTGTTATAGCCATATATATTGCCACGCTCAGTGAGCCACACCTCCTTGGCACCCGACGCCATAGCCTTCTCATAGGGGTACTTCATATCCTCACCCGAGAGAAACTGTGCCTTCTTGATATTAACACACTTGCCCGTGCGCGCCGCTGCAACAAGCAGGTCGGTCTGTCGGCACAAGAATGCTGGAATCTGCAATACATCTACAACCTGACCCACAGGCTCTGCCTGCCACGCCTCGTGTATGTCGGTGAGGATCTGCAAGCCCCACTTAGAGCGTATGTCGGCGAGCATCTGCAAGCCCTCATCCATACCCACGCCTCGGTATGACGAAAGCGATGTGCGGTTAGCCTTATCGAACGAGGCCTTGAAGATTATGTTGGTGCCAAGCTTGGCGTTAATATCCACGATGGTGCGTGCCACCTCATCAAGAAGCTCTGCCGACTCGATGACACATGGGCCTGCGATAATCTTAGGAGTACTCATAGCTTAGGTTGTAGTTATCTGTTTTTACTTTCGTGAGTTCATAAATGCCTCGGCACGCGCCAGATCCTCAGGAGTGTCGATACCGATGGTCTCAATATTAGTCATTGCAACGCCTATGACATAGCCATTCTCGAGCCAGCGCAGCTGCTCCAACTTCTCAGTAAGCTCGAGCGACGACTGTGGCAATGCCGTAACCTCGGCAAGTACCTTGCTGCGGAAGGCATAGATACCAAGATGCTTATAGTAGGTGTGGTTCTTGAGCCACTCCTCGCGCTCCACGCCACGCATATATGGTATTACCGAGCGAGAAAAGTATATCGCCTTCATATCGCGCGAGAGCACCACCTTGGGAGAATTGGGGTTCTCCAGAGCCTCGATACCATCCTCCACAGCAAAGGGCTTTACCATGGTTGCGATATCGGTATTCTCATCCTTGAAGCACTCAACCAAAGCGGTTATCTGCTCGGGCTGAATAAATGGCTCATCGCCCTGCACGTTCACGACAATGTCGTACTCCGCACCCACCTTCTGAAGTGCCTCATAGCAGCGGTCCGTACCGCTCTGGTGCTCCGTAGAGGTCATCACAGCACGACCACCAAAGCCCTCGACGCACGCCATGATACGCTCATCGTCAGTGGCAACAACAACATCGCTCGCAGCCTTCATGGCCTGGCGATATACATGCTCAATGATGGGTTTACCATCCAACAATGCCAATGGCTTCGCAGGGAAGCGCGTAGAGGCATAGCGAGCAGGAATTATTACAAGTACTTTCATACTCTTATATCTCTACTTGAGGGCCAGCTTAAGCACCTCGTCGTTAGTATTCACATAGTGGAATGTCAAGCCAGCAACATACTCGGCCTTTATCTCCTCGATATCCTTACGGTTCTCCTCAGAGAGGATGAGCTCTGTGATGCCAGCACGCTTGGCAGCCAAGATCTTCTCCTTGATGCCACCAACAGCCGTAACACGGCCTCGCAACGTTGTCTCACCCGTCATGGCGATACGCTCCTTGACCTCACGACCTGTATATGTAGAGGCGATAGATGTCACCATGGTGATACCAGCCGATGGGCCATCCTTAGGTATAGCGCCCTCAGGAACATGGATATTGAGATCCCACTTCTCGAACATCTCGCGGTCGATACCAAACTCCTCATGGTGGGCCATGACCCACTCGTGAGCAATGGTTGCCGACTCCTTCATCACATCACCGAGGTTACCCGTAAGCGTGAGCTTACCCTTACCTGGTGTGAGGATAGACTCCACATAGAGGATGTCGCCACCCACCTCAGTCCATGCCAAGCCAGTGACCACGCCGCGCATACCTGCGATATCGTAGCGGTCGTTACGGAACTTAGGCTTGCCGAGTACCGCCTCAAGGTCGCCGCACTCGAGCTGAGCCTTAAACTCCTCCTCGAAGGCTATTGCCTTAGCGCGGTTACGAGCAATCTTTGCGATATTCTTATCGAGGCTACGCACACCCGACTCACGAGTGTAGTCCTCGATAATCTTTACGATAGCCTCCTTTGAGATATCGAGCTTATCCTCAGCCACGCCATGCGCCTCGCGTTGCTTCTTGATGAGGTGCTTCTCAGCAATCTGCACCTTATCCTCGAGAATGTAGCCAGGGATGTTTATCATCTCCATACGATCACGCAAGGCCGATGATATGTTATTCACATTATTTGCCGTAGCGATGAAGAGCACCTTCGAGAGGTCATACTCCGTATCGAGATAGTTATCGTGGAACGTTGTATTCTGCTCAGGGTCGAGAACCTCCAACAAGGCACTCGAAGGGTCGCCATGATTTGAGCGCGACACCTTGTCAATCTCGTCGAGGATAATCACAGGATTAGAGGCGCCACAGCGCTTGATAGTCTCGATGATACGGCCAGGCATAGCGCCAATATAGGTGCGACGGTGACCACGAATCTCCGACTCGTCGTGCAAGCCACCGAGCGAGATACGACCGAACTTACGGCCCATAGCCTCGGCAACAGAGCGGCCGAGCGATGTCTTACCGACTCCTGGAGGGCCATACAAACACAATATCGGAGACTTCAAATCGCCCTTGAGCTTGATTACTGCAAGGTGCTCCAAGAGGCGCTCCTTAACCTCCTCCAAGCCGAAGTGGTCCTTATCCAACTGCTCACGCACAGCCTTCAGGTCGAGACGATCCTCTGTCATCTCATCCCATGGCAAGTCGAGCATAAGTTGCAAATAATTGATCTGCACCGAGTACTCCGCGACAGCGGGATTTAGGCGCTCAAGACGTGCCACCTCCTTATCGAAGAGCTCGGCCGTAGCCTTAGACCACTTCTTCTTTGTTGCTGCCTCACGCAAGCGCTCAATATCGGCATCCATGCCATCACCCAACTCATCCTGGATGACACGCATCTGCTGCTGCAAATAGTAGTCGCGCTGCTGCTTGTCGATATCCTGCTTAACCTTATTCTGAATCTCGTTCTTCAACTCGGCGAGTTGCTGCTCACGCACCAATATCTCCAACAGACGACGCGAGCGTGCCATGAGACCTGGGGCCTCAAGGAGCTGCTGACGATCATCATCACTAAGCTCCATATTCGAGCATATGAAATTAACAATAGCGCGGCTTGAGTCGAGGTTCTTGATGGCGAAGGCCGCCTCCTTAGGCATCGACGACGATATGTTGATGATATTGAGGGCCACCTCGCGGATAGAGTCCACAAGGGCCATAAACTCAACACTCTTAGGATCGGGGGTTGTATCCTGGATTGGGGTGACCTTAGCCTTGAAATATGGCTGAGTGGCAACATACTCATTAACCTCGATCTTCTCGAGACCTGCGAGTATCACCGTAAGATTACCATTGGGCATCTCCAAAATCTTCAAGATGCGAGCCGACGTACCAATCTTATGCATATCGTCGGGCTGAGGGTCCTCAACCGAGCTATCAATCTGAAGCACAGCACCAAGCAGACTATCGGCAGCCTCCACAGCACGCACCAAAGCGATAGACTTTGGGCGACCCACCGTAATTGGGGTCACCGAGCCAGGAAATATCACCGAACTACGGAGTGTAAGGATAGGCAACACCTCGGGAATCTTAACCTCCTCGACAATATCATCGCCGCCAGAGACGATGGGAATCACCTGATGCTTACCATCGAACAACTCGGGCACAAGGCCCATCTCATCAAATTCTTTATCTTTTTTATTCATACTCTTCAATAATTCATGAGTGCAAATATACGAATTTATTTCAAAGAAATAAGCGTACCGTCACAAATTGTTAATAACTTTTTATTGACAAAGCAGAAGCCAAATCGGCGCTCCTCCGAAGAAAAACGCCGATTTTACTCAAATATTACCCCTTGCACCACAAAGCGGGGGGGGCTATGACACAACCATCTTAGATATGCTTGTCGCCCGACTTAAACTTGACATCCTCGATAAAGCTCTTGATATTCTGCTCCTCACTCATAGGACATATCATCAAGACATCTTCGGTATCGACAACAATATATCCCTTCAAGCCACTGACCACAGCAACCTTACCCTTAGGCACCGTGATTAGCGAGTTACGTGTATCGTAGACCTCAACCTCGTCGCTATTAAGGGCATTGGCATAGCGATCCTTACGCGACTGCTGATAGACCGACCCCCATGTACCGACATCACTCCAGCCAAAGTCACCCGAATGAACATAGACATTATCAGCCTTCTCCATCACACCATAGTCGATAGATATTGGCTTACACTGCGAAAAGACACCCTTAATAGCCTCCTCCTCGCGCTCCGTACCCAGGTCATCCTCGATAGCAGCAAAGAGAGCACTATGTGCTGGCAGATGCTTCTCCAACGCCTCGATGATATCGGCAAGGCGCCAGATGAAGATTCCCGAGTTCCATAAAAATTCACCACAATCCAAAAATGCCTGCGCCATATCGCGGTTAGGCTTCTCGGTAAAACACTTCACCTTACTAATGCCATCGCCCGACATTCTCTGGATATATCCATACCCCGTCTCAGGACGCGTAGGATTGATACCAATAGTCATCAACGCCCTATTAGAGGCGATGAAGTTAAGCGAGTTCTCAACAATTGACAAAAACTCATTCTCATTGAGTATCAGATGGTCAGCAGGAGAAACGATCATCTCGGCATTGGGATTTTTCTTCTTCAACGAATAGGCAGCATAGGCGATGCATGGCGCCGTGTTACGACCTATTGGCTCACAGAGAATCTGGCTCTCATCGAGCTCTGGAATATGCTCTAAGACCTGCTCCTTATAACGTCTATTAGTGACAATAATAAAGTTCTCGTTGGGGATAATTTTGGCAAATCTCTCGTATGTATGTCGAATAAACGAGCGTCCCGTACCGAGCATATCGAGAAACTGTTTAGGGCATGACTGACGGCTCATAGGCCAGAAGCGTGAGCCGATGCCACCCGCCATAATCACACAATAGCGATTGTTGTTCATGAGCTTTTTAGGGGTTAAAATCGGTTTAAATTTTATAAATTTACACAAAGATAGATTTTTTTTGTATCTTTGCCAAATATTTCGGATAATTTTAAGGGTGGCAACACCCCAATTACGAAGATTATGGAGATGAACAAGACAACTAATATTAGGCTATTCACACTGCCAAACATGTTTACACTTGCCAACCTTTTGGCTGGCGCTGCGGCAGTAATCCTCACACTTCAATACCACGCCTACGAGACAGCATTCTGGCTAATTATAGCTGCTGCAATATGCGACTTCTGCGACGGCCTCGTTGCACGACTACTCAATCAGACATCACCCCTTGGCGTGCAGCTCGACTCCCTGGCTGACGACATTTCGTTTGGCTTAGCACCCGCCGTTGTGATGTTCGACATCTATGCACAGAGCACATCGTACTACAACCTCTCGGCAGACATAATGGGCCCACTAGGCTATGTGACACTCATCATCGCAGCCTTCTCGGCACTACGCCTTGGTAAGTTCAACATAGACACCACGCAGACAACCGAGTTCTCAGGCCTTCCAACGCCAGCCAATGCGTTGATGCTAATGTCGCTTGCAGTATTGGCAGAGCAGGGTCATGTGGCACTATACCAGGAGCATATAGCCGTAATCAGCGTGGCAGCAGCCCTCCTCCTAATAAGCCCAATACGCATGTTCTCGCTCAAGTTCAAGGGCTTCGGCATCAAGGGCAACGAGCTACGCTATGCCTTTTTGCTTCTATCGCTAATAATAATTATCGCGGTACCTGCATACTCAGTGCTCGCAATCATCGTTATCTACATAGCACTATCAACCATGCGTTGGTTGTTTGCCCGAAACTAAGATCGTACAATGCGCCGACTCCTGACCATAACAGCCACCATAATCGCCCTTGTAGCACTGCTACCCGAGACGTCGTATGCCCAGATTGATGCTGCGGCATTGGCTCGCGCACAGCGCCAGGGTCAGGGCACAGACATCTATGGCAACCCCATGCAGAACGACATGGGCATGATGCAAGAGGGCATGGAGGGTGCAGAGGGCGAGGCAGCCGACTCTACCGACACAAAGAAAAAGCGCGAGAAGCGCCCACTGGAGTCCTACTACTTCGACGACGAGGTACGCGCACAGTACAACTGGAAGTGGACGTTGGATAGGGACAACAACCGTGTGAACATCATGCCCCTTGATACCACACTTGCCGACTGGCGCATCGACTATGTCTTCTACCGCAAAGGCGTGGGTGACATGGCACTCGGTGGTCTTGGTCAGTCATCGCAGGCGATAAACTGGTTTGACCGTCGCCAGGGTGACGACTTCACCTTCGCACGTAGCTACGACGCCTATACTGTGCGTCCCGACAATGTGCCATTCTACAACAGCAAGAGGCCAATCACCAACATGACATATCTGGAGTCGGGACAGAAGCGCTACCGCGAGGAGCACTTCGAGCTTGTGCACTCGCAGAACATATCTCCTTCGACATCGGCAAACGTAAACTATAAAACACGTGGTACGATGGGTAGGTATGATTGGCAACGCACCAAGAATCATGTTTTGTCGGTTGCAGTGGCACATACGGGCAAGCGCTACTCGGTGCATGCAGCATACATGCACAACAACATCAACACGCGCGAGAATGGTGGTGTTGTGGGCAAGTGGGCCATAGCTGATACCATCTTCGAGATGCCCTCGGGTGTGCCTACACGCCTTGCATCATCGGAGGCCGAGAACCACTATCGCAACCACTCGGTAATGCTCCGCCAGGCATATGCCATACCGCTGCAGCGCGTCACCGAGCACGACTTCTCACTTGCCGACATCCCCGCAATTTTCGTGGGCCACCAGATAGAGTATGACTCATGGTCAAAGGTATATACCGACAAGCGCTCGCAATACACTAACGACCGTGGCGAGATTACCGAGGATGGCAAGTATATCTCAACAACTCACGACTACTACGAGAATTGGTTTATATCACCCAAGGAGACACGTGACTCCATCTCGGAGCGTCTACTCTCGAACAAGGTATTCGTGCAGGTGCAACCATGGGATCGCAATGGCGTGGTGTCGACAATAGATGGTGGTATTGGCGTAGACCTCCACACCTACTCATACCTACGCCTCAACGACTACCTCACAGGTAAGATGACAAAAGATAAGCGCACGTCGTGGTATGTATATGGCTCGACGGGCGGTAAGATAAAACGATATGCCGACTGGGGCGTGGACGCCAAGTACTACCCCTCGGGCTATCGTGGTGGTGATCTCTCTCTGGGTGCCAACATCACCCTCAGGGCCTTCATCCTTGGACACCCCCTGATTCTCAGAGGACGCTTTCGTCAGGAGCTACGCTCGCCAGGCTATTGGCAGGAGAATCTATTCTCAAACCACTATGTGTGGTTTAACTCCTTTAGCAAGGAGTCTGAAACTCGTTTCGAGGTTAACTTTTCGGTTCCCGACATCGCCCTGGAGATTGGCGCATGGCAGGGTGTCATAGGCAATATGATATACTATGACAACCACAGCACCGTTGCCCAACACTCAGGCAATGTTAGCCTCACGAGTTTGTATGCTCGCAAGGATTTCCGCATCGCGGGACTCCATTTAGATCACAGGGCATTGGTGCAAATCACATCCAATGAGAGTGTTCTTCCCGTACCTACATTCAGCGCCTTCCTCTCCTATTACTATGAGTTTTGGGTTAAGCGCGATGTACTACGTGTGCAGATTGGCGTTGACGGACGTTTCAACACGTCATACTACGCGCCAAGCTATAACCCTGCACTCTCGGCATTCTACAACCAGCGCGAGGTAAAGGTGGGTAACTACCCCTATCTCGACCTCTTTGTGTCTGCCAAGTGGAAGCGCATGCGTATTTTGCTTAAGCTACAACATTTGAATCAGAACTTGTTTGGCAATGGTGAGTACTTCCAGGTTGCCAACTATCCGCTGAACCCTCGAATGTTTAAGCTTGGTATCTCGTGGTCGTTCTACGACTAAGATGTGTTTTGAGCCCGATAGCAGCCCACAAACTACTAAACGATGTTTAAACTAATCTCATTGGTGATGCTCTTCACCGCCACAATAGCGGTATATGAGACATCACAGGGACAGCCACGCAACATCAACACCCCCTCACTAAGCGAGGAGGCACCTGCGACGGCTGAGCCCACACAAAACGACGACGCTCAGTTAGCCGAGACGGCAGAACTGACGTACACAATCTCGGTCTTCGACCCCATCATGAAGAAGGTGGGCGAGGAGCAGGGATACGACTGGCGACTTATGAGCGCAATAGCCTATAACGAGTCGCGATTTATTGAGGATTTGGTATCTAAGCAGGGTGCTGTGGGCATCATGCAGATACGTCCCGTAGTGGCTAAGCACTTCAACATTCCTGTTGAGAGCATCGCCGACACAGAGACCAATATCCGCCTTGCGGGTATGCTCCTCAACGAGCTTGATGACATGCTCAATATTCCCGCCTCGACACCTGAGAGGGACCGTCTGAGCATCATCCTCGCCAGCTATAACGCCGGCATAGGCCATATATATGACGCCTGCCGCTTAGCCCGCAGCGAGGGTGCTAACCCCAACTCATGGGAGGTTATCAGTGGCTACCTAAAGCTAATGTCAGACCCCGCCTACTATACTAGAGAGGTGGTACGCTATGGCAAGTTCAACGGTAGCGCACAGACATTGGGTTACGTACGCGAGGTGATGAAGGTCTACGACAAGTATTGTAGCCTCACCTCGTAGAGAGTAATAGCTTCGGCTGTTAACCAAAAATGCTGTTTCGGATATTTCCGAGACGGCATTTTTGTTTGCGCGCTATGTATATATCAAAAATTATTTATATCTTTGTAAACATACTACACCAAAAACATATACATATATATAATACTATGAAGGTTGAGATTGTCAATAAATCGTCATACGACGCACCATTCTATGCTACTATAAACTCTGCGGGCATGGACCTCAAGGCTAATATCGAGGAGGCTATCGTGCTCGAGCCATTGCAGCGCGCCATGGTCCCCACAGGCCTCTATATCGCCCTTCCCGAGGGCACCGAGGCGCAGATACGCCCCCGCAGTGGCCTTGCTGCCAAGCATGGCGTTACGGTGCTCAACACCCCTGGCACTATCGACGCCGACTATCGTGGCGAGATTAAGGTTATCTTAGTAAACCTTTCGAACGAGGCGTTCACCATCAACCCTGGCGAGCGCATTGCCCAGATGGTCGTTGCGCGCTACGAGAAGGTCGAATGGGAGGAGGTTGATACTCTCGATGCCACCGAGCGTGGTGCTGGCGGCTTCGGCTCAACAGGCACGAAGTAACCCCATCCTTTATGTTGAACAATGCAATCGGTAGCCACTTAATTGTGACTACCGATTTTCGTATGCAGTTATACCAAAGAATTTTCTGGCTGCAATAGTTGCCATAAAGCTATTTATACAAGGTAAACTCAAACCGTAGGCCACCATCGGGACGATTGGATGCGGTGATGGTGCCGCCGTGGAATTGCACGGCGTGCTTTACAATGGCGAGTCCAAGCCCAGTGCCACCCTTTTGGCGGGAGCGGCCTTTATCCACACGATAGAATCGCTCAAAGAGGTGTGATATATGCTTCGGTTCAACACCCTTGCCATCATCCTCGAAGCGAATCTTACACATTTTATCATCGTTCTCAATCAATGATATATAGATGTTGCGTCCACCAGAGTAGGCAATAGCATTTTCAGTAAGGTTTCGGAAGATGGAGCCTACCAACGAAAGGTTGCCCTGGATGATGACCTGCTTTGGGAAATCACTATGTAGTGCAAATCGCTCCTCCTTAGGCATAATCTCCAACTCATCGGCTATCTCGTCTAATATATTGTTGATACACACAGTCTCCCGACCAATTAGCTGGCCACCATCCTCCATACGAGTAATAAGCGACATTTCTTCTAATAGTCGTCTCAGACGCTCATTGTTAACATAGCAGCGTTCTATAAGTTCCTGACGCTTCTCTTCGCTAAGACTAATCCCCGAAAGCAGTGTTTCAAGACATACTTGAATGGAGGCTACGGGTGTTTTCAATTCGTGGTTAATATTATTAGTCAACTGTCGCTTAAGGCGATTTCGCTCCTGCTCAGCTTCATAGCGATTGACACGTTCGATATCCTTACCAAGTTTGCGCGTGGTAAAGTATGCCACGATACTCATAACAAGTGTGATTGAAATCATCACGACAAGAAACGACCAATCGGCTTCCAGCAAGTCGTGCAAGGTACTTGTATATGGTATAGCCGTACGGACAACAACTCGCTCACCTCGTGTTGCGGAGTAGAAGTATTCTCGTCCATCGCTCGTGGATTGCCTGCTGATGTTATACCCTACGCCTTTGGTCAACGCATCTGCCACCTCCGGACGACTACGGTGATTATCGAGCGAATCAATCGGTAGAGTGTTGTCATATATAACTGCGCCCGTAAGTGTGATAATCGATATTCGTAACTCATCAAAAGGCTTGGTGTGCGTTGCTACATAATCTTCATACGACTCGCCATTCTCAACCGCCGTGAGCAGATGACGGTTATACTGCTGTAGCTGAGCATTTAAGAACTCCGATTTATACTCTTTCTCTCTTATATATTGGTATCCAATAAAGCATAGCACCATTGCCCACGAGAAGGCTATGAGTTGCAAAAAGAGACGCTTATGATATGATTTTTTAGTCTCGGAAGCCATAGCCAAAGCCTGAACGCGTTACAATATATGAGCCGTATGCCCCTATCTTGGAGCGTAGGCGTGTGATGTTCACATCGATAGTGCGGTCAAGAACGACCACCTCATCGCTCCACACTCTGTTTAGGATTTGCTCTCGTGAGCATATCTTACCTCGATGCTGAATCAAATAGGCAAGTAACTCGAACTCTTTGCGTGCGAGCTTCACCTCCTCGCCATCAACTGTACAACGTTTAAACTCCAAGTCAAGGCAAAGGCCCTCAACTACTAAACGGTTTGGCTTCTCAGCCGACACATTGTGTCCCTTATGGGATGCCGTTCTACGCAAAACGCTCTTAACTCGCGCTATTACATTACGCACGGTATAGGGTTTCATAATATAGTCATCGGCACCGAGGTTGAGTCCCATAACCATATCGTCTTCCGTATCACGAGCAGTGCAGAAGATTATCGGAATATCAGCCGTAGCAACATCGTTTTTCAATATCTTCGCCATCTTGATACCGCTTATTTCACCCATCATAATATCGAGTAAAATTAGCGAGTACTCTTTTATATTATAGCCAAGGGCCTGTTCGGCACTAAATGCCACATCTACATCATACCCCTCATTTTCGAGGTTTAGTTTCAAGACCTCGCACAAGGTCTCCTCGTCATCCACTATCAATATACGCTCTGTTGCCATATACTTATATTATAAGATTGCAGTGCAAAATTACGGATATTTGGCAAATGATGTAATGCTCCAAAATAGATTTAACAAAAATGTAATATTTTGTCCACTGCCGCTATTTCACAAAAGCCTAATTTTTTTGAAACTTTTATGAAACTATATGCAGATACCTTTGCGACGGATAAAAAGGAAAATAGAAGTGAGCATGAAAAAGATTTTGATTACACTATTACTATTATGTACAGCCGCACTGGTACACGCTACCACATTAAAGGGTGTCGTGAAAGATAGTTCTACAGGAGAGCCGTTGATTGGTGCTACTGTATATATCAAGGGAACAACGACAGGTGCGGCGACGGATCTTGACGGACGATTTGAAATTACTGGTGTAAAGGGAAATGAATGTACTCTGGTCGTATCGTATATCACATATAAGACCATAGAATTGAACATACATTTGACACTCCAAATGGCAGAGCTGGAGATTCTTCTCGAGCCAGACAATATGCAATTGGAGGAGGTGACAGTGGTGGCTCGCAAAAATTTGGAGGGCGTAATTGCATTACAGAAGGAGCGTCAGATGTCCAATGTAGCCATTGAGAATATAGGTGCGAAGGAGATGAGCATCAAGGGTATCTCCAATGTGCAGGAGGGTGTCAAGAAAATGACAGGTATCTCCATCGCATCAGCGGGACAGCTCATTGTCCGCGGCTTAGGCGACAGATACAGTCTTACGACACTTAATGGGCTTGCTATAGCCTCTCCCAACCCCGATAATAAACTGGTTCCACTTGATCTGTTCCCTTCATCGACTGTTCAGAACATTACGGTAAGCAAGGTCTATAATGTGGCATCGTTTGCAGATTATAGTGGAGCGCATATCGACATCAGTACCAAGGTGAATATTCCAGATGATTTCATTGAGATTTCATTGAATACAGGAGGTGCGTTCAATACAATCGGCAGAAACCGTTATCAGATGGATAGAAACGGCACCCTATTCAAGACATCCGCCATAAACCGTAATGTACTGGATATGCCATTGCAGGAATTTGACGAGTATGTAAAGATCCATAATATCTTCCCCACAACTTTTCAGGTCAGCAAGAAGACTGCCCTACCTGCATTGGGAGGCAATATCAGCATGGGAAAGAACTTCCAGTTGGGTAGACAGACCTTAAGTGTGCTGGCATCGGTGAACCTGAGCAATGACTATCAGAATACAAACAACGCCTTTTACAAGACATTGGAGGCGACGGGCAATGTGCAGAGTGACTTCAACTATGACAGTTACGCACAGATGCTCAAGATGGCAGCATTGGGATATGTCGGTTATACCTTACGCGAATCAGACCGCATAGGCTATACCCTCTTCTATGCACGAAATGCAAACGATGAGTATCAATGTCGCACCGGTGTGGATGCGGAAGGACACAGACTTACAGGTAGTAACAATGTTACCCATATCTACTCATTGCTTAATCATCAGCTAAATGGTCAGCACCACTTTGTGGATGACAGACTCGATTTGGACTGGGGTGTCTCGTATGGCATGACAAGTAGCGACGAACCTGACCGTAGACAGGTAATGTATGTTCACGAGGGTGAAAAATTGGCTCTGTTCAAGTTAAACCGTCAGGAAACAATGCGCTATTTCGGCAGTCTGAATGAGAACGAATGGAATGGCAATATCGGATTAAAATGGAAGTGGAACGACAGCAGCTTCATTAAGGTGGGCGTAAACTACAAAGACAAGCGCCGTGATTACATGGGAACACGCTTCTATTACAATCTTAACCGTCTGAATCCTGAAATCTCATCCATTTATGATACTGACGGATTCTTGCGCCAGGAGAATATTGCCAATGGAAACATTGTGGTGGAACGCAAGAAACAACCTAAAGATAGCTACATGGCAGGAACTAACATATTGGCAGGATATATAATGGCAGACATCTATCTAACAGAGAAGTTCCTTATAAACCTTGGTGTGCGATATGAGATTAGCCACCAATGGGTGAAGTATACCTCTGATGGTGGCGACTGGTATGCAAAACATCGCGACCTGGATACGGATGACTTCTTCCCTACGGTAAACCTGAAATACTCCGTCAATGACATGAATGTGTTGCGCCTCTCGGCCTCTCGCACCGTAACCCGCCCATCGTTCATTGAAATGGCTCCGTTCACATATCAGGAATCATATGGCTCGGCGCAGATACGAGGTAATGAAAATTTGCAGAACGGATATAACTATAACTTCGATTTGCGCTATGAGTTGTTCCGCCCGAATGGAGACATGCTGAGTGTGACAGGTTACTTCAAGTATCTGGAGAGTCCTATTGAACGAATACAGGAACTAAATGGCGGAGCTACACTCCACTCATTCCGCAACGCAGATAATGGTATAGCCACTGGTGTAGAGGTTGAGTTCAGAAAGGAGTTGGTCAAGAACCTAAAGCTGGGCGTAAATGCCAGCTATATGTATACGAATGTCAAACTGCCGCAAGGTGGAGCATACACCAATAAGGAGCGTTCGCTGCAGGGAGCTTCTCCTATTCTGTTGAACGCAGATATTACTTGGACCCCGAAGTTAGGTCAAAACCATGATGTTACTCTTGCCTTGCTATATAATATGCAAGGTAGCAGAATCCATGCAGTCGGCGTCTCACAGTTGGGTGACATCAAGCAGCGGGCTGTCCATACGCTGAATTTCAACGCAGGTTATCGCATAAACAAGCACTGGAGCATGAAATTACAGGTAAACGACATGTTGGGCAATGATATGGTATTCGTGCAGGATGTACCTGCCACCGGAGCCAAGGTGGAGGTGGAACGATATAAACACGGACCAAACTTTGAAATAGGTATAACTTACAAACTATAAAGAGACAACATTTTTATTTAACTAAAAATTTTCAACTTATGAAATCAATCGATTTGAAATTCAAGACAATGGGCGTGATTGCTGGAATGTGTGCCGTAGCACTTGCTTCATGTAGTACAGAGGATAATCCAGTAGTTCCCAAACCTGAACCTGAATCTTCCGTATTGCAAGGAAGCATCACTTCGGATGTGACTCTTAAATCTGGTAACTCTTATACCTTGAATGGAGAACTCTTGGTCAAAGAGGGAGCAACGCTAAATATCGAGCCAGGTGTAGAGATTGTTGCACTCTATGACGACCGAGTGGATTATATTCTGATTGAGCAGGGAGCAAAAATCAATGCGCAGGGTACGGCTGACGCGCCTATTGTAATGACATCATCCAAGAAGGAGCCAGGTGCGTGGGGCGGTATACACATCTGTGGTCGTGCTCACACAAATGCTGAGGGCGGTAAGGGTAGCTCGGAAATCGGTGGTGCTGTATATGGTGGAGACAATGATGCTGACAATAGCGGAGTATTGAGATATGTGCGAGTGGAATATACTGGCTATGCTTTCGACGAGGAGCACGAGGCCAATGGTATGACCTTCTATGGTGTCGGTAGTGGTACTGCAGTGGAAAACTGCGAAGCTTATCATGGCTCTGATGACGGCTTTGAGTTCTTTGGCGGTTCGGTCAATGTTAAGAACATGGTGGTGGTAAACTGTTCGGATGACTCGTTCGACTGGACTGAGGGCTGGAACGGTAAGGGTGAAAATATGGTGGCATTCCAAGAGGCAGAGAGCACTTTGGGTTATGACTGCGACTGCTTGATTGAGGCAGATAACAATGAAAACAACTATGCAGCCACTCCAGTGTCGCATCCTATATTGCGTAACCTTATCTTAGTAGGTAATGGCGGTAGCAAGCAGGGTATACGCTTGCGCCGTGGTACTGAGGTGGAGATTACATCTGCGAAGGTATGCGGCAAGGCAAAGGCTCTCGCAGTAGAGAGCGTTGAAACAGAAAATGCGCTACTCAATGGTACCTCAACACTTGCATCCGTGAGCATCAGTGGTACTTTGGATAGCAAGGAGGGTATTTATACAAACGAGTTGTTTGTTAGCACAGGAAACCAGATTGAGCAATCCTTTGAATATGCCTCATTAGACGATATTAAGAAAGAGTGTGCCTGGATGAGTGGATGGGTTAAATAGTGCTCCTTTCTCTATGATTTCCAATTCGGAGCATTTGATTCCTCTTGTTAGAAGTTTTTCTGACAAGAGGAATCACTCTATATGGAGAATAAGCATTTCACAAAAGCCTAATTTTTTTGAAACCTTTATGAAACAATATCTCCGTTACTTTGCAGTGGAAATCAAAAATCATAGAGAAATTGAAAACTAAATTTATCTTGGCAGGTCTGTTAGCCTGCATCGGTATCAGTGCACAGGCGCAGGATACCACAACCGTAGAGCCTAAGGGCAAGGCTATCGTTCAAGTCTTTGGAAACTTCCACGCAGGATTTGGCGAGCAGAACAACGATATGGGCTTCGAGCTCGACCGCAGCTACCTCGGCTATGAGTACAAACTCAACGGTGAGCTAACCGTAAAGGGTGTGATGGACATCGGTAAGTCGAAGAGTGTAGACGACTACCACCGCATAGCCTACATCAAGAATGCTCAGGTGTCGTGGAAGAGGGGCAATCTTACGCTTAACGGTGGTCTTATCTCAACCACACAGTTCAACTTTCAAGAGAAGTTCTGGGGCTACCGTTACATTATGAAGTCATTCCAGGACCAATATAAATTTGGCAATAGTGCCGATCTGGGTATCTCGGTTGCCTACAAATTTACCGATTGGGTATCAGCAGATGCAATTATCGTAAATGGCGAGGGCTACAAGAAGATTCAGGTAAACGATGGTCTTAACTACGGCCTAGGCGTAACATTAACACCCGTTAAGGGTTTTCAGATTCGCCTATATGGAGGTTTGAATGAGAGTGGCGTAGAGGGCAAGGCAAACACCGTAAACCTGGCAGCCTTTGCGGGTTACAAGCACGACATATTTACAATTGGTGCTGAGTACAACCATATGCTAAATGCATCATACGCCAAGGGGAACGACCAATTCGGCTACTCAGTATTCGGCTCGGTTAAGGTCGCGAAATATGCAGAGATCTACGCTCGCTTCGATGACCTATATTCAAACAATGATTGGAACATTGCTAAGGATGAGCGTGCTGCAATACTCGGAGCTCAATTCATGTTGGGCAAGTATGTGAAGATTGCCCCCAACCTACGAATGAGTATGCCTAAGACCGAAGGCGCAAAGAACGCCTACTCGGCATACATAAACTGCTACTTCGGTTTCTAATAACACCAAGTTAAACCTATAAAAACAACAAGTATATGAAAAAGATTTTTAAGTCGGTAGTGACATCGGTTGCCGTCCTTGCTATGGTCTCTTGTGGCGACGACGAAAATGGGGGTCAGGAGCTCTCGGGTGCGGGCGCAACATTCCCACTCCCATTCTACAATGTGGTATTTGAGAAATTTGCCGAGGTAAACGGTGATGTTGTCGCCTATGGTGGCATCGGCTCAGGTGGTGGTGTTCGCAACCTACGCGATAAGATTGTAGATTTTGCTGCCAGCGACGCCTTCCTTACCGATAAGGAGATGGCAGAGATGGCTCCCGTGGTACACATCCCAACATGTATGGGTGCCGTGGTTGTAGCCTATAACCTCGATGGCGTCAAGGAGCTTAAACTCTCGGGGGATGTGGTTGCCGACATCTTCGCAGGCAACATCACAAGGTGGAACGATGAGCGTCTTGTGGCACTCAACCCCAATGTAAAACTCCCTAATGAGCCTATCATTCCAGTATTCCGCTCAGATGGATCGGGTACGACATTCGTATTTACCGATTACCTAACAAAGGTTAGCCCTATGTGGCGAGAGAGGTTTGGTGCGGGCAAGTCAGTAAACTTCCCTACGGGCCAGGCAGCAAAGGGTAACCCTGGTGTGGCTGGCATAATCAAGCAGACCGAGAACTCTATCGGTTATGTAGGCTCGGAGTATGCCTTTGCTCAGAAGATACCATTCGCCCGTATCCAGAACCCAAGAGGTGAATTTGTATCACCCTCGGCATCTACAATCTCAGCAGCTGCATCGGGCGTAATTCCCGCCGACACTCGTTGCTCAATCACCAATGCCGATGCTGCTGGTGCATATCCTATCTCGACCTTCACATGGATAATTATCTACAAGGAGCAAAACTACTCTGACCGCTCGAAGGCACAAGCAACAGCGACACTCAACCTTTTGCAGTACATCCTCTCGGATGAGGTGCAGAGCATCACATCGGAGCTACACTATGCCCCACTTCCCGATAAGGCAAAGGAGCTTAGCTTGATAAACTTGAAGTCTGTGACTTATGATGGCGAAGCAATATTGCAATAATAGATAGCTATGAAGGATAAACTATATAAAGTCCTATTGTTCACAGCTGCATTGGTAATGCCGATAGTGTGCGGGGGCGTCGTGTACGCCCTCGTCACCGACGCTTATGGTGCCTTTGAACATTTCGGATTCTTCAACTTTCTAACCTCCTCAGAGTGGAGTTACACCGAGGGCGCGGAGCAGTATGGAGCACTACCCTTCATTACGGGCACGCTGATGACAACTCTATTAGCTCTTATCTTCTGCATACCCTTCTCAATGCCCGTTGCACTCTTCGTGGGCGAGTATTTCAAGGGCACAAAGGTAGCAGCCGTGTTGAGTACCGTAACCGACCTATTGGCGGGTATCCCCTCAATCATCTACGGTCTCTGGGGCTTCTTCACCCTGCGACCAATCATTATGTCTCTCGACATCTCACCACAAGGCTCAGGCATACTCACCGCCTCGCTGGTCTTGGCTATTATGATCATCCCCTACGCAGCCTCACTAAGTGCCGAGTTTATCAAGATGGTGCCCAACGACCTTAAGGAGAGTGCATATAGTCTTGGAGCAACGCGTGCGGAGGTCATCCGCAAGGTTGTCTTCCCCGTTGCAGGTTCGGGCATCTTCTCATCATATGTTCTGGCGATAGGTCGTGCCCTGGGCGAGACGATGACCGTAACGATGCTTATAGGCAACACTAACAACATCCCCGACTCGATTACCTCTACGGGTAACTCTATGGCATCAATCATTGCCAACCAATTCGGTGAGGCTGACGGCTTGCGACTCTCATCACTTATGGCTATCGGCTTGATTCTCTTCCTGATAACCGCAGTAATCAATATTGTGGGCAAGATAATGATTAAACGAGCAAGAATAGCGTAATATGATCAGATTCAATAAAATACAAAAACGTTTGGCCAAGGATAGACTTCTGCTATGGGGCGTATGCCTTCTTGCTGCTCTCACAGCCATTCCGTTGCTTGCCATCTTGGGTGAGGTGCTATTTCGAGGTTATGACCAGTTGTCGTGGTCGTTCTTTACCGAGCCTACGCCTACTGCCTATAAGGCAATGAAGGCAATCGAGGCGGGTGAGCCTATCCCTGGTGGTATTGCAAATGGTATTGTCGGCACAATGATAATGCTCGGCATGGCGATCGTTGTTGCTGTGCCTGTGGGTATTTTGTGCGGTGCATTCTTGGCAGAGAATAGCAAAAATCGTTTTGCGCAGGTGGTAAGCTACCTTACCGACCTGCTGCAGGGCACACCATCGGTAATTATTGGTATCATAACCTACATATGGATTGTTGTTCCGATGAAGGGTTACTCGGCAATAGCTGGTAGCGTGGCACTGTCTATTATGATGCTACCGCTTATTATCCGCTCTACCGAGGAGACGCTTAAGATTCTCCCCGCATCGCTCAAGGAGGCAGGATTGGCACTTGGAGGCAATAGGGCACGAGTGATGATGAAGGTGCAGCTGCCTGCCGCCTTCGGTGGTATCTTTACGGGTGTGTTGCTTGCCATCTCACGAGTGATTGGCGAGACTGCACCGCTGATGTTTACAGCACTGGGTTGTTCGCTTATACGCTACTCTATCGACAAGCCGATCTCGGCAGTGCCGCTGCTTATCTGGGAGTTCTACAACGACCCTAACCTACAAGAGCTCATCTGGGGCGCATCGCTCTTCCTCTTGTTGTTCGTACTAACATTAAATCTTACCGCTAAATATCTTGCAAAGAGATGGAATCAGTAAAACCTATATTGGAATTTAAGAAGACTTGCGTATCATATACCAAGCAGACGATGGCCGTAAAATATGTATCGGCGGCTATCGAGAGAAATACCATCACAGCTATTATGGGACCTTCGGGCTGTGGTAAATCGACACTTCTGCGTGCCGTAAACCTTATGCACAACCTCTATCCGAATATCCGTGTTAACGGCGAGATACTTCTCAATGGCGAGAATATCCTTGCTATGGAGCCTATCGATGTGCGCCGCCGTGTAGGTATGGTCTTCCAGCGCCCCGCGCCATTCCCCACGATGAGCATCTATGATAATGTACTTTCGGGTTTTACATTGAACGGCATAAAACTATCAAAGGCAGAGAAGGATGCCACCGTTGAGCGTTGTCTTAAGAGCGTAGCCCTCTGGGAGGAGGTCAAAGATGTGCTGAATAAGAGGGGCACATTCCTTTCGGGTGGTCAGCAGCAGCGCTTGTGCATCGCCCGTGCCTTGGCTATGAAGCCCGATGTGCTTCTTATGGACGAGCCGACATCGGCACTCGACCCCATCGCAACAAAGCATATTGAGGAGCTACTATTGGAGTTGCAGAAGGAGGTCACAATCCTTATCGTAACACACAATATGGGTCAGGCAAAACGTATATCTTCAAAGTCAATGTTTATGTACCTCGGCGAACTTGTTGAGTATGGCGATACCGAGACGATGTTCACCAACCCTGTAGATGAGCGCACCAAGGCATACCTCACAGGTCAGATTGGCTAAAAATCATCCTTCTTAAAAAAGGGGGGGGATTGTAGATATGACTGAGGACATAAGTCCTCCCCCCGCTACCAAAAAAAAGAGGAAACCCTCTCGGATTTCCTCTATGGTAGCGGGGGGAGGACTCGAACCTCCGACCTCCGGGTTATGAGCCCGACGAGCTGCCAACTGCTCTACCCCGCGATGTATCGTTAATAGTCTTGCGACGTATTTCCTTATTTGCGAGTGCAAAGATAGTACAAATATATTATTTATGCAAATTTTTTATTAACTAAAATTACTCCCAGGCATGGGTGGCATGGTACAACATATTAACAACCAGCTATTTATGAGCGGAAATATTTTTTGCCACAACCTCACTAATATCAAGTGGCGTATGATTAGCTGCTCTATCGATCGCCTTATTACACAACGGGCACCCCGTAACCACCCTATCGCACCCCGTGGCCTCCAACTCAGCGGTCATGCGCTGTGCGATACGCAGCTGCTGGCCATCGTCGATAACCATATTTGCCAATGAAGAGCCGCAGCACAGAGCATCACGACGGGTGTGTGTAGGCTCGGCAAGTTTACCCACAGCGCAAATAACACGGCGTGGCTCGTCGTAGATACCAAGGCCTCGGCCTAGCTCACAAGGGTCATGGTAGGTATAGAGCGTATCATCGCTACCGACATGAAGACGCTCTGAGGCTATCAGACGGTCGATATACTCGCTATGGTGCAGCAGTTCAATACCCTCAATATGGTAACTCTCCCTAAAGACGCGCAGGCATATAGGGCACGAGGTGACAAGGGTTGTTATATTATGCTTGCGGAAGAGGTCTGTGTTATACTCGATCATCTTTTGCGCCGCATCGGTCTCGCCCGAGAGCATCAATGGGCGGCCACAGCATACACCACCCTCGCTATCGGCATACCACACATCCTCACCCACACTCTCGAAGATCTGACGCATGGAGCGTTGCACGGCGGGCGTGAGCGATGCCATACATCCAGCGAAGAAGCCAACCCTACCCTCGCCCATTGAGCGGTCTACCTCAGCAAGATATTTAAAGCGTCCCTCATGGGGTATATTTCGGCGTTTGGCACGCGAGCTAAGGCGCAGAGTATTAAGGTTTATACCCACGGGGCAACGCGTCTCGCAGCGACCACACATAAGACAGTTATTAGCAATCTTTAGCGACAGCATATTATAGCGTCTATCGCGTAGGAAGTATACCGACTGTGTGTCGTTTATGCCGAGGTCCTCCTGCAGCTGACAGGGGTCTATACATATGCCACAACGCGAGCACGCCTCAACCTCGAAGTTATCGTAGGACTTACGCTCTGCTGTAGGACACACACCCCAACGACGTAGGAAGATGAGGGGTATCTCGGTGAAGATATGCATATATCGTGAGAAGGGAAGCGCCACAAAAAAGATGCCGAGCAGTGACGAATATATCCACCATGATGGGTCGTAAAGCGTGACGAGCATACCGTGTGGCACGCTATCGCGAAGCAGAGCACCAAGGCTTCCCGTAAGGAAACCATCGCCACCATGAAGCGCCGCCGTTAAGCTCTCTGCCACAAGGCGTGCGGGGAAGATAAACCATAGTGCCGAGAGTGCCACCCTATCGAACAACACATGCTTTGTCGTACGACGCATACCAAGAGCCCTGGAGCGCAGACGCTTAAACCATGCCAAGGCGACACCAACGAGCACAATAAGGAGCAGTGCATCCATAAGTTGCTCGAAAAGCGGGTTATGGTGCTCCATGCCATTTATAGGCATGAAATATTTGAAGAAGACATGACCCTGAAGGGGCACCCACTGCATACCGAGGTAGGCGACAGTCTCTATCCATCCCACGACGATAAGCAGAAACCAGCCGAAGGCGAGCGAGGCGTGCATAAAGCCGAGCATGGGGTTCACGCGGAATATGCGCACATGGAGCAACGACTCACGTACAACCTCCCACACAGCAGCGAGAGTGGAGAGGGAGAAAAGATTTCTTCGTATCTGTTGTTTATCGCCACGCGGCAGGCGCACAAGCCACAATAGCCACTTCACTGCCACCGCAACAAAGAGTATGGCACAACCGACGATGAAGGGTATAGTAAATGGTGCGTAGAAGGTCATAACGAGCTGAGATTAGGATGGTTAAAAGTCGCCAAGCTTACGCTTAATGAGCACTATTAGGCCACGCGTATTAATACCTCGTGGGCATACCAGACGACACTTTCCGCACAACATACACTTATTAAGTTCCTCGTAAGCACCCTTATACTCGCCACGACGCACTGAGGTATGCAACTTGCGGATGTTGAAGTCGGTGAGGTTACCAGCAGTGCATGACGCCGTGCATGAGCCACAGCCAACACATGCCTGCAATTCGGGCATCTCGGCAATGATATCGTAGCTCTTACGCAGGTCGTTATTATCAAGGTCTATAGCACGTGGTCTGCTTATGCCATATCCGAAGTTAATATTAGCCATACTTACAACGACTTATCAATCAGTTAGTAAAGATTTTTATTATTGACATATTCCGCTACTGCCGAGGCGGTCATTGAGGCCTCAGCAAGGCTATCGGCGAGGCTCTTGGGGGCGGTGGCGGCGCCGACATAAAATATGCCATCGATATTACTACGCACAGCACCCAGGAAGCTGTCGTTGGCACGGAAATAGCCATTAGGCGCTAAGGCGAGACCCGACGAGGCACTAAGCTCCTCATTCTCATAGTTGGGACTCATGCCCACAAGGAGCACCAACATATCCACAGTCATGCGCAAGGGACGCCCGGTGAGTGTATCCTCAGCCTTAATCTGTATGCGCTGGTCGATGGTCTCAGCAGCCTCGGAGATGCGGCCACGCACGAAGTGCACATTATATCGCTGTTGTGCCTCACGGTATAGCTCCTCGTAGCCTGGTCCAAACATTCGGATATCCATATAGAAGTTAAAGACATCGGTCTTGGGGAACATTCGCTTTAGCTCTATAGCCTGCTTGACACCTGTTATGCAACATACCTTGGAGCAGTGATGTTGGCCTACCTTCTCGTCGCGCGAGCCCACGCAGTGCAGAATGGCAATACGCTGTGGCTCAGAGCCATCAGCAAGCATGACCTTGCCGCTATTCATCATGCGCTCAAGGTCTACGGAGGTTATAACATTGTTATATAGACCATAGCCATACTCCTGCTTGCGGTGTGCATCGAAGAGTGAGAAGCCTGTAGCCACAACTACCGCCTCGCCAAGGATGCGCTCATTGGAGCGTAGCGTGACGCCATCGGGTGCTATATGCCTCACCTCCTGACCCAAGAAACAACGTATGCGCTCGCTCTTTATGCGCTCCGAGATGGGCCTCATCACCTCATCGGCACTGGTGAACGAGGGGAATAGCTTGTGCCAACCACGCACCTTACCTCCAAGTTCAATGTCGCGCTCAACAATAACTGGGTCGAGGCCTCGTGCCTTAAGCTCGAGAGCAGTCTGCATGCCTGCTGGACCACCGCCAACAATAACAACTCGTTTTGCCATCTTATATATTATCTTCTAATTCTTTCATATATAGGTCGTTGATGCTCGCAATTGACAGCTGCATCAGCAGGACGGCCTATGTATTTACCATTCTTACCCAAGAACTTTGCACTCGGATCGTACTCCACGCCAAGCTTATCGAGCAGAGGTTCAACATCGACCTGATGCATCTGCATACCCAACTCCCAAGGGTCGTAGCCGAGCACCAAGCCCGCCATCTCCTCATATGTAAGCACAGGGATGCCACGGCCATCGGCACCAAACGTAACACCCTCCATCTCGGCTATGGCATACTGCCACTTATCAAGGAACATAGCACAACCAGGGCAGTTAGCGACAATGAAGTCGGGCTTATGTGGCGCCATGCTCTCGAGCTTCTTGTGTGAGTTGGCTATCGATGAGCCACGGTTAGCCTGTACAAGGTAGTTACGGAAGCCAAAGCCACAACAGTGGCGGCGCTCAGGATAATCAACAACCTCACCACCCCACGACTCAATCATTCCAGCCAAGACATATGGGAACTCCGAGCCTCCGATACCAGACTTTGGGAATATCTTAGCGTAGTGGCAGCCTATATGTTCCACTACCCTCAGAGGCTCGCCCGTATGCACATTCACAAGCATACGCTTCGCCTTGCGCGCTATCTCTGCGCGGTGGTAAAAGATGATATCCGACGTGTGGGCTATGGAGCGTGGCTTGACGAGTTCGCGTCCCGTTGCCTCCTTAAGGAAACGTCGTGTTCGCTCCTCTGTCTCGGGGAACTCCTCCCATGTAGCCAGCACCTCGTTATAGATACCAAAGGATGTTATGCACGACGATATAAAGTGCTCATAACCAGCCTCTGCCATAAGTGCGAATTGACGCGCCACGACCGTCATTATGGTCTCCAAAGGCACAATATCGGAGTGGTAGCCGATGCCTGTGCATGAGGTGTGCAGCGGGTCGTCGTATACGTCACGACCAAGCTCTTTGGAGAGGATATTAAGAAAGGCCTTCTCACTACCAGGGAAGAAGTTTTGACGTATGCAGCTGCGCGCATAGTAGTACCTATCGTCGGCGATATCCTTCTGATACTCCTGCCATGATGATCTTCTCATATGCTCGTTGCTAATAGTGGTTTTCGGAATTAGTGGTATAGGTGTGCATCATATACTCCTCGGTGGCACCATCGAAGCCCATCTCACGTGCCTTACGATCGGAGTGACGCTCGATAGTGTCGTAGAACTCTTTGCCTCCCGACACCTCGAAGATGCGATGTATCTCCGTCATAGACTGTTCATCGATGCGGCGCAGAGCACCAGCACCCTCCTT
Source organism: Alistipes sp. (assembly GCA_045654925.1). GTDB lineage: Bacteria > Bacteroidota > Bacteroidia > Bacteroidales > Rikenellaceae > Alistipes. Next base: position 53,936 of record JAZOOI010000004.1, on the reverse strand, counting down.
GCCATAACAATCTGAGAACTTGCCAAATACATCGTTATCGTTCTCATATATCCACTCCCAAACAGTGCCCTGCTCGGGGTGTAGCTCGGGCGCTATATTGCGAGGTGTGAGACAGTAGCCCGTAGCAAGAATATTATCTCCGATGAGGCGTTTTAGGGCGAGTTGCTGACGACCCTTCTCGCTTTCAACAAAGAATCCCAACCTCTGCGACAGGGTGCGCAACGCCTGAATAACATATCCTGGGGTGTTGCCACGAGGACAGCGAGGACGACACGACATACACTCACCACAATACCATATTGTGTCGCTCTTCAATAGTCGCTCAATCTCCGCATCGTCGCGTGTCTGCACGATGGCAACAATCTGTCGCGGGTCGTAATTATAGAACTCCGCAGCAGGACACACCGCAGTGCATACGCCGCAATTCATGCAGGCCTTAAGCCCCTCCTCGAGGCGTACATCCTGCATCAACATATCGAAATACTTGCTCATAAAAGCTCACTAAATTATTTGTCATGCAAAGGTATTTATTTCACTTCGAGCAGAGGGTAGTATAAATACCCAATTTGACTTTTAAAGCTACAAAAAGGATAGAAAGCGCGAAGTATTGAATATAATATTCAAACCATCAATAGATAAGTTTTTGACCATTATACTTATACCTCTTGCATATCCAATATAAATTGCTATATTTGCAACCTATAACGCGAACACAACAACTATTAACCATAGAGGATGAACAACATCTTTTTAAAGCTAACGCTCATAGTGACTATATGCGCTATGTTGCCGTTTAGTGCTAACGCACAAAATCGAGTTACCGTAACGGGTAGCATCACCGCCGAGGGCGAAGGGGCTCTCATAGGTGCAAATGTCATTTCAGGACCCACCACGGGCGTAAGTACCGACATCGAGGGGCGCTATCAAATCACCGTCAACGAGGGCACAACCCTCACCTACTCCTATCTCGGTTACCAGAGCCAGGAGTGGGTAGTGCCAACAGGCGTCACCGAAGTGTCACACGACGTAGTCCTCAAATCCGACGAGGTGATTGAGGAGGTTGTCGTCGTAGCATACGGCACACGCAAGAAGGGTACTATTGCAGGCTCGGTATCTACCGTTAAGAGCGAGAAGTTGGAGAGCGTGCCTGCTGCAGGCTTCGACCAGGCATTACAGGGCCAGAGTCCTGGTCTTATGGTGCTCTCGAACTCGGGCGAGCCATCAAAGGCTGCTACATTCCAGATACGAGGCACAAACTCCATTAACTCGGGCACAGCCCCACTATTCATCCTTGATGGTGTGCCCATCACAAGTGCCGACTTCAACGCCATATCACCCTCGGACATCGAGTCGGTGTCGGTATTGAAGGATGCCTCATCGTCATCAATCTATGGTGCACGTGCCGCCAACGGCGTTGTTGTTATCACCACCAAGCGAGGCACCGCCATGGATAGCGCCAAGGTGACATTCCGCACACAGGTGGGCGTCTCCGATGTGGCACACGGCAACTGGAACTTGATGAACACTGCCGAGCGCATAGCCTTCGAGAAGGAGATAGGCCTCGATGCAGGTAAGAACTACGCACAGCTGAGCAAGATCGACATCAACTGGATGGATGTGGTATTCAACAATGCAGCACTCCTACAAAGCTACGACCTATCGGTTAGCCGCGCCACCGACAAGATGAACTACTATGTATCTGGCTCATTCTATGACCAGGATGGTATTGCACAAGGTTCTACGTTCCGCCGCTACAATATACGTGCCAATGCAGATGTTCGCGCCTCGAAATGGTTGCGCCTCGGCACAAATACTATGGCCGTATTCGAGCAGGTGGAGCAAGCTGAGGATGGCGAATATGCACTCTACTCACCAATCTCGGCAAGCCGCTTTATGCTTCCTTATTGGGATCCTTATCGTGAGGATGGCTCGTTGGCATCGGAGAAGGATGGCTCATGGAAGGGTACAGGCCAGAACCCATTAGAGTGGATGGAGAACAACCCTCAGCAGCAGAAGAAGTATAAGGTGCTGACAACACTCTTTGCCGAGATATCGCCACTAGAAAACCTAAAGATTCGCTCTCAGTTTGGAGTCGACTTCACCAACTCGACGACCTTCATGCAGTCGATGCCAAGCTACGCGCCCAACAATGGCATAGGCGTGGCAGGACGTGCAGCTTATAATACCCTCAACCTCACAATAACCAACACAATAACCTACAACACAACGGTTGCAAATAAGCACTCGCTCAACTTCCTTGTCGGCCATGAGGGTGTCGACAACCGCCACGAGGGCTTCCAGGCAATCATCCAGGGACAGAACAACGACTTCCTAACAACAATGTCGTCGGGCTCGCGAGCAATATCTTGGGCCGACGTCACCAATTCATACGCCTATCTATCGTTCTTCGCACGTGGCGAGTACAACTACGACAATCGCTACTATGCCGACTTCTCAGTGCGTACCGACGCCTCATCGCGCTTCGGTAAGAGTGGTCGCTGGGCGGCTTTCTGGTCGGTAGGCCTCATGTGGGATATGCGCAAGGAGAGCTTCATGGCGGGTGCCGACTGGCTTACAAATGCACAGGTAGCACTATCAACAGGTACGTCGGGTAACTCGTCGATACCTAACTACGACCACCTTGCACTCGTAGGTGGTGGTGCCAACTACAACGACCAGATGGGTATCTACCCTCTACAGAGTGGCAATCCCGACCTCGGATGGGAGAAGCTATGGACAACAAACCTCGCCCTACACTTCGGCTTCTGGGGAAGACTCAATGTCGACTTTGAGTTCTACAACAAACACACTAGTGATATGCTGATGTCCGTACCCGTGTCGTATGCCGACAAGGGCGAGGGCTTCCGCTGGGATAATGTGGGTGCGATGGTAAACCGAGGCTTCGAGATGCAGCTGAATGCCGATGTCATCCGCACACGCTACTTTGTGTGGAACATCTCGGCAAACGTATCATACAACCATAACAAAATCACCGAGCTATACAACGGCTTGGATGAGTATGAGCTATCGTCAACAAATACCAAGCTTGTCGTGGGCCACTCCGTAGGCGAGTTTTACATCAACCGCTACGCCGGCGTTAACCCCGCCAATGGCGATGCTCTATGGCTCACTAAGGATGGCGAGATAACCACCGAGTTCAACGAGTCTGACAAGGTGATGATAGGCAAGAACTACATCGCCCCCTGGCAGGGCGGCTTCGGCACGAGCCTCTCATGGAGGGGACTAACCCTCTCGGCGCAGTTTGCATGGGTGGCCGATAGATGGATGATTAACAACGACCGCTTCTTCGAGGAGAGCAACGGACTATACTCATCGTACAACCAGTCGCGTCGTCTGCTCTATGACCGTTGGAAGGAGCCAGGCGACATCACCGACATACCACGCTATGGTGTGACACCACAGATGGACTCACGCTTCTTGGAGGATGCCTCGTTCATGCGTCTAAAGAACCTCATGCTCAGCTACTCGTTGCCCACAAAGGCACTCATGCGCACCAAGTTCTTCACCGCAGCACGCATCTACGTTCAGGCACAGAACCTCTTTACCATCACCCCATTCTCGGGCATCGACCCTGAGGGTGCAAGCAACGTATATCAGGCACAGTACCCAATGTCGCGCCAATACTCAATCGGCATTGACCTAACCTTCTAAAAGCAAGAGAGATGAAAAAGATACTATATATTGCAATTACCATCTTAGCTCTCGGCATGGCCAACACATCGTGTCTCAACAAATACCCCGAGAATGCTATACCATCGGACAAGGCTATAAACACGCTCGACGAGCTCGACCAGGCAGCCATAGGCCTCTACGAGTCGTTCCTCAGCCCTGCACTTTATAGCGGCTACCTCACCCTATTGCCCGACATCCAGTGCGACATGGTGCATGCCGTAAATGGATACACCAACGTCTATGGTAACATCTGGCGATGGGATATACTCTCCACTAATAGCGAGATTACGGCAGTATACGCCTCGCTATATCAGGTCATTGCACGCGCCAACTACCTATTGGAGTATGCGCCACGTGTGGAGGCTACGCTCAGCGAGGAGGAGGATATCGAACACTATAATCAGATATGTGGTGAGGCGCACTTCGCACGCGCTATGGCATACTCGGAGCTGATAAAACTCTACTGCAAGAGCTACGAGGGTGACGAGGAGGCTAAGGGTGAAAAGGGTGTGGTGCTTGTCACCAAGTATAACACCGACGAGCCTATGATGCGAGCCTCGCTATACGACTCCTATCAGCTTGTCATCAGCGACCTCGATAAGGCGGCAGAGCTTATGGTGGTGGATAGCAGTGTACCGATGAATGGTCTCTTTGGCTCGACATACTTCAACGAGTATACAGCCTATGCACTACGAGCTCGTGTGGCACTATACATGCAGGATTGGGATGCTGCCATAGAGTACTCATCGAAGGTGATCGACAGTGGCTACTACATCCTTTCGTCGGCAACAACCGACATGGGCTCGGGCATGAGCTACTTCACATATATGTGGCAGTATGACGAGGCTACGGAGATAATCTGGAAGGTGGGCTTCACACTCAACTCTCATGGTGGTGCCCTTGGTCAGGTATTCTTCAACTACGACTACTCGTCAATGAAGCCCGACTATGTACCCTCGGAGTGGGTATTGGGACTATATAGCGAGAGCGACATGCGCTACCCCAACTATTTCCAGACCTATCAGACAGGACATAGCCATGGCCTTTCATGGCCGCTTCTTGTGAAGTACTTCGGCAACATGGAGTTCTTCAACCAGCAGGTGATGCACACGACAATGCCTAAGCCACTACGTCTTGCAGAGCAGTATCTCATACGCGCTGAGGCATACGCCATGAAGGAGAACTATGCGGCTGCAGGCGACGACCTCGGCACTCTCTACGAAGCACGATATATCGGCTTTAGCGGCAGTGTGACACTCACAAGCGCCAACGCTATGCAGACCATTGAGGAGGAGCGCATACGCGAGCTCTACATGGAGGGCTTTAGACTCATGGACCTCAAGCGCTGGCATAAGGGCTTCGAGCGCCGTCCACAGGAGCAGTCATTAGAGCACGGCTCATCGCTCAAGATCGAGGCCGACGATGTTCGTTTCGTATGGCCTATCCCTCAGCACGAATTGGAGGCACCAGGCTCGATGATTGAGCCTAACGACAGCAACAAATAGTAACACCTTTAGACAATGAACATAAAGCATTTAGCAATCATAGGCATAGCCCTTGTGCTATTGGGATGCAAGACCGAGCGTCCTACATACGACAATCGTAACTTTATAATGTTCTCCGAGGAGAGTCATACGTTTGGCGTACTCGACGAGGAGGAGTGGTTTGAAATTCCCGTGTCGGCATCGCGCACCTCGGACAAGGATCGCAACATCGGTGTGGAGGTAGTAATCGCGGAGAGTAGCGCCATCGAGGATATGCACTTCACCATGGAGTCGCACACCGTGACAATCGAGGCGGGAGAGCTCACCACAGCGGTACGTATCAAGGGTATCCCCGAGGCAATATCGCCCAACACCAATGTAGATATCAAGCTCAATCTTGTGCTCAGTGAGGAGGATATTTGGGATGAGTATGGCACCGAGACTACGGTGACACTGCAGCGTTGCTGCCCCTTCGACATCAACAACTTTACGGGATATGCCGTGCTCACCTCAACATGGTCTATGCAGTATATGAACGCTGAGTCACGCCTTGTACGCACCTCACTTGATGAGGAGAGTGGCGTAATCGTAGTCGAAGATATGTTCTACGAGGATTACGACATACGCATAAAGCTACACGCTGATGATCGCCTCAACCCCATAGCGACGCTATGTGGTCCACAGGTTGTAGGCTCTACGGGCGAGGCCTTCGGCACAATCTACGGCAATGGCAAGCTGATGATGGATGAGCCTATGGGCTATGTGTCATACTACGGCACATGCGAGAACTTCCTGGTCCTCTACTCGTTGATGTATGTCGAGGAGGTGGGCACTGTGGGCAGTTATGTCAATATCCTCGAATGGATATCTGACGACGAGGCGGAGCGCATCATGCGCGAGGGCTTCTAATGGTGAATAAATAAGATGAGATATACTATGAAGAAGAACTATTTTAAGTCGCTATGCGCTATGTTTATGGCCATCACAGCCATATTGGGCACATCGTGCGAGGAGCCCGCAGCGGAGGTAATCCTTCCCGAGGCGCAGACTATTGTGTGTAAGGCGGGTGACACCCCAAAACTATCGTTCAAGGCGACTGCCGACTGGCAGCTATCGTCAAATGCCACATGGTGTAAGTTTGTCACCGCGGCGGGAACTATGCTCGACACGGCAGGCAAGGCTGGTGAGCATACCATAACACTCAAGATTAGTAGTGACAACCTTACCAACGAGATATCAAGAGCCAACATCACGATGAAGATGGGTGGCAAGGAGGCCGTAATTGCATATATCGAGCGTGGCGCCAAGGAGTTGGTAATAAAGCTCTACGATAGCAACGGCACAAGGTGCGAGGCTATAGAGCTCGGCTATAACGACTATATCGCAACTACCATCGAGGCAAACTTCCACTTCGCCGCCGAGATTCCCGACTGGGTTGAGGTGGCACAGAAAAACGACGCTGGCGTAGTGGAGGTAACAAACTCAATAAGTGGCTATGCAGGCGATAAGGTGGAGGCGCTTCTACGCATCGTGAACGACGGTCAGAGAGAGAAGATGACAATCGCAGCCGAGGATGGCCAGACGATAACATTCTTCGACGAGAGCCGCGACCACACCTTTGCATTCCCCATCATCTACAACGGCATGGGTGGCGACAACCTCACCTTCGTAGGCCCCACAAGCAACACCTTCGGCTGGAGCGTATCGCTCGACGGCAAGAGCTTTACACAGTATAACGACAGCGACGACACAACAACCACATTTAACGACTATCTACAATACACCATCACGGCGCAGAACGATGATTATGAGGTGCTCTTCTTTGAGCAACATATCACTCGTGGCATATCATCGTACGAGCATCTCACAGAGGCTAATAGCTGGATGTCGTTCGACAAGCAGAGTATGAGACTTAGTGTTGCGGAGCATAGTGGCCTACCCCGTTACGGTATGGTCATGGTGCTACCCCGCGACCTATACAACGATATCAAAGAGGATGTATATGCCATCTTCGAGATGGACCTCTCGTCGGGCGTCGAGCTTCCCACAATCAAGAGTGACTATCTGCAATATGTACTTATCGACTTTGTGCAGCAGGATGAGGTTGCAACGGGCGAGTTCGAGGGCATGTATGCATACCACTCGCTGACAGCCCTCGAGATTCCATGTGTAGAGTTCAAGGATCAGATCCTTGTTGAGCAATATGGTACCGAGGAGGTTTATATGTGTGACTTTGTGAATGGTGTTGCGAACAAACGTCCAGGTGTCATCGTAGACCCACGCATCGAGAATTGGACAACAGCGAACTATGACACTGCAATAGCCTCAGCGGAGGTATGGCTCGGCGACACCAAGCTCAAGATGAGCGAGGGTGAGTACTACATCGGCGAGAATAAGGACGAGGTATTGGCAATACACCTATGGGGACCTAACAGTGGCTGGAATGGTGAGAATATGGTTGTTCTCTTCAAGGTGGATGGTGCAATAAAGAAGGTATTGGTGGTAACACCTCCAACTAAATAGCTGTAGATCATGAGAAGAGTATTTATACTACTATTTGGAGCCATGCTCTCGGTGGCGGCTATGATGTTTAGTAGCTGCGAGAAGAGCATCGAAAACATCGACGCCGAGTATGGCTATGTACAGTTCCGCATACTCAAGGAGGCGCAGATGGATGATAGCCGTGCTGCCGACGCCTTGGAGTGGTTATCGGAAGCGCATAAGATAACAGTCATCATGCAGAAGGATGGCTCTACAATCACACAGACACTACCCCTCACAAGCTACGACCAGCAGTCGGCAGAGTGGGGCTTACAGAGCGAGAAGCTACGTCTGATGACTGGCGACTATAGAGTTATCGGCTACTACATATACGACAACCTCGACAACGAGATACTCTCGGGTGGCGACGCTGGCGAGTTCACGGTCGTAAATGGTGGTCTTGAGGTTAAGAAGATTGGCGTGCCCACCGTCGAGCGAGGCATAGTGGGCTTTGCGCTATTTAAGGCCTTCCCCACATCGCGCTACGAGGCTGAGGGCGACTACCCCTTCCAGAACATCAAGGCAGTGGATGTGACCGTAAAGAATAAGTTCACAAGCAAGAGCACCACATTCAAGGCTATGCCTACGGTCTACTACGAGACCTTCGTGGAGGGCTCCTATGATGAGGAGCTTTATGAGCGTAATGGCCAGTCGGCATATATGATATGCGGCGTACAATATTGGTTGGAGGCGGGTGACTATGTCATCACAAGCTACACCACCTATGCCGACACTCGCGCGCAGAGCCGTCTTGAGACCGCCACAATCGAGGATCTTAAGGTGGAGTTCTCAATCGAGGATAACGTAAGCACCATGGCTACGGTGCCCATCATCCTCTCGACAACAAGCGAGCGCATCAAGGATTATGAGGCGCTACGCGAGATATGGCTTGCTCTCGATGGTCCCAACTGGACATTCTACGGTGAGGAGTACCACAACAGCACAAACTGGGACTTCAACAAGGATATAGATATGTGGGGCGACCAGCCAGGCGTGACACTCAATGGCGAGGGTCGTGTAGTAGGCCTCAACATATCGGGCTTCGGTGCTAAGGGCATCGTTCCCGAGGCTATAGGTCAGCTCACCGAGCTACAAACGCTATACCTGGGTAACCACAACGAACTTATTGGCGGCTATAGCGACACCTCGTCGCAGCGCATAAGCGCTATGGACTACCACCATAGGGCCATCGCCCACGACGTGCGTGCCGACCTATCACCAGAGCTTCAGCGTGCACTGATGAGCGACGAGGAGCTTGAGACGCTACACAAGGCTAAGCGCCAGGATGTGGCCTTTGGCAACCTCACAAACGGCATCTCGGGTATCTCGCGCGCCATGATGCGCCTAACAAAGCTCGAGCAGTTCTTCATTGCCAATGCTCCAATCACGGCCGACAACTTCTTTATCGACGTACCAGAGTCATCGCCCTACTACGCCGAGCAGTCATCATGGAGCTGGGCTGGCTTCGAGCAGCTTATGGATGTTGAGATATATAACTGTCCAGAGCTCGACAAGCTACCGATAGAGTTTATCGCCAACCTCCCCAAGTTGCAATCGTTGAACGTTGCGATGAACTATGGCATCACGGGCGAGCAGCTAAAGAGCGACTGGGAGGCTATCATAGATGGTGAGTCGGGCGACGACATACAGATTCTCTACCTGAGCTATAACAACCTCAAGGAGACACCTTCGCACGACTACCTGAAGCGTATGACAAAGATTAGCTACCTCGATTGTACAACCAACAAGATCGAGGTGGTGCACCCCTTCGGTAAGGAGATTTCGCCAGCGACAATCCTCTACGACTACAACAACATACACACCATCAATGTCGAGGAGGGTGACTACTACTGTGGCATGAGCATGCTTGAGACCTTCTCATGCTCGAACAACCGCCTAACGAAGCTCCCCGACCTCTTCTCGGCACGCTCGGTATACACGATGCTAACAGCCGACTTCTCATCTAACGAGATCTCGGAGTTGGAGAATGGCGACCAGTGGCGTGGCATAAACACAGGCACGCTAAACCTTGCCGACAACCGCTTCACAACACTTCCCAAGCGCATCATTGGCTCGGGCTCTATTGTCGAGGTGTTGATGCTTAGCTCAAACGGCATACGCACCATTGAGGAGGGCGCCTTGGTGGGTGCTAATAGCGAGACTCTGACGACCATAGACCTTAGCTTCAACCGCATTAAGGAGCTACCCTACTACGACTTTAGCATATCGAACATACCATACCTCTATGGTATCGACCTCTCGAGCAACGCCTTTGAGGCGTTCCCCTATGCACCCCTGTCGATTGACCGTCTTACGGTGCTCAGCATACGTCAGCAGCGCGACGACAACGGCAACCGCACACTACGCGAGTGGCCTACAGGCATTGGCTCACACAAGAGCATGGCAGCATTCTACATAGGCTCTAACGACCTACGTCGCATCGACGACACCATATCGCCATATATCCTTCTCTTCGAGATTAAGGATAACCCCAACATCTCGATAGACCTCTCGAACGTATGCCCATACATCGAGATGGGATACTATGAGCTTATCTACGACTCTACACAGGATATTCGCGGATGTGACGCACTAAACCTTGACTAATTATGAGAAAGTTATACATAATGATAGCCGCCGCCATGGTCATGGGTGGCTGTAACAACGACAACACTTCGTTCGAGGGCTTCGAGAGCGACAGCAAGGAGATTGAGGCCGCTGCGTCGGGAGGCGAATATAGCATTCATATCCGTTCCGACAAGGAGTGGACCGCACAGGCCGATGTTCCATGGTTGATGATATCGCCAGCCAACGGCCGTGGTGAGGTTAAGTGTATCATCAAGGTGGACTCTACGCTTATCAACGACGAGCGCGCAACCATCGTGCGCTTCATGTCGGCAGGCGAGATACTCCAAGAGGTGGAGGTCACACAGCTGGGTTATCAGCGCAGCATCACCCCCGAGGTGAGCCAGATAGATATTGCTGCATCTGCCGTGCGCGCAGAGCGATGGGTAGAGGTGGATGTGGCAGCCAATGTTGAGTTCGTCGTGGAGAGCGACGCCGAGTGGGTGGTTGTCGACGACTACGAACTTACGCTCGACCGCGGAGCACGTCCCCGCTCAACACGTCTGCACCTCGACTGGAAGATGAACTCCGACCCCGAGGCGCGCGAGGCGACACTTACGCTGAAGCCTAAGAGTGGTGAGGCCCTTGCAGTGCCTGCAACAATCAAGATACGCCAGCAGGGAGGTCCTCGTATTGAGGATAACCGTCAGGGCGACTCTTTGGCTATTGTTACCATATATAATAAGATGGAGTGCTGGAACGAGACCGCCATATCGACTACTGAGGGTATGCACCGCTGGGAGTCGGTACGCCTATGGGAGGCTAATGACGAGTCGTTGCCATGTCCCGAGGCTGTTGGCCGTGTACGCGACCTCGACCTTAGCTACTTCAACACCGAGGATGATATCCCCTCAGAGATTAAGCACCTCAAATATCTCGAGACACTATCGCTATATGGCAATGTGAACACCATGCTCAAGGATATACATATCTGCGAGGAGGTGGCAACACTCGACTATCTCAAGGCATTGCGCATAGGAGCTATGGGTGTCACCGCTCTTCCCGACAATTTCGCTGAGCTTGGTGATACACTTGAGAGTCTCGATCTCAACTCCAACAACCTTAGCACGATACCCGAGGTTATCAACGAGGATAACTTCCCACACCTCATATCTCTTGACCTTTCAAGCAACCGTCGTGCCTCAGTGACCGACCTACGCAACGTCTCGAGCAGTGCCGGCATACATGTGGATATGCGAAAGAGCGATGCCATGCGTCGTCTATTGACCTGGGAGCGTCTTGAGGAGCTTACCCTATCGTACAACTACATTGAGGGCTCACTCCCCGACTTCAAGGAGGAGAATAGTGGCGTTCGCGCCTACACCGCCGAGGACTTTATTGGTCGTGGCGACACGCTCAACTGGGCGGTAGAGAACAAACTGCCACGCGTACTACCCAACATACGAACATTGCGTATAAACCTCAACTTCATGACGGGCGAGCTGCCCGACTGGCTACTCTACCACCCCAACCTTATGGAGTTGGGTGCAGAGGTGTTGATATATCCTCAGCAGGAGAAGAGCTTCGATAGCAAGGGTAATGGTGTGGGCTTCAGCAATGTGCCACTATCTCGCGAATACTACTTTGAGGCATACCCTCTCTACAGATCAAGATATGAGTTTAACGACGAAATAGAGTAACAATGAAGAAGTATCTATATTTAGCCTTTGCGCTCGCCGTTAGCGCATGTGTGAATGAGGATATTACCCCCGCCACACCCTCAGATGATGTTATCATCCCCAATGTTATAATTCCTGAGGGTGCCACAGAGGGTGAGGTAATCATCAAGTTTAAGCCAGAGATGGAGTCTATCCTTGAGGCTACGATGACACGCTCGGGGGGCGTTGCCACACGCTCGGGAATACCATCAACAGATGAGGTGCTCGACATCCTCGGTGCCTACCACTTCGAGCGCGTCTTCCCTGTGGACCTTCGCCACGAGGAGCGCACACGCGAGTGTGGTCTTCACCTATGGTATATCGTACGTTTCGACGCCGAAGAGGAGTTGCAGAGCGCCATGGAGCGCCTATCGCAGCTCGGCGAGGTGGACAAGCTTCAGTGCAACCGCCCTATTAGACGAGCATACAATCCATCGGCAGAGCCCCACTTCATTAGTTGCGACGAGGCCAATGCCCTGGCCACACGCAGCGGCAAGTGGCCCTTCAACGACCCCGATATATATCGTCAGTGGTGTTATATAAACGATGGCACAGCTCCCTTTGTCCAGGAGTGGGCAGGCGTGGTGGCTGGTGCCGATGCTGGCTGCGCTGAGGCGTGGGAGCTATGCACAGGCGACGAGGATATCATCGTGGCGGTGATGGACGAGGCTGTGATGTGGAGCCACCCCGACTTGGCAGATAACATCTGGATTAACGAGGGTGAGGAGCTTAATGCGGGTGTCGACGCCGATGGCAACGGCTATATTGATGATAAGTATGGTTATAACTTTGCACGCAACACACCTATCACATCGTGGACCTCGAACGGAAGCACTGGTCACGGCACACACGTTGCGGGCACCATTGCGGCGGTAAACGACAATGGCATAGGCGTTGCGGGCATCGCTGGTGGCGGCAAGGGGCAGAGGGGCGTTAAGATTATGACGCTACAGCTCTTCGATGGCATGAACAGCTGCTCTTTGGCCATGGAGGCACGCGCAATGAAGTATGCTGCCGACAACGGAGCGGTAATCCTGCAGTGTTCATGGGGTTACAACTCCGCAAAGTCGAACCTCATCATGGGCTACACACCAGGTCCTGCAACCGAGGAGGAGTGGGCAGCGACATACCCATTGGAGAAGGAGGCGTTAGACTACTTTATACACAACGCGGGCTCACCCAATGGCGTTATCGATGGTGGCCTTGCCATCTTCGCATCGGGCAACGAGTATGCAGCGCAGTCGTCGTTCCCAGCGGCCTACTCTAAGTGTATCTCTGTGGCTGCCATAGCTGCCGACTACACCCCTGCATCATATTCGAACTATGGCCCAGAGGTGCTGCTCTCGGCACCTGGTGGCGACCTTGAGTACTACGGCACACCAGGCTATAGCGACGACGCATACGACCAGAACGGCGTGCTCAAGGAGCAGGGAGCAATATACTCAACACTTGTGCTTAATGGTGTAGCGGGCTACGGCTACTACGAGGGCACCTCTATGGCATGTCCTCATGTGTCGGGCGTGGCAGCTCTCGGCCTTGCATATGCCAAGCAGCAGAAGCGTCACTTCACATGGGAGGAGTTCAAAGAGCTATTATATACAACAGGCCGCAACATCGACGACTACTTCGTGGGTGAGAAGCTATACTACATGCGCCACACCTCGGCAGGTGCAACACCAATAAAGATGAACCTTGCCGACTATCGAGGTAAGATGGGTAACCTAGTGGATGCCGGTGCACTACTTAGGGCTATCGATGGCTCGGGTCGCGATATGCGTCTACCCAACATCTACCTTGCCCCTGAGCAGAGCACAACACTCTACCTTGAGGCCTACAACATCTCGAATGCCAAGAGTGCATCGACTGCCAATAGCAATATCGCCGAGGTCACATTGGAGGGCAACACCCTAACCATCGAGGCAAAGAGCGTTGGTCAGACAACACTCACCATCGAGGCTGACAAGAGCTACACGGCGACTATCACCGTGCGCAAGAGTGCTAACGACAACGGCTGGTTGTAGTATGTGGAGGCACGGAATTGTCATGGCTGTGCTCATATGCCTGCCACTTGTGGCAATGGCACAACGCGACTACCCCACACGGCAACAGCTCGACTCATTAGTCAACCCCACAAAGTCAAAGAGCGCCGCAGGGTTGCTAGTAGCAGAGTGTGCGGAGCGCAACGTCGGCACCATAGGTGCTGATGAGGTGTTGCGAGTGTGCTACACGATGACAAACACCTCATCGCAGTCTATAACAATCACCGATATACGCTCATCGTGCAGCTGTCTGAGGGTTACAACAAAGCCACAGGTGGTAAAGCCTAAGGAGAGCGTCACAATAGAGGCGCAGCTCAGCACCAAGGGGCGCAGCGGAGGGTTTCGACACAATATATTTATATACACACACCTCGACACCAGCCACCCCACCGAGCGACTAAGCGTAAGGGGAACGATTGAGAATAGCGACGAGTGGCTACACCTTCCCAAGCAGATGGGCGAGTTGAGAGTAACTCGCAAGGAGGTGATAATTACGGGATGTGGCGAGGAGCGCATAGCTGTGGCTAACACCTCAACAAGGCCACTAAGGCTATCGGCACAATCAACCATCGAGGGGCTCAGCCTACATACAGAGCCTGAGGTGATAGAGGCGGGTAAGGAGGGCGACATAGTGATATGCTACACCCCCACTACCCTGCCGCAACAGAGAATAGAGACAATGCTCATCATCGAGGGCACTGAAGCCTCGCCAAGGGAGCGAACAATAAGAATAACGATTAAGAGATAACTCTATGAGACACTTAAAATTACTACTGTTTTTCGCAATAAGCGCAATGAGCGTGGGATGCGAGAAGCCCATAAACGACCTATCGGAGCCTGCTATCGAGGTGACGACAAAGAGGCTCGACGGCGCATGGGAGCTTAGCGCATGGAATGGCGAGGCACTTGCGGAGGGCACATACCTCTACGTTGAGTTCAACGGCAAGGAGCGACGCTTCGAGATGTGGGATAACCTCGGCTCGATGTATGTGCAGCACAAGAGTGGCACCTTTGCCATAAGCCAGGATAGCGAGGAGCGATATATCCTCTCTGGTCAGTATGACTACGGCGTGGGCGACTGGAACAACGACTATGTTGTGCGTATGTTGGCCGACGGCGAGGAGATGGAGTGGACTACCGACGAGGAGATGATGAGCTTTAAGCGTATAGAGGAGATACCAGAACTAAACTAATACACTACGATATGAAAAACTTCAAAAATTTATTTATGGTTGCACTAACCACAATAGCTGCTATTGCATTGTGGAGCTGCAACAAGGAGCCCGATGTGACTCCTGTAGAGAAGCCAACAATTGGCATTATGGAGCCTGAGTTCAACGCCGAGACCATGGAGGTGAGTGTGATGATTGCTCCTTCGACCGATGCTACAGCGTGGTACTGGATGGTGAAGGGTGGTATTGACACCGAGGATGCCATGATGACCAAGGTGGAGGGCGCTGCTGCCGAGGAGATTACCTTCAAGGCTGAGCTCGGCATCGAGTACACAATCACCGCCTATGCCGAGAACGAGGCTGGCAAGAGCGACATTGCGGAGAAGAAGTTCTGCGCTATGCCTGAGGGCGAGGTGGCTATCGCCATTGGCGAGATTACCTTCAACGAGGAGACAATGACGGTGGAGACAACAATCTATCCATCGAAGGCTACATCGGTATGGTATTGGGGCGTTGCCTACTCTGAGGAGGAGGCTGAAACAATGGAGTGGACAGCCGTAGAGGGTAACACCGAGCAGGCTATCTCATTCCCATACGAGTGGGGCAAGACCGCCCTTATCCACGCATATGCTACATGTGGCAACATTGTAAGCGAGGTGGAGACTGCCAAGGCATACTTCTCACCTGCAATCCCTACAATCACCGTATCGAAGCCACACTTCGACGAGGCTTCGATGGAGGTTAGCTTCGATGTTACACCATCGGAGGATACCGACCACTGGTGGTGGGGCCCCTACGGTGGCGATGCATATCCCGATGTTCCTGGCGCAAGGACACACTATACAGATAATGAGCCACGCACAGTAAGCTATGAGGTGGAGTATGACACCGAGTATAAGTTTACATTCTGTGCGGAGAACGCTGTCAATGAGGGTAATAAGGAGGTTGTCAATTTCTGCGTTATCTCACCTGTTGCCGACATCAATATTGAGAATGTCACAGCCTACACTCTCGATGCAGTGATAACCAAGAAGGAGCACTGCGTGCGCTATGTGGCAGGTGCTGTACACACCTCGGCATACGACCGTGCGCTATTCATCGAGCAGGCACAGGCATCGCTCGACCCCGACCCTAGCTACCCATTTGCGGTCTTCAACTCAGCCACCGAGAGCCGCACATTCTCGGAGCAGGACTTGGTGCGCAACTCACGCATCGATAGCGATGAGAATGCGGGTATCATCTTCTTGCCAAATACATCATACACCATTGCGGTATATGGCGAAGATGCTAAGGGTAACTACACCGTGACCACCGAGGAGGTGGTAATCCCTGAGGTTGTCATCAATGGCACTACCACCATCAGCATAGAGATATCGGAGATTGGCCTCACATCGGCTAACGCTACCGTGACAACAGAGGCTGGCGCAAAGGTGCTTACAGGCTATATAGACCCTGCACTTGCTAAGAGCGACACCGAGAACCCATTCGACTTCGAGGGTAAGAGCGAGGCGGAGATTAAGGCCTATATCGCAGGCGCTGTGAAGGGTGTGCCTACAATCTATAGCAAGCCTTTCACCTATACGCTCAGCAACCTCTTTGCTATCGACACCACGTATGTGGCATACGCCGTAGCTATCAAGGATGGCAAGGTTGGCGAGGTGGCATACACCACATTTAAGACCCTACGACCATCGCTCTCAGGCGAGGCTAAGATTATCGCAGCTGAGATTGAGCCTCAAACAACACATGAGACCCTCACCGTGAAGCTCACCACCGATGATAAGGCTACAAAGGTACGTCTCTATGCAGCTCCCGCGTCGGACCACGCTGCATATGCCGATAACTTGGAGTATATCATGGATGCTGACAGCTACCAGAACTACCGCGAGG
This sequence comes from Alistipes sp., assembly GCA_045654925.1. GTDB lineage: Bacteria > Bacteroidota > Bacteroidia > Bacteroidales > Rikenellaceae > Alistipes. The sequence goes on along the minus strand of JAZOOI010000004.1, from coordinate 36,834 downwards.
AGTATGGTATTGTAGATGGCGTGGCTACCTGCGTGGTTAATATCTACCACCCTACTGCCAACTACTACCTATATGCTTCGGCCGTAGATGGCAATGGCCGTGCTGGCGAGATGGTATGCGTAGCAACACTCTCAGGTCTCGACACCGAGTACTACACCACTATCGAGGAGGTTGAGGAGGAGCTCAGCGTCAGCCTCAACGGTACAGGTACCGTAGAAATGGTTATATCAATCCTCGGCCAGGTGGATGACCGCATCAGCCTGACAATCAATACTGACACACGCTCGGCAAACGCAGAGAAGGTGTGGTTGATACGCTTCAATGGCAAAATCTCGGAGATAGAAGAGAATGTGAAGTACGCCTTTGCGGAATATCCCGACGGCCGAATTCTTGGTTCATACAAGGAGGCAAAGGTGGGCTATCCATGCAAGTATGAGGATGGCGGCAGCGACTGGGATCCTAAGTATGAGGCATTGCAGGAGTACTCAGCAGAATGGGGCGGCGATATTATTGTTGCCGTGGTACTCGACAGCGACGGCATGCTTAACATCTACAGCTACTACGCCGCTGGTGGCGAGGTAACAAAGCTATAGTACTGTAACCCACTAACAACAAACCGAGCTACTTGAGATATATCAGGTAGCTCGGTTTTTATTAATTGGTACTGCTATAATCATTTTGTTAGTTTAAACATTACGGGCAAGACGAACTTCATCTTTACAGCTTTGCCACGCTGCGTGCCAGGCTTCCACTTTGGAGACTTCTGGAGCACTGCGATTGTTGCATCAGAGAGCACAGGATCTGGTGACTGAAGCACCTTGATACGGCCAAGCTGGCCAGTCTCGTCGATAACGAACTCGACGATCACGTTACCCTGGATAGCGTTCTCCTGAGCAATCTGAGGATAGCTTACGCGATCCATTACCCAGTTACGGAAATCACCAAGGCCACCACCCTGGAATGTTGCAGGATCCTCCAAAATAGTAAAGATCTCATCGTCCTCAACAATCTCCTCTTCTACCTCGCCCATGTCGAACTCAAAGTCGTCAAACTCAGATGCGACCTCGGTAAAGGTTAACTCAGGCACTTTTATCTCCTTGTCATCTGCAACAATAACCAGCTTATAGTACGGATCATAGGCATCACTAATTTTTGCTGGCATACACTTTCTCAAACAGTTCTGCTGTTCAGATTCAAGTTCAGCATAGGCTTTACCATATAATTTCTCAGCAACATAGTTGCGGTAGAGGTCAAAGGCGTGCTCAATCTCATAATATACCTCTGAATATAGCTCATCGGTCGCCTCTGGATCGACTCTGAGAGAGACTATACCCTTGCTAAGGTCAAAGCTCTTACCTGGCTCAATTTCTACACTTCTCTTCTCCGAGCAATTCTCCATCACAAGGAAGTCGTAAATCTGCTTTGAGAGTCGAGAATGCTCGCCCTCACGAACAAGATCTCTTAGAGAATAAATATAGTCATCAACCATTACACTTCCACTGCGAGAGACATTGACCATAACAATATTACGGTCCTTAATCTCTACAACAATAGGCTCACCGTAATCCACAGAGTCGTCATACACGGGTCGTTTTTTTAGCTCCTTAGGTTTCTCAGCCACAGGCTCCTCTCTTGCCATAGCAGGCAACTCAATGCTAGCTACAACAGACTCCTCATGCTTAACCTCCGTAGCTTGCTTTTTGGCTGGCTCTACATCATTGTTTTTCTTCTCTTTGTCTGCGCCACTGCACCCTACAACGGAGAGTATCATAGTGGCAAAAAGTAATTTTTTCATATAGTTAAAATTGTATATGGCTATTTTTGATGAACAAATTTACAGAATAATTTGCGAATTACAAAGAGCTATGGGCATAAACAGAGTTATCAACGCGACTATTCCCATGCAATATCTGCATCTTGTACAAGAGAGGCCTGTCCAAGAGATTTGGACAGGCCTCTTTATGTATTAGGCATATATCACATAAGCCAATCTTAAAGTGCACGAAGCGATGGGAAGAGCATATATAGCTGCTCCATTAGCGACTCCATCACGAAGCCCTCGCGAAGGATGAGCAGGATGGTGTTGTCGCCAGCGATGGTGCCAAGCACCTCGCTGATAGCGCGGTTGTCGATAGGCACCGAGATGGCACTCGCATAGCCCGGCTTTGTGCTTATGACACACATATTACCCGAGAAGGCGATGCCTGTGATGTTATCGGAGATGTTTGTCGAGATGTGCATGTCGCTCTGCGTGCTATTCGGAAGGACATAGATATAACCCTTCTCCTTGTGAGGCACCTTGGCGACGTGCAACGACTTGAGGTCGCGCGAGAGTGTAGACTGTGTGACCTCTACACCCATCTCCGTTAGACGACCAATAAGCTCCTCCTGAGAGGAGATAAACTCTGTGCGAATTATCTTTCTGATGAGCGAGACGCGATGCGCCTTAGGGCTCATTGTCTCACTATTCAACTCTTTGTTACTCATAGTTAGCTACATGTTTAGGACAACAAATATACGAATTTGGTTGCGTTAGTGCAAATATTTCGTAACAAATATCATAATCGTGCCATTATCACAACACACTATTTCACTTTGTGTGGTTGCTAATTGGAAATGTTTTATTACCTTTGTAGCCGAGATTATATGTAATATAATCAACATACGTAGAGATAGCTTAAAAAAAATAATAACCAACACTAATCAATTAAACCATGAGAAAACTATTTTCTATTTTCGCTTTGGTATTTGCGGCACTCTTTGTAGTTAGCTGCGAGCAGCCCGACCCACAAGAGGAGCCAGTTCAGATTCCAGAGGAGATTGTTTCTTCTGAGGAGTTCAAGATCGACATCGAGATTAAGAACATCAAGGCTACATCGGCAACTGCTGTTGCTACACCTAACGGCTCAAACCGCTACTACTTCCGCGTGATTACCAAGATGGAGCTCGATGCATTTGGCATTTACAACGATGACTATCAGATTTTTGAGTATATCATCGAGAACCCCAACAGCGGCGAGTGGATTACAAATGGCCAGACAACTCTCGACTGCCGTCTTGCTGCCGAGACAGAATATCTTGCCGTAGCATTCAACTTCGAGAACTGGGAGGATATGCACACACAGCAGGCTGAGATGAAGCTCTTCCGCAAGGCCTTCACAACACCTAAGGGTGCTACTGTAGACCCAAACTCATTGTTCGTAGCTGAGAATCTTGTAACCGACCACACTAACTTCAACCTCGATGTAACACCTGCAAATTCAGATCAGCAGTGGACATACTATGTTTGGACTAAGAAGTCTTACGACGAGACATTGGCTACTGAGGCACAGGCAAACATCGTTATGCGTAGCTACTTCGGTCTTAACAACATCGCTGTTGAGCAGGGTTATAGTTTTGGCGATATCATCCAGGAGGATAAGCTTGGTCGCAAGGGTACACATACAATCTCTGCATACGAGACCTTGAATAACGACACCGAGTATGTTGTTGTTATATTCTACATCGACCCAACAACAACCGATCCTACCAACATCTACGACTACAACTACGTTGCAGTTCCATTCAAGACTAAGTCTCCTTCAGCTGATTCAGTAGCAACACTCGAGGTGTCAGACGCTGTAATCGTTAAGGATGGCTTCAAGTACGCTGTAAACTTCCTTGTTAAGACCAACAGCAATGCAGTAGATATGAAGGTTGGTGCACAGTTGTGGAACAACTACGACTTTGCTAAGTACTGGGATCCAAACGACTGGTCACAGATTCAGGCATTCTTCATGTTCCGAACATCTGTTGAGCCTACAACACTCGAGGCTGCAAAGACCGCTGAGGGTGCTACAGTATCGTTCCCTGGCGTAGACAAGGAGGATTATGTATTCTTCTTCGAGGTAATCAACGAGGAGAACACTCCTACTCAGTACGCAGTACGCGTGACACCTGAGATGTTCGATAACGCACAGTAACCAAACAGACTTAAGAAGAATGAAGAAGTTTTTTAACATATTTGCAGCCGTTGCCCTTCTAATGGGCTTCACTGCATGTGAGCAGCCTAATAACAATCCCGTCGAGGAGGCAAAGAAGCCTACGCTTACTGCCGACAAGAGCGAGATCTTGGCTAACGGCGCTGACAAGGTGACCTTCACCGCCGTTGTTGAGGGTGTGGCAGATGCTGAGATTCAGATTATCTCACTCAAGGATAACTCTGTACTCACAGATAACACTTTCACAACAACAACACCTGGCACATATCAGTTTGTAGCTGTATATGGCAAGGAGTCATCAAACGTAATTGAGATCACAGCCAAAGAGGTTGAGAAGATCATCACCCTTGAAGCTGACAAGAGCGAGATTATCGCCGACAGTACCGATACTGTAACATTTACAGTTAAGGTCGATGGCGAGGTTGTGAGCGAGAACTACGAGATTAACTGCCTCAACTACAACGCTCCTATCGAGGGCAACACCTTCACATCGGATGTTGCTGCCGAGTTTAAGTTCCAGGCTAAGTATGAGGGTAAGTGGCTCTCAAACGAGGTTACCGTAACTGTAAACAATGTACCTGTACCAGAGTATAAGGAGTTGAAGATAACAGCCACACCTAATCGCATCAAGGGTGACGGCTCGGAGGAGGCTGTATTCACCGTTATGTATGGCGATGATGATGTCACTGCCGAGGCAGAGATCTACAACACCGCAACAGAGGAGGTTATCGAGAGCAAGAAGTTCTCATCTACAACCATCGGCTCATACAACTTCCGTGCACGTTACAATGGTGAGACCACTGGCGTAAGCGCAACAGTGGAGGTTTACGACCCAGCACTCGCAGGCAAGTATGAGATTGGCTCTATCTATGAGGTAGACGGCGTTAAGGGTGTTATCTACGCCATCAAGACCGATAACAAGGGTATAACATGGTGCTACCTCTTCTCGTTGGATGAGGAGGACTTGCAGTGGTCAACAAAATATGAGTGGTGCAACTGCATCAGCGACAAGGGCGCATGGAACACCTACGATCCATTCACTTACTATGGCATGGATATCAACAACTACCCAGCCTTCAAGTGGTGTATGGACCACGGTAACGACTGGTTCTTGCCATCATCAAAGGAGCTCAATTGGATGTGGGAGGCTATCACCGAGGGTGCTCGCGACTTCAATGCCCCAGCAGTAGCAAAGTGGAACAAGATTATCACCGACAACGGTGGTGAGCCATTCGTTGAGACATACTATTGGTCATCGAACGAGACTTCAGATGACTTGATCGAGGTTATCGCATTCATGGATGATAGCGTGGTATGCCTCGACCCTGCGAAGAATAATGTATACACAGCACGTGCTGCATATCGCTTCCAGGTAGAGTAGAAAAAATATCGAAAGTTTCAAGACGGGGTGTCAGTGGATGACACTCCGTTTTGTTTTTAATAGGTTTATACCTATATTTGTAGCATGAAAAAGTCGGAATTTGGTTTTATTGGCGACATAGCCACAATGTTTGGCGCACTACCCCACCACGGCTTCGAGCCTATTGGCGACGACTGTACGGTACTACCCATGGGTAATGAGGCGCTGGTGATGACAACAGATATGCTTATTGAGGATGTGCACTTCCTACGCGAGGCCTCATCGCCCGAGGAGGTGGGCATAAAGAGCCTCATGGTCAACATCTCAGATGTGGCAGCAATGGGTGCCAAGCCCATAGCAACACTACTAAGCATTGCGTTACCCGCAACCGCACAGGGCGAGTGGGCAGAGCGCTTCATGCGCGGCTACCATGAGGCATCTGAGCGTGAGGGCGTGGCACTTGTAGGTGGCGACACTACAGCATCGAAAGATAAGATAGCTATCAACGTGGTGGCTATAGGTCGTGCTCCGATGGCCAACATCAAGCGCCGCTCCAAGGCGCAGGTGGGCGACGTAATATGCGTCACAGGCAAGCTCGGCATATCATCCAAAGGTCTTGTGGACATTATGTTTGGCGATATAAACACCTCGGCAGCAAAGGCACACCGCATAGCCCAGGCTCGCACCGCGGAGGGCGCATGGCTTGGTACGCGCAGCGAGGTACACGCCATGATGGATATATCGGATGGCATAGCCTCTGACGTAAAACATATCATGGAACTCTCGAATGTAGGCGCAGAGATATACATCGAGCGAATACCCACCGACTACGATATACGCTTTGCCACAACTGGTGGTGAGGACTACGAACTGCTGCTCACCGTGGCCAAAGATAGCTTTGAGAGTGTTGCACACGAGTTGTTCGCCGCCACAGGCACAGAGCTAACAGCCATAGGACGCATCACCGAGGGTGGCGACCTTAAGTGGTTGGAGAATGGTAAGGAGTATGAGTTGGAGCTTAAGGGATTTACGCACTTTTAGAGTGTAGCCCCTTAAGAATAGCTACGCACTCATTAAAGGCCGTAAGGCGCAAAAGCCAGGCACCGCAGAGGTAGACAACGCCACCAATGGCGACCATAGCGACAAGGCGAAGCGCGGTATGCATATCGCCAAGATAGGGCGCAACAAGATGTAAGCCACCGAACATCGCACAAGCAAGCAGCAACGATGGTAGCAACGCGCCAAGAAGTGGCATCATACCCATATTCATATATCGCATGGCAAAGAGGCTATTTAGCACAAACTCGACAACAGCCATAGCCGTCATACCCCAAGCAATAGACTCGACACTTTGAGGGATGGTATAGATCAAAACAAGGGTCATGATAAGACGCTTGACAACCTCGAGGCGCAAAATCACACGACCATCGCTCAAAACCTTCAATATATTATAAGATACCACGCCCAAGGGGTAGAAGAGGCCCGCCAGAGCGAGAATCTCGAAGAAGGGCACCGTGGGCATCCACTTCTCGCCCAGCAGAAGCATAAACATCTCGGGAGCTATGGCCACAAGGCCAAGCATAATCGGGAATATCACGAAGCTGAGCATACGCATAATACGCATATACCCCTCAACAAGGCGCTCTCTATCATCGCCCATGCGCGAGAGCGCTGGGAAGGTCACACCCTGCACCGCCGAGACGATAGACAACACGGGGAGATCCTTCAGTTTCTGCGCCTGCGAGTAGTAACCCAGCGAGGATGTAGAATAGCTCTTGCCGATGAAGAGCTGCGCTACATTATTATATATAGATGCCACAAGGTCCGTGGCGAGTAGTCGAAGACTGAAGGGCGCCATACTACGTAGCGATACCATAGAGGGTCTCACACGCCAACGCCAGCGATGAAGCGTCCAGAAGAGGATAGCCTTGATGGCCATCATAAGCAGACGCTGAGCCACAAGGGCCCAGATGCCAAAGCCCATAAAGGCCATGACAACGGCAACGACACCACTGATGAGCGATGCCGAGAAGATAATCTGCGACAGCAGCTTGAAGCGAAGCTCACGGTTGAGCATCGCCGTCTGCACAACACAGAGAGCATTTACGGGGAGTAGAAGAAATAGTACGGGGGCAATGTCGATGATGACGGGCAACTCATAGAAGTGAGCAACAGGCCACGCAAGGGCCACAAGGGCCACATACAACACCAGCGAGGTGACGACATTGAACGATAACACCGAGGAGTAATCCTCGTCAGAGGGTTGCGACTTGCGGATGAGAGCCTGCGAGAAGCCACTGTCGACAATAGTGAGAGCCACCGACGTGAAGAAGGTCATGATGGCCATGACACCAAAGTCCTCGGGCATAAGCTCACGCGCAACGACGATGCTGACGACCATCTGTATGGCCATCGTCAGGAACTTCTCCGAGAAGCTCCACGCCACACCGCTCGCCACGCTACGCTCCAACCCCTTAGCCATAGCTATCCGATAAAGTAGTCGAGGGCCAAACGATATGAGGCCATGCCGAAGCCCATGATTGTACCCTTGGCAACAGGGGCAATCATCGACTGGTGGCGGAACTCCTCACGTGCAAGGATAGAGGAGATGTGCACCTCAACGACAGGCACACGAATGGCAGCCACAGCATCGCGTATGACCACCGAGGTGTGGGTGTATCCACCCGCATTAAGTATCACACCATCGTAGCAGCCGTCGGCCTGCTGTAGGGCGTTAACTATCTCACCCTCAACATTTGACTGATAGTAGTCGATGGTATGCTCCGAGTAGCGTAGACGAAGAGCCTCGAGGTACTCCTCGAAGCTCTCGCTACCATATATCTCGGGTTGGCGCTGCCCCAATAGATTGAGGTTCGCCCCGTTGATAATTAAGATTTTCATCTACTAATATTCCTTAGCTACAGTCTCGCCCTTCAACACGCGCAATGCGTTCTCAGCCAATGACTGAAGCTCGTTCTCACCAGGATAGATCTTGATAGGTGCGATGAACTTACAGTAGTCGATGATAACGTCGTTTACGCAGTTGTTCCAAGCGATACCACCAGTGAGAAGGATAGCGTCAACCTTACCCTTCAATACCACTGCCATCTCGCCAATCCACTTAGCTACGCTATAAGACATTGCCTCAAGCATGAAGCGTGCCTCCTGGTCGCCATTAGCAGCGCGTACCTCATTGAGCTCCTGAACGTTGTTGCTATTAACATGGTCTACAAGACCGCCCTTACCAGCGAGCAACTTCTTGATGTCAGCCTTCTGGTACTCGCCAGAGAAGCAGAGGTCTACAAGGTCACCTGCAGGGATGGTACCTGCACGCTCTGGAGCGATAGGACCATCACCATCGAGGGCATTGTTGGTATCGATAACACGACCCTTAGCGTGAGCCGATACAGAGATACCACCACCCATGTGAACAACGATAAGGTTCAAATCCTCATACTTCTCACCCTCCTCCATAGCATAGCGACGAGCGATAGCCTTCTGGTTCAAAGCGTGGAAGATAGAGCGACGAGGGATAGACTTGATACCGCTAACGCGAGCAAGGTCCTGCAACTCGTCAACAACTACTGGATCTGCGATGTAAGCCTCAACACCTGCCTGGTCAGCAATACGACGTGCGATGAGAGCACCGAGGTTGCTGGCGTGCTGGCGCTTAGGAGCAACGAGGTCTGCAATCATAGCCTCACCAACGCGGTAAACACCACCCTCGATAGGGCGCATAAGACCACCACGACCGATAACGGCGTTGAGATCCTCAAGCTTGATACCATCAGCCTTCAAAGCGTCGAGGATAATCTCCAAACGCCACTCGAGCTGGTCGGCAACAGAGGCAAAACGAGCAATCTCCTCGGCTGAGTGACGCAACGTAAGGGTCTTTACCTGCTCCATGTCACGGAACAAAGCCACCTTAGTTGATGTCGAGCCAGGGTTGATTGTTAGAATATTGTAAGCCATAATTAATGTCTATAGTTTTTAGTGTAAGATTATTTTGCTGACAAGCAAGCCAAAGCGATTGAGTAGAGCTTAGTCTTGGTTGAGTCGCCACGTGAGGTCAATACGCAAGGAGCGGTAGGACCAGCAACCATAGCTGCCAACTCAGCACCACCGAACTTAGAGCAAGCCTTGAAGAATACGTTACCTGACTCGAGGTTAGGGAACAACATACAGTCAGCATCACCAGCAACAGGACCTGTAAGCTTCTTAATCTTTACAGACTCCTCGTCGATAGCTACGTCCAATGCCAAAGGACCCTGGAACAAAGCGTTACCAAGCTCACCTGCCTGACCAAGGTCTGAAAGCTCCTTAGCCTCAACTGAGCTGACAACCTTTGGAAGAAGCTGCTCACTTGGAGCAAGCAAAGCTACCTTAGGCTGCTCGATACCGAGGTTGTTAGCTGTAGCGATGAGATACTTAGCAATCTGCTTCTTCTGCTCCAAAGTTGGGCATGGGAGAACTGCTACGTCGCTAACTACAAGAAGCTTGTGGTATGCAGGAACCTCCAATACAGTAACGTGGCTAAGAACAGTGCCAGCAGGCAACAAGCCCCACTCCTTGTTCAAGATACCGCGCATATACTTATCGGTAGGAACAACACCCTTCATCAATACGTCGTACTCACCGTTGTGAACAGCCTTAACAGCGATCTCAACAGCCTTTACGTCCTCAGACTCAGGAATGATAGTGTACTGGTTGATATCTACGCCCTCAGCCTCGCAAGACTTCTTAATCTCCTCAGGATCACCAACGAGGGTAACCTCTGCAAGACCTGCCTTGATAGCCATATCGGTTGCACCGATAGAGTGTGTATCCTGGCCATAAGCCACAATCATCTTCTTCTTACCACGAGCCACCGCAGCAGCTACGAGCTCATCCAAATGCTTAATCATAATAGTTTTAGGTTTTATTTGTTTATAATATATTTCACTTAATCAATTACTTTGTCAAACGGAATGTATCCTTAGCGATAACGAGCTCCTCGTCAGTGCAGATAACGGCAGCCTTAACGCGTGAGCCCTCCTTAGAGATCTCATAGTCTGTGCCACGCTTACCGCGGTTGCGAACCTCGTCAAACTCAAGACCCATGAACTCCATGTTACGCAATACGTACTCGCGAACCTCTGGAGAGTTCTCACCAACACCACCAGTGAAGATTACAAGGTCAACGCCACCCATCTCAGCAGCATACTCACCGACGAACTTCTTGATGCGGTTGCCATACATATCGCGAGCGATGATAGCGCGCTCGTTACCCTCATCGTATGCAGCGTCGATATCGCGCATATCGCTTGAGATGCCTGTAAGACCCTGAACACCTGACTTCTTGTTGAGCATATTGTCGAGCTCGGCAAGTGACATACCCTCCTTCTGAGCTACGTATGTTGCAGCGCTAACATCCATTGAGCCTGCACGTGTACCCATCACAAGACCATCGAGTGGTGAGAAGCCCATAGATGTATCGAATGACTTACCATTCTTAATAGCGGTTACAGATGCACCGTTACCGATGTGGCAAGTAACAATCTTTGAGTTCTCAAAGTCGAGACCGAACATCTCAGCACCTACGCGAGCAACGAACTTGTGGCTAGTACCGTGGAAACCATACTTACGAACGCGATACTTCTCATAGTACTCATAAGGGATTGCATACAAGTAGTTGATAGCAGGGATAGTGTGGTGGAATGATGTATCGAACACAGCCACCTGCTTGATACCTGGCAACACCTTCTCCATAGAGAGGATACCCTCGAGGTTTGCAGGGTTGTGCAAAGGAGCAATAGAGTACAATGACTCGATCTTAGCCTTAACCTCATCGTCAACGAGGCAGCTGTCGGTAAAGAACTCACCACCATGAGCCACACGGTGACCAGCAGCCTTAAGCTCATCGAGTGACTTGATAACGCCATGCTCAGCGTGTGTCAAGGCATCGAGCACAAGACGAATACCTGTTGTGTGGTCTGGAATTGGGCAGTGAAGCTCAAACTTATCCTTACCCTGAGGCTTGTGAGTGAGATCACCCTCAGCCAAACCAATACGCTCTACCAAACCCTTGGCAAGAAGCGTCTCCTGTGACTCGTTAACGTCAAGAACCTGATACTTGATTGACGAGCTACCGCAATTTAGTACAAGAATTACCATTTTCGTAAAGTTTATAATTGTTATTGTTAATGTCGTGATTTAGGAGTGTTCTTGAAAAACGTAACAAAGTTAATAAAATTTAGGTGAATTTCCAACATTTTCCCACACTTTTTCACCCCCTATTTTTCATCACACCAAAAGCCAATTCAAATTATAGTCATACATATGATTTATCGTCCCTTTTTGCAATGCGTTATTTAATCTAATTTTAGCATATTTCACTACAATGAATTTTTGGCGAAAAATAAAAATTCAAGCATTGGAGAACATCTTTGGAAAAGATTTATTATATTTGCGGAAATATATGCGCAACGCGCGCGCAAAAATCAACCTTAAAACAAGTAAGCGATGGCTACTGAAAAGATCAACCTTACGGCTCCAGTGGAGCCTGTCGGCAACCCTGCCGAAGATACGCAGATGAGAAGCACCAGCGCCACAGAGGTGGCAGCAACCACAGAGACTCCCACCGAGGAGAGACCCTCAATGAGCGAGACCTTTGCCGAGGAGGAGGCAGCACTTGCCGCCGATGCAGCAGGCCTTGAGATTGGCGAGGAGACAGCCGAGGAGCAGGAGGCAACAGCGGTTGCGAATGACGACCTATCGGGCATGAGCGAGGCAGAACTCGTTCAGCTCTTCGCCCAAAAGATAGAGTCGGAGCCAGTGCAGACACTGCGTCCTACGGTTGAGGCCATCAAGATAGCACTATACAAGCAGCACCGTGCACGCGTCGAGGCTGAGCGCAAGGCATTCATCGATGCAGGTGGCGAGGCTGAGGCATTTGTCGCAACACCCGACGCTGATGAGCAGCGCTTCAAGGAGCTCTTCGCCATCTATCGCGAGCACCGCGACAAGCACATCGCCGAGATTGAGGCTAACAAGGAGCATAACCTCAAGATAAAGCTTCAAATCATCGACGAGCTTAAGGAGCTCATTAACTCCGACGAGACCATGAACACCACCTTCACACGCTTCCGTGAGTTGCAGACAAAGTGGAAGGAGACAGGTCTTGTGCCACAGCAGAATGTCAAGGATTTGTGGGAGACCTACAACCTTCATGTCGAGAACTTCTACAACTTCATAAAGATTAACAAGGAGCTTCGCGACCTCGACCTCAAGAAGAACTACGAGGTTAAGATGTCGCTCTGCGAGCAGGCCGAGGCATTGGCCCTCGAGAGCCAGGTGGTAGAGGCATTCCGCAAACTTCAGAAGCTCCACGACGAGTGGCGCGAGACAGGCCCTGTGGCCATGGAGTTCAAGGAGGCGTTGTGGGAGCGCTTCAAAGAGGCATCAAGCCGCATCAACAAGCGCCACCAGGAGCACTTCGAGACACTCAAGGCTGAGCAGACAAAGAACCTCGCACTAAAGAGCGAGTTGTGCGAGAAGGCCGAGGCACTCCTCACCCAGCCACTCCTCTCACGCAAGGATTGGAACAAGGCTGGCGATGAGCTGCTGGAGATACAGAAGGTATGGAAGACTATCGGCTACGCCCCAAAGAAGGATAACAACCGCATATATGAGCGTTTCCGTGCCGCTTGCGACAAGTTCTTCGAGCTAAAGCGTGTTTACTACGCAGGCCAGAAGAGCGAGATGGAGCAGAACCTACTCGCCAAGCAGGAGCTTTGTGAGCAGGCTGAGACACTTGCCATGTCTGAGGATTGGAAGAGCGCTACCGACGAGATTATCGCCTTGCAGGCAAAGTGGAAGAAGACAGGCACCGTGGCACGTCGCCACTCAGATGCTATCTGGAAGCGCTTCCGCGCCGCTTGCGACAAGTTCTTCGAGCGTAAGGCCGAGCACTTCTCAGCTATCGATAACGAGCATGAGGAGAACCTCAAACTCAAGCAGGCACTCCTCGAGGAGATGCGCACTGCCGACATCAAGGCGGGAGGCTTCGACCTCGTCAAGGAGTTCCAGCGTCGCTGGAGCCAGATAGGCTTCGTGCCCATCAAGCAGAAGGATGCATTGCAGAAGGAGTATAAGGCTATTGTTGACGGCATGTTCGCCACACTACGTTCATCGGAGCGCGACCGCTCGATGAACCGTTTCAAGGAGCGCGTATCGGGCATGAAGGGCGGCAACCAGCTACGCAACGAGCGCGAGAAGCTATACAACAAGGTGCGCCAGATGGAGCAGGACATCGCACTCTTGGAGAACAACATCGGCTTCTTCTCTAAGTCGAAGAATGCCGAGGCTCTGATTGCTGACGTGCGCGAGAAGATCGAGCGCTCGAAGCGCGAAATGGGTGAGATTATCGAGAAGATAAAGCTCATCGACCAGGAGGAGGCCAAGCAGCAGGGCGAGGCATAGTTCCCAAAGTAATTACACTATTAACAACATTGACGAACGTAAAAAAACCTATAGGATATGAAACTATCTAAACCAAAGTACATTTTTGTTACGGGTGGTGTTGCCTCTTCACTCGGTAAGGGCATCATCTCTGCATCTATCGCACGTCTTTTGCAGGCACGTGGTTATTCGGTGACAATCCAGAAACTCGACCCCTATATCAATGTTGACCCCGGCACGCTCAACCCCTATGAGCATGGCGAGTGCTACGTTACAGAGGATGGTACAGAGACCGACCTCGACCTCGGTCACTATGAGCGTTTCACCTCTATACAGACTACCAAGAACAACAACGTGACAACAGGTAAGATCTACCAGTGTGTCATCGACAAGGAGCGCAGTGGTGAGTTCTTGGGTAAGACCGTACAGGTCATCCCTCACATCACCGACGAGATTAAGCGTCGCGTGCAGCTCTTGGGCGCAACCAAGAAGTACGACGTCATCATCACCGAGATTGGTGGTACTGTAGGCGATATCGAGTCGTTGCCATTCATCGAGTCGGTACGTCAGCTACGCTATCAGCTTGGCTACCAGAACACAGTATTGGTACACCTAACACTCATCCCATACATGGCCGCTTCGGGCGAGCTTAAGACCAAGCCTACGCAGCACTCTGTGAAGGAGCTATTGTCGTATGGTCTTCAGCCCGACATCCTCGTACTCCGCTCGGAGCATGAGTTAAGCCAGGATGTACGTCGCAAGGTGGCTCTCTTCTGTAACGTTACACCTGAGGCTGTGGTGCAGTCTATCGACGTGCCTACAATCTACGAGGTGCCTTTGCGTATGCATGAGCAGAACCTCGACGGCGTGCTTTTGGAGAAGCTCGGCTTGGAGGCTGACCAGGAGCCAAACATGGCTGAGTGGGAGGCATTCGTAGAGCGTATCAAGAACCCTAAGAGTGTCGTTGACATCGCCTTGGTGGGTAAGTACACAGAGCTTCCTGATGCCTACAAATCAATCAGTGAGTCATTCATCCACGCTGGTGCAGTAAATGAGGTTAAGGTTAAGCTACACTACGTTAACTCTGAGCGTCTTACCATCGACAATGTTAAGGATCAGCTTGGCAAGATGTCGGCTATCATGGTGGCACCAGGCTTCGGCAACCGCGGTATCGAGGGTAAGCTCGTTGCTGTACGCTATGCTCGTGAGAACAATGTTCCTTTCTTCGGCATCTGCCTTGGTATGCAGTGTGCTGTTATTGAGTTTGCACGCAACGTCATTGGCTGGGCCGATGCACACTCAAGCGAGATGGTGCAGACAAAGCATGCCGTAATCGACCTTATGGAGGAGCAGAAGAAGGTTACTGCCAAGGGCGGCACAATGCGTCTTGGTGGCTACCCATGTCACCTTGCTGAGGGCTCACGCGTGCGCGAGGCGTATGGCCAGGAGAACATCGTAGAGCGTCACCGCCACCGCTACGAGTTCAACAGCACCTTCCTCCCAGACTTCGAGGCTGCAGGCATGAAGGCTACAGGTCTTAACCCCGACACTGGCTTGGTAGAGGTTGTCGAGATACCTACACACCGCTGGTTCGTAGGTGCTCAGTATCACCCAGAGTACCACTCTACAGCAGCAAATCCTCATCCATTGTTCGTGCGTTTTGTTCAGGAGGCGCTCAAATATCGCGATGAGAACAACAAATAGTATTATTTTACCTTTCTTTGTACCGCAATACAGATTTAAGAGAAAAAATAGAGATTTTAGATGGACAAAAAAACGATTATTGGCTTAGTGCTTATGGTGGCCGTATTCATCGGCTACACCTTCTACATGAGCAGTGAGCAGGAGAAGGCTGCCGAGATTAAAGAGGCAAACGAAAAGGCAGCTAAGGAGCAGCGCGAGATAGAGGCTGCAAACGAGATGGCCGAGGCTGAGAGATGGGAGAATCTATCGGCAGAGGATAAAGCTAAGGAGATTGAGGACAAGAAGCAGCAGGAGCTTACTGCACAGGTCATCAAGCATGGCCAGACGCTCTTGGAGCGCCACGAGATGGAGTCACAGATTGACACCGTACGCAACGGCTATATGACCGTTTGCTTCGACCGCGTGGGTGGTAAGATTGTTAGCGTTGAGCTCAATGATTACAAGCGCTACGAGAAGGGTGTTGCAAAGGAGGAGCGCGCCAATGTGAACCTCATCAACCCAGGCTCTGCATACTTCGGTATCGACATCCACCGTGGCGATGTTACACTCAACACCAACGACTACCTCTTCGACTGCGATGTTATCACAGCGGAGGATAATAGCGCCACCAAGGTTGTCATGACCTTGCCATTGGATGAGCAGGGCGGTAAGGTGGAGTACGCCTACACCATCAACAACAGCGGCAACCCAAGCGAGGACTACCTCATCGACTTCGACATCGCACAGAGTGGTCTTAGCGACTACCTCGAGGATAGCAGCGAGATCATCTTGCGCTGGAAGCATGAGTCTATGCACAACGAGAAGAGCTTCACCAACGAGAGCGCAGCATCAACAATCATGTTCTACGACCACGAGGAGGAGGAGAGCGATGAGATTGACGCATCGGGCGAGCGTGAGCACCACCGTGGCCTCGACTGGTTTGCCCTCAAGCAGCAGTACTTCACATCGGCACTTCTTGCTGAGGATGTGATACACGCTGGCTTGGGCTTTAAGACTGCTGAGGAGGGTGACGACTATGTTAAGGCCTTCGACACACGCATCATCATTCCACATGATGGTAGCGAGGAGTATGAGTTTGCATTCTACTATGGTCCTAACGACTATAATATCATGAAGGATGTTGCCTTCGCCGACAGAGAGAATAACCTTGAGGAGATCATCCCTATGGGTGGCTGGCTCATCGGCTGGCTCAACCGCATCCTCACCATTCCTGTGTTCAACTGGTTGAAGGATAACGGCCTAAGCTTTGGTCTTATCATCCTTATCCTCACACTCATCGTTAAGCTTATCATCCTTCCATTGACCTATAAGAGCTATATGTCAACAGCGAAGATGCGCGCTATACGTCCTGAGATGGAGGAGATCAACCAGAAGTATCCTAAGCAGGAGGATGCCATGAAGAAGCAGCAGGCGCTTATGGAGCTATACCGCAAGGCGGGTGTTAGCCCTATGGGAGGCTGTCTACCACTGCTCATCCAGATGCCTATCTTGTGGGCTATGTTCCGCTTCTTCCCCGCAAGTATCGAGCTTCGTGGTGAGAGTTTCCTCTGGGCTGATGACCTATCGTCATACGATAGCGTATTGGAGCTCCCATTCTCAATTCCATTCTATGGTAGCCATGTGAGCCTCTTTGCGTTGTTGATGGCTATCTCGCTCTTCGGCTACTCATTCTATAGCTATAAGCAGCAGGCAGCAACAACATCAGGTCAGCCAGGTGCCGGTGTGATGAAGTTTATGATGGTATACTTCATGCCAGTGATGATGCTCTTCTTCTTCAACGGCTACTCATCAGGCTTGTGCTACTACTACTTCCTATCGCAGATGTTCACAATGCTCATCATGTTCATCATCCGCCGCTCGGTAGACGATGACAAGGTACGTGCACGTCTTCTTGCTAACGCATCGAAGCCCAAGAAGAAGTCACGCTTCCAGGAGCGCTACGAGGAACTTCTCAAGCAGCAGCAGGAGCAGCTCAACCGTGAGCAGCGCCGCCAGCGCCGATAGTTAATGGCAAAAAAAGATTAAGGGTGTCACGATTGGTGACACCCTTATTTTTTACTCGCGGCACACAAGACCACTACTCTAATGGAAGATTACTATTTTCGTATCTTAAAGGAGTACCATCAAAGAGCACTACATCGAGCACCACGCTTATATTGGTATCGCTCTTCGACATATAGATTGTTCCCGACTGCAGAGGTCTAAAGGGGGCGTAGTAGCATTGCGGATCCTCATAGACCACCATATAGTCATCGATGCAGTAGAGGCGCTCCACATCGCACTCCTGGTCTAAAAGCTCGGTGCGTAGACCTATAATGGCATTTGTCGTGAGCTCCGAGCTATCGCTCTTGGGCGATAGCATCACCAACACCCAATCTCCTCCATATGACGGTCTTACAAACTCTACGGGGATTTGCTCATCGCCAAACTCAAGGTAACCATATGCTGGCTCTTGCTGCTCAGGGGTCTCCACACCCTCATTCTCACATCCCATCGCTACGACCATCGCCGCAATGAGGATAATATGTTGTAATATCTTCATAATCATTGTTATATGTTAAGTGCTACGCACACACTCACTTTACTTAATCTCAACTGCCCCCTTATAGTTAAACTCCATACCATTGTAGTTGGTGAAGTATAGCTCGAGATGCTGCGTCTCTGCATTATATATCGCCGTCATCGTGCCGCTATCACCATTCGCCTTACTATATGTTCGGCGGTTGTAGGCCACAGTGAAGTCGGCACTCTGCGAGAAGCCGTATGAATTGCCATTGAAGAAGTTCTGTGGCGCAGTGAGCTCTACAGCCTTACCACCCGAGTTCATGAAGCTAAACTTATAGAGCGACTCCTCGGCAGTTAGCGTCGCCGAGTACATTACATACTCCTTATCATTATATATAAAGTAGTTATTCTTCTCGTCAGGCACGTAGCTTGCCGATATACACATACCGTCGAATACTACCTTATAGGTAACACCCTGCACCGTGATGTTTATTATAGATAGATAGTCACCTGCAGCGTGGCGTGTGATGGTGAAGTCGCCAGAGGCAACTGCCATATCCTCGGCTGTAAGGTCAAAGCTATTGCTTGGGTCGAGATTATCGACCATGCCGAACATCTCGAGTGTTGCTGGCGAGATATTATGCTTCACACCATTAGTAAGGGTGGTATCAAAGACAAAGTATAGATACCATGTTGCAACCTCCAGCTCCTGGAAGTAGTCGAGGCCCGCAGGGGTGAAGTAGAGGTATGTGAGGCCATCCTCCTCCATATAGAATGCCGAGCGCAGAGGCTTCTCCTCGGAGCCACGCGCGATGGTATTCTCATTTATCACCATCTGCTTCTCGGCCGATAGGCGGAACTTAAGCAGGGTGCCATCGGCAAGGGTTATCTCACCCTTGACATCTGCAACATTATCCTCATAATTAAATAGCATAGAGCCCGCAGAAATCTCCTCGGTGGCATCTGGCGAGAGCGACTCTATGGCAGCGCCCTTGAGCATAGAGATGATGGTATAGGCATTCTCCTCGGACATAAGGTCTACCTCCCTGCCCACAAGCGTTGGGCTTACTGCTGCGTAGATATACTCCTCGCACTCGAACATATCCATAGCCGAGGCTATGCCCTCTACGGGCGTTCCCACGATGTATATATCCTCGCCAAGCATCTCCAGAGCAACGCTATTGAGCATGCCCACTTCGCCATCTATCGAGTAGCTATTCTTCTCGAGCTCCTCCTTAGGTTTGTCATCCTCAATGCCGAGAATATTTTCATTAGCGATGGTAGCATCGGCCGTGATCTTAAATCGTGGGTCGGAGCAATCCTCGAGGTTGCAGATAAAGCGATGTGTGCCATCTGCATCACGCTCAACTATGATTTCGCCGCCATCGATACGAGCATAGCTATCACTCCAAGCGCCATCCTCATACTCCACAAACCAACAGCCCGACCAATATGGGATGGTAAAGCGATTGGGGAGTCCCGGTACGGCATGGTAGGGGGTTATATCCTCCTTGTTGAACGAGGTATCTTGATTACGCACAAGCATAGGATAGGTACCAGGAGGGATACCATCTCGGATATCGGTATCATAGGGGACAAGCAGCTCGAGGCGCAAGACATTGCCTGAGCCTACGGGCTTACCCCACTCAAACTCGATAGTGTCATCGGCCAGGAAGATGAGGATATCGCGATAGGAGTCATTGCCCAAGTAGAAGTAGTCGCCGCGATCATCGAAATGAGCCTTAGTGAATGATGTTAGCTCCAAGTCGTCAGTCAACAGCGAGTTGGGTGTCTGCTCAACAACCTCGGAGCGTATGTCGGCATCGCCCCTCCAGGTGAACTTACGCTTGCGGCACTGCTTGCCGACCAAGGTGCCCTCGATGCTTATCGTACCATCATCCTCGACGGTTATCTGCAGCTTGCCATCATCCAACATGTCGGCATTCATCTTGGTCTCACCCTCAGCAATCGAGGCATAGAACGTTCCATCGGGCAGTTCGACACGGCCATTAGGTAGGTCCAAGTAGTTCATATATCCATAGATAAATGTGCCAGCGCTATAATCTCCCGAGTTACTCTGCGAGAAATACTCTCCCTGGAGTTTATCGAGCGATGGCTCCTGGGCCTCGTTATATGGGGCATTTAGCATTAGCTGCATTGCATGACCAGGACCTATTAGGTTACCATACATATCTATCTCCATGTCGGTATAGAGCTTCACAACCCAACAATCGGAACCAGCAAGACCTACCTCATCGCCACCATATACGAAATATGCGTTGGTGAACTCTATGGTCTCCACCTCCTTCTCTACATAGCCTACATCAACAATCTCGGGATGCTCATTCTCGCACGATGTCATCGCCACAATAGATAGGAGTGACACTATGCCCCACAATACTCTCTTCATAATCACTTATATATTTACAATCTTATCTCTGTCGTTTCAGCGCATCTTCACCCGTCATTGTCGTCACGAGAACAACACCATGCACACCCCTAAAGCCATACATATTGGAGCTTTTGATAACCTCCACCGACTTGACATCGTAGATGTTTATATAGTCGAGGTTGGTCTCTATGCCGTCGCATAGCACCAATACCGCCGAGCTGCTATTAATAGAGTTTTGGGTGCGTAGACATAGCTCGCCGTTGATATATCGCAATCCTGGATAGCACTTGACAATGGCATCGCCGAGGTTAGAGGTGCCCATCGAGCGCAACCTATCGCCCGATATGCCCGACGAGAAGTCGGTGCTCTCGCGACGCTTCACATAGCCAAAGCCATAGTTCATCAACTCCTCGGACTCCGTTGCTTGATAGATGTTAACGCGACTATCCCAGACGATGTCGATGCTACGGCGACCGTTAAGCTCCACGACGATGGTATCGCGCTTGGCAACAATCTGCAGCACGGCATCTTCGGCAACATCGGTAAGACCAAAACGACCCTTGCGGTCCGACATGGTGAACTTATCGGTACCCATAACATTGATGCGCGCCTTGACACCCGTGCCATCGTTGCGCACGATACTACCATTGAAGGGCGACTGCGCAAGAGCATTAAGCGCAATGCCAAGCGCAAGTATGATAAGCGTTAATTTTCTCATAGTCACATATATTTATCTACTACAAAAATAACTATTTATTACAAAAAATGCAATAGTAGCAAAATATTTGATGCGTTAATAAAAATATTTAGTATATTTGTACAATCAATTGCAACTATTATTAATTAAAATCATATATCACTATGAAAGAGGCTATTGCTATTCTCACAGGTGGCGGTCCTGCTCCTGGTATGAACACCGTTGTGGGCTCTGTTGCCAAGACCTTCCTTGCTAAGGGTTATCGCGTTATCGGCTTGCACTATGGCTACTCGGGACTCTTCAACCCAAACCCACGTTACGAGGATTTGGATATGTTCCGTGTTGACTACATCTTCAACCAGGGTGGCTCTTACCTCACCATGAGCCGTTTCAAGCCATCTAACGAGGACTTCGAGAAGAACTTCAATCTCGACTTCTTCAAGCAGAACAACATCAAGTTGCTTGTTACTGTTGGTGGTGATGACACCGCATCTACAGCTAACCGCATCGCTAAGTTCTTGGAGGCTAAGCAGTACCCTATTGCTAACATCCACGTTCCTAAGACTATCGATAACGACCTTCCATTGCCAGCAGGCATGCCTACCTTCGGCTACCAGTCAGCAAAGAACGCAGGTTCAGTTATCGGTCGCGCAGTATATAACGATGCTCGCACCTCGGCTAACTGGTTTGTTGTTGCAGCCATGGGCCGCTCAGCAGGTCACCTTGCTTTCGGTATCGCATCGGCATGCCACTACCCTATGATCATCATCCCTGAGATGTTCAACAAGACAAAGATCACTATCGACAAGACCATCAGCCTTATCATCTCGGCTATCGTTAAGCGTAAGCTCCTCAACATGGACTATGGCGCTGCTATGGTATCGGAGGGTGTATTCCACGCGTTGGACGAGGAGGAGATTCTAAAGTCAGGCATCAACTTCTCATACGACGACCACGGTCACCCAGAGCTCGGTAAGGTATCTAAGGCTGAGATGTTCAACACTCTCTTGGAGAAGCGTTGCAAGGAGCTCGGCATCAAGGTTAAGTCACGTCCAGTGGAGATTGGCTACGAGGTACGTTGCCAGACCCCATGTGCCTTCGACCTTGTATACTGCTCACAGCTCGGTATGGGTGTTTATAAGCTCTTCTCTGAGGGTAAGACCGGCTGTATGGTATATATCAGCCAGGAGGGCTACGTATCACCTCTCTACTTGCGCGACTTGCAGGATCCTGAGACAGGTAAGATTCCACCACGCCTCGTTGACATCAACGCCGATAAGATCCACCAGGTTATCGACAACTTGATGCACTACATCACCCCAGCAGACTATGAGGCAGCTAAGGCTTACCTCCAGAACCCTGAGGAGTACGACTTCAAGAAGATTCTCAACTGGTAATTCATTGAGATAGCGGCGCAATGACGACGCATCGACAAAATCCCCGAATGGACACGCTCCTTTCGGGGATTTATCGTATCAGCCTGTTGACTCTTTTAATTCAGGGTAGGGAATTTAGTGAGTTTAAGGAAATTAGGGATTATAGTTAAATAATCGCAGGGCTCCATAATTTCCTTAAAATCACTAATTTCACTTATGAGTAGTATGGGTAGTTAAGGGTGAGAGTAGCGGAGAGTAGTTGAGGGAATTTCCCCAGAGCGCAGCGGAACTACTCGGCACGACAACAGACATTAGCACCACGACCCGATTTGTTGTCAGAAAGGGTTAGGCTTGGTCTATCGCAAAAGAATACCCCTCGGGATAGTACTTAAACGTACAGCCCGAGGGGTATTACTTTTGGGATGGGCCGAGAATGACCCTTTATCACAACAAATTATCTGCGAGGTTTGATGTCGAGTTTAACAGGCTTAATCAAGTTCTCAGGAGAGAGGATGATATCGAGCTCCTCCTTAGTGAGAATGCCGTGCTCGAGAACGAGGTCGTATACACGACGGCCAGTAGCCATAGCCTCCTTAGCGATCTTTGTAGAGTTCTTGTAGCCGATAACAGGGTTAAGAGCTGTTACAACGCCGAAGCTATCCTGAACATACTTGAGACACTGCTCCTCGTTAGCCTTGATGCCATCAACGCAGTTTACGCGGAGGGTATCGAAGCCGTTCATCATGATCTCAGCAGACTCGAAACAGCACTGTGCCATTGTAGGCTCCATTGCGTTAAGCTCCATCTGAGCCTCCTGGCAGCACATAGCAACGCAAGCGTCGTTACCGATAACCTTATAGCAGATCTGGTTCATAACCTCAGGGATAACTGGGTTAACCTTACCTGGCATGATTGAAGAGCCTGGCTGACGTGCTGGAAGGTCGAACTCATGGAGACCGCAACGTGGACCTGAGCCCAAGAGACGAAGGTCGTTACAAATCTTATTGAGCTTACAAGCTACACGACGGAGAGCTGATGAGTAGCCCACCATGCATGATGTATCAGATGTAGCTGCTACGAGATCCTCAGCGAGCTTGATATCCCAGCCTGTGATCTGGCGCAATGCAGCGATACACTTCTCAGCATACTCTGGCTCAGAGCAGATACCTGTACCGATAGCTGTAGCACCCATGTTCACTGTAAGGAACTCCTCAGCAGCGAAGTTAAGGTTCTTCTTCTCCTCGCGCAAGATCTGAGCGAAGGCACCGAATGTCTGACCGAGAGTCATAGGCACAGCATCCTCGAGCTGTGTACGACCCATCTTAAGGATGTTAGCGAACTCCTTAGCCTTCTTGTCGAAAGAGTCGATGAGGGCGTCGTAGTGCTTCATGAACACCAAGTGAGTTGCATAGAGACCGAGGTGGATACCGCAAGGGTAAGCATCGTTAGTTGACTGTGAGCAGTTAACGTGGTCGTTAGGTGAGCAGTACTGATACTCGCCTGCCTCGTGGCCCATGAGCTGAAGAGCACGGTTAGCGATAACCTCGTTAGCGTTCATGTTGGTAGTTGTACCAGCGCCACCCTGGATCATGTCGCATGGGAACTGATCGTGGTGCTGACCCTGCATAATCTCGAGGCATGCCTTTGAGATAGCATCGAACTGCTCGTCGGTCAAGAGACCGAGCTGGTGGTTAGCCTCAGCAGCACCGAGCTTAGTCATTGCCAAGCCGTTGATGAACAAAGGATAGTCTGAGAGGTGGAAGCGGCTGATTGGGAAGTTCTCAATACCGCGCAATGTCTGCACACCATAGAGAGCCTCAACGGGCACCTCCATCTCACCAATAAGGTCGCTCTCAATACGAGTCTTACCTGAATACTTAGTAGCCATAGTTGGAAATTTTAGTTTTATAATTGTTGTTATCTTTAATATGCCTGTGTACAATATATTATACAAAGGTATAAAATAATTCATAATTTCGTATTGAAATTTCGAAATTTATTTTTCATCTTTCTAAAAAGTGTGGAAACCAAGGGCTCATTTATAGGGTACCTTTGTCGTGTGACAGCTCTGTCACGCTAACAATTAATCGATAAATATTATGAAAAAAACTGCTATTACGGCGGCTATCGTAGCCTCCGTAGCCACCATTGTATGTGGCCTTATCATTGCGTACTTATGCAATGAAAATCAGCGCCTTAAGCGCAACCAGCACGCCCTACTTAGCGACGTCGAGTTATACAAAACGCGCGCAGGCGAGTCGGCAGCCTCCATCGAGGTGTTACAGCTAACACTCAACGAATTTCGGGAGCATCGGGCTGAGGATGCCCAACGTATAAAGGAACTTGGCATAAAGCTACGTCGCGCCGAGAGCTACGCCCTAAGTGCCACGCAGAGCAACTATGGTGCTACCCTGCCGCTACGCGACACCATCATCATGCGCGACACCATTCGTGACACGGTTAAAGTATTCGAGGGTGGCGATACGTGGAGTACCATATCTGGGAGCGTGACCGAAGATAGCATCGCCTACTCGCTACGTAGTGTCGACACACTCTACCAGGTGGTACACCGTGTGCCTCGCAAATTTTGGTTTATACGCTTCGGCACAAAGGCTATAAGACAGGAGATTGTGTCGTCAAACCCGAACACTCAGCTTGTATATTCCGAATATATTGAATTGAAACGCCGCAAGCGCCGATAGGAGTGGAAGTTGCGCCATATCAAAATATTGGAAAATATGACAAATTATAAAAATTTTTACTACCTTTGCATGAATATATATAAAAGATATGGAGCGAATAGCTATCTTTCCAGGGTCTTTCGACCCCTTCACACGAGGTCATGCTGCCGTTGTTGAGGAGGCGCTGCGCCTATTCGACAAGGTTATCATAGCCATAGGCCACAACCCAGCCAAGCGAGGTATGCTCTCAACCGAGAGTCGCAAGAGCCTCATAGAGAGAGTATATGCTGGCGACGAGCGCATTGAGGTCACTGTATACTCTACGCTCACGGGTGACGAGGCTCGACGTGTGGGTGCCAACACGATAGTACGTAGCGTGCGCAATGCCGCCGACTTCGACTACGAACGCACCATGGACCACGCTAACCGCCACGTATTTCCTGAGCTACGCACCGTAGTTCTCATCGCCCCCGCTGAGGTGGAGCACATATCTTCGTCGCTTGTTCGTGAGCTACACGCCTTTGGTCACGCGTGCGACGACCTACTACCCGAGGGCATAAACCTCAATGATTACATCGATAAATAGTAACTAAAAACCCAATATTATGCAGTTTACAGCAGAGATGATCGCCGGACTTCTTAGCGGCGAGATCGTCGGAGATAAGAACGCTACGGTATCTACCGTATCATCGATTGATGGTGGTAAGGAGGGATCTTTGGCCTACCTCACAAACCCAGCCTATGAGCAATATTTATATACCACAGAGGCATCTATCGTCCTTGTGGACAAGACCTTCGAGCCTAAGCAGGAGGTGAGAACAACACTCATCAAGGTGGAGAATGTTGGTCAGTGTGTGCTCAACCTATTGGAGATGTACAACGCCACACGCCCACGCAAGAGCGGCATCTCGAAGCTCGCATCGATACACGAGGGCGCTAAGGTGGGCGACAACTGCTTCATCGGCGACTTTACAGTAATCGAGGGCACAGCACAGGTGGGCGACAACGTGCAGATATATCCACAGTGCTACATCGGTGACAATGTGACTATTGGCGAGGGCACAAAGATATACCCTGGCGTAAAGATTTATGAGGGTTGCGTTGTAGGCAAGAACTGTATCCTCCACGCAGGCGTTGTCATCGGCGCCGACGGCTTCGGCTTCGCACCAAAGGAGGATGGCACCTTCGCAAAGATCCCACAGCTCGGTAATGTTATCATCGAGGATAACGTGGAACTTGGTGCCAACACATGTGTCGACCGTGCAAAGACAGACTCAACAATTATCCGCTCGGGCGTGAAGCTCGACAACCTCATCCAGGTGGGTCACAACGTACAGATTGGCTCTAACACCGTGATGTCTGCACAGGTAGGCATCGCCGGCACTACGAAGATTGGCTCTAACTGCTTCGTCGGTGGCCAGGTAGGCTTTGCCGACCACATCACCGTGGGCAACAACTGTAAGATTGGCTCACAGAGTGGCTTGGATAAGAGCGTGCCCGATGGCGAGATTCGCTTCGGGTCACCAGCACTTGCAGGCGTGCAGTACCACCGCTCATTTGCCGTATTCAAGAATCTTCCAGAGATAGCGCAGAAGCTCCGCGAGATGGAGAAGCGCATAACAAAGCTCGAGGAGTAGGATGAGCGCAGGGGTGAGGATAATGGGCATTGACCCCGGTACTAACTATATGGGCTATGGCGTCATCGAGATTGTTGACGGCAAGCCCCAAGCCCTCATCCTCGGTGAGATAGATATGCATAAGATTGGCGACGCTCACCAGAAGCTACGCTATATCTTCGAGAGGGTTGTAGCTCTTGTGCGCAGCTATGAGCCCTCGGAGGTAGCCTTCGAGTCACCATTCTTCGGCACCAACGTGCAGTCGATGCTAAAGCTCGGCAGAGCACAGGGCGTGGCCATAGCGGCGGTGCTCAGCGTAAGGGAGGATATCGCGATTGCGGAGTATGCACCCTCGCGCATCAAGCAGGCGATAACAGGTCGAGGCCAGGCATCCAAGGAGCAGGTGGCAACGATGATAAACGCCATGCTTGGCACCGACTATAAGCCTCGCAAGCTCGATGCTACGGATGGCATGGCCGTAGCTCTATGTCACTGGATGACAGCCAACAACGCCCTCACGCGCGCCACAGCAGGTGACAAGCGCAAGGGCCTAGGTGGCGACAGTAAAGCCCGCAAGGGCAGCTCGTCGTGGGAGAGCTTTATAAAGTCGAACCCAGACAGAGTGAAACATTAGCACAATAAGATATGTTGCTAATGCGTTATTGATGAGACAAACTTAAAACTATAGAGAATTATGAAGAGATTATTTGCGCTTTTGTGCTGCACTGCGGTGCTTGTAGCATGTGGCGGCAACGAGAAGAAGAAGGCAGAGGAGGCAACTCAGGAGGTGATTGCTACAGAGATGCTATCTAATGAGATTAGCGGTGATTTGTCGGCTCTTGACGAGATTCCTGCAACAATTACAATAGAGTACCAGGATGGTAGCATTGAGGTGAACGTCGACGAGGATGGTAAGTTTGCCACAACCATCAATACATACGATGGTGACGGAATAAACGTCATTGTTAACAGAGAGCTCCGCTCGTGGTGCTACGCTGATGGCAGCGCCGTTAACTTTGTGTATGAGGATGGAGAGCTAAAGCCAGTAGGCTCTGCCTTGACTGACAAGTGGCTTACATATGCCGACGAGATTAGTGCCTTGATTGAGACCATGTATATGTCAACAACTGAGGAGGAGGCAGAGGCTAATTATCAGGCTGTACTTCAGAGCATGGTTGACTTCATGAATGCAAATATCGACAACCCACTATCACTCGGTCTCCTACCAACATATGTTAGTTATGGTGGCGATGATACTGTGGCAACCGAGATCTTCAACAAGATAGACACACGCTTCGAGAACCTCGAGACATACAAGAAATTCAAGGCTACGATGGTTGGTGCTGAGCTTATCGACCTCGAGCTTCGCAATACAGAGGGCGAGATGGTCCGCGTATCGGATCTCTGCAAGAGCGGCAAGTGGGTGCTCATCGACTTCTGGGCTACATGGTGTGGCCCTTGTTGTGGCGAGATACCTCACCTCGTAGAGGCATATGCCAAGTATGCAGATAAGGGCCTTGAGATTTACGGTGTATCGTTCGACCGCCCAGGCAATGAGGAGGGTTGGAAGAAGTTCATCGCTGAGAATAACATGACATGGATCAACGTATGGGGCTCAGGCAAGAATGGCTCATGGGAGGCTGGCGAGCGCTTCGGCGTGAGCAGTATTCCTGCCAACTTCTTGTACT
This sequence comes from Alistipes sp., assembly GCA_045654925.1. Classification (GTDB taxonomy): domain Bacteria; phylum Bacteroidota; class Bacteroidia; order Bacteroidales; family Rikenellaceae; genus Alistipes. Next base: position 8,396 of record JAZOOI010000004.1, on the reverse strand, counting down.
CTCCAGAGGGTAAGCTCGTAGCTAAGAACTTGCGCGGCGAGGATGTCGATAGAATACTCGCTGAGCATATTAAATAAATATATGTAAACCTAAAACTATTGAATTATGAAAAGAGTATTAGCATTGATATGCGGTATTATGGCCTTCACGGCAACAATGGCCGCAACACCAGAGAGCAATAGCAACACTTCAGGCATCGAGGTTGGCGATAAGTATGTAGACGTGGCTCTCACATCTACCGAGGGCGACGTTGTGGCAGTATCACAGCTTCTCGCTGAGGGCAAGTGGGTGCTCATCGACTTCTGGGCTACATGGTGTGGTCCTTGCCGTGGCGAGATACCTCACCTCGTGGAGGCATACGCCAAGTTCGCACCTAAGGGTCTCGAGATCTACGGTATCAGCCTCGATAGAAGCGGCTCGGAGCAGCAGTGGAAGAACTTCGTCAAGAGCAACAATATGACCTGGGTGAACGTATGGGGCATCGAGGGTCGTGGTTGCCCTGCAGCAGACGCCTATGGTGTGGAGTATATCCCATCTAACTACCTCGTATCACCCGATGGTATCGTCGTTGCAACAGGTTTGCGCGGTGAGGAGATAGAAAAGATACTTTCACAGCACATCAAGTAATCGACTGATTGACAACAGGTAAGAGATGCAGCGGCAAATACCGCTGCATTTTTTTTAATTTTTTTTCACAAAATATTTGGTGGATTGAAATATTTGTCATACATTTGCACTCGCAAAAGCAAAGGAATGGCTCCGTAGCTCAACTGAATAGAGTACTTGACTACGGATCAAGCGGTTCCAGGTTTGAATCCTGGCGGAGTCACAAAGCGGCAATCGAGAGGTTGTCGCTGCTTTTTTATCTACCCCACAACGTCATTGCGAGAATCCCCCGCCCGACGCGCCATAACGGGAGCAATGTCGAAATTGTCCTCTATTTCTAATGATGTAGCACAAGCAACAGCAAGTTGAGTTGATTAATATTATCTTTTCAATGCAGAGATCATGATGATGAACATCCCCGATAGGGGCAGCGTAGCACCACTCATCAGCGACGGCAACTATGCGCAGTTTGCCACCCACGCACGAGCAGCAAATAACTCGCTCAACTACGACGACATAGCGGCACAGGGCTACGAGGGTTACGAACCAAACGACATGAGCCTCACAAATAGCACCTGGGGTGCCATGCATGAGTTCTACGAGCGCCGCCAGCAGATAAGTGGCAAAGAGGTCGCAACACCAGCATTTGCCATTGTAAGGGGTCGATATGTGGGTGTCAACGGCGAGGATGCAGAGTACTCATACTACAAGATTGACATCTGCTATACCGACGAAACGACAGGCGCCGTGGAGCTATATAACCTGCTACGCAACATCGAGTACAACATCACCATTATCGAGGTGTTAGGACGTGGATATGCCTCACTCAACGAGGCAGCCACAAATGCGGCATCTAACAACCTTAACTTTGCGGTGGAGACCAAGAGCCTCAATAGCATATCGGACGGCGAGCGCCGACTAAGCGTGGAGTACACACAGCGTGTGCTAACAGAGGGTAACGCGGAGTTCACCCTAAAGTATAAGTATGAGACAAACATCAGCACTGGCGCAACGAATAACAACGCCGTGGTATTCTCAAACCTTGCAGGCAATGTGCTTGCGGTGAACAACCCTAACGGCGCAACCGATGCAGCAAAATATATTGTGAGCAACGTGGCAGGCGCCGACGGCTGGAATAGCGTGACATTCAAGTCGCAGGCCGTAAGCGGCACAAAGCTACAGACGATAATCCTCACAGCGGGCAACCTGCAGCGAAGCATTGAGCTTATCCTCGGTGAGCCATATACCATGACTCTTGACATGGTGCCAGGCTCCTCGACAAACGTTGTGGATAGCAAGGTGGGTGCAGCCGTGGAGGCAAAGATTAGCCTTCCTTTAGGTCTTCCAGAGGCACTATTCCCTCTCGAGATATATCTTGTGGCCGAGAAGATGACACTCTCGCCCGATGCGACGAAGAATGTTCTTCCAGTAATCACAGGCCTAAGTGCTACGGGTGTGCCATCGAGCAGTGGCATACACTTCGGATATGTCATTACCATCGATGCATCGTACTACTACGTCGAGGATGCTGATGGCAATCGCACGGGCGAATATAGAAACGAGAAGATGCTATACTTTAAGACGTCGACAGCAGACTCATCGTCACGCGTCAACATCTATAACCCATACTTCAATATCGCCTACGACAGCTTCACCGCCGGCAACTAAGGTCACAACGTAGATATTGTTTTGCGAGAAAGAGTTAATTTGTGAGGACTCTTTCACGATAAATTCGTATCTTTGTAATTATATATAATTTGCAGCCGACAACTGGCTTATTGATGTTAGCAATGAGATTGTAGGCAAATTGCACAAAGCACATTTTAAAATATATTCATATGGATAACAATAGTAGCTTTAAGTATCCGATTACTATTAGTGACGCTATTAACAATATTGAAAAACGAACCTACTTGCTTCCAGCGATACAAAGAAAGTTTGTCTGGTCAAGTGAACAAATAGAGGTCTTGTTTGATAGTATTATGAGAGACTACCCAATCAACTCTTTTATGATGTGGAATGTCACTAGTGATAAAACCAAAAATAGCTATAAGTTTTATGAATTCTTAAAAGAGTATCGTGAGTTTTTTAACGATGAGAACCCCCATATTAACACTAAGGGCTATACTGACTTTATGGCTATTATTGATGGTCAGCAGCGATTGACATCATTGTATTTGGGGCTAAAAGGGTCTTATGCATACAAGATGCCAAGGAAAAGGTGGAAAGATAATGAGGAATGTTTGCCAACAAGAAAATTATACATTAACCTTTCATCTGAACTGAGGGATGATGAAAGAAAAATGATATATGATTTCAAATTCCTTTCAGCTAATGATGTGATTAGGCTAAATTCAATAGAAGATCTATTTCTATTGAATGATATCTACTTGTATAGAGACCCTGATTCACTAGAAGACTATATGAGTGATAGAGAGTGGAAAGATTCCAAGTTCGCAAAAAGGACACTAAGAAAACTAAGAAAAGTTGTTTTTGATGATAAGTTGATAAACTACTATCAAGAAGAGAACCAGGATATAGACACAGTACTCGATATTTTTATCCGGACCAATAGTGGTGGCGAGCCTTTAAGCTTTTCCAACCTATTAATGTCTATCACTACGGCAAATTGGGACAAAGATGCACGAAAAGAATTTAAGGCATTGGTAGATGTTGTTTATAATAATAATTTTATAATTTCTGCAGATCTAATCCTTAAATGTTGTTTGGTTTTGTTTAAGGATAACATAAAATTCCAAGTTGCGAATTTTGATGCAGAGAGTGTTAAAATTTTTGACAAGAATTGGGATAGGATTCGTAAATGTATTGAGGTGACTTTTGAGTTGCTTAAAAAGTGGGGCTTCAATGATTCAAGCCTTAGAGCAAAGAATGCAATAATCCCAATCGTATATTATATCTATCATAAGAATTTAGAAAATGATATACTGAAAGATCACATACATCAAGAGGAGAAAAAGGCTATGCGTAAATGGCTTTGCATATCTCTTCTTAAAGGTGTTTTTGGCGGTCAATCAGATAGCGTGCTTACTGGTATAAGAAAAGTCCTTCGTAACAATCAGGCCACCAATGAGTTCCCATTCGAACAAATCAAAGCAGAGTTTGCTAGTAATGATGCTAAGAGTTTGTCATTAAGTGATGAGGTAATAGAAGATATATTGAAAACTCAAAAGGATGCCCCTAATAGTTATACTATTTTGGCACTATTATATTCTCACTTACATTATGATACTGTTACATATCATAAAGACCATCTGCATCCTGCAAGTAAGTTCCTTAAACTCACAGAAAAAGACTTTGGTGGTAATGAGATGAAATATAAGTTTTACACAAACCCCGAAAATTGGAATTCAATATTAAATCTACAATTACTCTCTGGTACTACAAACGAATCTAAGAATGATGAAGATTTGGCTAGTTGGGTAGAATCACAGAATATTGACTTAGCTTCTCAAATTATTCCAAAGGATGTCAGTCTTGATTTTGATGACTTTGAGGTATTTTTAAGTAAAAGAAAGGAATTGCTGATAAATACTATTAAATCTATTATAAGAGCATAAGATAATCCCCATCTTAGAATTAAATAAGGTGGGGATTCTTGTATTCGTACCAATTGTTATAGAGTGCTTAATATTTTAAGGAAGGTTCGTTGGATATCTCAACCATCGGCTTATTATTTCTCTAGTCATTATTAATTGCAGTATGTTGATTAGTAAAGAAAAAGTTTCGGCTTTTTCTCTTTTTGTTTGGGGATAATTAGTAACTTTGACAATGAATTACTAAAAATGCTTACATAAACAATGAAAGCCTACACCTACATATCCACCGGCAAGTTCGAATTTGCAATATTGCCGTGGATAGCACCTCTTCGAGAATAGGCGGGACGACGTGATTAAGGTGGCGATTTGGTACAAAGCAACAAAGAATTAAAATTTCGAGGGCAATGAAAGATGAGTGTTTGATATGTAGTGCTCCTTTGAAGTATCTGGAGGACGAAGAGCTCATGGAGTGCGCAATATGCCATAAGAGAGAGGCGAGTAAAACTTGTTGTGAGCAGGGGCACTATGTCTGCAACGAGTGCCATATCAAGGGGATAGATGCCATCTACAAGCTATGCCTCGACGAGACATCGAAGAGCCCTATAGAGATCATGGAGAAGATGATGGCTATGCCCTTCTGTCATATGCACGGACCTGAGCACCATGTGATGGTTGGAGCTGCCCTACTTACAGCCTACCGCAATGCCGGTGGGGATGTCGCACTTCACAACGCACTGGTGGAACTGATGAAGCGAGGCAAGCAGGTGCCAGGTGGGGCTTGTGGCTTTTGGGGTGCCTGCGGCGCAGGGTTGAGCTCTGGGATGTTCATCTCCATAATTTCTCACTCCACGCCATTGACTATTGAGCCCTTCGCCTTGTCACACAAGATGACGTCATTGTCACTCAGCAAGATTGCCGAGGTGGGAGGTCCGCGATGCTGCAAGAGAGACTCCTACCTATCCATAGAGGCAGCCATTGAATTTGTGGCTGAGAACTTCGGCGTATATATGGATAAAGCTGTGGTGACATGCAGACATTTCAGCAAGAATAACCAGTGCATACATAGGCGCTGTCCCTTCTTTCCCAAAGTATCGGCAAGTCCCAACCACCATCCTCAGCCATTAGTCATAGTGAAAACACAACACCGCTAACCATCTCGAAATGAATAAAATAATATAGGAGTCCTTTTGGGACTCCTTATATTTTTTAGTTCTTTCGTGATTCCGGCGGGGAAGCGGCGTGGCTTGTTAGTCTCAAACACTCAAAGCGTTGTATGATTTGCACTATACATCCTCACACCACACTCACAGTTAAACATATATACCTTTTTACTCGGAAAGTATGGGGGATAATACATTAATATATAATAACATAAATATGTATGTTATACTATTCTTGTGCTTTTTATCTTGTTTATCGGTTTTAGTTTGTTTTGCTGCTCAAAGATACTAATTATTTTTGATTTTCAGTCATCGCTTATCTATTGTAATGCAAGAACATTTGTATATAATGTCTTTAAATGGTGATTTGACATATCTAAGATAGGTTCATACATAAATGAGTTAACATGAATGTTTTCAGGAGTCATTATATTTACTTGATTTAACACTTTTATCACACTCATATTTTGAGGAAATAGCTCATTATACTTATGAATAAGTTGATTAGTTGCGTTTTTAGTTATTGAGCGTACAAATGGATCATCCTGTATTTTACTTATGATATATAGCTCTGCTCTTAATCTGATTGCAATAGCTAGTACTATTTTATCGTCCAATTCCATGTTAATCTCATCCCTATTCATTATTTTTTCAGCGGTTTCATTTATAAGATTATATATGGGTTTATCTGGATTTGGCAGTGACAAACCGTCCATATTCTCGAGAACCTGTTTATACACCTCCTCTATATTTTTTATGGTTAAGGTTTGGGTATCTTCTTTAATATGTAATAAATGGGTTAGTTTATTAAAATTTTCATCGTCACCTAAACATTCGGCGAGATTTCGTACGAATGGAATAGATGCAATTAAGAATGTTGCATTTTCTTCTTTATGAAAATGTTGCTTCCAATATAAAAATGGGTTATTCTGATATTTTTCTTCTTTAAGTATCAGTGTATCTTGAGATTTTATTGTTGTTAGATTCTTATTTCTAGGCACCGACAATCTACTAGAAACTGTTCTATAAAAATCATAGTTATGGGTTAAAATAATCTGTTTGAATTGTTTCTCCTTTGATATGTCATATAGATATTCTATTATAGCATACTTATTCTTATAATCAAAAGAATCCGCAATATCGTCAATGATAAACAATGTTTCTATTGAGTTTTTCTTTCTTGCCTCTACCTCAAAAATAATATTCAATAAATATAACGCTCTTAATTCTCCATTACTTAACACTGCAAATAAATCCTCCTCTTTAACAGTTTTTTCGCCACGAGTATCTCGGAATGTAAATTTTATACTTGGAGCTTCTGATTTTAGAATAACATCACTTTGATTATCTACAGATAGTTGAAATGGGACAGAGAATCTCCTATTAAATTCTTCTATCACATCCAACCATTGAGTATGCTCGGTTTGTGCTTGAGATATAATATGCTCTAATTCTACCTTTCCGACTTTGTACACATCAACCAGTTCATTATATTGCTGCGAGTATATTTGACAATATCTAATCCACAAATTTTGTTTTAATGCATTGAGGTTATTAAGTTCTGTCAGTATTGTTGGATTCTGCCCAAGAAACTCCCTAAAGTCTCGAAGGTCTTGATTGGTTGATAATTTCTTATCAATATCTTCAAATGTTTTCTTTAGCTCATCATTATTGATAATGTTATCTTTTTCCTGCTGGATAATTGATACCAGTTCTGTTTCATCATTAATCAGTTTTCTCTCTGCCTCCCCATTTTGATTTAGATAAATAGCATGTTGTGCCTTGAAAAAACCATTATCTTTTAGGTTCTTTGCAATTGTGGATGCATTGTAATGATTGAAAACACCTTTCTTAAAGAATGTTGAGGATTCTAACAGCGAATTGTATTTTGTAATGTATTCATCAAGCTTATCCTTAAAGAAGATGTCTCCCAAAAATTCCAACACCTTAGGATTGAATATTTTACTATAGGTAATTACATCATACTTAGTTTCAGCTTTATCATTGACCTCATCATACATTCGTTGTATAGAGGTATAGAATTTTCGAGTATCCGAAGTAAATGCAAAAGATAACTCTCGCTCTATTTCATCATCCTTCTTTATGCCTGACAGCTTCTTTAACCCCTTTAATAGTTCCTTCTTTTTAACATCTATATCGCTATGTATTTCTTCATAGCGTTTTTTCAAGGAATTATTTACCAGCAGTGTGCTAATCCTTTTAGAATGATATTCTCTATCATATGGATCAATCACAAATACATTATTAGCAGGGATTATTGTGCCATTTTCATCACATATATTCCTTTCCGTGATTCTATCTGGGAAAATATTATCTTTTGAGTCTTGACAATTGCTTAAATCCTTAAACGATTTTGCAAAAGATGTTTTCATAACACCATTAGGAGCATAGATAATGACTGGTTTCTTATCAGAGAAATCAAAGTTATATGATAAATCCGGGATACCATAGCAATTTTTTAAGCTTATATCAATCCTATTCATAGTATTAATTTTTAACTAATTTTACGCAAAAATAATTTCTAATATTGACAACTTATGACAATTCTAGAAATAAAACCATAAAAACAACCAACTTAATCTTTCAAGCATCCGAGTGGGATTACCTTCACGCCATCCTCACGAGTATATGCAAACTCTCCACCGGTCAGCACAATCAACAGGTCTGGTTCACGGAGAGGCATCTGCTTCTCGGTTTTATTGCGCTCACGAATAAGTTCTTGGAGCTGTAGTAGATGTGTTGCTCCCTCATCAATATCTCGGCTACCCAACTTACACTCAATAAGTGCATATCGCTGATCATCAAGATGAAGAACAATATCAGCCTCCAAGCCATATCTATCATGGTAGTATGACACTCTACCACCCATAGCCTGTGAATATACCCTCAAATCTCGAATACACATACACTCGAAAATAAAACCAAAGGTTTTCAAATCAAGTTCAAGCGATTTGGGGGATGCACCCATTGCTGCCACAGCGATAGATGGATCAATGAAGCACCTCTTCTTGCCCGAACGAATAGCAGTTGCCGAACGAATAGCCGGACACCA
>JAZOOI010000003.1:0-70370 GCA_045654925.1 Alistipes sp. | reverse complement strand
AACATATACTCAACGAAGTACAAAGCACCGTAACCAGTAGCCTCAGGACGAAGGATAGAACCACCCCAAGTCTCACCCTTACCAGTCAATACACCAGTGTGGTACTTGCGAGCAAGCTTCTGATACATACCGTTAAGGAAGCCGATCTCACGACCACCTACACCAACATCACCTGCAGGAACATCAGTATCAACACCGATATTGTTCCACAACTCCTGCATGAATGCCTGGCAGAAACGCATGATCTCACCGTTAGACTTGCCAACTGGGTTGAAATCAGCACCACCCTTAGCACCACCCATAGGAAGGGTAGTCAAAGCGTTCTTAAATGTCTGCTCGAAACCGAGGAACTTCAACATTGAAGGGTTCACAGCTGGGTGGAAACGCAAACCGCCCTTGTAAGGACCGATAGCTGAGTTGAACTGTACACGGTAACCGAGGTTAGTCTGAACCTCACCGTTGTCGTCTACCCATGTAACACGGAAAGTGAAGATACGGTCTGGCTCTACCATACGCTCTACAATCTTCGCAGCCTCGTACTCAGGGTGCTGGTTGTACACCTCCTCGATAGACTCCAATACCTCCTGAACAGCCTGCAAGTACTCGCTCTCGCCTGGGTGCTTGGCCTCCAAATTGGCCATGATAACTTTTACATCCATAGTTTTAGTTTAAGTTAAAAGGTTATATAACTAATTAAAATTGATTGTTTTATTCTCTTTTTTGCACTGTCTCGAACCAACTATGTTCGAATAACTCTACAAATATACGAATAATTATTGTAATTGTTTCCCTATTTGCACTTTTTTTTCAAAATAGTAGCAGTCGGCACGACTAATAGCATGTTTTCTATCAGTCGTGCGACTATTGGGAGTGGTAAAACTATTCGCTACCTATATTAATTATACGAATGGAAGACGTACAACCTCAGCCTTGAGCAAGCGGCCACGAACAACCACTGCAATCTGAGTGCCTGCCTTTGCGAACTCAGGCTTAACGTAACCCATACCGATACCTACCTTCAAGCATGGAGACATTGTACCAGATGTAACGTGGCCGATGACATTACCCTCAAGGTCTGCCAACTCATACTCGTGACGTGGCACACCACGGTCGATAAGCTTGAAGCCTACGAGCTTACGTGTCACACCCTCCTTCTTCTGACGCTCCATCAACTCACGGTCGATGAATGGCTTGTTCTCAACGAACTTGGTGAGCCAATTAAGGCCAGCCTCGATAGGCGATGTGGTATCGTCGATATCGTTACCATAGAGGCAGAAGCCCTTCTCCAAACGCAATGTATCACGAGCGCCAAGGCCGATGTTCTTCAAGCCGAACTCCTCGCCTACCTTCCACATTGCCTCCCAGATAGTGTCGGCATCCTCGTTGTACATATATACCTCACAACCACCTGAACCGGTGTAACCTGTTGTTGAGAGGATAACGTCGCAGCCAGCAACCTTGCAGAGCTTAAAGGTGTAGTACTCCATGTCTACAACCTGCTCGTCGGTCATCTTCTGTACGAGCTGCATAGCCAAAGGACCCTGGATAGCGAGCTGAGCAGTCTTATCTGAGGCGTTCTCAAGCTCAACGCCTGCCTTCATGCCATACTCCTCACCCTGCTTGCAGATGTGAGCCCAGTCCTTCTCGATGTTAGCTGCATTAACGCAAAGCATATACTTCTCCTCGTTGAGACGGTAAACAAGGATATCGTCAACGATACCACCCTTGCCATTAGGCATTGTAGTATACTGCACCTTGCCATCGAAGAGATCGCATACGTTGTTTGTGGTGATGCGCTGCAAGAACTCAGTGGCACGTGGGCCCTTCACCCAGATCTCACCCATGTGGCTCACATCGAAGACACCACACTTCTCGCGCACGTTGATATGCTCATCGTTGATACCTGAGAACTCGATAGGCATGTTATAGCCTGCGAACTCTGCCATCTTAGCACCATTAGCAATATGGTACTTGGTAAATGCTGTAGTTTTCATTAGTCTTATAGTTTTAGTTATTTGGTTATTATCATGTTTTATGCTTGTGGCACCTCCTCCTTGGGGCGTGGCTTGAAGCCCACCTTTGGACAGCGTGTAAACTCCTTCGTGCGGTCGAAGAGGTAGCGATAGGTGGTGTGCATCTTGTGCTTACGGGCGCATATATAACGCTCCACCATGCGGTTCATCACAGGGTTGAAGTCGCCAATCCAGGCAAACTCCACCGAACGATACTCATTCTTATCGGTACGGATGTAGTTATCCAGCATCGCCTTCATGAAGCCCGACTCAACACCCTTGCCCTGAAACTCGGGTGTAATGCCGAAGACAATGCCAAAGATGCGGTCACACCTCTTTCTTATCTTCAAGTCCCACATCATGCGCAACTTATTGACAATGCCAAACTTACCATTATACTTACCGATAAGGCGGTTAAGGTCGGGCACCATGACAAAGAAGCCTATAGGCTCATCATTGAAATAGGCAAACCATATAAGGTTGCGGTCGACAATAGGTCGCATCGTATCGGCCATCTGACGCGCCTCCTCAACGGTCATTGGCTGCACTCCGGTGAAGAGTGCCCACGCCTTGTTGTATATCACGCGTATCTTCTCCACAGCGGAGTAGAGGTTCTCGTTGCCGAGGGATGCAAAGCGATAGCCTGGCGTCGACATAAGTCGCTTGACACGCTCATAGACAATCTCGTTTACATCGTCATCGTATATCTTCCAGACATAGGTATTCTGGTTGAAGTAGTTCTGGAAACCGTAATTCTCAAAAAGGGCCTTGTAATATGGGTGGTTATATGGGTTCTCGAAGAGTGGCTGATACTCATATCCCTCGACAAGCAAACCCCACCACGCATCGCGAGAGCCGAAGTTTACAGGACCATCCATAGCCTCCATACCGCGCTCCTTGAGCCACTCGCGGGCAGCATCGAAGAGCATATTTGCCAGCTGCTGATTGTCAATAGCCTCAAAGAAGCCGCAACCACCCGTAGGCTGCTCATAGCCATAAGCATGAGTCTTGTCATAGAAGGCTGCTATACGTCCTACACACTCTCCCTTATCGTTATATGCCACCCAGCGTATAGCCTCACCCTCAGCAAAAAGCTTATTCTTAGTAGGGTCGAACACTGCCTTGATTGAACTATCGAAGGGACATACCCAATATGGGTTGTCCTTATATAGTCTTTTGGGAAGCTCGATAAACTCACGCTCGAGGCGCTTATCGCCCAGCCTCACCTCCTTAAGCGTAAACTTAGTGTTGGCCATATAATATGAATTTACTCAATTATTACACTTTTACCAAAGGTATATCCACACAAAGGTAATAAAAATTATCAAAAATAAAGGGCTATACCGCAATTTTTTATTGCTAATTGTGAATTGCTTCGTATCTTTGCCGCAAATAATACAAGATAATAATATATGGCATTAATCGACGAAATCACACGCCGCCGTACGTTTGCGGTAATTGCGCACCCCGATGCCGGTAAGACGACACTTACCGAGAAATTGCTTCTCTTTGGTGGAGCTATCCATGTCGCAGGTGCTGTGAAGAGCAACAAGATTAAGAAGGGCGCAACATCCGACTTTATGGAGATTGAGCGTCAGCGAGGTATCTCTGTTGCCACCTCGGTGATGGGCTTCGAGTACAAGGATGTGAAGATTAACATCCTCGACACCCCTGGTCACGAGGACTTTGCAGAGGATACATACCGCACACTAACCGCCGTAGACTCGGTAATCATTGTTATCGACGGCGCAAAGGGTGTCGAGACACAGACACGCCGTTTGATGGATGTATGTCGCATGCGCAAGACCCCTGTTATCGTATTTGTCAACAAGATGGACCGCCCATCGAAAGATCCATTCGACCTCTTGGACGAGGTGGAGAAGGAGCTTAAGATCAGGGTACGTCCATTGGCATTCCCAATATCTTCGGGCGACACTTTCAAGGGTGTATACAACATCTACGAGCACAACCTATCGCTCTTCACCTCTGACGAGCGTCAGACCGCCGATGCAGCAACAGTGGATATCACCGACCTGGCATCATCGGATGTTGACAAGTATATTGGCGACAAGTTCGCCAACCAGCTTCGTGAGAACATTGAGATTGTGGAGGGCATCTACGACACCTTCGACCGCGAGGCATATCTCGCCGGCGAGGTGGCACCCGTATTCTTCGGCTCGGCAGTCAACAACTTCGGTGTTCGCGAGCTCTTGGAGTGTTTCATTCGCATAGCGCCATCGCCACGTACAGCGCCTACAGAGACACGTATCGTAGAGCCCGCAGAGGCGAAATTGACAGGTTTCATCTTCAAGATACATGCCAACATGGACCCTAACCACCGCGACCGTATCGCCTTCATGAAGATATGCTCGGGTAAGTTTGAGCGCAACAAGAACTACCTCCATGTACGCTCGGGTAAGCAGCTCAAGTTCTCATCACCAACAGCCTTCATGGCGGAGAAGAAGTCGGTTATCGACGAGGCATACCCTGGCGATATTGTAGGTTTGCACGACACAGGAACATTCATGATTGGTGACACGTTCACCGAGGGCGAGAAGCTCAAGTTTACGGGTATTCCATCCTTCTCACCTGAGCACTTCCGCTATATTGAGAATGCCGACCCGATGAAGTTCAAGCAGCTTGCCAAGGGTATCGACCAGCTTATGGATGAGGGTGTGGCTCAGCTATTTACCTCATCACTCAACGGCCGCAAGATCATCGGCACAGTGGGTGCTCTTCAGTTCGAGGTTATTCAGTATCGTTTGGAGCATGAGTATGGTGCCAAGTGTCGCTGGGAGCCTATCTCGATACACAAGGCTTGCTGGATTGAGTCGGACAACGAGGCTCAGTTGAGCGATTTCAAGCGTCGCAAGCATACCAACATGGCTGTCGACAAGCATGGTAGAGATGTATTCTTGGCCGACACAAGCTATGCACTAGCATTGGCACAGGACAACTTCAAAGATATCCGTTTCAAGTTCACATCTGAGGTATAATTATCCACCCTCTATCAATGAATAGAAAACTCTCAAGGTCGGTTGACTTTGGGAGTTTTTTATATGCCAACTACCCCATTACGCCATAATATATCTACCGATAAATACCTATTTTGCACTATACGCCTCTTGTTTCCCGCAAAGATTACTATCTTTGCATTATGAAAATTACATTTCTTGGCACAGGAACATCGCAAGGAGTGCCCGTCATAGGGTGCCGCTGCGAGGTATGCACATCGGCAGATAAGCGCAACAGACGCCTTCGAACCTCGGCCATGGTTGAGGTAGAGGGGGTACGTCTCGTTATCGACGCAGGCCCCGACTTCCGCTATCAGATGTTGCGCGAGAATGTCACACACCTCGATGCAATACTGCTAACGCATGAGCATAAGGACCACACAGCAGGCATAGACGACGTGCGTGCCTTCAATTTTGTGGACTACCCCACCATCCACACCATGCACATCTACGCCAATGAACCTACGACAAAGACGCTACTTAAGGATTTCGACTACGCCTTTGCCGTAGATAAATACCGTGGCGTGCCCGTCATCGAGCTCCACACATTCGACGAGCAGAAGCCTTTTGAGATTAAGGGTATCACTATTACCCCCGTAGTAGGTAGCCACTCATCGCGTTTTCGCGCTGTGGGCTATCGCATAGGCACGTTCGCCTACATTACCGACTTTAGCGCTATTGCCGAGGAGGAGGTGGCCAAGCTCATGGGTGTAGAGGTGCTCGTTGTCAACGCCCTGCGCTGGGAGAGGCACGACTCACACTTCTCGGTGGCAGAGGCCACAGAGCTAATAAGGCGCGTAGCACCACGCGAGGCCTACCTAACACACATGTCGCACGGCATAGGACTATACGGGGAGGCATCGAAGCGCCTCGACAAGGGTATATACCTGGCATATGACGGACTACAAATCGAGATAAAATAACATATATATGAGAAAGAGACTTAACGGAAAGGTTATTGTTGTCACAGGCGCATCATCGGGCATTGGCGAAGCTATGGCACGTGAGTATGCCAAGATGGGTGCCAAGGTGGTGATGGGAGCACGCCGCGAGGATGAGCTCAAGCGCATAGCCGATGAGATAGTTGCTGAGGGTGGCGAGGTGGCATATGCCGCCTGTGATGTGGTGAGTGAGGAGGATTGTAAAAGATTGATGGATACCGCCATAGATAGGTTTGGCCGTATCGACGTACTCATCTGCAATGCAGGACTATCCATGCGTGCACTCTTCGACGACTGCGACCTCAAGGTCCTACACCGACTTATGGACGTGAACTTCTGGGGTACGGTGAACTGCACCAAGTATGCCCTGCCATGGCTTCAGAAGTCGAAGGGTTCGCTTGTTGGCATATCATCGGTAGCGGGTATCCACGGACTACCTGGCCGCACGGGATATTCGGCATCGAAGTACGCGATGACTGGCTTCCTCGACACCATACGTGTTGAAAACCTCAAAAAGGGGTTACATGTAATGACCGCCTGCCCAGGCTTCACAGCCTCTAACGTGCGTTTCTCGGCACTCACAGCAGACGGCTCGCAGCAGGGTGAGACGCCACGCAACGAGGCTAAGATGATGACACCAGTGGAGGTGGCACACATCGTCGCCAAGGGCATACTCCGCCGCAAGCGCCTATGTCTCATGGAGTGGGAAGGTCGTGGTACACACCTCCTCAAGAAGTTCTTCCCTGGACTTGTCGACAAGCTATTCTACAAGGTCATGGCCAACGAGCCAGACTCACCATTGAAGAAATAACACAAAAAAGAGATGGACTAAACCAATTAGTCCATCTCTACTTTTCTTATAGTCTCTCAAAAGCGCTCTTATTGGGATAGTGCCTATCGAGGAACTCCACCAGGCGACGACGGTCAGCATCGGTAGTTGTCTCGCCATCGTTCATGCAAATCATGAGTGGATTATACTTGGCAAGCACACCATCATAATCTCGCTCCGTAAGCGGTATACATCGTGAATCGGAGGCAAAACGACCAATAAGTAGAGCCTTAATAGAGCCCAAGATACCACCCGTACGATTATAGCGACCAACAAGGCGCATATCGGCACCGCCCTCTACCACAGACCAATAGGTTATGTAGCAACGCTGCATATCCTCCTCGCTACGGAAGCGATTATATGTTGTCTTGTTCCATGCGTCGGGCATAATTGCCATAGCATTGGCGAAGTCGCCACGACGGTAGGCATCGAAATTATGGTGTGGGGCATGGCATATATCCCTGCTATAACGCTCCTTAATAAGCTCTTGCATATGTGCCACCACACGCTCATAGAGGCCCTTGCGTTGTGCCTTGGCACGGCTAAAACGCTGACCGCTAAGGCGCACAATAGGTCTGCCATCACCATGGAAGAATATCTCTGGAGCGACAGGTGCAGAGAAGAGCGTGTCGTCGTTGCCGAGAATAAAGTGCTCGCCAAGGTTGGGGATGTTATGCACACAACTCTCTATAGCATGAGAGTTAAAGAGCGGTAGTGCATCGTGGGGCGCGATGTCGCGATGGTCGATGACAGTCACCTTGGGGTTTGCCCTATTCAACCACTCGGGACACTGTCCATCCGTAACTATATATATATGGTTAACCCATGGCGCATACATCTCCACCGAGCGCAAAGAGTAGCGCAACTCGGCGTTATCTATCCAGCGCGCCTCAACAATAGGGGTCTCATCGTCACCCTTGCCCATACATCTATTTCGCTTAGCACGCCACTCGGGGTCGCTACCATCGACCCATAAGTAGACCAAGTCTATGGGAAATGTCACCTTATTATCCTTCATAAGTACTCTATTTATTACGGCGCTGCCACATCCAGATGGGTAAAATATCAAACAAACGCAGGGTACGTCGCTTACCACACTCCTTAATCTTCCATAGCGTCAGGCCACACAAAGAACCATAGCGCACTGTAATATTACGATAGCGTTTAGGGATGGTCAAGTCCTTAGATGCAACATACTCCACCATGGCACGATGTGCCTCATACTTCTGCAACTGCTTAGTTGCCGTCTGACGCGACTTAACAGTCGATGTTGGGTTTAAAACATAGTAGTAGCTGACACCAGGCACAGTGACAAGACGTTCGCACTCCACAATAGTGCGCATAACGAACATAACATCCTCATACTGAACGCCCTCCTGAAAACGGAGATTAAGCCTATCGAGCATATCACGGCGGTAGAGCTTATTGACAGGGTGAAACTCAGGAGGACAATGACAGATGCGTAGTTTATCCTCTGCGTTGCTAACAACCTCCTCGCTATCGAAGGCTACAACGACACGTTCACCCACAGGCTTCTGCTTGACAATACCACACATAGCCACGTCGGCATCATTGCTCTTTGCGGCGTTATAGAGACGCTCGAAATACTCCTCTGGGATATAGTCATCACTATCAATCATACCCACATACTCACCACACGCAATCTTCATTGCTGCATTGCGAGCCTTGCCCTGACGGCCATTGGCCTGATGAATGACCCTGATACGACTATCGCGCTCCGCCCAGCTATCAAGAAGTGCCCCCGAACCATCTGTAGAGCCATCATCAACACATATTATCTCAATGTCGCTAAGGCGCTGCTTAACAACACTATCAAGGCACCTATCAAGAAGCGCCTCGGTATTATATACAGGGATTATAACCGATACTTTGGGGGTAGTCATACTCAGTAAGTCTCGATAATCAATATTAGAATGGGTAGCCAACGCCAAAGTTAATGGCCATATTGTCCCACTTGAAGTTGTGTATCCAGCGCTCACCCTCAGCCCAGCCAGGATTGTGGAGCTGCAAGCCCCAGTCAATACGCAATATAACGAAGTAGGCATCGATGCGTAGGCCAAGACCGGTGTTGACACCCAGCTGCTTATAGAACTTATTGAAGTGGAAGACCTCCTCGGGAGCGCTGCCCTGCGTATTGCGCAGATACCACACATTACCCACATCGATGAATGTTGCGCCATGGAATATCCACCATATTGGGAAGCGGAACTCAACATTAGCCTCAAGGCGTACATCACCCACCTGCGCAGGATATACCGCATCGGTGACCTGCGCCTTATTTCCAGGTCCCAAGGTACGAGGTGCCCAACCACGCATTGAGTTGGCACCACCGCAATAGAACATTCTATCGAACGGAATAGAGTAGCCCGCAGAGTTACCATAAGTGACACCAATACCGCCAAATATACGTCCCGCAAGTGCAAGGTTGTGACCGAAGTCTATCTTATGGCGTAGATTCAAATCGGCACGCACATACTGCGAATATCGAATACCCAATATCTCGTAGTGGTTCTTACCCTCAGCATGATGTGAGAAGAGCGACTCAAGACCCTGAATGAGGTTACCCGATGTCTCGAGGTTCAGACGCAGAGCCGTACCATCCATCTCCTTACTACTACGTTGCGTGTTATAGACATAGGATGCTGAGAGTCCTGCATTGAGCTGCGACTCAAAGCTGGTACGCAGGTACATATTATCGATATCGGCAAGGAAATCCTCATCGACACTCTTGACATCAATCCAGTTGATATCTATAGGTCTAAGGACAAACGACGAACGACGTCCCAAGTTCCAGCTATATGCCCAGCGTGCACTAAAGAGGTTACGGCAATAGTAGGGGCGGTTCTGATAGTCGAACGACAACTCAAGGCGTGTTCGAGGCTGCCATATATTACTCTCGGGCGATGGGTACACAGGAGCTAAGAAACGTGGAAATGATAGGCCTGCAGTGATACTAAACTCATGTGCACTACGCTTCTTAACGTCGCGCGCATACATGAACTCCCAGCCAAAGCCCGCCGAGATATCGAAGGCCTCCGCACCACGGAAGACATTACTATTCGAGTATCCCAACGTAGCACCCATACCGTAGAATGTCGAGGTGGAGGTAGCCTCCAACTCCACTTTGACACTCTGCTTGAGGGCTGGTGTACAGTATATATTGCAATCGAGGTAGGACTCACGGGTATTGACCATAACGTCATTATCCCCCTCATGCGCTATGTAAGATACATAGCTCGCCTCACTATCCACAGGCGTGAAATCAATCTTTGCATTTCTAAAGAAGCCCAACGACATAAGTTCGTTATAGCTCTTATCGACCTGCTCAGCACTATATATAAAGCTTGGATAGAGAGGTATCGTACGACGAAGTACAGCATCACGAAGGCGTGGTGTAGCATCGACATCGCGAATGATATTTAGACCATAGAAGTAGGTGGTATCGATGTTTGCGCCACTCTTGAAGCCTCCCGACATACGAAGCGTAGGATCATATGTGGGATAAACGTTGATATTGCGCAAACGGTATACGGAGTTATCCTCCCACTGAGGAGCACCCATAACGCTATATCCCGCGAGTTTAGGGTTAACAACCATCTGAACATCAGCACGGTTATTACCGATAAGAGTATCGACATTATAGGAGATATTATTCACCGTAAAGTCGTAGAAACCCTGATTATTGAGGTTTGTAGCTATGCGCTCACGCTCCTCATCGAGGTGTGTGATATCGAGAATCTCTCCATGGCGAAGTAGCGTATTACTCGTATCGGCAAGTATTAGCGACTCGACCGACTTATCGAGAATCTCATACTCCAAGCGGTTGATACGCATTGGCTCGCCCTGATGAATGGTGTAGGTAATCTCGGCACGACGATGACGACGTGTGGTGTCGACCTTGACATCTACCTTCGATGAGAAGTAACCACGCGTATTGAGATATGTGGATAGGTTCTTTACAGATATGTCGGTGAGTGACTGGTCATATATCACAGGCTCCTCGCCGATTTGTGCCTTAAACCTATTCCACCAGTTATTCTTAGTGGTATCAATCTTCTCATAGACCCATACATAGAAGTCCATGCCCAAGATGCGTTTATTGGGCGACTGGCGAATGTAGTACTCAATACCATCCTTATCATCCGTGATACGCTCATCAGGGGGTGTTAGTTTATCCTCCTCGATTGTCACCTTTGACACAAGATAGCTACCCTCAGGCAACATAGAGGTAACATCGCAGCCCACAACCACGACGACTAACATAAGGAGTATATATCTAAGCCACTTGCTCATTATCTCTTGTTTATCTCGCTGACAAAGCGCTGCCAGACATCTTGCTCATCTGTTGTGCGCAGCTTAACATAGCTAAACTCGCCATCTGCAAACGACGCCTCGCCCCACCACTCGAAGGTAGCATTACCCTCGAGGCGTGTTACGATACCCTGCTCACCAATCATCGGTGTGCAATGCACCATGCCACCACGGTTTACAACATCTAAGCATGCTCCGCCATCGACATATCCGAGCAACGAGGCCGCAGTCGCCGAGGCCGTCATGGCTGTGCCACACGACAGGGTTATACCAGCGCCACGTTCATAGGTGGCAACAAATATCGAGCGGGGTGACAACACCTCATACAGAGAGAGGTTAACACCCTCGGGGAATAGCTCCTTAAGGCCGATGACACGCTCGCCAAGGCTCTTCAGTAGCGACATATCGATGCTATCGACACGGGCAACGATGTGGGGATTACCCAACGACAAGGCGGTAAACTCCAACTCTGGATGTAGCGCCTCGATCCTCTTGCCCACAAAGCGCTCGCCACGATTAAAGAGGGCGAAGCTCTTACTCCAGGTCTCTATTGGAATGTTCACCGCGAAGGTCTCGATACCTGCACCGAGGGGTTCTACATGCGCCACAGGGAAATCCTTGCCTCCTGAAAAGAGTATGCCACTATCGAGGTAACCACGCTCTGCCGCCATGCGCGCGACACATCGTATGCCATTACCACACATCTCGGCATGGGTGCCATCGGGGTTGAGCATATCCATGCCGTATACCCCCTTGTCGTTACGCACAACAAGAAGTAGGCCGTCGCTGCCTATGCCCTTCTCGCGCGAGCACGCCACACGCGCAAATGCCGACCAGTCGACATACGCCAAGCGCGTATCGCGCGTGGTATCGATAAGGATAAAGTCGTTACCCGAACCGTGACACTTAACTATCTCAAAAGTAGCCATCCGAAACGTTGGTTTATACATGCATATAATCAGCCCAAAGTTACAAAATATTTCGAAGTCAACAAATTTTAGAGGCTACTTTAACCACTTTTTTAGGCACACTATTGTATTTGTGCGAAATTTTGCTTAATATTGTAAAACAAAATTCGACTAACTATGAGAGAGTTGTTTATTATGGCGGGTGATACCCCCATGCATGTTGCCGATACAGAGAGGGGCGATAAGTGCGTAGTGTTGCTACACGGATACCTTGAGTCGATGATTGTCTGGGATGAGTTTGTACCACTACTTAGCAAGCATATGCGCGTGGTGACGCTTGATATTCCAGGACATGGCATATCGACAATTAACGGCGAGGTGCACACCATGGAGTATCTGGCAGATTGCGTGGCTCTATCGATGGAGACACTTGGCATTGAGCGCTATAGCGTTGTTGGACACTCTATGGGTGGATATGTGGCTCTCGCCATGTTAGATAAGCATCGCGACCATCTCGACTCTATAATACTCCTCAGCTCGACACCTAATGCCGATAGCGAAGAGAAGTGTGAGCGTCGCCGTCGTGAGATAGAGCTCATCAAGGCGGGCAAGAAGAACACTCTGGCGCGCCTTGTGCCACACGCTGGCTTCGCACCCGAGAATGTCAAGCGCCTGAAGGATTATATCGAAGACCTGGGCGAGTTGATTATCATCACCGAGGACGAGGGCGTTATCGCCATCCTCGCCGGCATGATTGAGCGCAAAGATCGCAACGAGATACTACGCACCGCGGGAGTGCCCCATATGTTCATCTTCGGACGCCACGACTTCTACATCCCTAATGAGGCTGCCGAGGAGCTTGTCGAGCGCCACCCCGAGGCTGAGGTTGTATGGCTCGACCACTCGGGTCATATGGGTTTCTACGAGGAGCCTGAGCGCTGTGCCGAGGCCATCATATCAATGGTTTGCAGATAGTTACAATAAACATATAATAAATAAGCCACCCCGGTGCGGGGTGGCTTATTTGTTTAGGTAGACTAGGACCCACCATCACAACAAATTATTTGTTGAGTTTTGCCCAAGTATCCTTTAATGTCACTGTGCGGTTGAAGATTAGCTTCTCGGCCGTAGAATCCTTATCCACGTTGAAGTAGCCAATACGCTGGAACTGCAAGTAGTCGTAAGGCTTAGCCTCGGCGAGATACTTCTCTACGTAGCACTCGGTGAGCACCTTGAGAGAGTCCTCGTTAATCATCTGCTTCATGGCATCGAGTGCCTCACAACCCTGCTCCTTGCGGATGGCAGCCATCTCGTCACGTGGGTTCTCTACCTTCCACAAGCGGTCGTAGAGACGCACCTCAGCCTTGAGGCAGTGGTCGCAGCTAACCCAGTGGAGGGTACCCTTCACCTTACGGTCACTACCTGGCATGCCGGTCTTTGTCTCTGGGTCATACTCAGCATAAACGGTTGTCACCTTGCCATTCTCATCCTTCTCACAACCTGTACACTTCACGATATAGGCATTCTTAAGGCGCACCTCCTGGCCAGGGGTCATACGGAAGTACTTCTTTGGCGCATCCTCCATGAAGTCCTCACGCTCCATCCATAGCTCACGGCTGAACTCTATAGTGTGTGTGCCCGACTCAGGATCCTCAGGGTTGTTGATAGCCTGCATAGCCTCCACCTTACCCTCTGGATAGTTGGTGATTACAAGCTTCACTGGGTCAATAACGGCGCTCACACGTGTAGCACGCTTATTGAGGTCGTCACGCACAGCACTCTCAAGCAACGCCATGTCGTTGAGTGCGTCGTATGTGGTATAGCCAATCTTATCGACGAAGTTGCGGATAGACTCTGGCGAGTAACCACGACGACGGAAGCCACACAATGTTGGCATACGAGGATCATCCCAGCCATTAACCAAGCCCTCCTTAACGAGGATAAGCAGGTTACGCTTGCTCATAAGCGTATAGTTGAGGTTGAGCTTGTTGAACTCATACTGACGTGGACGCTCATCCGATGGATCTACACCCTCCTTCACCCAATCCACGAATAGGTCGTAGAGTGGACGGTGAGGCACGAACTCAAGGGTACACAACGAGTGTGTCACACCCTCGAAGTAGTCGCTCTGGCCATGTGCAAAGTCGTACATTGGATATACCTTCCACTTGTCACCTGTGCGGTGGTGGGGGTGGTTAACAACGCGGTAGATGATAGGATCGCGGAAGTGCATATTTGAGCTTGCCATGTCGATCTTAGCGCGCAACACCATCTTACCCTCCTCAATCTCTCCGTTAGTCATCTTCATAAAGAGGTGGAGGTTTTCATCATTTGGTCTGTTGCGGAAGGGACTCTCGGTTCCTGCTTGTGTAGGTGTGCCCTTCTGTGCTGCAATCTCCTCGGATGTCTGCTCGTCGATATACGCCTTGCCCTGCTTGATGAGACGCACGGCAAAGTCCCACAACTGCTGGAAGTAGTCCGAAGCGTAGTACTCAGCACCCCACTCGAAGCCGAGCCACTTGATATCCTCTTTGATAGCCTCTACATACTCCACATCCTCCTTTGTAGGGTTTGTATCGTCGAAGCGGAGGTTACATACGCCGCCATAGCGCTTCGCTACGCCGAAGTCCATGCAGATGGCCTTGGCATGACCAATGTGGAGGTAGCCATTAGGCTCGGGTGGGAAGCGTGTCTGCACACGTGTCTTACCCTTGGCGATACCCTCCTCGATGATCTCTTCTACGAAGTTCAAAGACTTCTCCTTTACTTCTGTTACTTCAGTTGTCATAGTCTTATGTATGTTTTAATTATCTATTATTCAATATGTTTATTGCTTTTGGGGATACTCTCTGCGCCACATTGAGCCCACTGACATATCGTTGCCAATGGTTACATCCACCTGCAACCATTGTCGCGTACCCCAGCCTGTGCCGTCATACTCGGCTGTTATGCCCGCTTTAACACCCACGGTATTGTTAAAGAACCATCGGCTATACGATAGTGCAATAGCATCGTAGATACCCTTCTCGGTGCGATATAGTGACATGCCGTGATATACATCCGAGCCGTAGCGGTTGTAATAACTCAACAACGAGCCCTTGCCCACATAGAGACGGTTCGATAACTCCAAACCTGCCCACTCAAAATTTATAAGTAGCTCACCACCAAAGGGGTGTTCCCACGTATTCTCGTTGATACGGTCGCGCTGCAACGACTGTACATAGCTTAGACGCGCATCAAACGTCACGCCATGAAATCCCATAGAGAATAGTGGAACCCCCGCATACTCAATGTATGGCGTGAGCATGATGTTATCCACTACGCCATCTATGGTCTCGGGGTTGTAGTCCTTGGCATAGTGACCCATATAGAAGTTATAGCCAATTGAGAGTGGGTCAACTATCGCCTCGAACAAATAATTCAGCTTATACTCGCCAGATGACATTATTGCAAACGACTCACGCACATCATAGCTACGCATACCCGTGTAGTCCATGGCGAACTCTATGTAATTGGCACCTGTCGGATTATGGTAACGCGCCAAGACACCCGCGATGCTATTGTTATAGAAGCAATACGAAGGGTCAAAGAATAGCGGTGAACGCAGACCCTTCATAGCGCTACGAGGGAAGATACCCGCATATAGTTTTACTTTGGGTGCTTTGTAGGCGTAGTACAATTGCAGTTTGGCGTCCGAGAGGAATTTGTTGTGACCGAAGTCTTGGTACAAATCGGCACCTACCATCAACTCGTTACGCTCGTGCCACTTAAGGCCCACCTGGGGCGTTAGGCGAGCACCAAAGAGCGTCCCCGAACTTACGCCCTTCATCGAGGCGTACTCCGTATTGTCGAATAGCGTCGCAAAGTCGACTTCGAGCCTTAGCTTTGGCTTCTCCTCCTGAGCAGATAGCGTGTACCCCCCCCCATAGATGGCGGCGATAAGAAGTACGATATATCTGAAAACTCGAGGCATAGGCTAATCGACAAAAACATTTCAGTGCAAATTTACCAAAAATATTTTATATTTTATTACATTTGTGGCCGAAATACTAAAAAAACTTAATATCTGCATTTACAGATGAGAAAATTGCTTAACGAGGAGCTCGGCCGCCCCACCCTTGAGGAGTGCGCCGCAATAGATAAACTACCCGTGGTTGTAGTCCTTGACAACGTGCGTTCAGCACAGAACGTAGGCTCGTTCTTCCGCACCGCCGATGCCTTTGGTATTGAGCATATTGCACTATGCGGAATTAGTTGCACACCCCCTAATCGTGAGATACACAAGACTGCGCTCGGCTCGGAGATGAGCGTTGCGTGGAGCTACCATGAGACAACCCTTGAGTGTGTGGCTAAGCTACGTGAGGAGGGTTACAAAATTATAGCTGTCGAGCAGATTGAAGACTCTACGATGCTCGACACCTTCCGAGTGGAGGCGGGCGCTAAATATGCCCTTATCTTTGGCAACGAGGTGGATGGCGTAGACCAGGCCGTCGCCGACGTAGTGGATGGTGCCATTGAGATACCACAAGTAGGCATCAAGCACTCTCTAAATGTATCGGTATCAGCGGGTGTGCTAATGTGGGAGATGTTTAGACAGATGAAAAAATAAAACAAATGGTGACTAATTTTTTAGTCACCATTTATTCTATTTAAGGTTACCTTAGAAGTAGTATTTAAAACCTATCTGGGCATTTGCCAATAGGTCGAAAGCGAAGCTACTACTGCTATACTTTGTCGATGAGCTAACATCGACATACTCACCCTCGACTCTATCCTTTCCAGAGAGATAGCCATACTGCAGTGAGCAGAGACTAACGCTCATCGCGAAGTGCTCCGTAGGGCGGAACTCAACGGCAAAAGCCTGGAGTTCACCAACAAAGCCACACATTGTAAAATCACTCATATCGCCCTCACCAGGGATAATAGTACAGCCAAAGCCTACCGAGAGGTTTGGGGTGTAGTAGAAGCCATTGGCCAACTTCACGTAGTAAGCTACATTTGGTGCGATGGCCAAAGCATGCTGAGAATCCTCACCTCCAGCCACATATCCATACTCCAAGTGTGCGCCTACGCGTAGATTATTAGCTACGAAATAACCATATTCAACACCCACATTCAAGTTATCGCCGCCAAGCGTCTTCACGCTACTCTTCTGAGTGTTACTACTACCATATATATCTGTAGTAGTAGTTGTTGTCAGCGTGCTTGTACTGGTGTTATAACCAAGATTAAGGCCGAGATAGCTATCGCCCTTTTGCTGTGCCGAGGCACTCCATACTGTTGCCACAGCTAAAAATAGAATTGTAACAAGTTTTCTCATAATAGTAAATTGGGGTTTATTGATGAGTATAGAACAAAGGTAGCTATTTTTGGGTTATAATCAAAGAGAAAGCCCAAATATACGCAGATATACTTATATAATTCAACATACCCTAAATTTTAGCAAACGAGTCTACGACAAATAAAAAGAGCGTGCCCATATGTTTTGGACACGCCCATTGGTGAGTTATTTGTTAGCAGAGGCAGATACCTCCCACAACAACATATTATCGCTTCGACATATACTGCTTAATAACACCTCGCTTCGATGCGCGGATGAACTCTATAAGCTTGTTACGCTCGGGACTCTCAGGGAGCTCAGCCTCAGCCTTGTCGCAGCCTGCGAAGTAGTTGAGCTCGCTCTGGAAGAGGATGCGGCAAGTATTGTGAATAGCATCAATCTGCTCTGTTGTGAAACCACGACGTGAAAGGCCAACTTTGTTGATACCAGCGTAGTGGGCCTCGCCATTTGTCACGATGATGAATGGAGGTACATCCTGTGTGATGAGAGCACCACCCTGAATCATGGCGTGGTCGCCGATATGAATCCACTGGTGGAGAGCTGCATGACCGCCGATAACTACCCAGTCACCAACCTCAACCTCGCCAGCGAGTGATACACGGTTAGCAATAACACAGTGGCTACCAACAACATCGTCATGAGCAACATGAACATATGCCATGAGAAGGTTGTGGTCACCAACAACTGTTGTACCGCGCGATGCTGTACCACGTGCGATGGTCACACACTCACGAATATCGTTGTAGTCACCAATAACAGCGGTAGTCTTCTCGCCTGCAAACTTCAAGTCCTGGGGAAGACAAGCAATGCAAGCACCTGGGTGCACCTTATTACCCTTACCCAAACGAGCACCGTCGTAGATGCTGGCGTGAGGGCCAATCCAACAATCGTCGCCGATGACTACATCACCCTCGATGTATGCGAATGGCTCAATTGTAACGTTCTTACCGATCTTTGCATCGGGGTGAACATAAGCTAAGTTACTTATCATATAGAGTATAAAAAGTTAATTTTCAACTATTAACGGTTCTTAACAATCTGCGCTGTGAGCACAGCCTCACATGCCAACTGACCAGCGACAAAGGCCTTACACTCCGAGGTGCAGATACCGCGACGCATATCGGTAATATGACACTCAAGCTGCAAGGTGTCACCAGGAACGACCTTCTTCTTCCACTTCACACCATCGGCCTTGAGGAAGTATGTAGAGTAGCTCTTAGGATCCTCCACGCCATTCAACACCAAGAGACCACAGCACTGCGCCAGAGCCTCGATGATGAGCACACCAGGCATAACGGGCTCCTCGGGGAAGTGACCCACGAAGAATGGCTCGTTCATAGATACGTTCTTGATACCACCGATGCTATTCTCCTCCATATGGAATACGCGATCTACGAGCAAGAATGGAGGGCGGTGTGGCAAAAGACGCTTGATGTCGTTGATATCGAGGAGTGGCTGCTCCTTAGCACGATACTTAAAAACAGGGCGGTCGCCGCTACGACGTATAGTGCGCGAGATGTCTTTCATGAACTCGGTGTTGGCAAAGTGACCAGGACGGGTAGCCCACACACGACCCTTGATGCGCATGCCGAGGAGGGCGAAGTCGCCAAGAAGGTCGAGGAGCTTGTGGCGTGCCAACTCATTATTAGCGCGCAACTGCTGGTTGTTGAGATAGCCACCAGTGATGTGGATATCATCCTTGCCGAAGATCTTCTTTAGGTTCTCGAGCTGCTCGTCAGATACTGGGTTCTCAACAACAACGATTGCGTTGTCGAGGTCACCACCCTTGATGAGGTTCATCTTCATGAGTGGCTCAAGCTCGTGCAAGAAGACGAAGGTACGACACATCGCAATCTTCTCTGCGTAGTTATCCGACACGTTATATGTAGCATACTGGTTACCAACGACCTTTGAGTTGTAATCGACATGTACCGATACTGAGAACTCATCATCGGGATAGATAACGATAGCCACGCCCTTCTCTGGGAGGGTGTATACCTGCTTCTCTGTCACCTCGAAGTACTTACGCTCGGCCTGCTGCTCTACAACGCCCACCTTGGCGATAGCCTCGGCATACTCGCGTGCCGAGCCATCCATGATAGGGGTCTCTGGGGCGTTGATGTCGACAATGGCATTGTCAACGCCGAGAGTCCACAATGCAGACATTATATGCTCGATGGTGCTCACCTTGGCAGCGCCCTTCTCAATAGTCGTACCACGTGATGTATCGGTAACATACTCGCACAAAGCGGGAACCTCGGGAGCATCCTCCAAGTCTACGCGACGGAATACAATACCATAATTCTCCTCTGCGGGATTAACTGTCATCTTCACCTGCAAACCGGTGTGTAGGCCCTTACCTTCGAAAGATATCGAGGCGGCAAGTGTACATTGCTTGGTTGCCATATATATCAAATTTAAGTTAATTTCTAACAATATTTTGCCATATCGGTGCAAATATACTAAAAATATTAAAAAAAATTACTATTTTTGTTGGGAAGATTAAGCGACACATGACAAATAACGAAATTCAACATAATGATTTAGCTACAAAGCAGATGCGCCGACCTCCTCGACGTAAGGTTGTTGACCTCCGTTTTGAGCAACATACGAGCTTTGGTGAATGGATATATAACTCCACAGCCTCAATCATCGCTGTCCTTATCCTGGTTGTGGGCTTGGCATTCACATTTACCTTTTTAACCTTCAGCATCGACAAGCACCCCGTAGAGGTCTACCTCGTTGAGCTTCCAGCCATAGAGGAGGAGGTTCCCACATATGAAGATTTGGAGAGAGCAAGACTCGAAAAGGAGCGCCTAGAGAGGGAGATACAGGAGCAGATACGTCAGCAGGTGCGCAATACCCAGTCCAACGAGGCCATAACAACAGAGGATGGCGGAATGGAGGGGGAGGTATTCGATGCCGAGACACGCGAGATGATGTCACACGTCGATGGTCTTCTGCACAGTAGTGAGCCTACATCGGGTGGATCGGGCACACATAACACAGGTAGCGGAGGCAATAGCAAGGGTCATGGTGGCGGCCAGGGCGGCAACGGAGAGGGCGGCCAGGGTAATAACTTCAAGGGCGCAGTGACCGTCGAGTATAAATTCGAGAACCCTGTGCGCGTTGCCGATGGGCAGCTCTATGCCCCAGCATACAGAGCAGAACATAGCGGCAGAGTGGTCATCGAGGCTGAGATAAATCGTAATGGTGAGGTTATACGCGCCAAGGTACACACCTCATCGGGCATCAAGCAGTTGGATGATGAGGCGCTGAAGGCTGCGAAGAACAAACGCACCAAATTCCAGATTAACGACTCTGCGCCAAGCATGCACCGAGGCACCATAACTTACATATTCATAGCACCTTAAACCCCCTATAATATGACTGAGAATTTCCTACTTGTAGCAGCACTTCTACTATTCATATCTGTACTTGCAGGTAAGGTGGCTTATAAGCTTGGAGCACCAGCCCTCCTACTATTTTTAGGCGTCGGCATGCTCTTTGGATACAACGACTTTGTATCGTTCAGCTCGGTGGCTGGAGCTCAGTTTATTGGTACTATAGCTATGTGTATCATCCTCTTCTCGGGAGGTATGGACACAAAATTCGCAGATATCAGGCCTGTGCTTACGCCCGGTATCATCATGGCAACGCTCGGCGTAGTACTCACCACGCTCATCGTCGGAGGCTTCGTATTCATGCTTGCCCCACACCTCGGGGTGGAGATGTCTCTCGCCATGTCGTTCCTTCTTGCGGCCACAATGTCATCAACCGACTCGGCGTCGGTGTTCTCCATTATGCGAACCAAGAAGCAGGGCCTCAAGCAGAACCTACGACCTATACTGGAGCTGGAGAGCGGTAGTAACGACCCTATGGCCTACATCCTCACAATCATGCTTGTGGGCATAGTTGCTGATGGCACGAGTGTCAACTGGGCAGATGCCGTGCGCGTATTCATAGTGCAGATGATTGTTGGTGGCACGCTCGGCTATGGTTTTGGTCGTGCGACAGTGTGGATTATAAACCGTATAAACATACGCAGCAACGCCTCGCTATACTCCGTATTGCTACTCGCCTGTGCATTCTTCACCTTCTCGTTCACCACACTACTGCACGGCAATGGCTATCTCGCAGTATATATCGCAGGTCTTGTTGTTGGTAACCTACGTATACCACATCGTAGCATGCTTGCCAATTTCTTCGACAGTTTTACATGGCTGCTACAGATAATACTATTCTTAGCACTCGGTCTTCTGGTCGATGTCAACGACCTACTACAACCCAATGTCTTCTACATGGGTCTTGCAGTCGGAGTCTTTATGATTATCATAGCACGCCCCATATCTACATTCATCTGCATGGCACCCTTTAGGCAGTATAGCTTCCAGGCGCGCAGCTATGTGTCATGGGTAGGT
The DNA here is from genome assembly GCA_045654925.1 of Alistipes sp. Taxonomy (GTDB): domain Bacteria; phylum Bacteroidota; class Bacteroidia; order Bacteroidales; family Rikenellaceae; genus Alistipes. The sequence goes on along the minus strand of JAZOOI010000003.1, from coordinate 48,572 downwards.
CTTCGTGGCGCTGTGCCCATAATCTTCGCCCTCTACCCTATCACCAACAACATCCCAAATGCCGAGTATATCTTCAACGTGGTATTCTTCGTGACTATAGTGTCGCTCGTTGTTCAAGGCACGACCGTAAGCGCCATGGCCAACTGGCTGAACCTATCGTTCGAGGAGCCGGAGAGCACCTTTAAGCTATCGGTACCCGACCATATACGTAGCGAGTTTTCGGAGGTGGAGGTAAACGAGGATATGCTTGCCGTAGGCGAGACACTGAAGGATATAAAGCTGCCTGGCAACACCCTTGTCGTTATGGTGTGTCGCGAATCTAACTACTTCGTACCCAAGGGCTACACCAAGCTAAACCCTGGCGACAAGTTGCTCGTTGTTTCGGACAACAACGAGGAGCTTAAGAAGAAGGCCAAGGACCTTGGCATCAAGAAGTTTATAAAAGTATAGCAACACCGGTCATAAGAGAGAGAGGTTATCCAACAAAAGTTAGATAACCTCTCTATATTTATATAAGTATCGATTACACCTCATCGAGGTCGAGGCCTACCGAGTCGGTATAGCCCTCCCACTTCTGAAGCACCGCCTTCAGGTCATCGGGCAACTCCGAGTCGAACTGAACATATTTACCCGTTGTTGGGTGGTTGAAGCCCAGAGCACGGGCGTGCAACGACTGGCGAGGAATGAGCTTGAAGCAGTTTTCGATAAACTGCTTATACTTCTGGAAGGTAGTACCCTTCAAGATGCGATTGCCACCATAGCGTTCATCGTTGAACAAGGGGTGTCCCTGCCACGACATATGAACGCGTATCTGGTGGGTACGTCCCGTCTCCAGACGGCACTCCACAAGCGTTACGTAGCCATAGCGGCGCAACACCTTAAAGTGGGTAACAGCATGCTTACCATCGGAGCCATCGGCAAAGACATACATCTGCAAACGCTCCTTAGGGCTACGGCCGATATTACCGATGATAGTACCCTCATCCTCAGCGATATTACCCCACACAAGGGCTATGTAGCGACGATAGATGGTGTGATCATAAAACTGCTTTGCCAACGAGGCGTGAGCTCGCTCATTCTTAGCCACAACAAGCAGACCCGATGTATCCTTATCGATACGGTGCACAAGGCCGGCACGAGCATTTCCCTCCGAGAACATAGGGAGGTCCTTGAGGTGGTATGACAGGGCGTGCACAAGGGTTCCGCTATGGTTACCCACGCCAGGGTGGACAACCATGCCCGCCTCCTTATTTACAACGATGATATCATCATCCTCATATACGATATCGAGAGGGATATTCTCAGGCACAATCTCCTCCTTACGGCGGGGATAGGGCATGACAATAGATATCTGGTCGAGGGGTTTTATCTTATAGCTCGACTTCTGTGGCTTACCATTGACGAGGATGTTCTGACCATCTGCAGCAGCCTGTATGCGGTTGCGCGATGTATTCTCCAAGCGTGTGACGAGAAACTTATCGAGGCGCATCATCGACTGCCCCTTATCCACCGTCACCGCGAAGTGCTCATACATCTCATCACCCTCCTCTACGCCATCAGCACCCTGCGCATCGAGGTCATCCAAAAGCTCATCATCCAGAGCCTTAACATTATCTATATTACTATTCATTAGGTTTAAGTTCGGTTATTAAGCACCAAAAAAGCTCTCGTAGTCATCATCCGAGGCATCAACCTGAAGGTCGTAACGTGGACCTTCACTATCGACAACAGGCTCGGTAGTAACGTCATCCTCCTCGACACTCATCTCCTCGGCAGCCCTCTCGGCCTCCTCCTTCTCTACCTGCTTCTTAGCCTCGGCGGCATTTTTCTTCGAGAGATCAACAGAAATCTGCATCAACGAGTCGATAAGCGCGTCATCCTCAGATAGATATAGCTCCACAGCCTGACCATATTTCACCCTCTTATGAGGCTCTACACTCTGCATGTATACGCGTGCATTGCGTCTATCAGTCAAATTTACACTGCTATCAAAGGAGATATCTCCGACGTTAAGGCCCGATTTCCAAAGTGCATATCGTGCCTCACTTAGCGACTTACCGACAACTATAGGCACCTGTGTATTAGGATTGCCACTCTTATATGACACAAGCAACGATACACCAGTGCCACGAGGCATCTCCACACGCATATTCTTAGTGATCTCACGACCATTGACCATCTGTCCATTGACCTGAAGGGCGTAGTCATCGGGTTCGAAAACAAGCTCATCGACAGTGAATCCTGCAATAGAGAGGTCCTGCAATGCATTGTCGATAGACTGGCTTGCGACATAAGGAACCAAGAGGATATCTCGTTTATCAGAGACGATAGTCACATAGATGCGTCGTCCGGGCTTGACATTCACGGTATGAATACCATTAGACTCATCCCTATCTATCGATGGGTTCTGCTCGACAATCACGCCGGGCTCAATCTCCTCGTTGAGCACCTCCTCACGGATGACAATCTCAAGCCCCTTCTCCTCGGCAAGAGCACGAGCATCGTCGATATCCATACCCACGAAGTCGGGGAGCGTAATCTCCTCGCCGTGGCGGGTACCCCACTCTAAGCCCAAGTATAGAGCACCAACAACACACATCATGAAGATAGCGATGAAGAGCATGTGGAATAGAATTCTAAAGCGCTTATATGCACGCTTCGTACCCTGCCAAAATCTCTTCAATTTCTCGCTGAAGCTCTCTTTATTTGCAACCTCTTTCTTTGCCATATCATCACTATTTTCGCCAACTACAGGCACCTCAGCACCCTCCGCTGGCGCGGTATCACCATTATTATTGCTCTGCGCATCTACGCCTACGTCGGGGGTAGTAGCCTCAACTACGTCTGTAGCTGCAGTAGCCACATCTGCCGTAATCTCAGTAGCCTCAGCAACAGCTGACAGGGCACCCTCTGCCACCTCAGCAGCTGTAGCAGCTGTAGCAGCAGCCGCACCTGCGACAGTGGCGGCAACACCCAAGCCCGACAATCCCGCATAGCGACCATCGCGGTCAACAACGTTGTAGTGGGTATCACGCTCCACAGGGACAAAGCCTGCATCACGCACCAATGCCTCCAACTCCTCAACACTCATCGAAGGGCGAGCATCAGCACCCGCCATTGAGTATATCTTCGTACTATCGTCGATAGTACCATCTATATCATCGGCGCCGTAGGCCAATGCCAACTCGGTTACAGCCTTACCATAGGCCACCCAGTAGGCCTTAATATGGGGGATGTTATCGAGGAAGATACGGCTCATGGCGATAGTGCGCAAGTCATCCTCCACCGAGCACTCGCCAATCTCCGACATGCGATTATTGCGACTGCGATACTTCAACGGAATGAAGGCATCGAAGCCCGGAGCATAGTCCTGCAACTCGCGAAGACGGTTGAGATGGTCAACACGCTGCTCGATACTCTCGACATGGCCATAGAGCATTGTACAGTTGGTGTGAATGCCCATATGGTGGGCAGCACGATGCACTGCCAGCCACTCGTCGGAGCTACACTTATCGGGGCATATCTTACTACGCAACGCCTCATCAAAGATCTCGGCACCGCCACCAGGAATGCTATCCATACCCGCATCGACCAGACGACGCAAGCCCTCAACGACAGTAACCTCCGCCTTTCGTATCATATAGAATAGCTCAACAGCCGTATATGCCTTAACAGAGACATGGGGAAGTGCACCCTTTACGCGACGTATCATCTCGCAGTAGGTGTCGAGCGTATGCGAAGGGTGCACACCACCAACGATATGCACCTCGGTGATATCCTTCGACTGCAGCTCAATGGCACGTGCCTCCACCTCATCGAGAGTCATAAACCATGCATTGGGGTCTCCCTCACGACGTCTAAAAGAGCAAAACTCACAGTTGAATAGACATATGTTCGAGGGCTCGAGATGGACATTACGATTGTAATATACATACTCACCACTCACCTTGCGCTTGCGCTCCGAGGCAAGCTCGCTGAGGAGCCACAAGGGGGCTTCGCGCCAAAGCGTAATCGCGTCATCGGTAGACAAACGCTCGCCACGACGAACAGCATCGGAAATTTCATTAATAGTTAGCATCGTTATTTCTGAGCTTTAACATATACTACGAAGGCTATAATAGCAAATATAATATTGGGGAGCCATGCGCCTATCCAAGGCTCAATGCCACCACTCATGGCTATCTGCTCGGTGACACGTCCCAGCATGATATAGCTGAAACATAACGTAATACCCAAGCCTATATGCACACCTAAGCCACCACGCACCTTGCGCGACGATAGACAGACGCCTATAATCGTAAGGATAAAAGTAGACAAAGGGTATGAGAAGCGGATATTACGCTCCACATCTATGATAGCTACATTCTTAGAACCCTTGCGTACCTGCTCCTCGCGAAAGTCGTTAAGCTCCTCGATGGTCATGGTCTTAACAAGAGGTTTTATTTGTCCCAACTCGCGCTCGTCGATACCAGGAGTTTCGCTATAATGGGGGCGAATCTCAACATTATACTCATTCTCACCCTCACTGATATACTCCTTACCCTTATCGGCAGTCCACTCGCCAGTCTCCTGATTGATACTCACACTCTTAGCCTCCTTCTTATAGAGCAAGTTTCCCTCGTCATCATACTCCTCGATATAGACCGCGGGGATGAACTCATTGGCGGGATTATAACCATGCACCAAGAAGAACTTATTATCATCAACCTCCTGAACGACAAGTGGATCGTAGCGAAGTTGTGGGTTTTTCTTCATATACTGAGCCAGGAACTTATTACTCTCGGCCTGCGATATGGGGATTACCCACAGGCTGAGAGCGAGGCTCGAGGCAGCAATGATAAATGAACCTACAAAGTAGGGCCATAGCAGACGTCTAAAGCTCACACCACCCGACAATATGGCAACAATCTCGGTCTGCGAAGCCATCTTCGAGGTAAAGAAGATAACGGCAATAAAGGTGAAGAGCGCCGAGAACTGATTGACAATGTATGGTATGAAGTTTAGATAGTAGCTATATATTATCGCCTCCACAGGCGCTCCCTTCTCCATGAAGTCATCAACCTTCTCCGAGTAGTCGAAGATGACGATGATGACAATCATAGCCAAAAGACCAAAGATATATGTCCTCATAAACTTGCCGAGGATATACCTATCTATGGTCCTGAAGCCAGGGAAATCGGGTATCAATCTACGTTTCATAGTTAAAAACGGTTATAGGCGTCGCGACAACTTCTCGACCATCATCGTCTTCCAGCTCTTGAAGTCGCCCTCTATGATGTGACGACGCGCCTCACCCACAAGCCATAGGTAGAAGGCTGTATTATGCAACGAGGCAATCTGCGCTGCAAGCATCTCCTTGCACACGACAAGATGATGCAAATATGCCTTGGTGTATTGGTGGTCGACAAATGCAACACCATTGGGGTCGATAGGCGAGAAGTCCATCTCCCACTTCTTATTACGGATGTTGATGACGCCCTCCGATGTGAAGAGTTGGCCATTGCGGCCATTGCGCGTAGGCATGACACAGTCGAACATATCAACGCCACGATCAATAGCCTCAAGGATGTTTACTGGGGTACCCACACCCATTAGGTAGCGTGGCTTATCAGTCGGCAACACTGCATTACACACCTCAATCATAGAGTACATCACCTCGGTAGGCTCACCTACGGCCAAGCCACCAATGGCGTAGCCATCGGCATTATATTGCAACACATTACGCGCTGCCTGCTCGCGTAAGTCGGGATAGCCGGCACCCTGAACAATGGGGAAGAGTGCCTGGTAGTGGCCCCACTTTGGCGAGGTCTGATGGTAGCGGTTAAAGCAGCGGTCGAGCCAGCGCTCGGTGAGTGCCAACGACTTCTTGGCATAGTCATATGGGGCATCACCCGGAGGACACTCGTCGAATGCCATCATGATATCTGCACCGATAGTACGCTCAGTGTCGATAACACTCTCTGGGGTGAAGATATGACGCGAGCCATCGATATGCGACTGGAAATGACAACCATCCTCCTTTAGCTTGCGACATGCTGCAAGCGAGAAGACTTGAAAACCACCACTATCGGTGAGCATAGGCTTCCTCCACGATGAGAACTGATGCACACCACCGGCCCTCTCAATGACCTCCATACCTGGACGAAGATAGAGGTGGTAGGTATTGGCCAAGATAATCTGAGCCTTGGCCTCCTGGTCCACATCACGATGGAAGATGCCCTTCATTGCCGCAGCAGTACCTACAGGCATGAATATTGGGGTCTGAACAGGACCATGATCGGTCTCGAGTAGACCTGCTCGCGCCTTGCTATCGGGCGCAGTATGTTGCAATGTAAACTTCATATCAGTATATATAACGCGCAAAGATACGAAAAAACGTTTAAATTATCAACGAATATATGCATAATAATAATTTTACACTGATAATCAGCTACTTATATTGCCAACATTTAACACCCACACAACAGCACCCCAAGACGATAAAAAGGGGTTAAAAAGAGGGGTACAAAATACCATATTGCAACAACATAAAACTATTATATAAGACTAAATTATTAAAGTAAAAATCGACGTTTTTCACCCTCAATAACACAATCTCTTCGACAAAATTTCAGATATTTATAGCCACCATAAAAATAATTATTAACAGCTAATTGCGATTTAGGATTTATTTCACTATCTTTGTGCGATTATATACTTATATAACGACAATGCATTTTTTTAACGACATACTCGAACACTACTCATGGCATGGCACGGCACTTATTGGAGCAATCGTTCTGCTCTTCATAGTGCAGTTCTACTACTACGCCATTCGCTACAATCGCATATCGCGCTACCGACTACTACGCCAACAGAGTCGCACCAACGATCCGTTGCCAATCTCGGTCATTGTCGTGGTGCGTGGCGAGAATGAGTCATTTCTTAAGGATGAGTGTCACGCCCTCCTAGCACAGGAGTACAGCTACTACGAGGTGGTTGTGGTATATGTGGGTGGCGACATCGACTACTACAACGAGTTACAGCGCATCAAGGAGCAATATACTCATATGCGCCTCACTAAGCTCGGTGGCAACGACCGACTATACATCACCACCAAGCAGGCGCTCAACATTGGTATAAAGTCGGCACACTACGACAACCTACTCTTTACCACCACCGAGGCACTACCAACAAGCGAGGAGTGGGTATCGCTCATGGTCAAGGGCTTCGAGCGCAATAAGATTGTGCTCGCCCCCATGATACCTAAGTTCGAGAACAAGAATCTCAAGAGCTACCTAATGCGAATGACAGAGTTTCACCGTCAGCGTAACGCCATAGCCTCAGCCGTAAATGGCAAGCTATACTATGCTCCACGTTGTAACTTTGGCTTCACACGCGACCTCTACGACGCAACACGCGGCTTTTCGCACCTAAACCTCGATAGTGGCGAGAACGACCTATACCTACAGCAGCTCGCCGCGCTATCTCGCTGCTCGGCGGTACTAACACGCCGCGCCACAGTGACAGAGCAGCGCGAGAGTAGCTGGCATGAGTGGTTGGAGACAATGCGCTACAATAGCATTACCACCCACTACTACCCCACCGCCACACAGCAGCACACACGCCGTGAGCAGGGCAGCCGTCTACTATTCCTTCTGACGACTATCGTGGCGATGGTCATCATGCCCCTTGAGGTGAAGATTGGCGCTGCAACACTCCTTCTCATGCGCTACCTCGTCGTGCTATGGTCTACACGCCGCACGGCACGCAAGTTGGGAGAGAGCGGAGTTGCCATGAACTACTGGATATTCGACATCGTTGGTCCCGCAATAGAGTATATTATATCAACCAAGAGACACGACGGCAAGGCAAAAGTATGGAGATAGAGGAGTATATCGTTGCCAGTGACGCTCAGCTTGTAGAGCTCGCCTCGGAGGGTGATCAGCACGCCTTCGAGCACCTCTTCACGCGCTATCGTGAGGCGCTGCTACGCCTCTTCGAGCAGCGTTCGGGAGGCAAGGATATAGCCAACGACCTACTACAGGAGACATTCATCAAGGTATACCTACATCTGGGCAACTACTCGTCGAGCTACACCTTTGGACAGTGGGTATATACCATAGCTCGCAACACACTCGTTGACCATCTACGTCGTCGTGCCGACGACTTGCCTATCGACGAGGCCTTCAGAGCACCTATGGCTACAACACCATCCCCTGAGGAGAGTGTCATCATAAGCCAGCGCAAGGCGCACTTCGATGCCTCGCTCAACGAGCTATCGGATGACTATCGCCAGATTATCGAGATGCGCTTCTTGGATGAGTACTCCTATGAGGAGATTGCCGAGAAACTGAATAAGCCGATAAACACCGTCAAGACGCAGATACGTCGTGCCAAGGCTGCGGTGTGCAAGATGATTTTAGATAAAGAGTAATAGTCATGAATAGCGAGCTAATACTAAAATATTTCCCCGATATTAGCGAGGAGCAGCGACGCCAGTACGAGGCCCTTGAGGCGTTGTATAACGACTGGAATAGTCGCATCAACGTCATATCGCGCAAGGACATGGAGCACCTCTACACACGCCATATCCTCCACTCGTTGGCCATCGCCAAGGTGTGCCGTTTCGATAGTGGCGCCCGCGTGGTAGATATCGGCTGCGGAGGTGGTTTTCCATCGGTACCGTTAGCTATCATGTTCCCCGAGGTGGAGTTTATCGCCGTGGACTCTATCGCCAAGAAGATACGCGTTGTTGAGGGTGTAAAGGAGGGGGCTAATATTAACAACCTCAGAGCTGTAAACTGCCGCGCTGAGGAGCTTGGCCTTAAGGCCGACTATGTTGTATCACGCGCCGTGACCGAGATGGCAAGATTTATGCCATGGGCATGGTCTATACTACGTCGTGGCGAGGCGGGCACACTACCTAACGGCATTCTCTACCTCAAGGGCGGAGAGCTTGCCGAGGAGCTTGCTGCAACACGTCGCAAGTGGGATATCTACGACATTAGCAATATGTTCGACGACCCATTTTTTGAGACTAAACGTGTTGTATACACAAAGAGAGATTAGCAAACAATGAGCAGACATCTAACCATAGAGGAGCAACACGCCCTCGAGCAGCGAGGCTGCTCGGCAGAGCGCTGGGAACAGATTACTGTGGCTGACGACTTCCGTGTCGAGCAGCTACAAAATGTACGTCTCTATGGCGAGGTTACTATTGGCTCAAACACATACATAACATTCTCAACCATAGCCAACTACCATATAGGCAACGACTGCCGTATCGACTCGGTATTACGCATGGAGTGTCGCCACGCCTCGACATTTGGCAATGGTGTTATGGTCTCGGCCGTAAATGAGAATGGAGGTCGCAGCATACCTATCTACACATCGCTAACTGCACAGATTGCTTACATCATGACTATGATGCGCAACCGCCCAGGATGCATCGAGCAACTGATGGCAAAGGTGAAGCAGGAGGTGGAGAGACATCGCTCTGAGATAGGCACTGTGGGCGACAGGGTGACAATCCTCGGTGTTAAGTTCATCCGCGAGGTGAACATAGGTGCTGATACCACCATCGAGGGGTGTTCGCATATTGAGAACGGCACAATCCTCGGCAACTCGACTCTCGGCGTCGATGTGCGTGCCAAAGACTTCATCATGGTCAACCACGCCATTGTCGATAGTGGTGCCTGCATAGAGCGTTGCTTTGTGGGTGAGTGCTCACATTTGGGCAACGGCTTCACGGCTGCCGACTCGCTCTTCTTTGCCAACTGCCACTGCGAGAATGGCGAGGCAGCGGCAATCTTCGCGGGTCCATTCACCGTATCGCACCATAAGTCGTCACTGCTCATAGCCGGCATCTTCTCATTCTTCAACGCAGGCAGCGGCACCAACCAGTCGAACCATCTCTTCAAGAGTGGAGCTGTGCATCAGTCGGTGCACCAGCGTGGTTCGAAGTTCGGCAGCAACGCCTATGTAATGTCGCCAGCCATCGAGGGACCATACACCGTCATCCTCGGCAGACACTCACGACACCACGATACACAGGATATGCCCTACTCATATCTTATCGAGGAGGGTGGCCAGTCGATACTCATCCCTGCCATAGCCTTGACGAGCTACGGCACGGTACGCGATACGGAGAAGTGGCAGACACGCGACAAACGAGTGCTGAAGCACGACAATATACACTTTGACGAGTTTAACCCCTTCATCACGGGCAAGATGCTACGCGGCGTGGATGTCCTCACACGCTTCTGGGAGGAGGACCCCGAGGCCAAGAGCTTTACATATAACCGAACAACGATCAAGGCCACGATGCTTCAGCGAGGCATCAAGCTATATAATAGTGCCATTGCCGCCTCGTTAGGTGCGATGCTCAGGGCTGGTGACTACACCAAGGCTACTGACGAGTGCTTGGGCGAGTGGGTAGATATCGCAGGACAGTACCTCGCCTCGGCAGAGCTTGAGAGAATACTTAGTATGGCAGAGGATGAGCACACCACGCTTGACGACATACTTACTGAGCTACGCAAGGCGATGGATAGCTATCGCGACATGGCAGCGGGATACGCCTATAACATCTTGAGTGCTATCATGGGCAAACAGCCTACCAAGAGTGATATCGATGAGGCTATTGCCGCCTCGGAGAATATCATGCGTCGCATGAGAGAGTCTACCGATGCAGACCGCCAGCGCGACACAGGAACGGCGATGATGATTGGCTACGGCTATGACTTCCGCGACGAGAAGGAGCGCGAGAAGGACTTTTTCGCAACGCGATAACGCAACAAATAGATACAACAAACAGAGATTATTACATAGTAACTAAAACATAACTTAAAAAGAGAAGAGTATGGAAAAGGTAAAAGTATTGATTATTGGTAGCGGTCCTGCTGGTTTCACAGCTGCTATCTACACTTCACGCGCTAACCTCTCACCAGTGTTGTACGAGGGTATTGAGCCAGGTGGTCAGCTCACAACAACCACCGAGATTGAGAACTTCCCAGGCTACCCAGAGGGTATCACAGGCACACTCATGATGGAGGATTTGCGTAAGCAGGCATTGCGTTTTGGTGCTGACGTACGTCGTGGCATCATCACCGACATCGACCTCTCACAGCGTCCATTCAAGGTTACTGTTGACCACGAGCACAAGATTGAGGCAGACGCAGTTATCGTTGCTACAGGTGCTTCTGCAAAGTACCTCGGCTTGGAGTCTGAGGCTAAGTACCGCGGTATGGGTGTTAGCGCTTGCGCTACATGCGACGGTTTCTTCTACCGCAAGAAGGATGTTGCAGTAGTTGGTGGCGGCGACACCGCTTGTGAGGAGGCTACATACCTCGCATCTATCTGCCGCAAGGTATACCTCATCGTTCGTAAGAACTACTTGCGCGCATCTAAGGCTATGCAGGAGCGTGTGTTCAACACTCCTAACATCGAGGTATTGTTCGAGCACAACACCGCTGAGGTTTTGGGTGACGAGGAGGGCGTAACAGGCGTACGCGTAGTGAGCACCTCAGGCGAGGAGCGCACACTCGATATCATGGGCTTCTTCCTTGCTATTGGCCACCACCCTAACGTAGAGGTATTCAAGGGTCAGTTGGAGCTCGACGAGCAGGGCTACATCAAGGTAACTCCTGGCACATCAAAGACATCTGTTGAGGGTGTATTTGCTGCTGGTGACGTTAAGGACCCACACTACCGTCAGGCTATCACCGCTGCTGGCTCAGGCTGTATCGCAGCCCTCGACTGCGAGCGTTGGTTGCTTGCTCAGTAGTTGATGGCATTCAGCGTAACCATACTTGGTAACTCATCTGCCAAGCCCACACCCAACGCCCATCCATCGGCACAGGTTGTGAACCTCAACGAGCAGTACTACCTCGTTGATGCAGGTGAGGGTGTCCAACAACAGCTCATAAGGCGTGGCATAAATCCGCTACGCCTTAGGGCTGTGTTTATTTCACACCTACATGGCGACCACTGCTTTGGTATCTTTCCGCTGATTGCAACATTGGGTTTAGAGGGTAAGCGAACACCCTTAGACATCTATGCTCCAGCACCCATGGGTGAGATATTGGAGTACTATCGCAAATACTTCTGGGACGACCTCCCCTATGAGGTTAAGTGGCATGAGGTACGCACCACGGAGCACCGTATAGTCTTCGAGAATAGCACCCTTGAGGTGTGGTCGGTGCCACTGCGTCACCGTGTGCCCACGGCAGGCTTCCATTTTAAGGAGAAGCAACCAGGACTAAACGTCGACAAGTTCAAAATCGAGCGTTACAAACTATCTATAGCTGAGATTGTTGCAGCAAAGAGGGGTGAGGACATTGTGCGTGACAATGGCGAGGTGATACCCAACGAGGCACTCACCTACATACATCACAAAGCACGCTCCTACGCCTACCTTTCCGACACCAACTACTCTGCCAAGGCGGCAGAGCGCATTAAGGGCTGCGACCTACTATACCACGAGGCGACCTACTCGGAGCGCGATGCTATGAGCGCTGCTGGGCGTGGCCACTCAACAACCACCGATGCTGCCAAGGTGGCACTGAAGGCTGAGGCAGAGCGCCTGATAATAGGCCATTTCTCGGCACGATACAAGGAGTTAGAACCTCTTGCTGAGGAGTGTCGAGCAATATTTCCAAATACGCACGTAGCGTATGAGGGAACCACATTTACAATTGAGGAGAGACGATGACAAAGGCTGAGATACAGTTCGTGCGCTCACTTTCGGATAAGCGCACACGCGACAACGAGCGACTATTTATCGCCGAGGGTGCAAAGCTTGTAGAGGAGATTACCTCTTCCAATCTTCGTGTGCGTAGCATATACACCACGCGCCACGACACACCCTACCCCATGGCCGAGGTTATCGACAGCAAGACAATGGAGCGTATATCGCAGCTGAAGAGCGCATCGGATATACTCGCCGTAGTGGAGCAGCCTCGATACAAGCTCAACATTGAGCATCTCGACAATAAGCTAACATTGGCACTCGACGGGGTACAAAACCCTGGTAATCTGGGCACAATACTACGCCTTGCCGACTGGTTCGGTATCGAAGACGTAATCTGCTCTACCGAGTGTGCCGATCTCTATAACCCCAAGGTCGTGCAGGCGACAATGGGCGCGATATTGCGTGTAAGGGTACACTATTCAGACAATCTTGCCACGATACTTCACAGCGCCTCGAAGCGCAACATACCGATATACGGCACGCTGCTCGATGGCGAGAACATCTATAACAAGAGCCTGACAACCAATGGCATAATAGTCATGGGTAACGAGGGGCGTGGTCTGAGCGATGAGTGTCGCAATATGGTGACAAGCCGTCTACTGATACCATCGTACCCTATCGATGCGCCAACATCGGAGTCACTAAACGTTGCCATGGCAACGGGAATTGTGCTTGCCGAGTTCCGTCGCCGCATGTAGGCAAAAACAATCTCCACATACACTATCTGGCTATATCCTTGAAGAGAGTTACCGCTATTAGATAACTTTTTTTGGGGTAACTATTTGCATATTATCCAACAATTTGTATATTTGTACTTTATTAGCAGATAGTATCATGAACAATAGACTAAAAATAGGTATCTCACAGGGCGACACTAATGGTGTTGGCTGGGAGATTATACTCAAGATATTTGCCGACAACCGCCTCATCGAGCTCTTCACACCGGTGATTTATGGCTCATCTGTAGCGGCAGCACACTACCAGAAGGTGCTCAGCCAGCAGGAGTATGAGAGCGTGCGTCTGCATACCATAGACAACGCAAACAAAGCGCAGCATGGCCGTGTAAATCTTGTGGAGTGTGGCGCAAAGGAGCTATCTATAACACCAGGCAAACCCTCAAAGGCGGGTGGTGAAGCAGCTGCTGCGGCACTACGCTGTGCTATCGACGACCTTAAGGAGGGTGCTATTGACGCCCTTGTCACAGCACCTATCGACAAGGAGATGATTCAGAGCGCCGACTTCTCATATACGGGCCACACAGAGTTCTTGGCCAAGGAGCTCGATGGCGAGCCCCTAATGATAATGACCTCGGAGCTTATGCGCGTAGGCCTTGTTACCATCCATGTGCCAGTATCGAACGTTGCTCAGGCACTCAACAAGGAGCTTATCGTGGAGCGCATAAAGCAGATGAACACCTCAATGCTTCAGGATTTCGGCATCGTGCGCCCTAAGGTTGCGGTATTAGCGCTCAATCCACACGCTGGTGATGGCGGCCTTTTGGGTAACGAGGAGCAGGAGATTATCAAGCCTGCTATCGTGGAGGCCTACGAGCAGGGCATCCTCGCCTTTGGTCCTTTTGCGGCTGACGGCTTCTTCGCCTCGGGCCAGTATAAGAACTACGACGCCATCCTCGCGATGTATCACGACCAGGGTTTGGCGCCATTCAAGACCTTGACACCTAATGGCGTAAACTTCACCGCTTCGCTATCTGAGGTGCGCACATCACCCGACCATGGCGTGGCCTACGACATTGCGGGCAAGGGCATTGCCGACGAGCAGTCTATGCGCAACGCAATTTACGAGGCTATGGACATAGTACGTCGCCGCCAGGCATGGGCCGAGTGGACAGAGCGTCCTTTGGAGCACTTCGAGAGAGAGCGTGGACGCGATATCTCGATTAAGGATCTGCCAGACACTGAGCATAACGACTAAGAGAGTATGAATAGTGTGAATAAGATAATCGGCATAGTATTCATCGTGCTCTTCGCCGTAGTACTTGCTGGAGCAGTCAAATACTGCATCGATGCAATAGAGTATAAGAAGTGGGTTATAGCGTTGGTATCATGCGCAATAGCGGCTTTCTCGATATATCGTATCGTATATTATGCAAAGATGCTGTCGCAGAGAAATAGTGACAATGAATAGATGATAAGGAGTGCAGCTGAGTAGTAATCCGTCTCGTTATTGTGGAGCTACGAAGGCACTCATAAACATAAACAATTTAAAACAATTAATTATCATGGTTAAAGTAACCTTCCCTGATGGCTCGGTTAGAGAGTTTGCCAAAGGGACAACTGCCTTTCAGGTGGCAGAGAGCATCAGCCCTCGTTTAGCTGCTGACTCACTTGCAGCTGAGGTAAATGGCGCAACAGTAGATATGATGCGCGCGATTGACAGTGACTGTACAATCAAATTCTTTAAGTGGGACGACGCTGAGGGTAAGCACGCCTTCTGGCACACCTCATCACACCTCCTTGCCGAGGCTCTTGAGGCTCTATACCCAGGCATTAAGTTTGGTATCGGTCCCGCTATCGACAACGGTTTCTACTACGACGTAGACTCACCTGTAGCTATCACCGAGGCTGACCTCGAGAAGATCGAGCAGAAGATGGTGGAGCTATCACGCAACAAGGAGGCTCTTGTTCGCACAGAGGTATCAAAGGCTGACGCATTGAAGACCTTCACCGAGAAGGGCGACCAGTATAAGGTGGAGCTTATCAGCGACTTGGAGGATGGTACAATATCATTCTACACCAACGGTGCCTTCACCGATCTATGTCGTGGTCCACATATCCCTAACACCGGCTACATCAAGGCTATCAAGCTTACATCTATCGCTGGTGCATATTGGAGAGGTAACGAGAAGAACAAGATGCTTACTCGTATCTATGGTGTATCGTTCCCTAAGAAGGCAATGCTCGACGAGCACCTTGCACTCTTGGAGGAGGCTAAGAAGCGCGACCACCGTAAGCTTGGTAAGGATCTCGAGTTGTTCATGTTCTCACAGCGCGTAGGCCAGGGTCTTCCTATGTGGTTGCCTAAGGGCGCCGAGTTGCGCGACCGTCTGGAGCGTTTCTTGCGCCAGATTCAGAAGGAGTATGGCTACCAGCAGGTAATCACCCCACATATCGGTAACAAGGACCTCTACGTTACATCAGGCCACTATGCAAAGTATGGCAAGGACTCATTCCAGCCTATCCACACTCCATTTGAGGGTGAGGAGTATCTTTTGAAGCCTATGAACTGTCCTCACCACTGCGAGATCTACCGCTCAAAGCCACGCTCATACAAGGATCTTCCTGTTCGCTTGGCAGAGTTCGGTACAGTATATCGCTACGAGCAGTCTGGTGAGTTGCACGGTCTGACTCGTGTACGCTCATTCACTCAGGATGATGCTCACCTATTCGTACGTCCCGATCAGTTGTTGGAGGAGTTCGAGAAGGTAATGGATATCGTATTGTATATCTTCCGCACCTTGAAGTTCGACAACTACACCGCTCAGATATCATTGCGCGATCCTAACAACAAGGAGAAGTATATCGGCTCTGACGAGAATTGGGAGAAGGCCGAGGCAGCTATCATCCAGGCTTGTGCCGACAAGGGTCTTAAGACCACTGTTGAGCTTGGCGAGGCAGCCTTCTATGGTCCTAAGCTCGACTTCATGGTTAAGGATGCATTGGGTCGTAGCTGGCAGCTTGGTACCATCCAGGTTGACTACAACCTCCCAGAGCGTTTCGACCTAACATACAAGGGCTCAGATGACAAGCTTCACCGTCCTATCATGATCCACCGTGCGCCATTCGGCTCTATGGAGCGCTTCGTGGCTGTATTGTTGGAGCACACCGCAGGTAAGTTCCCATTGTGGCTCACTCCAGACCAGGTTGTTGTTCTTCCTATCTCTGAGAAGTTCAACGACTACGCCGAGGAGGTTGTACGCGAGCTTAACGCGCAGGATGTACGTACACAGATCGACGACCGCAACGAGAAGATTGGTCGTAAGATTCGCGATAATGAGCTCAAGCGCATCCCTTACCTACTCATCGTAGGCGAGAAGGAGGCTGCAGAGCGCAAGGTATCAGTACGTGCACAGGGCGAGGGCGATAAGGGTCAGATGACCATCGACGAGTTCGCTAAGTACATGAAGGAGCTTGTAGCTAAGGAGATCGAGGCTAATAAGTAAGCAAAAAACAACACATACGTTTAACTAACAATTAACCAATTTGGCAGGACAATTTCCATTCCGCCCGCGCCCACAGGTGCAGGGGAATAACCAGCAACAAAACAACCAGCAGCAGCGCGACCAGCGCGGTCGTCGTCCGCAGCAGGAGAACCCCAATCGTATCAACGACGAGATTACAGCACCTACAGTGCGTGTTGTAGGCGAGAACGTTGAGCCTAACCTCGTGCTCCCAATCAAGGAGGCAATACGCCTTGCAGATGAGATGGAGCTCGACCTTATTGAGATCTCTCCAAAGGCTGATCCTCCAGTATGTCGCATTGCCGACTACCAGAAGTTCCTCTATCAGCAGAAGAAGAAGGCTAAGGAGATTAAGGCGAAGCAGGTTAAGGTTGTTATCAAGGAGATTCGTTTTGGTCCACAGACCGACGACCACGACTACAACTTTAAGCTTAAGCATGCCGAGAACTTCCTCAAGGAGGGCGCTAAGGTTAAGGCCTATGTATTCTTCCGCGGTCGCTCGATTGTCTTCAAGGAGCAGGGCGAGATCTTGTTGTTGCGCTTTGCCAACGACTTGGAGGAGTTTGCACGCGTAGAGCTTATGCCAAAGCTCGATGGTAAGAAGATGAACATGATCTTGGCACCAAAGAGCAAGAAGTAGGCTTTTGCTTACACAAAAAAGATAGGGTATCTCAGCTGAGACACCCTATCTTTTTGCTTAAAGCACTATTAGAACGCCGCAATAGGACGTACAAGGTAGCTATCTGCCTTATCGCTATAGTGGTGATAGCCCGAGCCACCGTCGATAGCAACAAAATAGTAGCACTCACAAGAGTTCTTCTCGGTAGATGTTGCATAGAGGGCCTGCACAAAGCTAAGTAGCGGAGGTCAGCCGATAAATCGGCGTCTTTTTTTTTATTTACCACCATTAGATGCAAGCATCTGAGGATAGATCATGGGTCGGGATGACAAGATTGGCTACTACGCAGACCAAGGTCTGCTTCGCTTAACGCCCATCTTGAGCAATCCCTTTTGGGCCTGCACAAAGCTAAGTAGCGGAGGTCAGCCGATAAATCGGCGTCTTTTTTTTATTTACCGCCATTAGATGCAAGCATCATGGCAGTAAATAAAAAAAGATCTCCAACCTTTCGATTGAAGACCTCCGCTACTCAGCTTTGTCGGGATGACAAGATTCGAACTTGCGACCACACGCCCCCCAGACGTGTACTCTAACCGGGCTGAGCTACATCCCGTGATAATTTTGCGATGCAAAGATAATAATAAATTTCCTAAGTGTGCAACGAAAAGATAAAAAAAATGTACCTTTGCATTATGAAAAGCATACTGACAACCATATCATTAATCATAACACTCTTATTTTGTGCGAGTTGCACCGAGCAAAAAGGGGACTCAATAGCCAAAATTATAGAGCGTTCACACATAGAATATAGTCCGAAACACGCCCATGGTTTCGACATTCTTGTGGATGATAACGACGTGGTTACAATACGCATTTCGCAGCCTTGGCAGGGGGCTACAAACGACGACGAGCAGCACCTCGTAATATTCCCCGATGAGGCGAGTGCCGAGAGCTATGACGGTCAACACATAGTGGGTGCTGCCGAGCGCATAGTATGCATGTCGACGAGCCACATTGCGATGCTCGATGCCTTAGGTGAGGTGGAGAGTGTCGTGGGAGTATCGGGCAAGGATTATATTACCAACAGCGTTGTTACGGGCAATCCCAAGGTGTTGGATGTAGGCTACGACACCAACCTCGACTTCGAGACTCTATCGATGCTCAATCCCGACATAGTACTTATGTATGGCGTGACGGCCGAGAATAGTGCCGTTGTAGCCAAGCTACGCGAGTTAGAGATACCCTACCTCTATCTTGGTGATTATGTAGAGGAGTCGCCATTAGGCAAGGCCGAGTGGCTGGTATGTGTGGCTGAGATTATCGGTTGCCGCGAGCGTGGCATACGCCTATTTGAGGATATCGAGGAGCGATATAACAATGTGAAGAGTAGCGTGGCACGTGGCGACAACGCGCCCAAGGTGATGTTCAACCTCCCCTATCAAGATGTATGGTACATGCCCTCCGACGACAGTTACATGGTACGTCTTGTAGAGGATGCGGGAGGTGAGTATATATATAAAGGTATAAATCCTACAGGTGGCTCAAAAGGCATAAGCCTCGAGGAGGCATACGGCTTAGTATCGCGTGCCGACATATGGCTCAACGTAGGACAGTGCAAGAGCATGGAGGAGCTTATCACCTCAGCGCCCAACTTCGCGGAGTGCGCCGTGGTGGAGCGTGGGGCGGTATACAACAACAACCAACGTCTGAGCAAGGCGGGAGGTAGTGACTTCTGGGAGTCGGCCATAGTACACCCCGACGTAGTACTTGCCGACCTTGTGAGCATAATGAGTGGTGAGCCTCACGAGCTATACTACTATCGTAGCCTCGGCAGCGATGTCAAGAGTGCGGTACTCACACATAGCAACATATCGGAGAGTGACACCCCCACAAAAGCTAATCATAGCACAACGCACAACACACTATGGGGCATAATCCTTCTCATCATCTTAGCACTATCTATCACCTACGCCATTTGGAGCTACTTTGAGCGTGGAGCACTACGCCACGCCCTACTCTTCACACTCCTTGTTGTGGCGTTGGCAGCCCTCGCCATTGGTGATCTTCTCATAGGCAGCAGCACGATACCAATATCCGATGTATGGGCAGCACTCACGGGTGGCAACACCACTGCAGAGTATGCCGTAATAATAAACAAGCTACGTCTGCCCAAGGTTATAGTAGCCATCATGGCGGGCATGGCCCTTGCGGCGAGTGGCCTACAGATGCAGACGCTATTCCGCAACCCCTTAGCGGGTCCCTATGTATTGGGCATAAACGCTGGTGCAAGCCTCGGCGTGGCACTCTTCACCCTTGCACTGCCTATGCTTGGCGGTGTGGCAGGAGGCATCTTTGCACGCATGGGCATCACAGCAATGGCATGGATAGGTGCTGCGGCGATACTCCTCATGATGATGGCCGTATCTCGCAGGATAGGCAATATAAGCGTCATCCTCATCCTCGGCATGATGCTTGGCTCGGCGATATCTGCCGTAGTGGGCATACTCCAATATCTCGGCACGGAGGAGTCACTCAAGAGCTTCGTAGTATGGACCATGGGATCGCTATCTACCGTAACGCTCGATGACCTATACATCCTTGTTCCTGTAGTGGCTATAGGCCTGGGGCTATCATTCGTAGCCATCAAGTCGCTCAATATGTTACTCTTAGGTGAGGGATACGCCCGTACTGTAGGTCTCAACGTACGATTCTCGCGAGGTGTCATCTTCCTGGCAACGACGCTTCTGGCGGCAACCATCACCGCATACTGCGGACCTATAGGCTTCATAGGTCTTGCCATGCCGCACCTCGCGCGCATGACCTTCCGCACAGCAGACCACAGGGTGCTAATGCCTGCAGCAATGCTATGGGGAGGCGTATCGATGCTCCTATGCTGCATACTATGCGACATCGTGGCGCACAGCGGCGTCATGCTACCAATAAATACAATAACATCCCTACTTGGTATTCCAATTATCATAGTAGTCATCATCCGTAATCGCAATCGCCAATGATAGAGCTACACGACATAACACTCGGCTACGGCAGTCGCACCCTCATTGAGGGCGTCGAAACACGCTTTGAGCGTGGGTCGATGATTGCACTTCTAGGACGCAATGGCACAGGCAAGAGCACATTGCTGCGCGCCATAGCAAGACTACAGGAGGTGATGAAAGGCGTGATAATGGTTGAAGGCAAGCCTCTCGCTGAGCTATCACAGGCAGAACTTGCACGCCTCGTGAGCTTCGTGACAACAGAGCGCATAGACGTAGAGGCGCTAACGGCATACGACTTAGTGGCCATAGGTCGCTCACCATACACCGGGTGGATGGGACGTCTGACAGACAAGGACCATGAGGCAATAAAGCGCGCCATGGTGATAGCCGGTGTGCAGCATATGGCCGAACGTAGGGTATCCACCATGTCGGATGGCGAGTGTCAGAGGGCGATGATAGCACGCGCCCTGGCACAGGACACGCCCATGATACTCCTCGATGAGCCCACAGCATTCCTCGACCTACCAAACCGCTATGAGCTATGCACGCTCCTAGGGCGTCTGGCACACGAGGAGAAGAAGTGCGTGATATTCTCGACACACGAACTCGACATAGCGCTATCACTTGCGGACAGCATAGCCCTGGTAGATAGTCCAAGACTGGTGCATCTACCCACAAAAGAGATGATTACATCAGGAAATATTGAGCGTTTGTTCGACAGCGACTATGTGTCGTTCGACGCTGAAAATCACTCTATTAGACTGCGTAAATAGGCAAACAACGGCACAGCAGTCACAATTTTTCGATAAACATTTTGCCAAATAGAAAATTTTGCGTACCTTTGCCCCGCTAAATTGCTCGTTAGAAAGTGGGCATTAGTGGATTGGCCCGTTCGTCTATCGGCTAGGACGCAAGATTTTCATTCTTGAAAGACGAGTTCGACTCTCGTACGGGCTGCACTTGGCGCGTCACACTTAGTTGTGGTGCGTGCGGATTAAAAAAACTTAGGAGCGGGCAAGAGCCTATCCGACAGCGACTACGGTCGTCTTTAAGAACCCCCATCGACAGGGGCCCCATTAAACGGGGTGAGGAGGAAGAGGAGAGAGAGAGAGAGAGAGAGAGAGAGAGAGGCAGATGTGCAGAGAGGAAAAGTGTCGAAACAAAATTTAGAAAACATAAAAGTAAAAAAAATAAAGATTTAAAACTATGGCAAATCACAAGTCATCAAAGAAGAGAATTCGTCAGACCGTAACTAAGCGTGCTCACAACCGTCTTTACCACAAGACAACTCGTAACGCTGTAAAGGCATTGCGTAACACTACAGAGCGCAGCGCTGCTGAGGCACTTTTGCCAAAGGTAAGCTCAATGTTGGACAAGCTTGCTAAGCACAACATCATCCACAAGAACAAGGCTGCTAACCTTAAGAGCTCACTCTCTTTGCACGTTAACGCATTGTAATTCTCTGAGTTATCAGACACTAAATAGGGACTATCTCGTTAGATAGTCCCTATTTGCATATAGGCCATCGTAAAAAAGCCTCACTAAAAAGCGCTCCTTTAGTAAAAATTTACGATATTTGTAGTGTCAAGCGCATAGCGCCATAACACCAACAGCTATGATAACATTCACACTATGTCTCGTTGCGCTCGTCGCGGCGTACTTCATCTATGGTAAGTTCTTAAGCCGCATCGTCGGCCTCGACGACAACAACCCCGTGCCATCAAAGACACATTACGACGGCGTAGACTACATGCCCCTACCCCGCTGGCGAATATTTCTCATACAGCTACTCAACATTGCTGGCACAGGACCTATATTCGGAGCTATACTCGGCGCATGCTACGGCCCCGTAGCCTTCCTATGGATAACAATAGGAGGCATATTCATGGGTGCCATGCACGACTTCATGGCAGGCGTAATATCCTTACGCAACGACGGAAAGAGCCTCCCCGAGACAATAGGCAAATACCTCGGCGCCAACATGCGCAAGTTCGCCCTGGTGATGATACCAATACTCATGATACTCGTGGGTGCCGTATTCATCGTCACACCATCGCAGATATTAACCGACAAGACCGACATCCCCTACCTCGTATGGGTAGGCATAATAATAGTATACTACTTTGTGGCGACCATCTTGCCCATAGATAAGATCATCGGTAAGATATACCCCATATTTGGTGCAGCACTAATATTCATGGCACTCGCCCTCTTCGGCGTGCTCATATTTGGCGACTACGAGATACCCGAACTTACAACTATAAACAACGAGCACTTCAACGCCCGCAACCTGCCGATAATACCAACACTCTTCATAAGCATCGCCTGTGGTGCTATATCGGGTTTCCACGCCACGCAGTCGCCACTCATGGCTCGCTGCATGACCAGCGAGAGCCAGGCGCGCCCCATATTCTTTGGCGCCATGATATCGGAGTCGATTATCGCCCTCATTTGGGCAGCCATTGCCATGGCGTTCTTCGGCGGCGTAGGCGCTCTCAATGGCTACATGGAGGCTAACGGCAGCAATGCAGGACTCGCCGTATCGCTCATCAGCGACACCACACTCGGCACCATAGGCGGCATACTCGCAATAATGGGCGTCGTCGTAGCACCAATAACATCGGGAGATACCGCCTTCCGCTCGGCACGTCTTATCATCGCCGATATGCTCGGATACGACCAGAAGCCTATATACAAGCGTCTGATAATAAGCCTGCCACTATTCGCCATAGGCATAGGCATAGCCTTTATCGACTTCGATATCATATGGCGCTACTTCGCATGGTCAAATCAGGCACTATCGGTAATAACCCTATGGATGATAGTATCGTGGCTAATGCGCCGAGGTAACCGCTACACCATCATAGCACTAATACCCGCGCTGATAATGACCTACATATGCTCATCGTTCATATTCGTATCGGCTCAATTTATAGGCATGGGCAGCTGCCCCGCAGCATATGTCTATGGAGGTGCCGTAACAGCCATATTATCAGGATTACTAATGCTTAACATACGTCGCAATGCAAAAAGAGAGACCCATATTTAACCCCATAGGCGACCAGACCTTCGAGCTCGTTGGCAAGGGTCGCTACGACTTCAAACAGGCTGCTGACAACATAGAACACCTTGCAGCCAAGGGTGCATATAACGAGGCGTGCGAAGCACGTTATGCCGCCTTCATACTCCTTGCCGAGGCGATACCCGAAGATGAGCCAATGCTTCTCAGTTGGGAGCATACCAACAGCCGCGCTGCCATGGGCATAATATATGGCTCGGCGATGGACCACTTCCGCATTGGCGACCTCGAGATGGCAATGGCACAGCTCGAGATGCTTCTCGACTGCGACCCCGAGGACCACTTCGAAGCAACCAACATATTGGCATTATGCTACATAGCCATGGAGGAGTGGGATAGCTACGACGACATAACAATAGACTTAAGCGACAAGTCGGCAGAGGGCGTAATAGCACGTCTATGGGCATCACAGCGTCGCGGTGGCATCGACACGAAGCTTCTCACCCTACTCAAGACGCGCTACAAGGAGTTCTACGAGGAGCTAACTCGCGACGAGCACCCCGACGACGAGGCATTCCGCAAGGAGATAGCCTCGGAGCGTCCTTCACAGGCAGCCATGGCACGCGAGTGGTGGCTGATGACCGAGCCACTATGGGCCGAGTACCACGACTTTGTGGAGGCACTGCGATAGATAGAACACACATAAACAAATAGAGGCTGACCACTGGTCAGCCTCTATTTGTCTATATATCTATGATCTTACTTCTTGATAGTAAGCTCGTCGATGAGCCACTTAGCATTGCCATACTTCTCGATAACGAACAACACGTAGCGGATATCTACGGCGATTGTGCGCTGAAGCTCTGGCTCAAAGGCAACGTCACCAGACATAGCCTCCCAGTTACCATCGAAGGCCAAACCAATAAGCTGGCCCTTAGCGTTCATGACAGGTGAGCCTGAGTTACCACCAGTGATATCGCAGTTTACGAGGAAGGCAACAGGAAGCTCGCCATTCTTATCAGCATAGCGACCATAGTCCTTATTCTTATAAAGCTCCTTAAGGCGCTCTGGCACGGTGAACTCAACAGGGTTTGATGGATCCTCCTTAGCCATTACACCCTCAATAGTTGTATAGTGCTGGTAGATAACACCATCAGCAGGGCTATAAGGCAATACGTTACCATAGGTAAGACGGATAGTGAAGTTAGCATCCGATGCCCAAGCCTTATCTGGGTTCATCTTCATAAGACCATCGATATAGCGACGGTGACCCTCAGCGAACTTACTATCTGCTGCATCGATAGGCACGAAGAGCTGACGGTAGAGTGTCAATACAGATACTGCAAGCTCATATGCAGGATCGTTCTCGAAGAGCTGAGCAGAGTTCTCATCGGCGCCCATAGCGACAAACTTCTCCAACGATGTGAAGCATGAGTTGTCGTAGAGCCAATCTACATAGGCATCGCTATTGCCACCAAACTCCGAATCGATCTTCTCGTAGATAGATGGAAGAAGGGTGTTGTTCTCGCGATAGATCTGGAACATACGCTTAGCAACAGCACGGTCTACATCTGCATTGTAATCCTTGTAGAACTGCTCGAAGTCGGCAGTCATAACGATAGGCTGGATAAGCTCCATACCCTGCAAGAAGGTCTCATAGAGATACTGCAATGTTGCATTCTCCACCTTAGCCTCAACCTGAGACTCTGCGATAAGCTGCAAAGCGTCGATATAGCCCTCCTCAGGGAGTGTATTGGCATTAGCCCATGCCTGGAACTCAGCCTCCTGAGCAGCCTTCTTAGCACGCACGTTGAGCTTCTCGATGCCTCGTGACATACCGATAGAGTTCTTCCAGTAGTTTGCCGACTGTGCATACTTAGCGTCGTACTGGATGCGGATAGCCTGGTCAGCATCCATGAACTCGCGCAAGATGCGCTGGCGCTCACCACGGATGTAGATACGCTGTGGGTTATCAACCTCCATCATATAGTCAATCTCGTATGATGTCTTGTAGCGCTCGGTAGAGCCTGGGAAGCCCATGATCATACCAAAGTCGCCCTCCTCGATACCCTTGAGCGATACATCGAGCCACTTCTCGGCCTTGTAAGGAACGTTCTCCTCAGAGTACTCTGCAGGACGGTTATCCTTGCCAGCATATACGCGGAATACTGAGAAGTCACCAGTGTGACGTGGCCACATCCAGTTGTCGGTGTCGCCACCGAACTTACCGATAGACGATGGAGGTGTACCTACCAAACGTACGTCGGTGTATGTCTCATATACAAATGCGAAGAACTGATTACCACCAAAGAACGATGGGATAACCACATCCATACCTGGATACTCAGCCTCAAGCTTTGCGATGAGAGCCTCTTTGTTAGCACCTGCGATAGCCTCATACTCCTCCTGACCGGCTGTCGATGGAACAGTGCCCATGATGTCGGCAGTAACGTCAAATATATGACGAACGAAACGTACTGAAAGGCCCTCAGCAGGGAGCTCCTCAGAGTAGTTCATAGCCCAGAAACCATCCTTGAGATAGTCGTGCTCTACGGATGAAAGCTTCTGAATAGCGTCGTAACCACAGTGGTGGTTGGTGAATAGGAGACCATTAGGAGATACAATCTCACCTGTACAGCCGCCGCCGAAGATTACAATAGCATCCTTCAACGATGACTTCTCAGCCGAGTAGATATCCTCAGCCTTGAGCTTACAGCCATGCTCCTTCATATCCTTCTGGTTCATCTTCTTGATGTAGGGCAGAAGCCACATACCCTCGTCGGCAACAGCGGTGAAGGTCACACCCATGAGTGCCAACAGCGATAACATTCTCTTTATCATACTCTCTCTGTTTTAGTTGTTTGCTTTGACCACAAATATACGATAATTTTTTCTTTTTTGACCTATACTATTTATAAAATAACGGGAAGAGGGCAACAAAGGCAACGCAACGATAAATTTTATGGATTGTTGCAAGAAAAAATAATGAATAAAAAACTCTGTTTTTAGAGTGAAGAAATGTGGCAAATACGCTCTACAGGGGCGATATTGCCCTTTTGGGAGCATGATATTAGGTGTAATTTAGGCCAAGTAAGAGGGTGAGGATAAGTACATATGCCATTGCATTTTACAAAATATATCATTATATTTGCGCGTTAAGATTAAGCATTATTTAGACCAAAAGAATAATGTAAGAAATTATATAACCAAATTATTAATTTATGAAAAACTTTTCACACTACCTTTTTGCGGTTGTCGCACTCGTTGTGGGCTTCGCAATCAGCGCATGTACGCCTGAGCCAGCCCCAGGCCCTGACGCTAAGACCTTAGTAGAGGTTACTGTTGGTGAGCCCGCACCAGCATCGGTTGAGATTACCGTAACTACACAGGGCATTAAGGAGTTCGCTTACATCCTCGACAAGGATGTTCCATCAACAGCTATCCTTGCTGGTGGTACCAAGGTTGAGATTGCTGACCCAGCAGCAGAGTCTCAGAAGGTTATCACAATCCAGGGTCTTGAGCCTAACACCTCTCACAAGGTGTACTTTGCCTTCCGTCAGGCCGATGGCAAGATCTACGACGAGGTGAAGGTTGCTGAGTTCACAACCACAAGCTATGGTGACGATGTCTTGACTGTTGTTGAGCGTAAGTACGATGGTTTTGCTGTTCACGTACAGATTCCTGAGGAGGTTAAGGAGCGTGGCAACGCATTGCGTTACTCAACTTCTTCACTCCCAATGTACAACTACAGCAAGATGGAGGGTGCTATGGAGATCGATATGTTGGTATTCAACGCTGGTCAGTACACCACTACCGACAAGACCGTACGCTACGATGAGTACTACAACTACGAGCGCGATGAGAATGGCAACATCGTTGAGGAGGGTGCCGAATTCTCAGACCCTAAGGTTCCAGGTGAGCCAGGCATATTCCTCATTGGTGAGTATGGCTACATGGACAATCCAGAGGAGCGTATCGCATATAAGGATGGCGAGGTTGTAACAGGCTACGACGAGTCATACGACCCTTGGACTGTATGGGTATATCCTGCAGGCTGGAAGCCAGGTTACTACCGTCCTATGTACGACTGGAAGCGTTGGGTTGAGGCTATCAACACTGAGGACTACGACACAGAGAAGTACTGGAACGGTTACTACGAGAAGCTTCTCATCGAGACTCTCGCACCTGAGACTTTGGAGGGTAATGTAGATATCAAGGTTACAGAGAAGACTCCTATCAACGCTTGCATCACCTTCACTGCTGATGAGGATGTATTGCTCTACAACGTATTGATCTGTACAGAGTCTGAGTATCAGTCACAGATCTTGCCTCTTATCGACAACAACGAGGAGTACTTGCGTTGGTTCGTAGGCTCATACTTCGCTATGATGTCATTCGGTACTCACACATCTGCTGATTCTGTTTCTGATTTGTGGCTCACTGACTGGTTCGTTGATACTAAGGGTATGGCAGGTCAGGAGATCCGCGTAATGGTAGCTGGTATCGGCGACCAGGATGGTAAGCTCCAGAGCTTCAACTCTACAACATTCACTTTGCCTGAGGTTACATTGTCAGCACCTGAGGTTGTAATCACCCCTGTTGAGACTAGTGATCCTTACAGCGCTACATTCAACATCAAGAACCCTAACTACACAACAAACGAGATTACAGAGGCATACTTTGCATGTAACTACGTTCGCGAGTTCGATAACATCCTTAAGGAGTACTCTTACACAAGCCTTCTTAAGGAGATGGGTAACCCACTCCACGCAGACCAGACTGCTATCGAGCAGATCAACTCTGAGGCTGGTTTCAACTTCACAGTATCAAGCCGCGAGAACGCTACAACACGTCTTGCAATGCTTGTTTACAACTGGGAGGGTACAAGCAACAACCCTGACACTCCAGGTTCACAGGCTGTTGCAGAGGTTAAGACTCCTAACGCCAACTATCCTACACACGTAAACTCTGAGCTCTTCACAACACTTTGTGGCGAGTGGGAGGCTACAGCTCCTATGAAGCAGTACCACGCTGCAACCGAGACTCAGGAGGCTTACTGGGAGTCTATCGGCAACTACACATCACCTGTGACTATCGCTTCAGGCATCTCATATCCTGAGGATCTCGATGATGAGGTATACGAGATCTACGAGAGCTGGGGTATCAGCCGCGATAAGACCGACGAGCTCTACGAGGAGTTCAAGCAACTTGCTAAGCAGTACAACCAGCGCACACGCGGCTTCAACCGTCTCTTGTGCCTTGGCTACAACTTCACTGACCCAGCATATATGCTTGAGGTAATCCAGACTCCTTACGACTTATTCATCTCTGACGAGTTCTCAGTAGCAACTGTTGCCGACATGTTCTACGACTTCGGTCCAAAGTGGAACCTTGAGATTGATGCTGATGGTAACGTATGGTTGCCACTCAACATTGAGCGTGAGTTCCCAATGTCTGCATTCTACTACGGTATCGACTACACATTCTATATGTTGGCAGTAGGTAATAGCTCATACCTCGGTGGTCCAGTATACCGCGACAATGGCGAGTTGTTGCTCGACGCACGCTTCCCAGTTGAGGTTTCTGAGGATGGCAACACACTCACTATCAAGCCTATCGTTTACAACTACACCGACAGCTACGGTCAGCCAGCTGTTGAGACCTACTACCCATGTGTAGCTCAGCTCCAGTATGGTATGGCTACACCACTCAACCCACAGGTTGATGGCGATGTAGTCCTCAAGCGTAAGGGTGCTTCAACACAGTCTGCTAAGGCTAACGTTTCAGTAGGCAAGGGCGCAGGTAAGTCTGTAGAGGCTCTTGGTGAGACTCCAGAGCCAATGCAGCGCACATACTCTGTAACTCCATTCTCTATCGACGAGGCTAAGAAGATTAAGCACATCGTTCGTGAGGAGAAGATTGACAACTCAGAGGAGGCATACCACAGCCGCGTTCGCGCATTGTTCAAGCAGATCTACGGCGTTGACTTCATCGCGAAGTAATCTGCAGTGATTAGCCGCAATACGCGGCACACACCTAAAAGTTAAGACCCCTCGGGATTGTACAAACGTACAGCCCGAGGGGTCACTCTTTACTAATATATGCCTAATATGGCACCTACTCCTCTCTACCTAATAGCTCAAACTTAGCAGATAGATTATGCGACAGCTCTCTTGAGGAGTACTCCACGGGCGACACATAGGACTCTTCAAAGGTGATAGCCTCGTTTATTCTCTCTCGTGCAGAGGCCGCTTTAGGCACATAGAAATCGAGATGCCCCGATGCGCCATACTCCGAGATATAGATGCAGTCACCAATCTTCTGGTCGATAGCCGCAGCAAGGGTGGATGCACGATCACGGGCATTCTGTATAGCCTCAATGCGCAACTCATCATAGATTACATCCGTATTGGTACAAGTAGCCTTGGTTAGCGATAGGCTCCAGGGCTTGAGGTCAGCAAGGGCTGCAAATGCCTTATTGAGGTTATCGGAACCCTTCACTATAAGCTCATAGTCACGCACACCCTTAGCGGTGCTACGACGCTCGTTAGTATAATAGTTACTTACCAGCTTAAGTGCCTTAGAGGCATCTATGCCAATACTATTAAGCGTCTTAACAATGTTATGCTCCTGCTCCTTGAGCGAACCCATAGCGCGGGCATCGCGCTCAACGATGGTTATAGCAAGTGTAAACTCATCGGGCACCACATTGCGCGAGGCATATCCCGACACCTCAACATACCCCTGTGCCGAAGCACTTAGACAAATAAATAGTGCTGCAAATGAAAAAAAAAGATGTTTCATACTCTTATAGTTTATTGTTAATAATATCTGCTTATATCTACAACTATACAAATAGCGGATTTATTGTACCCAACAAAAAAAACGACTCCTGAAGGAGTCGTTTTATTATCTTAGGTATATGGTTAGCGATTATGGATTTACACCACCGTTGCCGAGGGCACCAGCATAGCCACCAGTGAAACGACGACCATACTCATCAGTGATATCGAACTCGAACGTATAACCACCACGAATGTGAGAAACAGTGATGTAACCAGAGCTTAGAGAGCCCTTAACAGAGTTGTAGGTAACTGAAGAAGAGTTAGCCAACACATCGCCCAACTGCTGATAAGGAGCTACGTTGTATGTACCAGCTGGGATAACCTTAGTACCACCAGAGTGCTGGATGTGGAACATAATCTCCAATGAGTTGTCAGAAGATCTAGCAGTGAAGATACACTCGGTTTCATCCTGCCAGTTCTTATCAACTCGCTTCCAATCGGTGCAGTGTACCTCATTAGAGGTGTTACCACTGAGGTCCATACCACGTACAGCACCCGAATAGCTCAATGCGACAACATCGTTGCCTGCCTGGAAGCTACCATTGAATGAGATGGTCTGAGCGTCGGTATCTACGGCAACAACAAATGAAGCATCTGAGATATCAGTTGCCAATGATGCGTTAGCACGGTAAGTAGAGTAACCGTTACGAACTGCTGAGTTTAGCAAGATTGTACCATCAGCTGATGAGTATGAACCAGAAACAAGGCTATGAACATTAGGCTCCTCCATGTAGAAGCTAATTAGAGTCTGCATATCACCCAATAGGTCATCGTGCTCGACGAATGTTACGTTCCAAACATTACCACCCTCCTTGAGATCTGCCCAAGCCTCCACAACTGTGAATGCGAGATAGTTCAAACCTGGGTTATAGTTTGCTGGGAGCTGCTTAACAACATACTCAACAGCATAGTCTGCATAGCTCAAAACGATGATAGCCTGACGGAGTGACTCCTCGTTAGCTGCCACATCGAAGGTGATAGTGTTGTTTGCAACAGCAAGGTTAGAGATCCATGCTGCCTCGCAAGTAGCAGCAACCTCAGCGCCCTCGATAGCATTCTCGATAGTGAAAGCAACGCTCTGTGCGCCACCCTCAACAGCTACCTCCAAAGTTGCTGGGTCGAAGGTGAATACAGGGGCTGGAGCTACATACTCGGCCTGCTTAATAGTAACCTGAGCCTCAAGCATACCGTAAGTAAGGATAACAGCGCCCTCACGAGCAGCACCCTTATTAGCAGCTACCTGGAACACCACCTCCTCGCTCTTAACAGTAACCTGGCTGATCCAATCTACGTTAGCCTTAGCAGCAACGTTTATGTTCTGGATAGGGTTCTCAATAGAGTAAGTGATAGTACCTATAGCCTCATCCTGACCAAACTCCATAGTCTGCTCAGATGTGATGTTGATAGCAGGAGCTGCTGCCTTAGCAGCCTGCTTTACGGTAACCTCCATAGATGCCTCAGCATAGGTGATAACAATCTTAGCCTCGCGAGCCTCAGCCTCGTTAGCAGCAACTACGAAGGTGATATCCTCGCCAAATACGAAGTCAGAGATCCACTCAGCCTCGCACTGAGCAGCGAACTCAACACCCTCCTGTGGGTTAACGAGTGTGTAGTCGATAAGACCCTGGCCACCCTCAGCCTTGAAGTTCATAACCTCGTCAGAGGTGAGAATAAGCTGAGCCTTCTTCTCTGGCTCTGGCTGTGGAGTTGGCTCCTCAATCTCGCCACAAGCTGCAAATACCAATGGCAATGCAAGCAAGAAGTAAAATAGTTTTCTCATAGTTAGATTAATTTGTTATTGGTTATTTAGATTTTACTCTTTATCCTCTTTTAACGCACATATTTGTGCAAAGGTAGCAATTTATGGGGTAATATCAAACAAATAGAGCGAAAAAAGCGTATACCAAGCCACAGCATAGAGTTAAAACTCTAATTCGCACTGACTGCCACCAAAGAGATTCACTATGCGACACCTACGACTACGCCCCTTGCCGACGGTATATCCCGTGCCGCTCGCCCTACCATTCCACCACGCCACAACAACCTGAGCACCATCAACAAGCATATCGTTGCGCAATCGAAATACCGAGGTGTGATAAGACTCCGCTGCGTAAGTTACCCTGCGACACCTTGCAATTATTTGATTATAGCGTTGAGCATCAACCACCGAGAAGTTCGAAGCAAAGTTCGGATAGGGGATATAGGCCTCGAGTGCCACATCATCATGTTGCGCCATGAGGGATATTACTGCTTCACCTGCCGCCAAGTCGAAGCCCTCGGCCATGCCCACACGAAAGGTGCGAGCACCCTCTGCATAGAGCCTTGCGACGCACTCTTGTAGCGCAGTGCAAGCTTGATGGCTATAGCTGCGATGACCAGTGAAAGCTACAACAAAACTCCTCATAATAAGGCGATTACACAGCAAGGTGTTCAACAAGAATATTCACACCGATGGCAATAAGCATAACACCACCCACAACGCCCGCCTTAGAACCTATCTTAGCACCCACATGAGCACCGAGATAGATGCCAATAGCGGAGATTAGCATGGTGATAAGGGCTATGATAGCAGCGGCACTCCATATGGATATGTTCATGACAGCAAACGAGACACCAACGGCAAAGGCATCAATGCTCGTGGCAATGGCCATAAGGAGCATGGTGCGAAAGCCAAAATCGCTACCTCCCTCATCGTCATCATCACCACTGAGCGTCTCGCGTATCATATTGACGCCTATGAGCAACAATAAGCCAAAGGCCACCCAATGGTCGATATTCTCAACATAGTGTGCAAAGCTATGGCTAAGTTCATAGCCGAGAAGTGGCATAAGCCCCTGAAAAATACCGAACCACAGACCAACACACAGCACATGCCTTGGGCGTAGGCGCTGCACCGACAAGCCCTTGGATACCGATACTGCAAAGGCATCCATAGCAAGACCAATACCTATGACAACTATCTGGATTAGACCAAACATAGGGGACTATTTATTGTTGTAGTTATCGAGCTGTGGGTTTGCTACGCCATGCTGGTCGAATAGGTTACCCCACTGTGGCGATGTAGCCTCCCAGATGAATGTTCCTCGTCCCATATTACCGGGTATAGCACGCACGATACGATCGATATCGAGGTAATGGTCGCGGTACTCCACGACTATCACAGGCTTGCAGAACTGCACAACAAGTTTATTTAGGTTCGCCTCCAGCTCCTCGAGCGTGCCATGCCACTCTGGATAGTATGACTGACCAATGATATCGTACTCCACGCCATACTCAGCCATAGCGTTGAAGAAGCGCTCCGACTCCTCATCCTGACCACCGAGGGCCACGTGTATCATAACCTCCGCCTCGGGAGCACACTCACGCACAGCACGCACGCCCTCACGAAGAAGGCCACACAAGCCACCAAACGAGTGTCTGACAGAGCCATATGGCCACAACATGCCATTACTAACCTCGTTACCCACCTGTACCATGTCGGGGGTTGTACCCTGCTCATTGAGAGCCTTGAGCACCGAGCATGTGTAGTTATAAACCTCATCACGCACCTCATCATAGGAGTATGTCTGCCATGCCTGAGGCATTATCTGCTTGCCAGGATCGGCCCAGTTGTCCGAATAGTGAAAGTCCAAGAGGAAGTACATGCCCGCCTCCTTGATGCGTCGCGCCATCTTAAGCGTATGCTCAAGGTCGCAGTAGCCATCGCGCTGCGAATAGCCCAGCTCCGACTTAGGGTTCACAAAGAGGCGCAGACGAATATAGTTAAATCCGTTGTCACGAAGTATGAGCATGGCATCTCCCTCAACGCCACCATCCGAGAAGTGCACGCCAGAGTCCTCCTGTGACTGCAGCCACGATATATCGGCACCCACAGCATAGGGGCGCTCGAGGCTCACCTGTGCCGAGAGCGTTGTGAATGTAAACACCGCTAAAATAGCAATCCAAAATCTCCTCATATTCAGAATGTTTTATATTCGTTATACATTAGCATAAGCCTTCAACTTGGCAATCTCCTCAGCCCAACGACCCTCATCAGGGGTCTCAAGGATTAGAGGAATGTTATCGAAGCGCGAGTCCTCGGCGATATAGCGGAAGCACTCCCACCCGATCTCACCCTCGCCGAGTGGCGAGTGGCGATCTATGCGGCTGCCAAGCACACGCATAGCATCGTTGAGATGCATACCTCGCAGATACTCAAAACCTATGATGCGGTCGAACTCCGCAAAGGTGGCATCGCACGCCTCCCTGGTGCGAAGGTCGTAGCCCGCAGCGAAGGTGTGACACGTATCTAAGCATACGCCCACACGACTCTTATCCTCAACACGCTCGATGATATAGGCGAGATGCTCGAACCTATGACCGAGGTTCGAGCCTTGACCGGCGGTATTCTCCAGGACGGCAGTGACACCCTTAGTCCTATCCAGCGCCATATTTATGGACTCGGCAATGCGATCTAATGATCCCTCCTCGCTGATACGTTTCAGGTGGCTACCAGGGTGAAAGTTAAGACGATCGAGGCCCAATTGCTGACAGCGGCACATCTCCTCAAAGAATGCCTCACGCGACTTCTCCAAGCCCTCCTCATCGGGGTGGCCGAGGTTAATAAGGTAGCTATCGTGAGGTAGTATGTGCATAGCCTCGTAGCCACCCTCACGACAAGCAGCGACAAAGAGGTCTATCTGCTGTTGGGTGAGCGGTGGTGCTATCCACTGTCGCTGGTTCTTAGTAAATAGTGCAAAGGCTGTCGCCCCTATCATCTGTGCATTCTTGACGGCATTCTCCACACCGCCCGATGCGCTTACATGTGCTCCAAAATATTTCATTTTAATATCTATTATCTTTTTATATTCATGTACAAAGATAGTGATTTTTCACGATTTTTTGTTATCTTTGTCGTGGAATATTCAAACACACAATAATATGAAGAGATTTTCTACACTCCTAGTTCTACTCACAATCCTATGTAGCACCAGCCTATATGCACAGGTATCGGGCAACGAGGTAACATCAAAGGGTGAGTCTACATCGTTCGACAACAACATGAAATCTATGGCCGTAGATGCAGACTATGTGTCACAGGCAAAGATTAAGGCCGACCGCTTGGCTCTACGCAAGGAGCGCAACACCGTTGACTTCACGGCCAACCTCCACGGCTCATTGACAGCATTCAGCAAGTCATGGCAGGCTGCGGGCGACAACACCATAACAATCCTTGCCAACGTCAACTTCCTACACACATACAAGAAGGGTCGCTTCAACCTAACTAACACCGCATCGGCAAAGTTTGGCTACAACAACATGAAGACCGACCTCGGCGATGGCGTACAGAGGGGTGTATGGTTTAAGAATGTCGATGAGATTGCCTTGGCAACATCACCACAGTGGGATATGGTAAAGAACTGGACATATGGTGCTAATGTTAAGTTCCGTACTCAGTTCGCCCCTGGCTATGCTGCACGTGGCGACAAGCAGAATGGCATAGCGCGCGTATCTAACTTCATGACCCCTGGCTATCTCGACGCCTCTGTCGGTTTCACATACATCGTCCCATCGGAGAAGTTCCCACTAAAGGTCAACCTAGCGCCTATGGCGATGAGCGCCACCTACCGCCTCGACCCATCAACATCTAACGACTATGGTGTTGCCACTGGCCACACATCGAAGTATGAGGGCGGTCTTTCAGTGCAGCTCGACTTCGACAAGACATGGGGAAAGAATGGCTGGTTGCGCTACCGCACAACAGCATACTCATTCTACGGTTGGATTACCGACATCTCGGCAAAGAAGAAGTTCGTGCCTACTGAGTTGGCAGATGGCACAATGAGCCAGTATCAGCATGTAGTGCCAACGCTCCGTTGGGAGAACACCATCGACATCAAGGCTACAAAGTATATCTCTACACAGATCTACTTCCAGCTCTACTACAACAAGGCTGAGATTAACAAGCTACAGGTATCGTCGATGCTATCGGTAGGTCTCACCTACACCTTTAAGAACAAATAGTAGCACGACTATTGTATAAAGTGGTGGCATAGGGCTACAATGCTCAATGCCACCTTTTGAATTCATCAACTAAGAGTATGTTCTCAACGGTCAAACAGAAGATTATAACAACACTCGTCATTGTTGGCGCAATAGGCGCAACAATATGGATAGGTGTGGTTATAGGTCGTCATTATGAGCTAAGACGTGCCAATAGCATCATAACACAGATGAGCGAGGGCGCCAACATAGAGCAGATAGATCTATCGGGCTACGAGCAGCAGCTAGCTCAGCTTGAAAACTACTATATGAATAGTAATAAGATTCTGCAGGCTGTGTGGTCTATACAGCAATACTATATTGAGGATATACCGCTTAACGAGATTTACGAAAAGGCAATACCTAATATACTCGCCGAGCTTGACCCCCACTCGGAGTATATCCCCGCCAAGGATTTCTCTGCCATAAACGAGTCTCTCGAGGGTGAGTTCGACGGCATAGGCATTGTCTTCAACGCCTCGACAGATACCATCACCGTGCTCAATGTCATACCTCAGGGACCAAGCGACAAAGCGGGCGTTCGCCCCGGTGATAGAGTCATGCGCATCGATAACCGCGACGTGGCGGGCCAGGGAATACCCCAAGACTCCATGGTGCGTCTTATGCGTGGTCCACGAGGCTCACACGTGAAACTATCACTAAAACGACATGGCGTAAACGACCTCGTTGATGTAGATATCACACGCGACGCTATTGAGATTAAGAGCATCGAAACAGCCTTCATCATCGACAAGGAGGCGAAGATTGGCTTCATACGCCTCTCGCAGTTCTCGCGCACATCGCATAGCGAGCTTGTGGGTGCCATAAATAAACTCAAGGCCGAGGGCATGAAGTCGCTAATTATAGACCTTAGAAGTAATACAGGAGGCTATCTCGACCAGGCGATACTCATAGCCAACGAGTTCCTGCCATCTGACAAGCTAATTGTCTATACGGAGGATAGAGCCGGATATCAGCAGCGAGAGTATAGCCGTGGCAATGGCGGTTCTACGGAGCTTCCACTGGCGATACTTGTTGATGAGCTAAGCGCATCATCGAGCGAGATATTAGCAGGTGCTATTCAGGATAACGACCGCGGATTGGTAATAGGCCGCCGCACCTTCGGTAAGGGATTGGTGCAGGCGCAGCTGCCATTTGACGATGGCTCTGCGATGCGTCTCACCGTGGCTCGCTACTACACACCTACAGGACGCTGCATACAGAAGCCTTATGAAAAGGGCAAGGGGCTTGCATATGAGCTTGAGCTCGTTGATAGATTTGTACACAACGAGTACTTCTCTGCCGACTCGATACACTTCGACGACTCAATGAAGTTTACAACTCCTGGTGGCCGCACCGTATATGGCGGTGGAGGCATCATGCCCGACATATTCATACCGCTTGATACCATCGGCATAACACCATACTACAATAAGGTGTGGAACACCAATACACTATACCGTTACACTCTCGATTTCTCGGACAAGCATCGCAATGAGCTAAACAGAGTCAAGAGCTTAGATGAGCTCGATGCGCTATTTGCCAATGAGGACCTCATCGGCGACTTCATCAAGTATGCCGAGGCAAATGGTGTTGAGCGAAACGACAAGGAGATAGAGATGTCGCACGACATCATACGCGCCCAGCTACGCGCCTACATTGGCCGCAATAGTATGGATGACGAGTCGGGCTTCTACTACAACATCTACCCTATCGACAAGGTTGTGCAGCGCGCAGTCGAGGAGCTCAGTAAATAGAAACAAGTAATACAAAGTGAATAAATTATTAAAATAGATGATACGCAGATTTATCGACATACTATTTTTATGCGCCATTTTGGTTGTTGTAGGCTTTGCCATTGCCAACCGCGAAAAGTTCGTATCGATGAGTAAATCATCATCAACCGAACAGAAGGCCGAAGAGCGCGAAGAGGAGGTTTTAGAGACAGTGACAGATGAAGAGCAAACCGCTGATAATGAGGATGCAACAAGCGAAGAAACAGAGTAGATATTAGTAAAACTTATATATTTATAAGTAAATAGAATAACCACAAACCTAATATTTTGGGCGAAGAAGTATCTTCGTCCATTTTTTTTACATATATTTGCCACAGAGGGTGTGCTAAAAGATATCGACAAGTATGATTTTTGTTGTATGACACAGAGAATACGCCCGAAGTAAAAAGAATAAATTAAATAAAGTGTAGATTATGAAAAAGATGATGATGATTGTGGCACTTAGTGTTGCCACTGTGGGTTTGGCAGCTGCTGCCGTATGGTATCACTACGACGACGAGCGACCTATCAATCAGTCGGAGTTACCAACAAAGGCTCAGGAGTTTATCTCGGAGCACTACTCTAATAATAGCGTTAAGCATACGACCATCGATAGAGAGATCTCCTCAACCGAATATGAGGTAGTGTTGGACAATGGCACAAAGATTGAGTTTAACGAGAGTGGCGAGTGGCGTAGCGTTGACTGCTATAGTGACGCAGTGCCTGAGGCTATCGTTCCAAGTAAGATTCGCACATATGTGAAGGAGAACTATGGCACATGTGCAATCACCGAGCTTAAGCGCGAGCGTTATGGCTGGGAGGTTGGCCTAAGCAACGGATTGGATCTGGAGTTCGACTCAGCCTATCGCCTAACGGAGATTGACGATTAGGTCCTATTTAACAATTAAAAAGAGATGAAAATGAGAAAGTTAATGTTTGCAGTTATAGCCCTCACGACTATAGTAGCAGTGGGCTGTGACGATGATTACAACGCTCCAGAGGCTACACGCTCAGAGTTTAAGACGCAATATCCCAACGCCATTGATGTGGAGTGGGAGCGTCGCAGAGGGCATGTAATCGCCGAGTTCAGCATGCCGGGTGTTTCGGACGACTGCGAGGCGTGGTACACCAAGGGTGGTAAG
The DNA here is from genome assembly GCA_045654925.1 of Alistipes sp. GTDB lineage: Bacteria > Bacteroidota > Bacteroidia > Bacteroidales > Rikenellaceae > Alistipes. The sequence goes on along the minus strand of JAZOOI010000003.1, from coordinate 9,224 downwards.
TGGATAATGACCGAGTATGACATCACCTATAACGAGTTGCCCGAGGCAGTGCGTACGGCCTTTGAGACATCATATGGTGTGCAGACACCTGTGGATGATGTCAATCGCGTGGACCACAACGACGGCACCACGGACTATATCCTTGAGGTGGAAGTTGTTGTCAATGGATTCCTTACCGACATCTTCCTCTACTACGAGGCTGATGGCACGCTTATGCACACGGCTGCCGATATAGAAAACTACGATTACATCTACTATTATTTGGATTAATCGATGTTTATTAGGGTTTGTTTAGGGGTGTTCGACTGTGGTCGAGCACTCCCTTTTTTATGTTTTTTGTTGGTGGATTTAATATAATGTCGTATATTTGTATGATACAACTATTACTGATATGTTTCTACCAACAACAACTAAGGAGGTTGCGGCGCGCGGATGGGATGAACTAGATGTAATCATCTTCTCGGGTGACGCCTATATCGACCACCCAGCATTCGGACCTGCAGTCATCGGACGCATCCTCGAGGCTGAGGGCTACCGTGTTGCCATCGTACCACAGCCCAACTGGCGTGATGACCTACGCGACTTTACAAAGCTCGGCAAGCCACGTCTATTCTTCGCCGTATCGGCAGGTGCCATGGACTCGATGGTCAACCACTACACCGCCAACCTACGTCTTAGGTCGAACGATGCCTACACACCTGGTGGCAAGGCAGGCTTCCGCCCCGACCGTACGGTAGACACATACACCAAAATTCTCAAGAAGCTGTATCCTCATACTCCCGTAGTTGTTGGTGGCATCGAGGCATCGTTGCGCCGTCTTACGCATTACGACTACTGGACAGATAGATTACGCCAGTCGATACTCGCAACATCGGGTGCCGACCTACTAATATATGGCATGGGAGACAAGCCTATACGCGAGGTGGCAAAGGCTATGCGTAACGGATTTAACATGAAGCTACTACGCGGTCTGCGCCAGGTAGGCTTTATGGCTGATAAGGAGTATGTTGAGAGACTATACAATGGCAAGACCATTGTGCTCAACTCATATGAGGAGTGCGAGGCTGACAAGAAGAAGTTTGGCGACAACTTCTGCCATATAGAGACGCTCAGCAACATGATGCAGTGTGAGACGACACTCGTCGAGAGGGTTGGCGACAGCTATGTGGTGATAACACCACCACACGAGACACTCACCACCGAGGAGCTCGATCACTCATTTGACCTACCATATGAGCGTGCCCCACACCCTCGCTATAAGGGTAAGGGTGACATCCCAGCATGGGAGATGATAAAGCACTCTATAAACATACACCGTGGATGCTTCGGAGGTTGCTCCTTCTGCACGATCTCGGCACACCAGGGTAAGTTTATCAACTCACGCTCCGAGCGCTCCATCCTCGAGGAGGTGAAGCGCGTGGTGGCGATGCCCGACTTCAAGGGCTACCTCTCCGATATTGGAGCACCATCGGCCAATATGTACCGCATGCGTGGCAAGAACGAAGAGCTATGTAAGAAGTGCAAGCGTCCTTCGTGTCTACACCCCAAGCTATGCCCCAATATGAACAACGACCACCAGCCATTGCTCGACCTCTACCGTAAGATACGCGAGACGAAGGGTATTAAGAGGGCCTTCATCGGCAGTGGCATACGCTACGACCTCTTCGACAACTCGCCATACTTCGAGACCGTGGTCAAACACCACACCTCGGGGCGTCTCAAGGTAGCACCAGAGCATACCGAGGAGCATGTATTGAAGCTTATGCGCAAACCCTCGTTCGAGATGTTCGAGCGCCTCAATAGCCGTTTCAACACTATCTGTCGTCGCGAAGGTCTGAAGTATCAGCTTATACCCTACTTCATATCGTCGCACCCGGGATGTACCGAGCGCGACATGAAGGCACTCTCTGAAAGGGTGCTAGGTAAGCTACACTTCAACCTCGAGCAGGTGCAGGACCTTACGCCTACACCAATGACCCTATCGTCGACAATGTTCTACATGGGTGAAAACCCCTACACGGGCGAGAAGGTTTTTGTAGCTCGCTCACAGGATGATAAGCGCAAACAGAAGAGCTACTTCTTCCAACAAGAGGGTGCGCCCAAGAGAGATACACACACGACACCTCACGGTAGAGGCAATACAACACGTGGAGTAAAGACAAATCGTCGTGGTGGGGCAAAAAAAATGTAGTAACGCTTTGTAGTTGAAGATATAATGTATATATTTGCCCTATAGAAATTCACAATTAACCAATAAAATTTATTACTATGAAGAAGATTTTGTTATTTGCTGCGCTTCTAGGCTTTGCCGTAGCATGCGGTGGCAACGAGAAGAAGGAGGAGCCTAAGGCAGAGGAGGCTCAGGTTGAGGCAACTGCAACTGAGGAGTGCGAGTGCGAGGAGTGCGAAGAGACTGCAACTGAGGAGACTACTACAGCTCCAGAGGTAACTGTAGAGCAGCCTGCTGTTAATACTGAGATTGCACCTATCACTGCAACAGATTTCGAGAAGAAGTCTGATCTTACAGTATCTGATAAGAAGGTAGCTGCCGGTGCTGTTCAGGCTGCTGAGAAGGAGACAACAAAGGCTGGTAAGGAGACCCTTACACTTGAGGCTAAGGATTTCGAGAAGAAGTCTAACCTCTCTATTGGTGGTACAGCTGCTGCTGGCGCAGTTGCCATGTAATCATCCTGTTATAAACAAAATACGGGGTTACGTCATCGGCGTAACCCCGTATTCTATTTATACACTCTTAGAAAAGATATTGCTCTCTTCGAACCTGCTCCACAAGGGTGAATATCTCACGCCACACATCCTCACCAAAAGTAGTACCTATAACCTCGATGACCTTGCCTGCGGTGATGGCTCCAATAGTACCACACTGGCGTAGCGACAAGCCCTCGCACAAGCCCGCCATGAAGCCTGCAGCGTAAAAGTCGCCTGCTCCAGTAGTATCCACTCGCTTAGCGGCAGCCATAATACCAACATGGACAACCTCCTCACCACGCTTAATGAGAGCGCCCCTCATACCAATCTTCACAACGACAAGTTCACACATCTGACCAATTGCATTGAGGGCATCCATAGGCTCTGCCTCGCCAGTAAAGGCATGCGCCTCATCCTCATTTGCAAAGAGTATATCGACATACTTTGCAACGATATCTCTGAGAAAATCGCGATTATCTTCAACAACATTAAACGACGCAAGGTCGATAGCCACCTTTAGACCATGAGCCTTAGCCTTCTCTATTGTCGAACGAATAAGATCGTGGTCCTGCACCAAGTAACCCTCGATATATAGACAGTCGTAGTCGTCGAATATTGCACCATCAACATCCTCAGCGCGTAGATCCATAGCAGCACCAAGATGCGTGACCATCGTGCGCTCTCCATCCAACGACACCAACGACACACACTTGCCCGAGCGCTGCTCGGAGCGTAATATATATGGGGTAACGCCTATATTGCGTAGTGCCTGCTCATAGAACTCACCTGTAGTATCCTCACCCACCTTACCGATGAATGCCACATCGCAACCAAGGCGCGCCATGGCGCGTATGGTATTACCTGCCGACCCGCCCAATGATAGTGAGTAGGGGTAGCCAGCGACACTCTTTGATATGGCCGTCTGCATCTGGTTATCCACAAGGCTCATAGAGCCCTTGGGGAGCTGATACTCCTCGAGCACAGCGTCATTAGAGAGATTAACAAGCATATCGGTAAGGGCATTACCGATACCTATGACGCGTTTAATCATGGTTTAAGACTATTTGAAGCTTCTATTATCGAAAAAATATCGGCAGCAAGGCTCTACTCGCCATTACTGCCGATATGCAGATATCACTACTCTTTTGTTGGATTGTTTACATTACCACCCATATATGGGTTAGACGATACCAGACCAGTGTACTGAGCACGAATGCGGTGCTGCTTGATGGTGACAACATCAACATAGATATCGTATCCATCCTCAATATGGCTAATGGTTACAGAGCCGCTATAAAGCGCGCTCTTACCATCCTCATTGGCAATCTCGCAACCCTCTACATTGATAACATTGCCATCCTCGCCACCAATAGAGTAGGTAGCTTCTGGGATAATAGCATCGACATAATCTACAGCACTATTGCAGTCGAGGGATATACGAAGACCCTCACCCTTAATGCTAATCATGAAATTCTTAGTATCAAACCACACGCCCTCAGCGTAGTTACATGTGCGCAATACATCAGGCTTGCTACCACGAGATACTACCCACAAGCGGTTTGTAGCTACCTCGAAATAGATATCGTATAGCTTGCCCTCTTCTACAGCCACCTTAAAGCTGTACTCCGACTCTGCAACAACAGCAACCTCTGCGCCAACCTCTACAGTGGTATCCTCTGCAGCACCATAGCTACCTGTTAGGCTATGGCGCAACTTGAAGCCATCCTCATCAATAGTTACACCTGTAACAGCTACGTATAGACCTGTATTACGCATACGCATCTCCTCGCCAAGACCCGCTACATACCATACATCCTCGCCAGGAGCAAGTACCTCGTACGCCTCAGAAGGAGCCTTACCCTCGCTCATAACATAGTATGTATCGAGTGCCTCGTTGATATATAGGTCATAGGCGCCAGCCTCCTTAACACGGATGTCACTACCATACTTCGATGCTGGATACTTGTAGTCACGCTCAGCAGCCTGGCCATTACCGCCAAGACCATTCTGCATAGAGCCATCCTTGATAAACTTGAATGAGTCGGTTGTAGCTACTGTTACGCCACGAGCCACGAAGTAACCCTCGATAGCCTCCATGGTAATGGCGCTTGCAACGTCCCAGTTGTTTGTCATTGAGCCAACAATTGCCCAGCCCTCAATTACAGGGGTAGCAGAGCCAGCTGCCTGGTTGATAGTAACGCTGAATGATGCTGTTGTATACTTAGCAGTGATAACGCCAGTACGCTCCTCAGTTGTATCATTTGCAGCCACCTCGAACTTTATAGAGCCAAGTAGGCTCTCGTTCTTATTGATTGTAATCCACTTACTCTCTGTTTTGAGAATTACGGGTGACGCCTGACCGATATGACCCGACATACCATCGAGCATCTCGTCACCTCTCACAAGGTTATAGGTGATAATACCCTCGCCACCCTCTGCATCAAAGTTCATCACGGCATCAGAGGTTAGCTCCAAGGTTGCCTCCTTAAAATCAGGCGTTGGCTCAGTCTCACCACAAGCCACAGCGAATGGCAAGACAAATAGTAGATAAAAAAGCTTTTTCATTTTAGGTTATGTGTTATTAATATTACGTCAATTACATATCTCTCAGGGCAATATGTCGCACAAGATCACAAAAGTTCTGCAAAAGCAACAAATTTCACCAATACAAAGGTACTACATTTTTCTAAAGCAAAAAATTTTTCACCCATATTTTTCATCCAACGGCGGCTATATACATCCAAACCAATGCTGACAAGGAAATATATTTTAATATGAGCATTTTACATTGAAATAAAATCGCTATCTTTGTCATGAATATATACTTTGCGATGTTACTACACGATAAACTTAAGTCATTCAACATAATCCTCGCCTCGGCCTCACCACGCCGTCGCGAGTTGTTGCGTGCCACAGGCATTGAGTATCGCCTTGCCGAGAAGTTCGACTGCGAGGAGAGCTACCCTGCTACACTCCCCGCCATAGATGTTGCCCCATATCTCGCCACGCTCAAGAGCCACGCCTATCCCACACCATTGGGCTATAACGATCTGCTAATAACCGCCGACACGACAGTTGTCCTGGGTAACAAGGTGCTTGGCAAGCCACACAGCGCGGAGGAGGCATGCGCCATGCTTCGTGAACTTAGTGGCAAGGAGCATAGTGTCGTCACAGGAGTAACACTGCGCATGCGCGACGCGGAGCGCACCTTTGCAGCTGTGAGCAAGGTACGCTTTGCCACACTCAGCGACGAGCAGATAGAGTACTATGTGAGCAACTACAAGCCAATGGATAAGGCTGGCAGCTATGGTATTCAGGAGTGGATAGGCTACGTGGGTATCGAGGGCATCGAGGGCTCGTTCTATAATGTCATGGGACTTCCCGTGCAGCGTCTATGTCGCGAGATAGAGCTATTCATAGAGGCACTGCCATCGTGTTACTTATAAGTGTAACTAATTACAAATAAACAATATATGAAAAAATCACTACTCATCGTTGCGCTTATCATCGCAACATCGTTCTCGGCAGTTGCCGACAAGGGTATGTGGCTCCCATCGCTTATCTCGAGCCGCATCAAGGATATGAAGCAGAAGGGCTTTAAGCTATCTGCCGAGGATATCTACTCAATCAACCAGGCATCGCTGAAGGATGCTGTTGTGCTCTTCGACGGTGGCTGTACAGGCGAGATTATCACCGAGCAGGGTCTTCTACTCACTAATCACCACTGCGGCTACGATGCCATACAGGCACTATCTACCGTTGAGCACGACTACCTTACAGATGGTTTCTGGGCAATGTCAAACGCCGAGGAGCTTCCATGCCCCGGCTTGAAGGTGCACATCCTCGTGCGCATGGAGGATGTAACAGAGCGCATCGCAAATGGTGAGAGTGCCGAGGAGATTGTCGCTAAGGCTAAGGCCGAGGGTATCGGCTATATGGCTGAGGTGGAGTCTATGTACTACGGCAATGAGGCATACCTATTTATATATCGCGAGTTCAACGACGTGCGTCTCGTAGGTACTCCTCCTACTACCATCGGCAAGTTTGGTGCCGACAACGACAACTGGATATGGCCACGCCACACTGGTGACTTCTCAATCTTCCGTATCTACGCCGACGAGAATAACAACCCAGCAGCATATAACGCTAAGAATAAGCCATATACCCCTGCGCGCCACTTCCAGATCTCAACTAAGGGCGTTAAGGAGGGTGACTTCACCATGATCTACGGCTTCCCAGGTAACACCCAGGAGTATATAACCTCGGATGCGGTTAAGTATATTGCTGAGGTATCTGACCCTACAAAGATCGACCTTCGCACACAGCGCCTCGACATCATCGGCGCAGCACAGGCACAGTCGCCAAAGACTCGTATCCAGTATGCAGCTAAGCAGGCTAACATCGCCAATGCATGGAAGAAGTGGCAGGGCGAGGTTAAGGGTATCAACCGTCTGGGTACATATCAGAAGAAGCTCGATTATGAGGCACGTTTCCGCAAGGATAATCCCGATAAGGCATACCTTCTCGACTCACTCTCAGCGGCATACGAGCGCAACTATGAGGGTTACTTCACTTATGAGCTCTTCAACGAGTCGCTCCGTGGCATCGAGCTAACACAGGTATCACACATAGCTTTTAACTCACGCCTCAGCGACGAGCAGAAAGAGGCCGCCCTCGCTCAGTTCTATAAGGACTTCGACATTAATGTCGACCGCGAGCTTGCTAAGGCTATGATTACCGCATACTACGAGCACGCCGTCATCACCTCAGAGGCTCTCGACGCTCTTGTTGCAGAGCACGGTGGCGCAGCAGCCTATGCAGAGTGGCTATACGACAATACTAAGCTCGGCACTATCGAGGGTGCGACCATAGAGGCTATCATAAACGACCCTATCACCGAGTTCACTTTTGCTATCGAGCCTATACGCATGTATGCTTCAGAGTACGCCTATCGCAATTTCAGCAATATCCCAGATATCGAGCGTTGGTATCGTCCTTATGTTAAGGCGCTAATGGAGTGGGATAAGAAGCGCGCCTTCTTCCCCGATGCAAACCTCACCTTGCGCGTTGCATATGGTAAGGTTGCAGGCTATCAGTATGCAGACGGCGAGTACCACCTGCCACAGACTACCCTCGAGGGCATCATCGCTAAGGATAACCCTGAGATCTACGACTATAACGTGCCACAGGCCCTTCGTGATGCCTATGCCACTAAGGACTATGGACGTTGGGGTGTGGAGATGAACGGCAAGTATACAGTTCCTGTATGCTTCATCGCCACCAACCACACTACAGGTGGCAACTCAGGTTCTCCTGTTATCAATGCTAATGGCGAGCTTATCGGCGTTAACTTCGACCGCACATGGCTCTCAACAATGTCTGATATCGAGTTCGACGAGAGCCTCTGCCGTAATATCATCTGCGACATCCGCTATGTATTGTTCGTGGTTGATAAGGTGGGCGGCGCCGGCTGGCTTATCGAGGAGATGGGTCTATAGTGTAACCCAACATAATCGAAGCTGTAACTATAGGTATACAGCAAATACGAGAAATGCGTTCGACGTCTGTCGAACGCATTTTTAATTATTACTCGCCGTATAGATTTAATCCTTTGATATGTAACAATGAAGATATGAGCATAGACTGCTCAAGCCGTAGCAACAAACTGAAGCACAGCGCACTTAAAGGGCGATTGGAGAGAATGTAAATATAGGTCGCGGCACTGCCGCCTCTTCAAGGCGGACTTGAGTTCGGTTTTTATACAATAAAAGAAAGGGGAGCCGTAATGAATTTATAGCCTCATAGGTTGGAGCGAATGTAAACAAAATAGGAGGAGAAAGAGAGAAAGAATAGTGAGCTTAACTTGTCGAGGATTGCTACGCAATCTCTTCTCGGCTTAAATCGGCGGCGTCTAGGCATAGTGAACTAATTCCCTCTGCACTCGACTTGCTCGATTTTCCTCTGTTACACAGAACTGTTAAGCTCACCTACATCTATAGTAATGCATTTTTGAATAACAGAGCAGGCAGCCGTCTCTTTAAAAGAAGATCTTCGGTCTCTCAATTTTTCTATTTGCGCTAGGTTTATGGCGTGCCGTAATGAAGAAATGATGACAGGGATAGTACTTTTTGTACAGCCCTGTCATCATTCAAATAAGGTGCGCCAGAAACCAGCGCAAATAAAAAAGAGAAGACCGAATATTCGATCTTCTCTTAAAGAGGCGGCTACCTACTCTCCCACCTAAATAGGCAGTACCATCGGCGTAAGTGAGCTTAACTTCTCTGTTCGGAATGGGAAGAGGTGGAACCTCACTGCTATAACCACCTAAAGAACGTTTGTTTTACTTGGTTTTTGTAAGCAGTACCAACTCTGCTAAATCTTGACATACACCGAAGATGAGATAGATTTATAAGAAAGCCATTCGGGTAATTAGTACTACTCGACTTTGACATTACTGTCTTTACATCTGTAGCCTATCAACGTAGTAGTCTCCTACGCCCCTCAAGGGAAAACTTATC
>JAZOOI010000002.1:0-61941 GCA_045654925.1 Alistipes sp. | reverse complement strand
GCCGTTTCGGGCTTAAACATGTCAATTACGGGCCGTGCCACCGACTCGCTCTTTTACGACCTGCGCAACAACCAGGTATATATCTACGAGAAGGGAGATGTGACATACGGCAACATGAACTTGCAGGCCGACTATATGAATATCGACCTGAACAACAAGAATATCTACGCACACGGAAAGACCGACACCATAGATGGTGGGGCGATATCTACCCGCCCCCTGTTCACACAGGGCGGAACATCACTGAATATGGACACCATCACCTACAACATCGAGACCCAGCGTGCCAAGATCAAGGGCATCGCCACTCAGCAGGGTGACGGATGGCTCATCGGTAAGGATGTAAAGCGCATGGAGGATAACACCATCCACATCGCCAGCGGTATGTACACCACCTGTGATGAGACTGACCACCCCCACTTCTACTACTACATGTCCAAGGCAAAGGTTATCCCTGGCGACAATGGTAAGGTCATCATGGGCGGAGGTCACCTCGTAATTGAGGATGTGGACATCCCCTTCCTCGGCCTGCCCGAGGGTTTCTTCCCGCTCAGCACAGGACCAAAGTCGGGTCTATTGATGCCCACATATGGCGAGGAGGCCCGACGAGGATTTTACCTCCGAGGCCTGGGTTATTACTTCACGCTCAGCGACTATATGGACCTTGCCCTTACGGGAGGTTTCTACACGCTCGGATCGTGGGAGGCACAGGCCGTATCGCGTTACATCAAGAAGTATAAATACTCGGGAAACATCAACCTCGACTATTCAAGCATACGCTCAGGCGACAAGGGCGACCCCGATTATATCAATCAGAATAACTTCCGCGTGCAGTGGACTCACCAGCAGGATGCCAAGGCCAACCCAGGCTCAACCTTCTCGGCTTCGGTAAACCTCGCATCAAGCGGTTATAGCCGCTACTCTGCTACTACGATCAACGACATGCTCGCCACGCAGACCAACTCTTCAATTGCCTATTCAAGGAACTGGGCAGGTACACCCTTCTCGCTCTCTATGAATGTGGGTGTTTCGCAGAACTCGCAGAACCAGACACTCTCGGTAACTCTTCCCAACGTGTCGTTCAATGTGGCTAAGTTTTTCCCCTTAAAGCGCAAGAACAAGATTGGTAAAGACCGCTGGTATGAGAAGATCTCGATGAGCTATGCCGCTAAGCTGACCAACTCGGTGCAAGCCAAGGAGAATGAGATTTTCCAGCGTCAGGCGCTCAACAACATGCGACATGGTGTACAGCACAACATACCCATCCAGGCATCGTTCAACCTGCTCAATCACCTTACCATCACCCCCAATGCCAACTACTCGGAGCGTTGGTATTTCAAGAAGGTGGACAGAGAGTGGAATCCCGAGACAGGAAAGGTCGAGATGCTCGATCCCGAGTATGGTTTCTATCGCCTCTACAACTACAACGCAGGCGTATCGATGTCAACCGTACTCTATGGTCAGTGGCAGGTCAAGGAGAAGTACAAGGATTTCAAGTTACAGGCCCTGCGTCACACCATAACACCGAGCCTGTCATTTGCCTACGCTCCCGATTTCAGTAATCAGAAGTATGGTTACTACCAGACCGTACAGAGCGACTCTACGGGACGTACCATGATCTATTCTCCCTTTGCCGACAACGCCTTTGGCGTACCCACATCGGGACAGAACGCCATGCTTAACTTCAACCTCTCGCAGAGCTTGGAGGCAAAGGTGCTCAGCAAGCGAGACTCAACGGGCGTACGCAAGATCAAGATCATCGACGACTTGACGATCGGTGGTTCATACAACTTCCTGGCAGACTCGATGAAGCTTTCAAACATCTCGCTCTCGTTGCGTTCGACAATATCGAAAAAGTTTGGTATCAACCTGCGTGCCGTGCTCGACCCGTATGAGGTTGCGCCCGATGGCAGACGCTACAATAAACTCACATGGAGCCGAGGTAATCTGGGTCGTATCGTCAGCACAGGATGGAGCTTTGGTTACACCTTCCAGTCGCGTAACTCATCGCAACCCGCCATAAACGACATCAACAGCATACCGCCCGAGTACACCAATCCATTCTATGACCCTTACGGCACGATGAATCCGGCGCTAAGGCGACAATACATGGCACAGACATATTATGACTTCTCGCTACCGTGGAACTTTGGTTTTAACTACAACATCAATTACAGCGTGGCATACGTCAATAACGGCACGACAGGATTCAAACGAAACGTCTCGCAGACCATCGGCTTTAACGGAAGTATAACCTTCTCGCCAAAGATGGCTGCTACCATATCGGGTGGATTTGACCTTGCAGCAGGAAAGCTCACAACCTCGTCGATTAACATCACGCGTGACCTGCACTGCTGGCAGATGTCCTTCTCATGGATACCCTTCGGACACTACAAGAGTTGGAGTTTCCACATCGGTGTGAAGGCTGGCTCATTGGCCGACCTGAAATATGACAAGAGTCAGTCAATGTATGATAACTACTATTAAACAACCAAATATGAAACGACTATTTCCATTTTTAATTGGCCTGACAATGCTTGTAGTGATGGCCACGCCCGCTACGGCACGTAAATATGGCGACACCCTTCGCATCCTGGCTATCGGCAATTCATTCTCGGATGATGGCATGGAGCACCTGCCTGCACTGCTGGAAGATATGGGCATAGAGAATGTGGAGCTGGCCCGCCTCTATGTTGGCGGTTGCACGCTGGAGCGTCATATGCAGTTCTACGACAAGAAGGAGGCGGCATATCTATTCTACCACTCAAAGGCTGGCGAGAACAAGTGGGTTAAAGCCGAGCAGAAAGCATCGATACAGGAGGCTCTATCTATGGGCGAATGGGATATCATTACCATGCAGCAAGCCTCGGGCGTATCGGGGCTCTACGAGAGTTATATCCCCCACCTGGAACGCCTTATCAGTGTCATTAAGGCCGCACAGCCCAATGCAGAGCTGGTATGGCATATGACATGGTCATACTCGACAGATAGCAATCACAATGAGTTTCCCAACTACGACCGTGACCAGCTCAAGATGTATCGTGCTATCACCGACTGTGTACACCGTCTGCTAAAAGACTACAAGATCATTGATAAGATTATCCCCTCGGGCACGGTTATTCAATCGCTAAGAGAGTCGGCAATAAACAACTCGCCCAAAGATTTTACACGCGATGGCTACCACATGGACTTTGGTGCTGGCCGTTATGCACTTGCATGCACATGGTATGAGGTGCTTATCCGCCCATACGCCCGCCGCTCAATGATGGGCAATGGAGTCAGATTGGATTTAGGCGATATTAAGGTCACCGACCTTACCGCCCCTTACTGTCAGAAGGCCGCAAAGCAAGCAGCAAAGCACCCATTCAAAGTTAAGGCTATAAAATAGACACCTATATATAATAACGATGGCAAGTTTTCTTCAAGTAGAGAATATAAGCAAATCATACGGCGACAAGACGCTCTTTCGCAATATCTCGTTCAACATCAACGAGGGCGACAAGATTGCCCTTATTGCCCCCAATGGTACGGGCAAGAGTTCTCTGTTGAAGATACTCGCTGGCTTGGACTCATCGGACAGAGGCGGCGAAGTGAAGTTTATGAAGGATATCAAGGTCGCCTTCCTCGATCAGACCATGCGTTTCGACCCCAAGCGAAGCATCTTCGAGGAGGTGTATTCCCATCTCAGTGAGTTGTCACCCGCTATATTGGAGTATGAGCACGCCATGGCAAGTGGTGATAGCAAACGTATAGATGCTGCTATTGCGGCTATGGATGCTTGTGACGGCTGGAGTGTCGAGCAGAATATTCGTCAGGTGCTATCAACACTGAAGATTGAACGCATAGATCAGCCAATGGGTGAGTTGTCGGGTGGTGAGGCCAAACGCGTGGCATTGGCGTGCATGATGTTGCAGAATGCTGAGTTCCTCGTTATGGATGAGCCTACAAACCACCTCGATATCGACATTATAGAGTACCTCGAGAGCTATCTACAGCGTTCGCGATGCACGCTTCTTATGGTCACCCACGACCGATACTTCTTAGATAGAGTGTGCAACACCATCATGGAGATTGACCGCGGGCAGATATACACCTATCGAGGTAACTACTCGAGCTATCTTGAGAAGCGCGAGGAGCGTTACCTAAATATGCAGGCCGAGGTCGATAAGTCGCGCAACCTGCTACGCCGTGAGCTTGAGTGGATACGTAGCACTCCACAGGCACGCACTGGTAAGGCGCGCTATCGCATCAATGCCTTCTACGACCTTAAGGAGCGCGCATCGGTAAACCTCTCTACATCAAGTGTTGAGATTGATGTTGCCTCATCGCGCCTTGGCCGTAAGATTATCGACTGTATGGATGTTGATCTCAGCTTCGGTGAGCGTAAGATGCTCGATAAGTTCTCTTATAAGTTTACGCGCGGTGAGCGTGTGGGTATTGTGGGCCATAATGGTGTGGGCAAGACGACATTCCTAAATCTCATGTGTGGTAACATAACGCCCGACAGCGGTGTTATTGAGATTGGCGAGACCGTGCGCATAGGCTACTACACCCAAAAGGGTATTAGCTTCAAGCCTGGACAGACAGTGTTAGAGTGCGTGCAGGATATCGCCGATGTAGTCAAGGCTTCGGATGGCACTACCCTCTCAGCAACAACATATCTAACACGTTTTCTCTTCCCTCATGAGACATTCAACAAGCGTGTCGATATCCTTAGTGGCGGTGAGCAACGCAGACTCTATCTGCTGACGGTGCTCATGCGCAATCCTAATATGCTTATCCTCGATGAGCCAACCAACGACCTCGACATCATGACGCTTAATGTCTTGGAGGAGTATCTCATGGAGTTTAAGGGCTCACTTCTTGTGGTGTCGCACGACCGATATTTCCTCGATAAGTGCGTCGATCACCTCTTCGTCTTTGAGGGCGGTGGTAAGATTAAGGATTTCGTGGGACAATATAGTGAGTATCGCGAATATATGCAGGAGGTGGAGCAACAGCGCCGCGAGGCTGAGCGTTCATCTACACCAGCAAAGCCCCAGCAGCAGCGTAGCCACGACACTTCGAAGCGTAAGTTGTCGTTCAAGGAGCAGAAAGAGCTGGAGCAGATAGAGGTTGACCTTGCAACACTCACAGCTGAGCGTAGCGAGCTTGAAATGAAGCTTTCGTCGGGTGACCTGCCATTTGAAGAGTTACAAGAGGTGTCGAAGCGTATAGAGCTGATTATCGCCTCAATAGACGAAAAGGAGATGCGCTGGTTAGAACTAAACGAGTAGTGGACCCCACTACTCGTTTTTCTTGTTATCTATATGTGCGATAATCTTATCGACATCGCTTGGGGCGAACCACCCTATCGATGCGTCGCGACGAAACCATGTCATTTGGCGTTTGGCATAGCGGCGTGAGTTGCGTTTGATAAGCTCAATAGCCTCCTCCATAGAGCATTTGTCGTCGAAGTGGTCGAAGAGCTCGCGGTAGCCCACCGTCTGCAGAGCGTTAAGATGGCGCTTGGGATACATCGCTCGTGCCTCATCAACAAGGCCCTCGGCAACCATCATGTCGACACGTCGATTGATGCGCTCGTAGAGAATATCGCGCGGCATATCGGTGCCAATCTTTATGATATTAAATGGTCGCTCCTTGTGTTCACCGCTACGCTGCTCGGAGTATGGTCGTCCAGTGGTTAGGCAAACCTCCAGGGCGCGCATCACACGTGCAGGATTTTGTATGTCTACGACATTTGCATACTCAGGGTCGAGCTCACGAAGCTGCGCTGCAAGACACTCTATACCCTCATTCTCAAGGCGCATCTTAAGCTCCTCGCGTAGTGCATCGTTGCCCTCAGGAAGATTATCCATACCTTCGCACAACGCCTGGATATACAACCCCGAGCCACCGACGGCAACAACGTAGTCGTGTTGCTTGAATAGCTCATCGAGCAGCGCAAGCGCCTCACTCTCATACTTTCCGCAGTTGTTGTCATCCTCCACTTCACGGTCGGCAATGAAGTAGTGCTTAGCTGCGGCAAGCTCTTCGGCTGTGGGCTGCGCTGTTCCTATGGGTAGACCACGAAAGAACTGGCGCGAGTCGGTAGAAATTATAGGTGCGCAATAGTGCTGGGCAAGGGCTACGGCGAGTGCCGTCTTGCCCGAGCCCGTGGGGCCTACAACAACTATGAGAGTGCCGCGCTTAGAACTCATCGTCGTAGTTATCATCGCCATCAAACTCGTTGTAGTCGCTCATCATCTCATCGAAGATAGAGCCTGCCTGCTCTGTAGCCTCTGGGTCGTACTGGTCGGGCACAGGGGCGTGCTCGAATGCCACACGAGGATACTTAAGATCGCTCTGTGGTCGTTGCATATCGATAAGCTCAAGGTAGTATGAGCGGTTGTTGAGCATGTCGAAGGTGTAGATGAGTCTATCGTGGAAGTCCTGATTTACATCCATCAGGCGCACACTGCTCATTGAGCGTGGCATGCCCTCGATATCCTCGCCAAGGTCGAGCTGAGAGAACTCCTCGACAACGCGCCATTCGGCATCGGATTTGAATATCGACACCATGCAGTCGTCATAATGTAGCACTTTGAGCAGGAAGTTATGGAACTCTTCAAGGGTCATGTCGGGGTATACCTCGAAGTCGCGAACGAAGTTGTCGCTTTCGTCGCTGAGCATGCGATACTTAAATATAATATTCATAACTAATAGTTGTGTGTTATTCGTAATTGTTTACAAATTTAGAAAATAAATTTATAATTACGGAGGTGTGTGGCATATTTATCGATAAAATATTTGAAAATATTTGAGATAAAGAAAAATTTCGTATATTTGTAGCACCTAAGTTAACATTTCAACGTGCCCCTGCAGTTTATTGGGGCAAATTCATTATAACTATTTTATGCAAGAGTTATCAACACTGGAGGGCAAGTCCATCCATGAACTACGTGAGATTGCGCGTGTGCTTGGCATTGTCCCATCGACGATGAAGAAAAACGAGCTTATAAGCAAGATTATAGAGGTGGCATCATCTGATGCTCCTCAGGAGCCTACCCCTGCAGCTCCACGTCGTGGCCGTCGTCCGCGCATGGCTAGCGTTAAGGTTGAAAACAATGCCCCTCACCAGGAGGAGAGCGCACCTATGGCTGAGGAGCCTGCGCAAGAGGTAGTAGCCGAAGCGGTGGAGACCCCCGAGCCAGTAGAGGAGAATAAGAGCGAGGCGCCTGCCCCCAAGCGTCGTGGCCGTAAGCCTAAGAGCAGTGTTGTAGAGCCAGTGGCTGCTGCAGAGCCGGTTAGCGAGGAGGTGTCTTCAGACGAAAATGCGGATGGCGATGAAGAATTTCCAGTAGAGGATAATATCGCACAAGAGGAGGTTGAAGTAGAGGCAGAGATTACCAAGGATGACTTCACAGCAGTCATCGAGGGTGAGGGCGTCTTGGAGATTATGGCAGATGGTTTTGGCTTCTTACGCTCTGCCGACTACAACTATCTTAATTCGCCAGACGATGTCTATGTGTCGCCATCGCAGATTAAGCTCTTTGGCCTTAAGGCTGGTGATACCATTAGTGGCACTATACGACCACCCAAGGAGGGTGAGAAGTACTTCCCCTTGGTGCATGTAGATCTCATCAACGGACTCAAGCCCGACTATATTCGTGATCGTCAGCAATTCGAATACCTAACACCACTCTTTCCTTCTGAGAAGTTCAACCTCACGGGAAATGGCCACAATACCCTATCTAACCGCATTATCGACCTCTTCTCGCCTATCGGCAAGGGTCAGCGCGCCCTCATCGTAGCACAGCCAAAGACGGGTAAGACAATGTTGTTGCAGTCTATTGCCAATGCTATTGCCGATAACCACCCCGAGGTGTATATGATTGTTCTGCTTATCGACGAGCGTCCTGAGGAGGTTACCGAGATGGCGCGCCACGTCAAGGCCGAGGTTGTCGCCTCCACCTTCGATGAGCAGGCATCGCGCCATGTACGTGTTGCCGAGATGGTTCTTGAGAAGGCTAAGC
The DNA here is from genome assembly GCA_045654925.1 of Alistipes sp. Classification (GTDB taxonomy): domain Bacteria; phylum Bacteroidota; class Bacteroidia; order Bacteroidales; family Rikenellaceae; genus Alistipes. The sequence goes on along the minus strand of JAZOOI010000002.1, from coordinate 53,926 downwards.
GCATGGTTGAGTGTGGCCACGATGTTGTCATCTTCCTCGACTCTATCACACGCCTTGCACGCGCCTATAACTCTGTGCAGCCAGCATCGGGTAAGGTCCTATCTGGTGGTGTAGATGCCAACGCACTACACAAGCCTAAGCGTTTCTTTGGTGCTGCGCGTAATACCGAGGAGAAGGGCTCGCTCACAATCATCGCCACAGCACTTATCGACACTGGCTCGAAGATGGATGAGGTTATCTTCGAGGAGTTCAAGGGTACGGGTAACATGGAGCTTCAGCTCGACCGCAAGCTCGCTAACAAGCGTATCTACCCTGCTGTCGATGTCATCGCATCGAGCACCCGCCGCGAGGATATGCTCCTCTCGCAGAGCGTTATGCAGCGCACATGGGTATTGCGCAAGTATCTATCCGACATGACCACTGTGGAGGCCATGGAGTTCTTGCAGAAGCAGATGAACCTCACGCAAGACAACAACGAGTTCCTCGCCACCATGAACCAGTAATCGGGTTAGCAAGTCGCAATCTGCAACACCTTTTAAAAGATAAGACCACCCAAGGCTGTACATTATGTACAACTCCTTGGGTGGTCTCTTTAACGATAAGCTGTATCTACCCTTTAGGTATCGATAACTAACAAATCAATTTACATGCCCTTTGACATTTAACTTAATCGTTTGACCATTACTAATTGATACTGTTATATCACTATTAAATCTTGCACCTTGACGCCCATTAGGGTTGTAATTTACGGTAATTGTGGTTGACTCTCCAGCTCCAAAACTGTTTTTATTCCAATTTACCGAGATAGAAGCGTTAGCCTTATTAACAGCCGTGATATTTATAGTTGAATCAGTCTGATTCTGGATGGTAAATTTATAACTAACAATACCACCCAAAACTGGGATTATTCCAAAATCATGGCTTTCATATGGTGCAAATACAGAGCCCATAATGTTATTCTCGCTCTGAACTAATACTTGTGTTCTAACCAATCGTATTGCATAGGTATTATTATCTGACCAACAATCCTTGAAAGCATATGGGTAGGCGCTATATGCATTTATGGCATATAGATTAGCTGAAAGCAAATCACGCTCCTCTCTATTTGGTAAACGCCAATCGCTAAAGCCGTATTTACTCTGCTTATTAATCGCAGATATTACTGCATTAGGTTGCGTCTGAAACTCCCCCAAATCTTCAGGATATACATACAAATAGTCATATAATACATATGGTTTATTTTCTCCATTGCTATTCGAACTCCTGTATCCATCAACTAATTGTCTAACAATATCAACATAAAGACTTCTATCTACAATCGTTTTATATGATGTATAACCTATTGCTGACATGATGCTTCCATCTTTCGTATTAATAAGCTGAACATCTATATCATACTTTTTTTGATTACATTGGTCAATAGATAGATTTATGATACCATATATTACAGCATCAATATCTGCTGTCTGACAAAACTGCTTAAACTCATCATGCTTAACCAATTTAGAGACATCACCACATTCCTCCCTGATTTTGTTGGGAAGATTGTTGTCAACAACAGTAAACATGCCAGTCTTAACAAGTTCTGCCTTAAATATATTTGCCGCACCTTGAAACTGTCCATCATTATTAATGCACATTCCCGTGTCAAAGTCAAATACAACAACTCTCAACTTTCGCTCCTGCGCATAGCTTGTTTGTAATATGACAACACACAATATACTCCAAAAAATTTTAACTAAAGTATTCATATTCTTATGATATATTATCCTCCTCTACAACTACGTCTTCATTCATTGATTCATGAAATTCCTCAAGATTGTTCTTAGTATTCGAAAGTTCCTCATCAAGCTTATTTTTTTGATATTGGTTATATCTTACAATAGCATCGTATAACGCTTCTAAACCTGTTATCTTAAACAATGCAGTTTTACGGATATCGCCACTATTATATGTTATCATTATATAGTTGGCATTTTTCAACTGATTAATCAATGAATTAGCATTAGAATCAAAGATGTTGATAAATCTATCATATTGGCCATATACAAAATTTCCATCTTTTCTGTTGAATACTAATGTTACTCCAGGCTGACCATCCAATGATATAACTAGTGAAGTTACAATTCCAATTCCATTCATTTCAGCCTCACTCAAACCTGATGGGTTATTCAAATCTGTTTGAAACTCCAAAGAAAAGATATTGCTACCATCATTCATTATATTAAGTCTCTCTTTTTTTGAAGACGAGTTTAGTGTCATAATTGTCCTATCCTCATTCCAGGTCCAATTGCCATATGCATCACCGACAGTAGCAGTTACCTGATTATTTTGCTTACTTATTGTTTTTAAAGTGTATGATCCTGATATTTGTACAGATGTTGATACGCGATCCTGGCGCTTTGTCGTATCTCCAGTTCTAGAATCATATCTTCTTTCATAAATATAAGAGCTTGAACCAATTGAGTCAGACCCATTTGTGCTAATAGATGCCAAGCCATTTTTAATATTCAATTTATACACTCTTTCAAATTCAGAATGCTCATCAGACAACTCATAAGTATAATATTCATCATATGTTACATAACGATCAAAAATAACCCCCACATTTACTCTATAAGAATCTTCTCTTGTTTCATAATCTGATGGGATTGAATATTCTCCACTGATATTTAATATGATTTCGTCATCCTTCCATTCTACAACACCTTTTCCTGACACGGTCATATTATAACTTATATATCTATGAGAAGTGTCACTATTTTTAGCTGACAACGTAACCGAGTAATCAGGATATATGGTAATAGTTACTTTATCCTTTGTTAAAGACACATAATCAGCCTCACCTATATTTGTAAAAAAGTCCCAGTTTTCATTTTGGGCATAAGTAATAGGTCCATAGGCAAATAAGAAGCATAATGTAATCAAAGCTTTTCTCATAATTGTATAGCAGTAGTTTATTACACATTAACTCCTATATGTGTGTATATTACTAAAAAGAAAGTGTGGAGTCGATTAGTCTATCTGAATGGAGGTTCTGGAATACCTTTGACCAAATAAACAATACCCCACACTCGTATTGAGCATAGGGTACAGAACACCCCAAACTATACAATACGGAGTGACGAGTGTGTTGCTGTCCTTGGTCAATTGAAATTTTCCAGATTTCCATTCAAGGATAAAAGCTAATACACTTTCATCAATAATATGTCATCAATGAGTACAATCCCATTGATATTACAAAGATATAAATAATTTTCTTATATTTGCACAAACGAAGATTATAATTTACAACTATGCGCAGAGTATTATTTATAATATTATCAATCTTAATCCCCGCTATAGCGTTTGCTTGGGGACCCAAGGGGCACGATACCGTGGCATACATCGCTGAGAAACATCTGTCGAAAAGGACACTAAAAAAGGTAACCGAGGTGCTCGATGGCAAGTCATTGGTGTATGTGGCAAACTGGATGGACAACGCCAGCCACACCGACGACTATGCTCACACCAAGACGTGGCACTATGTAAATGTGGATGTCAATGAGGCTTCATACGCCGCATCGACAAAAGAGGCTAAGGGCGATGTTGTCACAGCGATAAACAATATTGTCGCAGCCCTAAAGTCAGGTAAACTAACACCCGAGGAGGAGCAGGCAAACCTAATGATGCTCATCCACTTGGTGGGTGATATGCACTGCCCAATGCATGCGGGACACAAGAGCGACCGCGGAGGCAATGGTACACAGGTGAGATATTTCGGCAGCTATAAGAATCTGCACTCGGTATGGGATAGTGAGATTGTGGAGTCGGCACACCGCTGGAGCTACACAGAGTGGCAGTGTCAGGTAGACCGCGCAACACCAAAGGAGGTGAAGACCATAGCGCAGGGAACACTCAACGAGTGGATTGAGGAGACCGTAATCCTGGCGCGTGACGTCTATGCCAACTCAACAAATGGTGCAAACCTATCGTATGACTATGTGGCAAAATATGCCCCCATCATCGAACAGCAGTTCTTAAAAGGTGGCATACGTTTAGCAAAGCTCCTGGAGGAGATATATTAATACAATATCGTATAAATAAAATATAGGCTTAGTCTTATGTATATTAGAGACTAAGCCTATACTATCTAAATCAACCCTTCAGCCATGTATGGCGTGCCACAGAGTATATCGGCACAAGTGGCAGAATGAGTGGTGTCCGCTTGATATAGCGCTGGAATTCTGGATCGCCACCATAGACCTCGGCCTGACGAAGCTCCAGACGACGTGCGCCACTGAACATTACATAGACGATACCCACATAGCCGAGCGATGCTATGATCCACTGTCCCGCAGTACAGCACGAGCCGAAGCAGATGATGAAGCTTCCTGTCCACATAAGCACCTCGCCGAAGTAGTTAGGACAACGCACAATGCGATAGAGGCCCTTGTCGACAAAACGATGAGGGTTTATCTTTTTAGCAGCACTCTTTTCGGCATCGGCAATTATCTCGATAAGAACACCAAGGGTTGCCACAATAGCGCCAGCCCATGCCCACGCCTCGTTGACGGGTGCAAGGTGCTTCATATTATACATATAGAAGCTCACAGGACTCATCTGGCCGATATAGAGCAATGCACACGATATCCATATCATGAACATTACGAAAAGTGGTTTCTTGGTGGTATTGTCGGGCTGATAGAGAATCTTTTTATAGGATGCCGAGCGCTTCTCGCGTAGCAATAGGTAGAGTGCCAAGCGTAGTCCATAGATAAAGAGTACGCCACACAGTATGGCTGTTGGAAGCGTCAGCTGCTCATGGAAGATGATGGCCGTAGCTACAGATAGTGCCGAGATGGATAGTCCGTAACCGATACTGAAGAAGTAGATGAAGTATATCCAACCCACGGCTGATACCGCAAAGGATATAGCAAGAAGTATTAATAAATAACTCATAGTAATTGGGGTTTTTGTTATACAAATATAACTTATATTTTTTGAATTTTACTATATTTGTAGTCAAATAGAACTGTAAATATGAATAAAATAGATAGGGAAAAACGTGTAGTGTCTAAAATGATAGCCCTCTATTGTCGTAAACGGCTGGGTGCAAAAGATATTCCAAATGAGTATAAAGAGCTCGAAGCCTATGCTCACAAGCGACTCGATGGTTGTAAGTTTGGCAACGAGAAACCCGCTTGTAAGCGCTGTCCTATTCACTGCTATAAACCCGATATGCGTGAGAAGATTCGCACTGTTATGCGCTGGGCAGGCCCCCGCATGATTATACATGACCCCATGGCGGCAATACGCCACCTATTAAATAAGTAGTTCTACTAAAAACATCAACATGAGAGAGATAGACCCAAAGACAACTTCGAGAGCCAAGGCATTCGACCTATGGATGAAGGCACCAATGCCCATGGTCACTATGACCAAGACTTTCGACATAACACACCTAAGACGCCTTTCGAAGCGCAAAGGTGTGAAACTTAATATGCTTATGTGCTACGCCGTGGTTAAGGCGGCTTCATCGTTTAAGGAGTTTTATATGCTACCCGTGGGCGACAAGCTTATGGAGTTCGACAACTTGGCAATAAACACCATTGTGATGACCAAGAATGGAGGCATCAACACTTGTGATATTCCCTTCTCAGAGGATATACACAGCTTTGAACAGGACTACCTACGAATAACGAATGAGGCGAGCCTAAGCAGCGAGGATATAACCCTTGGCGAAGACTATATGGTAATCGGCTCATCGGCACTAACGAAGTGTGAGCTTGACTCAGTAGTTAATGTCTATGCAGGCTTTTGGAATAACCCCTTTGTGGTGTGGAGCAAATATCGTAAGGGGTGGTTTAGGACTACCCTATCTCTATCGTTCCAGTTTCACCACACACAGATGGATGGACCTATATCAACAGGCTTTCTAAATAAACTTCAGGAGGTGATGAATAACATTGAATACTAATATGGTTAAGGAGATATATTTGGCAGGTGGATGTTTCTGGGGTACAGAACACTACTTCAAGCAGATACGCGGTGTTATATCAACTGAGGTTGGATATGCCAATGGCACTACATTAAACCCAACATACGAGGAGGTGTATACAGATACTACAGGATATGCCGAGACGGTGCATATAGTGTACGATGCTGAGGTTGTTGAACTTCGTTTGCTTATCGAGATGTTCTTCCGCTCGATAGATCCTACATCGCTCAATCAGCAGGGTGAAGATTGTGGCACACGCTATCGCACAGGCATCTATTATACAGATAATGAAGATTTACCAATCATTAAGCAAGTGTACAACGCTGTAGCCGAGAAGATTGGTGAGCCACTTGCCGTTGAACTCATGCCTTTAGAGTGCTTCTACCCTGCTGAGGAGTATCATCAAGATTATCTGGATAAGAACCCAACAGGTTATTGTCATATCCCAATGGCATTGATGCTTATGGCGCGCGAGGCGAATAAGTAGATTTAAGTAATTTTACGACTACAGTAACGACTTTCGCATATTATGGCACTCATCATATAGAGTATTGCGAGTGCTACCAGGGTGATAATCTCACCCTCTATATCGCTAAGTGTTGCACCCATAGTGCATACCTGTATAAAGGCGTCTACAGCGCTGCTACTGGGGAGTATACGGCCTATGGCATACATCCACTCGGGAAACGCCTCGTGAGGATAGGAGATGCCTGCAAGCAGAAGTGTAGGTATGGAACTCCATAACAGTAACATTATAGGTGCTTCGCGACGGCTAAATAGATGTGACAAGCTAAGGCCAAGGGCTGATACAGCAATCATGTAGATGAGCAAAAGTATTATCACATCGAGTGTATTGGCGAAATATGGAAGGTCGAAAATTGGCCATACCACACCTAATATAACGAGTAAGTTAACCCCATATATTACAATGTAAACCAATATCTTCGATATTACTGTGGTGATAGGATTTATCGCTCTTCTGCCTATACGGCGCCTGGCGAGATAGAGTGTCACAAGAGCAATGCCTATGAGCATTGTTTGCTGTATTATGACAATAAGTATCGAGGGCATAACAAATGCGCCATAGCCTAAGTATGGATTGAAGAGCATCTCCATATTCATCGTAATAGGCGAAATAATAGCCTCAGCCTCAATGTCGCTACCACCTCCTGCAATAATACGCCCTGCTTCTATCACAGCACCCGTTGTGAGAATATCCGACACGGCCTGTTCGAGTACATGGTTATATAGCAATAGGTGGCTGCCATCGAGGATAAGCGCAACTTCTACTGGATTGTTGGCGAGTAAATCCAACTCATAGTTGTTGGGGATGACGATTATGGCAAAGACCTCGCCGCGGTAGAATAGGTCACGCGCCACACCAATATTCTCAGCCTCGTACGCCACTCGGGTATCGGGGCCATCATCAAGGCCCTGTATCAATGATCTACTTGCAGAGCTTCTGTCCTCATCTACCACCACAATAGGTATATCGCGCACCACCTCGCCACCGTAGGCCATGGAGTAGATGATGGTATATATCATCGTAGCAAAGCCCACAAGAAGCAAAGCTCCACCATCGGAAAATATACCATCAAACTCCTCCGACATTACCTGCCAGGCATGGCGCAGTGTTGTCACTATCTGTTTCCCCCACTTTTTCATCTTAATCCTTACTCCAATAACGCCTATTATGAACTACCCTACTAAGGCGTCGCCATACTAAAGCTGAAATTAATATAAACATCATAATCATCATTATATCAGTGTATAAGTAGTCAATATTTGAACCTATCATGGTGTAGCTAATAAAGAACTTACAATAGTAGGTGAATGGGAAGATGTGTGAGAAACCACGTGCTATGGTATACATTGCCATTGTTGGAAATGTTACACCCGAAAAGGTGAATGCCATCACTGCATACCCTCCACCAAGCGATAGTGCCAAGCGCATATTAGCAGTTATGGCGACAATGGCAATGGCAATTGATTGATAGGCGACGATTAGAAGTGAGGAGACTAACAGAAGCACTATGTGACTACCAGCGAACTCGATACCCATCACAATGCTGAGGAGCAGAAACGCGAATTCCATGGCAAATATCATCACTATGGTTATTGGAAGCAGTTTACCAACCAATGCTGAAAACAGAGAGTTCGAAGCCACAGATAACCACTCCGCGGCTGTTGCGTAGCGCAGCTCGCGGCCAATGGCATAGATGGTTATAAGCATGGTGAAGAGCACTATTCCCACAAGCATAAATATTGGCGCAAGGTAGTATCCATAATTTAGATATGGATTAGCAATGATGTGTGTCAGGGTGTTGATAGGCATTACATCAATCAAAGCTTCATATTCATCAACTCCCAAGCTCACCAATCGTGATATTGCAGCTCCTGAGGATAGGGTCATCACCACCTGCTGTATATTGGCACGAAGCACTCCTGCCGCTGATAGATTTGCGCCCGATATCTCAACATCAACAGCAGTGGGATGACCCTCGATAATATCGTTTTCAAAACCATGTGGAATTACAACATAGCCATATATATCTCCACTAAGCACCATGCTCTGCGCCTCGATAACTGAATTGGAGGAATATGCAACCTCCACCCCGCGCGTAGTATCAATCATCGATATAAGCTCGCGTGATATGGCCGAGTGATCATTGTCAATAATAGCTATGGGGAGGTCATTAATACTGCCACGATGAAAGAATATAACGAAGAAGAGCAGCATGACTGCAGGGAGTATGACGAGAGATGTGAGGTATAACTTATCGCTAATTATGCTCTTTACCTCACGTTTGAATACTGCGTATATGCTCTTGATACTCCGCATATTATAACCTATCACCTCTTACAACTACACTCATACCTGGAAGTGGTGTTTGCTTTGCGTCAATGGGGCGTGCCCTAACCTCAAAGGTGCGTAGGTCGTAACCTCCCTTAGCCCGCGTTGAGTTCCATGTGGCAAAGTCGGCCTCTGAGGCTATATAGTAGATCTCGAACTCCATATAAGTATCCAATGCAGGAAGATATGCAGTAAATCTATCTCCTACATCAATGCCGTGTATATTATCTTCACGAATATTGAATGTGGCCCAGCAGTTATCTACATCAAGAATGGTTACAACCGGATAACCCGTACCCACAAGTTCACCCTCATGAGCAATAATATTCGTTACTCGCCCCGATGCTGGTGCATAGACATATCTGTCGGCTATATATGCGGTAAGCTCATCCACAGCGCCTTGAGCCTGCGTGACCTTCGCCCATACAGCCTCACGTTGCTCTCGTGTGGCTCCGGCTAATGCGAGGTTGTATTCTGCGCGCGCAGCACTCTCAGAGGCACTCATGGCATTTAGGTTTGCCAATGCCTCATCATACTGTTGACGAGGCACAACGCCCTTACCATATAGCTCCTCTACGCGCCTAAAACTCTCCTCAGCAAGAATTCGTCCCGCCTCCGCTCCTCTTACCACTCCTTGTAGTGCCTCAAGCTGTTCAATGCGCGCACCCTTTTCGACCTCATCGTTTAGGGCTTCGGCTTGTGTGCGAAGTGCATCTACCTGCATTAACTTAGCGTCAAGTTCAGGGGTGGATATCACATATAGCAGTTCACCACTTTCAACCCAGTCTCCCTCATTGACAAAAAGCTGTTCTATACGTCCTGCCACCTTAGATGATGCATGGTAGCTCAATGCCTCGATGCGCCCCTCGATAACAGGAATGTCGTGTTTAGTATATTCAACATAAACAAATATGAATATGGCTAATAGTAATAATAAAATAACAAGTGACACTATAATGCATTTTCTCTTAAATCTCATGATTTTAACATATATTAATTAAACTATTTTAGATGTCTAATAATATCGCCTTATCGCGATAATCACCAAAGGTGTGAATGAGGCCCGATGCCTCAAGAAGACGCGCAAGGGAGAGCGTGCATTGATAGGCAGCATTGAGAAGAGATAGCTTAGATACCGCTCTTGCAACCTCCGCATCAAGTAATTTTGAGGATGATGCTACGCCAGCCCTAAAGGCATCAAGCATGGAATTATAAAAGCTATCAGCAGCAATAATAGAGCTTTGTGAAGCCTTGATATCAGCTAGTGCGTTGTATAAGTTATAGTATTCACTCTCTGTTAGTAATATAATCTCATCTCGACCATTATCTATATCATTAACTACACTCTCAACCCTACTCTTTGCCGCCCGTAGCTTTCGCTCTTTAGCTAGGCCATCAAAGAGTGTGATACTCGCCTCTACACCTATTGCCCACCTGGGTAGCAGGTTGGATAGTTGATAGTCATATAGTGAAGCACCGCCTAATACCGCAACTGTTGGCAGCAACTCGGCCCTTGCCGCTGCAACTCCCTCTTTTGCAAGTTCAAGGCCTTGCTCTGCACCACATAGAATGCTATTTAGATTAAGAGCGCTATTAATATAGTAATCAATCGATAGAATATTATTATCACATATAAATAGATTGTCAATAGGAACTATCTCATCATCGAGACCGATGGTTGATCCAAGAGCATGTTTTGCCATCAGCAAGCGATGCTCCTCATGGATTAATTCTCGCTGAGCCTCCGCTAAGCGATACTCAATACCTAGCACCTCGCTATGGGCAATTACTCCCTCATTCTCCATATCCTGCGCCTCATCAAGATGCTGGGTCATCGCCCTAACTACGTCACGTCTCACACCAACGGCATATTGCAGAACTACAACACCATAATATTGTTCAACTAACGTTGTATATAGGTGGCTTTGCGCAGCATCTAACTCATACTCCTTCATACTTAGTCGTATCTTCGCTGCCCTATTGGCTGCATTTATTCTACCACCGACATAGATAGGCATTGTAAACTTTGTTGCTAACATGCCAAAGGATCGTTTCTGAAGCGTATAATTAAGATTTAACCCCTGCAGTGGAGAGAGTAATGAACGCAATATATCGCCCATGGCTGGTGTCAATAAACCCTTAGAAATTCCATTGTTGATTAGCGCATTAGCACCACTCTCCAATATACCATCTCTTCCTGTTATATTTATATTCATATCACGCTGTGCTAGCACATAAGCCCCCGTCAGTTCAATCTTTGGATAGTATAGTCCACGTGCTGCCTGTAGCTCGTAGTAAGCTGTTGCTACATCGATACGTTTACTTGCAAGCTGTTTATTATGCTCGAGCGCAAGCATGAAGGCATCGTCAAAGCTGAGCAGTTCCTGGGCATGAACACCGCTACTAATAAGCATCATGAGTATAGTATAAAATAGTCGCATTGTCAGATGTTTTTGATACCCTAAGCAAATATCGCGCACAAGTGTGCCGAAGAGCATTAAATGGCGCATTACACCTTTTGGCATATAAGTTGTCGTGAGGGGCTACAGCAACTTTTTTGGTTAACTTAAACATTACTACCATGAAAAAAATTAGACTATTTATTCTCTCATTATCAGCCTTGCTGATAGCTACACCTCAATCAAAGGCTCAGGTATACCTTGTGGAGGTCGAGGAGTACACTCCCGCTGTGTTTATCATGGCTCGCGAGGGCGAAGGACGCCACGACAAAGCAAAGATACATGCTCGTGTTGTGGACGATTACCGAGAGACGGCACGCCACGGCTTTAGACAGAGCCATAAGCCGAACTTCATCTTTGCATCGCCCGACAACAAGTTCTCGTTCGCTGTGGGTGGCTCGGTAACCCTGCGTACAAGCTATGATTTTAACTCAGTGATTGATAATATCGATTTTGTCACCTACGACATCCCCATGAAGGCGGGCTTTGCTAACAAGCAGCGTATAATGATGGATGCATCCACCTCTCGCATATTTGCCAAGGCTATAATAAATGGCTGCCCTCTAGGTCGCATTATCATCTATGGTGATATGGACTTTAGAGGAGGTGAATCATTCAGCTACATTCCTCGCCTACGCTCAGCGTATATGCAGTTTATGGGCTTTACCGTTGGTCGTGATGTAACTACATTCTGCGACCTCAAGGCTGCACCAACGACCATCGACTTTGAGGGCCCTAATGCCTACAACTTTGCCTTTACTGAGATGATACGCTACGAGCACAACTTCCTACGCAACCACCTTACAATTGGAGTGGCAGCCGAGGTGCCAAAAGTAAATGGCACATATGGTGACAACTTTGCTCCTATTAAGCAGCGTGTACCCGATGGTATCGCATATGTTCAGTATGCATGGGGTGAGCAGCGCGCCAGCCACATTAGAGTATCCGGTGTAATACGCGATATGTACCTCCATGATATTATCAAAAAGGAGAATACCACGCAGGTTGGTTGGGGTGTGCAGCTAAGTGGCCATATCCAGGCGACACATTGGGTAGACATCTATATGAATGGTGTATATGGCAAGGGAATAACCCCATATATACAGGATCTTACAGGATCGCCATATGATGTAGCCTACAACCCCGAAAATCCACTACACATACAGACTATGCCTATGTGGGGTTGGCAGGCAGCAGCACAGGTAAATATCATTCCTGGACGTTTCTGGGTGGCAGGAGGCTACTCCGAGGTGGGCCTTGAAAAGGAGAATGGTTACATTGCAAAAAATCAATATCACCGTGGTCAATATGTCTTTGGCAACGCCTTCCTAAATGTTCATAAGAGCTTTACGCTTGCTGTAGAGTATCTATATGGTTCACGCAAGAATATGGATGGAGAGAAGGGATCTGCTAATAGAGTAAGTCTTCTTATGCAGTATAATTTCTAATATCATACAACGCAACATGCGACACTCCTTGCGGGGTGTCGTTTTTTTTATATATATTTGTATAGTTTTGATATGTGAAAAAAAATAGAAAAAAAGTTATATGACGATGTTACATTTTGTGAGGTATACTCGTTATATAGGCAAACAAACTAAAAAGATGAAGATTAGTGGAAACAGCAGAATATACATCGCTCATTGCGTCGATTAAGGATACGGCTTACCGCCTTGCTCTACGCATTGTTGGCGACAGCTCCTTAGCTGAGGATATCCTGCAAGATGTCTATGAAAAGGTATGGATGGCCCGTGATGCAGTACTGCATAGCGAACATCCAAGGGCATATGTCTGTCGCATAACGCACAACCTAGCCATTGACCGCTTAAGGGAGCGTGGTCGAGAACGAGGAATATACATCGACAGATATGGCGCCACGGATGGCAATGCACAAGCAGACCTTAGCGATATGGCAGCGTTAACGCAACAAATAATAGCAACATTACCGCCTAAACAACAGCTTATAATCCACATGCGCGATGTCGAGGGATATGAGTTTGATGAGATAGCCGCCATCGCCGAGTGTGATGAGACGAGCGTAAGAATGAATCTTTCAAGGGCTCGCAAAAGAGTAAGAGAGGAGTTAATAAATGCAATGAACTATGGAGTTAGATAGAATTAATATACTCGTTGATAGATATTTCGAGGGAGAGACCACTCTTAATGAGGAGCGAGAGCTCAAAGAGTATCTCGCTACAGCGGAGAATATCCCTGAGGAGTATGTTGCATTAAAAATTATGCTTGGTGTCATAACCTCAGCACAAGAGATTAAGGCTCCAGACATCGAGCAGAAACATAGGCGACACCGTTCGTTTGGATGGCGCATACTGGGAGGCATGAGCATCGCTGCCGCAGCTGCTGCAATAATCATAATGCTCGTGGCACCACATGAAGATACCGAATTAGTAATTCCAGAGAGCGTTCAACAGCCAACTTTAGACATGCAGTACGATATCGTATGTCATGTGAATGGCGAGAGGATCACAGATAAGGAGGTGGCCTATGGCGAGGCTAATAGGATACTTAACAACGTGGCAAGTGACATGCAACTTGCCATGGCTCAGGTTTCGAAACTTAATATTCAGGGAATTAAATAATTGTAACACTACACTCATATGAAACGTTTAACTATACTACTAACGCTTATTTTGTGTTCTACTGCAATAGCAGCATATGCGCAGAATAATGTTCAGTCTAATGAGGCGCTTTACATCGGCAACTCTACCGACAATAGCATAAGTAAGGAGAATGGCAAGATGCGTGTAACACTCAATGGCATGTGCTTCGACTTCGGCGGCAACGCTAACAATGGGTCTGACGTAACATTAACACCCGTTGTTTATACCAACAGCACACAAAAGGCATACTGGGGATTTGCAGGCATAGGCTCGCCAAGTTTTAACCACTTTGCCCTCTTTGAGATTGGAGCAAGCTCCCTTGCAAACCTCGATTACTCAGCATACACTCCAGAAGAGGCCAATGCACTGATGTTCAGCAGCAATAAATCGGTTCACCTAAGCATGAATTTAGGAACTGTGAATGTACCATTAAACAAGTCACGCTCTCTGGTTTTGTCGGCAGCCTACGGATGTACAATAGATAATTACGCCTTTGCGGGTGACTATAGCATGGAGCTTCGTGATGGCATGATGCGCCCCGTTAAGCTGGAGGGCTCGATAAAGAAGTCTAAGTTTATAGCATCTTACTTCCACGTGCCATTAACACTCGACTGGAATATTAAGGGTGGCAACTTCTTCATCTCTGCAGGCGTGACACTTGATGTACTAATGAATACTAAACTCAAGTATAAATTCCCAAGGACATCTATTGACGGCGAGGTAACCTTAAACCCCATTCAAGTGGGAGCTACAGCGCGCATAGGTTGGAAGCGATTATATGCCTTCGCAAACTACTCTTTCATCGATATGTTCAAGACTAACACGGGTCTGTTCAATGTAGATACTGGACCCAGGGGAAAACGTCTGTCAGCAGGTATGGGCATATGGTTCTAACTAAAAACAACTTGAGATGAAACGCTTATTATTACTGATAATGACCTGTATGCCACTATTTGCAATGGCACAGCAGCAGGAGTTGATTGAGAAGTATTCCTCAATAGAGGGATGCGCAACAATAGAGCTATCTAAAGAGATGATAGCAAGCATGGGAGGCGGCGATGGCATTGACACCCTATTGGCAATATCCGTTGAGCGCGAGGAGCTAATCGGCAACTTTTCAAATGAGGTTCAGGCATACGCCAAGAACATGGCAAAGATAATGAATGTAGTACAAGGCTCGCAACGAGTAACAATATACTGCACAACTGAGGCTGAGAGTGGTAATATCACCGTAATGCTAATCTACACCGAGAGTAAGACCGCAGCTGTCATGCTGATACTCACGGGTAAAAACATCGAGCTAAGCAACGCCTCGTCAATAATGAATTTAGGAATATAAACATATTTAAGCATTAGTTATTATGAAACGTATTATTTCACTTATGCTCATGGTGTTACCACTTAGCGCCATGGCACAAATCCCAGAGTTCACAAAGCTTGTATCAGAGTACAGCTTAGACGAGAGTGTGACAACGGTAAACATTGACAAGAACCTAATTGCTATGATGGGCGCAGAGATGGAGGGGATAGAGAATATCGAGCTTATTGAGCTTATTATGACCGAGGATAAGAGTCTTGGTGACAAGATTGTGACAAAGACACACAAGATTGCCAAGAAGAATGATGCTCAAGTATTGGTAAGCCACTCATCTACAGAGGACGATATAACAGTGTATGCGCTTGGTAATAATGATGAGATAACACATATCATCCTTGCCATACACACAGAGGATCAGTATGGTGCTGCGGTCATCACGGGCAATATTGCAATCGAGGAAATCGGCAAACTAATACAGGTTCAGATGTAGTATGAAATAAATATCACAAGTAGAGGATAGCCAACCACGGCTATCCTCTCTTTTTTTCACTTCTGCCACCCTGGACAATAACTACAACCACCGCGATAATGATTAAGATAACGCCCGCAATACTCACCATATCAAAACGTTCACCAAAGTATACTACGCCAATAATAACGGCCGTCATAGGCTCCATAGAGCCGAGTATAGAGGCCATCGTCGAGCCTATATTCTTGATGGCCAATATCAGCGTATAGTCAGAAAGCACAGTGCATAGGAGTGCCACCATTATCAAGTCGCGCCACTCGACATAGCCATGTATAGGTTCGATGCCCGAAGTTAGAATGGCATAGATAAAAAATAGCATGGCGCCGAAAAGTAGGACATATAGTGTTAATATAACAGAGTCTATTTTTGAGGCTCTACTCTTCATAACACCTACAATATAGAGTGCATAGGTTACAACAGTTCCCAATACTAATAGTACACCGATGCGAAAATCACCAACATCATGACTACCCCATGCTAAGAGCAACACTCCAATGATAGATGTAGCAAGAGCGATGTATGTAGCAATAGAGGTTTGCTCGCCATAGAACCACGACATGATAAGAGTAACCGCTAGTGGATAGAGAAAGTGAATAGTCGTTGCAATACCACTCGGGATATCCTTATAGCTCTCTATAAGCAAGATTGCCGTTAGTGCATATAATACTGATAATACAAATACTATACGTAGCTGACTAAAGCTTAGCTTTATATCTATCTTTTTAACCCAAACCACTGCGACCATCATTAATGCCGCAAATAGAAAGCGATAGAAGAGTAGTGTCTGCGAACTCACTCCACCCTGTAATAGTGGCAATGTGAATAGTGGAATTAAGCCAAAGGTTGTCGATGAGATAACGGCATAGATGACTCCTTTTATATATTTTTCTTTTTTAGGTAGCATAATATTGTAACTTTTCAATATTTTTTTTGGCAGTTATAGCCATTATTTATGATATAAGTCGTATCTTTGGTCTCGCAATGAGGAATGTCATCTCCATACTATATATCGTCGTCGCCACTCTCTTGTCACTATGGTTCGCCAAGCAAGATGATAGAGGCGATGATTTGGCACATGATGAAGAGATAAGCATTGAGTCTGAAGAGCCTATCACTACGGACACCATTCGTTTGATGTTCGGTGGTGACCTCATGCAGCATATGCCTCAAATATCGGCCGCTCGACAGAGCGATGGCAGCTACGATTACACCTCCTCTTTTGAGTATGTAACTCCCCTATTTCGCGATGCCGACATAGCCGTTCTGAACCTCGAAACAACCATCAATACATCGGGCCATTATAGCGGGTTCCCACTCTTTGCCGCACCGCCAGCCATAGCTGATGCAATGGTTGATATGGGCATAGATATCGCATTGTTAGCCAATAATCACTGCTGCGATAGATATGGCAAGGGTATCGACTCAACAATTGACGAGCTTGGCAAACGAAAAATTGCCCACGCTGGTATTTATAAGGATAGCATAGACTATGTAAATAACAACATTCAATACTTTGAATGCAAGGGTGTTAAATTTGCTCTTCTAAACTACACTTATGGTACTAATGGCATGCCTATTCCCAAAGGGCGTATTGTAAACCTTATAGACACCACTATAATCAAGCGTGACCTGCGCTCTATACCACGTGATAGCGCCGACTGCATCATAGCCTGCATGCACTGGGGTATAGAGTATGAGCGCAAGGCGAACAGAGAGCAGAGGACCCTGGCCGATATGCTTCGCCACGAAGGTGTCGACATAATCATTGGCAGTCACCCACATGTTATACAACCATATGAGGCCGACTCCACACATGTTGTCTATTACTCGTTGGGCAACCTTGTATCTAATCAAAGATGGCGTCACTCCGACGGAGGCCTCCTTGCCGAGGTGGAGGTTATAAGGTGCGATACGGTTGATCATTTACGCTACAATACCACCCCACACCCTGTATGGGTGTTACTTCCTGGATATAGAGTATTGCCACGCTCGGTAGGCGACACCCTAATGATGTCAGCCTCGTTGCGCGAACAATACCCCATATACAACCAGTTCATGTCGGATACAGACAAACTTTTAGGGCTATAACAATCGCCATTAATAGTTGTCGGCCATAGGCTCGAAGAAACGCTGCTCGTGATCGCATGATGGGCAAACTTTAGGAGCCTTCGAGGCCTTGACGATATATCCGCAGTTGCGACACTGCCATACTATCTCTCCATCGCGACGGAAGAAATCGCCATCGGTTAATCTACTGAGTAACTTAAGATAACGACGCTCGTGCTCCTTCTCTACTTCAGCTATATACTTAAACGTCAAGCCTATCTTCTGAAACCCTTCGGCAAGTGCTGTTTCGGCGAACGAGGCATATAACACCTCCCACTCCTCATGCTCGCCATCGGCAGCCGCCACAAGGTTGTGTTCTGTAGAACCTATAATGCCAGCGGGATATGAGGCATTGTGTATCGTCGCCATACCGCCCTCCATAAACTTAAATAGTCGTTTGGCATGCTCCTTCTCCTGATCGGCAGTAATCTCAAAGACAGCAGCTATCTGCTCATACCCCTCCTTCTTGGCTTGTGAGGCAAAAAATGTATAGCGGTTACGCGCTTGGCTCTCACCCGCAAATGCTTTCAAGAGGTTCTCCTCTGTGAGTGTTCCTTTTAGACTGTTTTTCATAGTGTAACGTTTTTAAGGTTTACACCATAACGTGCAAAACTCAAGCCAAAGGGCCATTGAATATAGGTCTTAATAGATAGGTAAATCGTTTTTCATTTCCTTATTTTACTTTTTTTTTATATATTTGCGCGATATACACGAATAATCAAAAAACTAACTATATATGGCAGACGAGAAAATTATATTTTCGATGGTTGGTGTGAGCAAGGTGCTTAACAACAACAAGAAGATTTTGAACAACATCTACCTTTCGTTCTTCTATGGTGCAAAGATCGGTATCATCGGTCTTAATGGCTCTGGTAAGTCAACACTCATGAAGATTATTGCAGGTATAGACAAGAGCTTCCAGGGCGAGGTGGTATTCTCTCCTGGCTACAGCGTAGGCTACCTCGAGCAGGAGCCACAGCTCGACCCAACCAAGACCGTTAAGGAGATTGTCGAGGAGGGTGCAGCCGAAACCGTAGCGCTCTTGAAGGAGTATGAGGATATCAACATGAAGCTCTGCGAGCCTATGGATGACGACGAGATGGCACGTCTTGTTGAGCGTCAGGGCGAGCTATATGAGAAGATCGACCACGTTAATGGCTGGGAGCTCGATAGCGTATTGGAGCGTGCTATGGATGCATTGCGTTGTCCCGATCCAGATCAGAACGTGAGCGTCCTCTCGGGTGGTGAGCGTCGCCGCGTTGCATTATGTCGTCTATTGTTGCAGCAGCCTGACGTATTGCTCCTTGATGAGCCTACTAACCACCTCGATGCTGAGAGTATCGACTGGTTGGAGCAGCACTTGCAGCAGTACAAGGGTACAGTTATCGCTGTAACCCACGACCGTTACTTCCTCGATAACGTAGCTGGTTGGATTCTTGAGCTTGACCGTGGTGAGGGTATTCCATGGAAGGGGAACTACTCTGGTTGGTTGGAGCAGAAGACCCAGCGTATGGCCATGGAGGAGAAGCAGGAGAGCAAGCGCCGCAAGACCTTGGAGCGTGAGTTGGAGTGGGTGCGCATGTCACCATCGGGACGTCACGCCAAGTCTAAGGCTCGTCTTTCAGCCTACGACAAGTTGATGAATGCCGACACTAAGGAGCGCGAGGAGAAGCTCGAGATCTATATTCCTAATGGTCCACGTTTGGGTGATGTGGTTATCGAGGCTCAGGGTGTCACCAAGGCCTTTGGTGATCGCGTGTTGTACGAGGGCCTTGAGTTCTCATTGCCACCAGCAGGTATCGTGGGTGTCATCGGTGCCAATGGTACTGGTAAGACTACCCTCTTCCGCATGATTATGGGCTTGGAGGAGCCAACATCGGGTAGCTTCCGCGTAGGTCCTACCGTGAAGCTCGCCTATGTCGATCAGCAGCATAAGTCTATCGACCCAGAGAAGACTGTATATGAGGTTATCTCGCAGAATTCAGACCTCATTCAGCTTGGCAACCGCCAGGTGCCAGCGCGTGCATATGTAGGTCGCTTCAACTTCAATGGCGCAGACCAGGAGAAGAAGTGTGGCGTATTGTCGGGTGGTGAGCGTAATCGCCTACATCTTGCTCTTGCACTCAAGGAGCAGGGCAACGTGTTGCTCCTCGATGAGCCTACCAACGATATCGATGTCAACACACTACGTGCGTTGGAGGAGGGTCTTGAGAACTTCGCTGGTTGCGCTGTAGTTATCTCGCACGACCGCTGGTTCTTGGATCGTATCGCAACACACATCCTCTCATTCGAGGGCGACTCAAAGGTAGTATTCTATGAGGGTACATACTCTGAGTATGAGGCATGGAAGAAGGCTCAGGGTGAGGATACAACCCCTAAGCGTGTTAAGTATAAGAAACTTTTGGCAGAGCAGTAGTATATGGCACAGAAACCATCAATACCAAAGGGTACGCGCGACTTCTCACCCGAGGAGATGATGCGCCGCACCTATATTTTCGATACAATCAAGAGTGTTTTCCGCCTCTTTGGCTATGCGCCATTGGAGACACCTTCGATGGAGAACCTATCTACCCTACTCGGCAAGTATGGCGATGAGGGCGATAAGCTTCTTTTCAAGATTTTGAACTCGGGCGACTATGGCGCTAAGCTATCTGAGGAGGAGCTACGTCAGGCTTCAAAGATTTCGGAGAAGGGTCTTAGATATGACCTCACCGTACCTTTTGCTCGCTATGTCGTGCAGCACCAGAACGAGATTGTCTTCCCATTCAAGCGCTACCAGATACAGCCAGTATGGCGTGCTGATCGCCCACAGAAGGGTCGCTATCGCGAGTTCTACCAGTGCGACGTAGATGTCATTGGCTCGAAGTCTCTCCTCTCGGAGGTTGAGTTGGTAGATATCGTTGCTCGTGTATTCTCAAAGCTCGGTATCTCGGTAACGCTCAAGATGAATAATCGCAAAATATTGTTCGGTATTGCAGAGAGTATTGGTCATGCCGACAAGATGATTGATATCACCGTGGCTATCGACAAACTCGACAAGATAGGCTTGGACAATGTAAAGAACGAGTTGCGTGAGCGTGGTATCGATGATGAGGCTATTAATAAGCTTCAACCAATTCTTGAGCTTAGTAGTACTAATGACGAGAAACTCCGCAAGTTGAGCGAGGTTATAGGCTCATCAGAGACTGGTATGCTTGGCATCGAGGAGATGCGCACCATCTTTGGTCACATCGAGCGTTTGGGTATCGCCCTCACCCCTGAGCTCGACCTGTCGCTAGCTCGTGGTTTGAACTACTATACAGGCGCTATCTTCGAGGTTAAGGCAAACGACTTTGCCATTGGCTCAATCTCTGGCGGTGGTCGCTACGACGACCTCACAGGCATCTTTGGCATGCCTGGCATGTCGGGTGTAGGTATCTCATTTGGTGCCGACCGCATCTACGATGTTATGCTTGGCCTAAACCTCTTCCCTGCAGAGCTTGCTTGCTCAACAAAGGTACTCTTCACAAATCTTGGCGAGCAGGAGCAGGAGGCATCGATGCGCATCATCTCTAAGCTTCGCGACAAAGGTGTAGCTGCGGAGATATACCCCGACCAGGGCAAGATGAAGAAACAGATGGAGTACGCCAATCGTCGTGGCATTCCTTATGTAGTAATCATCGGCTCAAACGAACTTGAACGCGGCGTAGCAACTCTCAAAAATATGCAGAGCGGCGAGCAGCGTGAGATGAGCTTCGAGGAGCTTGTATCGGAGCTTTAGCAGTTCGATTATAATCTAATAGCGGAGTTAATGTTACAATTTTCTCCGCTATTCTTTATATATATAACCAACCGGTCTAGATATGAAACATCTATTACTCACGATTTTATCTTTTGTTATATTCACCATTAGTGCATCTGCACAGCTTACTGAGCAGCAGCAGATACAGAAACTCAACTTGGTGTATCAACAGATACGCAGTATATATGTTGATGATGTTTCGCTAGAGCCACTGGTTGAAGAGGCTATCCGCGCCACACTATCAGAGCTCGACCCACACTCCACCTACCTTAGCAAGGAGGATATGGAGCAGGCAAGAAATCGCCTTCGTGGTGAATATGCTGGTATAGGCATTAAGTATATCATACATAACGATACGCTGGTTGTACGCTCTGTCATGGATAATTCGCCAGCCGAGCGTGCCGATATTCGTCCATTCGATCGCATAGTTGCCGTCGATAATAGTAGCATTGTGGCTCTCGACTTAGAGAGTATCGCAGAGCTCCTTAAAGGCGAACCTAACAGTAAAGTGAAACTTCAGATAGAACGTCGCAACACGCCTAATAACATAAATATAAACCTAAAACGCGCTAATATAGAAACAAGCGCTGTAAGCACAGCATATCGTATTGGTGATGTTGGCTACATAGCACTATCATCGTTCTCAAAGCCTGCCGCATCGGAGTTTTATGCCGCCTATAAAGCCCTTGGAGATATAAAGTCCATTGTCGTTGACCTAAGAGATAATGGTGGTGGCTCCATGACAGCGGCTATAGACCTAACATCCCTATTCCTTAAAAAGGGCGAGGTTATAATGTATAACGAATATCGAACAAGGGAGGAGTGTTTCGATAAGAAGAGAGAGGATGGCATATTGAGCGACATCCCCGTTGTTGTCATAATCAACGAGAGCAGCGCCTCGGCTAGCGAGATTTTTGCCGGTGCTATTCAAGACCAGGATCGTGGTGTTATTATTGGTCATACGAGCTACGGCAAGGGTTTGGTGCAGAGAGTTATCGACCTTAGTGATGGCACTGGATTTACCCTTACGGTTGCGCGCTATAAGACCCCTTCAGGTCGCATTATCCAACGTCCGTATAAGATGGGTGAGCGCGACGCATACCACAGTGATATGGCTCGCTATATGCACCCAGACTCCATAGGTCACAGTGGCGCGCCACTCTTCAAGACACTTAAGCATGGTCGCACAATATATGGAGGAGGAGGCATCACCCCCGATGTCTATATTGATACCGATCACATCCGTCTCTCGGAGTGTGTCGCAACATCGGTGATGAACGCCACAATTGAACACGCCATAATCGATTTTTGGGACATTATAGATGCAAAGGCTATCATCGATGTACACCCTACAATGGAGGCATTTAACCAGGCCTATGAACTCGATGCACCTCTTCTGGACAACTTCTACCAGGCAGCTGGATATACCCCAAACGACATCTCGGAAGTTGATAAGGAGTATATCAACACACTACTTTTAGCCACAATGGCGGAGCATCTATATGGCAGTAATGCTCGATACTACATCTACGGTATTCGCTTTGATTATATGCAACGTCAAGCCATTAATATTGCAACTAACAACCTGGTTTACAATAATATAATAAAAGGTGAGGTAAAATAAATTTGGATATTTATAAAATTCTTATTATCTTCGTAAGACGAACATATAAATAACCCCAAAATTAACCCATTATGAGTTCTGAGTTTTCAAACCGTCGCGATCACGAAGAGTACGACGAGCATATATGCACAAAGGCTGTTCGCGCTGGTAAGCGAACATACTTCTTTGATGTAAAGGCCACTCGTGGCGATGACTACTTTTTAACTATCACCGAGTCGCGCAAGCGCACCAACCCCGATGGCACATCATCGTTCACACGCCATCAGATGTATCTCTACAAAGAGGACTTTGGTAAGTTTATGGAGGGTCTCGGTGAGATGATAGACTTTATCAAGGAGCATAAGCCCGAGTACTTCGAGCAACAGGCGCAGAGTAGTATCGACGAGGAGTTCGAGAAGCTATAATAGTTTGGGCTGTCTAACAAGGTTGGGCAGCCCTTCTTATAGATTTATTAATGGAAAAGAGCGTTGTATTAGGATTTAGTGGAGGTATAGATAGTCAAACGGCCACCCGCATACTCAAAGATGCAGGCTACCGTGTTGTGCTTGCAACAATAGATACGATTGGCGACAAAGCGCTCCTCGATAAGGCGCGACATAGCGCAAATATGCTTGGCTGCGAGTGGGTAGTTGTCGATAAGCGCGAGGTCTTCGAGCGCGATATTATCGATCATTTTTGCAACGAGTATAGATGTGGACGCACCCCAGCTCCATGTACTCGATGCAACACAATCATAAAGTGGCAAAGCCTTGAAGAGGTGGCAGATAGGATGAATATATATAATATTGCTACAGGTCACTACTTCAATATTGAATTGCACAATGGTCGCTACTACATAGCTAAGGGAGTAGATACCACTAAGGATCAATCATACTATCTATGGGGACTAAAGCAATCGACGCTGCAGCGCGCACTCACCCCTATGGGTAATATCATCAAGAGCGAGGCAAAGAGCCACTTCGAGGATAAAAGCGAGAGCATGGGCATCTGCTTTCTGAAGGGATGCCACTACGCCGACTATCTGCAAATGCGCGGCATCGCAATGAATAGTGGTAATGTTATTGATATTAATGGCGCCACTGTTGGTCGTCACTGTGGCATTGCTCGCTACACCATAGGACAGCGACGTGGCGAGGGCATTCCCGAGGGACTGCGCGTTATTGACATCGATGCTACGACTAATAGTATAACTGTTGGCAAGAGGGAAGATTTATATAAATATACACTTTATATAAACGATTGTAATATTGTAGACAACAGCGAAGTGTGTAGTGCGGTTGATATCACCATTAAAATTAGAGGCATAGGCATTAATCCCACCTTACCGGCCCGCATAGAGCCTTATAATAACGGTTATATTATTCGACTCAGCGATCCTGCATGGGCACCAGCCAAGGGACAACCACTTGTCCTATATCGCAACAATTTGGTCATTGGTGGAGGAATAGTTGTCGATTTCGAGTAAATATTATACATTTGCAACAAATTAAAAAGAGTATGATAAAGAAATTATATAATTGGATGCTATCGTGGAGCGAGAGCAAATGGGGATGGTTAGCACTATTCTTCGTGGCACTCTTTGAGGCAAGTTGGTTTCCTTTACCACCCGACATTCTTCTCATCGCATTATGTATCGGTGCTACGCATAAGTCATTCCGCTTTGCTACGATATGCCTTGCGGGCTCTGTTATAGGTGGTATTCTCGCCTACATGTTAGGACACTTTGCATGGTATACTTCAGCGGGTGAGCCTACGGCATTTGCTCAGTTCTTTTACGACCATATATTCAGTGTAAACACCTTCAATAAGGTGAGCGAGATGTATGCCGAGTGGGACTTTGTGGCGGTGTTCACAGCGGGCTTCACGCCACTGCCATTTAAGATCTTCACTATTGCTGCGGGCATGTGCAAGATTAACTTCGTGATGTTCGTAGTCGCCGCCGCCATAGCCCGCGCCATGCGTTTCTTCCTCATAGCGTGGCTCATATGGAAGTACGGAGCACCAATCAAGAGCTTTATCGATAAATATCTCAACCTCTTGGCAACCCTACTTGCAGTTTTATTAATTGGCATCACAGCACTTGTCCTTGTATTCCTTGGCGACGAAGAGGGTGACAAGAAGAGCGTTGATACGCCTAAAACAGAGTGCGTAGCAGAGGTTAAGGAGGATACTGAAATAGAGTGCGATAGCACCACATTTGAACCACAGACATGCGACGCTTTGGACTAATAGGGCGCAAACTCGGACACTCGTTTTCGCGCAATTACTTTACAGATAAGTTTAAGCGCGAGGGTATAAATGCCGACTACTCGCTTATAGAGATTGGGGATATTGCCACGATAAAGAGTATCATCGACGGCGACAGTTCACTATGCGGTCTGAATGTTACAATACCATATAAGGAGTGCGTACTACCCTACCTCGATGAGCTATCACCCGAAGCTAAGGCAATTGGTGCAGTCAACTGCATAGCTATCAAGAACGGATACACGAGGGGGTTTAACACCGATATTGAGGGTATTGACCTATCGCTAAATATGCTCAATATTGAGCCATCGTGCAAGGCACTCATATTTGGTACAGGAGGAGCGAGCAAGGCTGTGAGCTATATTCTCAAGCAGCGCAACATAGCACATAAAGTCGTATCACGCACCGCGGAGCGTGGTGATATCACATACGACAATATTACATCAGAAATTCTTGCAGAGCACACTCTTCTAATCAACACAACACCTCTGGGAATGTTCCCCGATATTAATTCTGCACCCGACATAGATTATAATAGCATAAGCTCAAGTCATAGAGTATTTGACCTTGTGTATAACCCTGAGCCTACGCTATTTATGCGTAGATGTATTGAGCGTGGAGCATCTGCCATTGGTGGCTCGGCGATGCTGCGATGTCAGGCAGAAGCATCGTGGAAAATTTGGCAGAGCTTATAGCTGTTCCTGCATCTCTTCGCATCTCATTGGAACAACCTTACACACTCCAATCTTCAGTGGTAGCACAAGATTTATAATATCACCACTACGCTTTTTATCTTGCACAATCTGAGCAACTATTTCACTCTTGGGGATTGTGGTGTCGATATCAAATCCAAAGCGGATTAGCAGTCGCTCTATCCTATCACACTCCTCCACACTAAGCGCACCTCGTTTTACCGCAAAGCGAGCTATTGTTGCAATACCCACAGCTACCGCCTCTCCATGATTATAGTTGCGAGAGCACTTCTCAATGGCGTGACCTATGGTATGTCCCAGGTTAAGAATTCGTCGCAATCCAGCCTCACGCTCGTCGTTTTCGACAATATCGATCTTCACTCTCAAAGCACGCTTCACCATCTCAGCTACAAAGGCTCTATCGTCTAACATCGCGTCGACATCTCGCATCTCAAGCTCCTCAAAGAGTTTGGAGTCATTGATAATTGCCGCCTTTACCACCTCTGCCATACCAGCAAGAAGCTCTCGTTTGGGGAGTGTACGCAACATATCAATATCCAATATCACAAACTCAGGATGTGTAAAGGTTCCGACCATATTCTTATAGTCAGCAATGTTGACACCATTCTTACCACCTACTGATGCATCAACCTGGCCAAGGAGGGTTGTTGATATAAAGCCAAACTTTACTCCACGCATATATGTGGCTGCAACAAAGCCTGTTATATCAGTCACAATACCACCACCAACACCAATGAGCAGTGTAGAACGATCTGCTCCCATGGCCATTAGTTTTGCGTATATATCGCTGACTGTAGCAAGCGTTTTAACCTCCTCACCACACCCTATTACTATATGTTCATAGCGTTCCACAAAGCTACGGTAGTGAGCATGTATATTGGTATCGGTAATAAGTATCACACGCCTACCCGCCACCAAGCCATCTATCACCTCGGCATTGGGGCAAACATAGACCTTTGAAAGGGCATAATCCACACATTTAATGCTCATAATACTAACGCTTTATACTGCTTGAGATAAAGTTAATTTTATCATCTATATAGGCTCTAAACTCGGGTGAATCGACAATCTTTATATCCTCCATAAGTCCCATTACAAAGCGACCTATGCCCTTGTAGTTACACACCATTGTATCGAGTACCCAACGGCTCTCATCAACCTGTCTAAGGTCGCGCTCCGAGAGTGGATACTCCTCGACAAGAAGATTACGAGCAAGCATACCCAATTCCAAACATACACGATGCTGCTCAAAGCCCGTCATTCTAAAGATGTCGATATAACCCTCCTTATGGCTATCGGCATATTCCCACTCCTCGTTTAGCATCTCGACACTACCGATGCGCGATGTCTTAAAGAGTTTATTCATCCCACTCGACGGCTCATAGCACCATACCTGAACATAGTTAGTCGTAAATCCAAATGGCTCAACAAAGCGATCTTGAACAACACCTGTATGCGACGAGGCGTAGTCGTGCAATATAACCTTGCGATGTTGGTATATAGACTCAATCAGTACATTTATACTATTGGCATGTTCACTCTTGACTATACTATTGGCCATTGAGGTGCAATCGTAGACCGACACAAGCTTACGTCGCAGATTTTGTTTGAGCATATTGGTGTCGTCAAGACCATTGATAAGCTGATTTACGATGTGCGCCTCTTCATCGGTAAAGTGAATGAGCTGCGATATATCCTTGAAGTGCTTGCTATCTTTACCTAGACGATAGACTCCCCCATTGAGTTTATGTACAACAAAGCCAGCATCCTTAAAAGTCTCTATATATCTATATATAGAGCGATAGGATGTACCAAGTCGCTCTGCCATATCATTGACCGTATAGTTGACATTTCCGGTCATCATCTTCATCAAACGAAGCAATCTCTCTACCTTTGGCTGGTCCATATATTAAAAATAGCTCATACAAAGATACAAATTAAATTGTTATTTGGGAATTATTTTTGTAATTTTGTCGCGACAAATAAAATTCTATAAAGTGAAAAAACTACGTAACATCGCAATCATCGCCCATGTCGACCATGGTAAGACCACGCTTGTCGACAAGATGATTATGCAGGGCAACCTCTTGCGCGAAAACGAACAGAGTGGCGGAGACCTCATCCTCGACAACAACGATATTGAGCGCGAGCGAGGTATCACCATCCTCTCAAAGAATGTATCGGTAATATATAGAGACTACAAAATTAACATCATCGACACCCCTGGTCACGCCGACTTTGGTGGCGAGGTTGAGCGCGTACTCAACATGTGCGACGGTGTTATCTTGCTTGTCGACGCCTTCGAGGGCACTATGCCTCAGACACGCTTCGTACTACAAAAGGCCCTATCGTTAGGAAAGAAGCCTATCGTAGTAATCAACAAGGTGGATAAACCCAACTGCCGTCCTGAGGTTGTAAACGAGCAGGTGTTCGACCTCATGTTCACATTGGGTGCCAATGAGGAGCAGCTCGACTACAAGACAATTTATGGTTCAGCTAAGCAGGGCTGGATGTCACACGTCGCTACCGAGCGCACCGACTCTATATGCCCACTTCTCGACACAATCATCGACGAGATTCCTGAGCCAGAGGTTGTGGATGGCACAGTGCAGATGCTCGTAACATCACTCGAGTACTCACCATATGTTGGTCGTATTGCCGTTGGTAAGATCACACGTGGTTCACTCAGCGCAGGTCAGAATGTGACACTCGCAAAGCGTGATGGCACACAGATCAAGACCAAGGTTAAGGATCTCATGGTTTTCGAGGGTCTAGGTAAGGCTAAGGCAGAGAAGGTTGAGTGTGGCGAAATTTGCGCTATTGTAGGTATCGAGGGTTTCGAGATTGGCGACACCATCTGCGACTTTACAAATCCAGAGGCATTGCCACCTATTGCAATAGATGAGCCAACGATGTCTATGCTCTTCACAATCAACAACTCTCCATTCTTCGGCAAGGATGGCAAGTATGTCACCTCACGCCATATCAAGGATCGCTTGGACAAGGAATTGGAGAAGAACCTAGCACTACGCGTTGAGCCAGGCCAGAATGCCGGCTCGTTCGTTGTATATGGCCGTGGCGTATTGCACCTCTCGGTGCTTATCGAGACTATGCGCCGTGAGGGCTACGAGCTCCAAGTTGGCCAGCCAAAGGTTATCCTTAAGGAGATTGACGGCATCAAGTGCGAGCCAGTAGAGGAGATGACAGTTGACTGCCCCGATGATTGCGCAGGAACAGTCATCGAGCTTACCACACGCCGTAAGGGTCAGCTTGTGAATATGGAGTCGTCGAACGATCGTACTCGCCTTGAGTTCATCATTCCATCACGAGGCATCATCGGTCTACGCTCTACAATGATTACAGCCACCGCTGGCGAAGCTATTATGACACACCGTCTCAAGGACTTTGAGCCATGGATGGGTGAGATTGACAACCGCAACGTAGGTGCAATCATCGCCTCTGAGTCAGGTACCGCCTACGCCTACTCTATCGATAAGCTCCAGGATAGAGGCAAGTTCTTCATCTCGCCTATGGAGCAGGTATATTGTGGTCAGGTGATTGGCGAGCACACACGCTCAAACGACATCACTGTAAATGTCACCAAGGCTAAGCAGCTCACCAACATGCGAGCATCGGGTTCTGACGAGAAGACCTCTATTGCACCTCCTATCATCTTCTCCTTGGAGGAGGCATTGGAGTATATTCGCGAGGATGAGTATGTGGAAGTAACACCAAAGGCTATCCGTCTACGCAAGATTCTACTCTCGGAGGTAGACCGCAAACGAGCATCAAAGGAGTAATAACAAACCCAAATAAACTATAACACACTATGGCAAAGAAAATTGGTATTGCTTGCGACCATGCAGCATACGATCTCAAGGAGTTCTTGGTAGGCTACCTTAACTCTAAGGACTTTGAGGTGGTTGACTTCGGTTGCCACTCTGAGGAGTCTGTCGACTACCCCGACTTCGCGCACCCATTGGCTGAGGCTATTGAGAATGGCGAGTTGGAGCGTGGTATCGGTCTTTGTGGCTCTGGCGAGGGTATCTCTATGACACTCAACAAGCACCAGGCTATCCGCGCAGCACTATGCTGGATTCCTGAGATTGCAAAGCTCTCACGTCAGCACAACAACTCTAACGTATTGTGCATGCCTGCACGCTTCATCTCTAACGATGAGGCTCTCGAGATGCTCAACATATGGCTTGAGACCGAGTATGAGGGCGGTCGCCATCAGCGCCGTTTGGACAAGATGCCTATCGCGAAGTAAATAGCATCATCCAACAAACAATATAGCCTGCCGATTGGCAGGCTATATTGTTTATATAGGTATGTAACACGCTACTCGATGCAACGGTCACACTTATCTGCCAATACCTCCTCGGCAAGGCGCTCGAGGGCTGGGATATCTGATGGCTTCATGCGTGAGGTGATTGTCACCATATCCTCAATCACTGAGACATCCTTAAATCGGTCGATGATATTGCGCATAGCACGACCAGCAGATGGTGCCCATGAGCCATTCTCGATGATACCAATGCGGCGCTTGCAGTAGTTCTTTATTGCAAGGTGGTGCAAGAAGTCGTGCATTGGAGGGAATACGTCAGAGTCGTATGAAGCAGCAGCCACAACAAGGCGGCTATAACGGAATGCATCCTCCACAGCCTCAGCCATATCGCAACGTGAAAGATCGGCAACGACAACCTTAGCTGCACCCTTAGCACGCAAGATGTCGGCAAAAGCACGTGCCACCTCAGCGGTGTTACCATGTATTGATGCATATGCTACCAACACACCCTCGGTCTCAGGCTCATACTTGCTCCATGTGTCGTATAGACCGATATAGTAGCCAAGGTTCTCGGTAAGAATTGGGCCATGCAAAGGACAGATGATGCTGATGTCGAGTGTTGCAGCCTTCTTGAGAAGAGCCTGCACAGGGGCACCATACTTACCACATATATTAAAATAGTAACGACGAGCCTCGCAAGCCCACTCCTCCTCATGACAGAGGGCGCCAAACTTACCGAAGCCATCAGCCGAGAAGAGGACCTTATCGGTGCTATCATAAGTCACCATAACCTCTGGCCAGTGCACCATTGGTGCCATGGCAAAGTGGAGTGTGCGACCACCCAATGATAGCGTACCACCCTCCTTAACGCCCATGATGCGACCATCAAATGTGGTGTCATAGAAGAACTGAGGCAACATCTTAACAGCCTTATCAGAAGCCACAACAACAACGTTAGGATACTTAGCCATGAACTTACCAATAGTACCTGCATGGTCGGGCTCAAGGTGCTGAACAACAAGGTAGTCGGGGGTGCGACCCTCGAGTGCTGTTGCAAGATTCTGCAACCACTCATCGCTCTTGCGGAGATCTACCGTATCCATAACTGCCACCTTCTCATCAAGAATAAGGTATGAGTTATACGACACACCATTTGGCACTACATACTGGCTCTCGAACAAGTCAATATCGGTATCGTCCACACCGATATACTTTATTTTTTCGGTTATATTCTTAATCATTTTGCACAAGTTTTTAATTCCAATGTGCAAATATCGATTTTTTTGCCGACAAAAACAAGATTTTTGCACACTTTTTTATACCTTTGCCCAACAAAAATTGAAACAATGAGAAGATATCTATCACTTCTACTCGCAATAATACTATTTACTGCCTGCGGTCTAAAGCCAAAGGAGGAGAGTAGCAACACCATATATGTCACTATCACACCTCTCAAAGCTATCATCGAGGAGATAACATGTGGTGATTTCACAGTAGAGGTAATCGTCCCTGATGGAGCAAGTCCCGAGACGTATGAGCCAACTGCCAAACAGCTTACCAAGATAAACGAGGCTCAAATGATTTTCTCTACAGGACTCATCAACTTCGAGCAATCCATAGTCGAGCACATCGACAACAAGTCAAAGGTCGTAAATCTCAGCGATGGTATAGAGCTTATCGAAGGCAGTTGCTCACACCACCATCACCACCATAGCCATGGTGTGGACCCTCATATCTGGACATCCCCCAAGTCGTTACGTATCATGGTCATGAGTGCCCGCGATGCTATTATGGAGGAGTTCCCCGATAACGAGGAGTATGCCGAGGCTGCAGCGCGACTACTTGAGCGTATCGACGCCCTTGATGCAATGTGTAAGCAGCAAATCGACAACAGCGGAGTTAAGGCCATAATGATATACCATCCCGCCTACACCTACTATGCCCGCGACTATGACATCGAGCAGATAGCCATTGAGCACGACGGCAAAGAGCCTACACCCAAGCAGCTAACAGCACTATGTAACAAGGGTAAGGAGATGGATATTGATGTCATCTTCCACCAGCCGCAGTATAGCGCCGATAAGGTTAGTGCCATAGCATCGGAGATAGATGCAGAGGTTGTAGAGACTGATCCTTTAGCCGAGGATATACTATCGGAGATAGAGCGCATAACAACGATAATATGTCGTAACAATGAGCAATAGAGAGTCTATCATATCCATTCGCAACCTTAAGGCGGGCTACAATGGTGTTATTGCCCTCGAGCACGTCAACATCGACATCTATGCCGACGACTTCATTGGCATAATTGGCCCAAATGGCGGTGGTAAGAGTACACTTGTAAAGGCTATCATGGGCGTCATACCCTACTCTGGTACCATAGACTACGCTTCGTCGATATGCCGTGGTGGCAAGCCACATATAGGCTATCTTCCCCAGGTATCATCCTTCGATAAGAGTTTTCCTATCTCGGTGCGTGAGGTTGTGCTGTCGGGTCTGCAATCTAAGCGTGGCATCTTCGGTCGCTATACTAAGGAGGATAAGATGCGCGTGGAGGAACTTCTAGAGATGGTGTCACTCAGCGATCTTAGAGGTCGTGCCATTGGGGATTTATCGGGTGGCCAACTACAACGCGTAATGCTATGCCGTGCTATAGCTTCGAAGCCCAAGCTCCTTGTCTTGGACGAGCCTACCAACTTTGTTGACAACCGCTTCGAAAATGAATTATACAACATACTTCACCACTTATCTGAACAGATGGCCATAGTCATGGTGTCACACGATTTAGGCACTATATCGAGTGTTGTTCGTTCCATAGTTTGTGTAAACCACCATGTGCACCGCCACGACTCCAACATAATAACCTCGGAGCAGTTGCTAAACTACGACTGTCCGATACAGATAATCTCGCACGGTAACATTCCACATACCGTACTCGAGGAGCACAAACACTGTCCTCACTGCGAGTAGACTGATGCTATAGATGTTGGACAAGATTAATGAGTTTCGCCTCCTATTTAATTTAGGAGACGAAACTTTGTTTTAATTTACAATATAGCGCATCGGTAAACTTATGATACCTTGACCATCTGTACTGGTTGTGTAGCTACATCATCCAACGGATGCGACTGATACCTAACCTTCGAGAAGTCGATATCGTTAAGGTCGATACATCGTATTGAGTTATTATACACCGTCTTATAATATACCTTGCGTGATGTCAGGTCTATGGCAGATGTCCACTGCGTGGCACTTGGCAGTTCCTTCTCGGCGGGATTTTCAATAGCTATTGGCACATCGAAGTTATTGAGTATATGAAAGCACTGCAACACCGTTGCGAAGCCATCGGCACGCTGTGGCGCAGTATTACGGAAGAAGGCAGCCCTAACAAAACGCGAAGGTGGTGTGAAGTCACCAGGAAGACCCAGCATTGCTGAGCTACCGCCAATAGGCTGAAGTTGCACATCGCCAAGCTTGTAGTTCTGGGCGCTACCAGGGCGTAGGTTCACATAGTTATCGAGGTTGGCAAGTTGCCACTCGAAGCCTGGAGCGTTGGTAAGCACACCAACGGGATTATCGTAGAAGTGCACCTCGCCATCGACAATCTCCATGACCACCTGTCTACCTGAGGCCTCGCCAATACGCCAGTGCACCACCGCCGTCTTATCCAAACCTACGATGCGCACATGCTTAACGCCCTCCTTTAGCTCATCAATGGTAGCAAACTGACTTAAAGCCCATTGCACAACTTGCATGTCGGCGAGTGTAATGTTGTTATGCATCTCATCGTAGACCTCATATTTGCCATAGCGTGGGAAGAAGAAGAGGCCCGCAGATAGTCCTGCTTCGTTTATTCCCTCGGCGATAAATTCCTTCTCAACGACAGCAAGGCCCACAACGCCATAACGCGATGTGAACCTCAAGCCATTAGTTCCCGTAGGGGTGTAGGATTGTAATTTCTCGTTGCGAGGTATGATGACATACTCGCTCTTCAGCGGGCCGCTCGCCCACTCTATTGTTCGTGCTTGAACATAGCTGCCATCGGCGGCTATGAGTGATATTCCAGTACAGGCTATCGAGTGATAGCCATTGGTAGATACTGCTGCCGCAGCAAGAAACAGTGTCTTAAATAGATGTGTCATGTTCAGAGTGTTTTAGTTAATACACTCCGATGAGACACTAAAATCGTGCCGTCATTAGAAGGCAACACCTATTCTTAATTGTAGCTTATGCTGATAGAACTTCAAGTCGTCATCATAGATAAAGTCTCGAAGGTTAAATCCCTCGTTCATATAGCCAAGCGACATCATAAACTTACCAGCCTTGAAGCCTACGCCAGCACCATATAGTGGTCTGATGGTTTGTGGGTATATCGCGAACGAGCCACCACCCTCAGCCATTATAAATGGAGTCACCTTGCCCTTGGTAGGTATCCAGAACTTACAATCTAAGTAGGTGGGGATTAGCAATCCACTAAGCTCTGCACTACCCACAGTCTCCTCGTCGGCACCAATGATGAAGTCGATACCAAGGCCAAGACCTATAGAGAAGTAGTCACCAATCTTAACGCCGTGGATGGTATGCAGCGATGTGCCATACATAAGTAGATTTGTATCGCTCGCCTTCTGCCCATCGTAAATCACATTAGACCAACTTGCATCACCTGCCACAAATACCTCACCATGATACTTTACCTTTTTCTCCTGCGCCACAGCTACCGATGCAGAGATTGTCATCATCGCCACAAATAGTAGAATTACCTTTTTCATAATAGTATAGTTTTGTTGATTTCGTTAATGCAAAGTTAGGTCATAATGTGTGCGTGACCAAATTTTGGGGCCTTTAATTTTTCATTTCACCACTACGTAACTCACTGAAAATCAATAATATGAAAATTGATATTTTGCCATTTTTTCAACTTATTGAAAATCAAGCAGTTAGGTGTAGGCAAAATCAGCATTTACGAACACCGTTTATAACACACTGATTAACAGCAGATTGCACTAAAGATAGATGCCATTTAAGTGATATTGTCGAAATAAAAAAGGCTGCATGGTACCAAACCACACAGCCATAGATATATCTTTGATTTAGAAGTCATCATCCGAAGGCTCCTCTGATGCATCAGCGAGCTCGTCTGCGCCCTTTAGATCATCCTCATCGTAGTAGCCATCATTCTCATCGTCGTGACCATCGTCAACCTTAACATCAATCTTTACCAAGTAGTAGGTATCCTCTGTCTCGTAGGGCACGACACAGAAGAATGTACCATCTGGCTTATCGATACGCTGCATAACCTCAGCAAAGCCCAATGGATAGAGAGCCTTAATCTCAGCCTGCTGTGCAGGTGTGAGATTATGGATGCTCGTTACAAGTCGTTTCTTCGTATTATTTACTGCCATATTATCTGTAAAATTTTCGGCAAATGTAATCACAATTTGATAATGTGCAAACATTGACGAATATTTTTTTTATTTTTTCGATTTTTCTTCGCCGTTACAAACAAAATACGTACCTTTACAACATATTTTATACATATATTAACGATGAGCATGCACAACGACATAATGCGTATGGAGGAGCTAACAAAACTCCTCGATTACCATAGTCATAAATATTATATTGAGAACACCCCCGAGATCTCAGATTTTGAGTTCGATGCTATGCTTCGCGAGCTACAGGAGTTGGAGGCAAGACACCCTGAGGCCGCAGACCCCAACTCACCAACCAAGCGCGTAGGCAGCGACCTTACAACCGAATTCAAGAGTGTTGAACACCGTTTTCCTATGCAGTCACTATCTAACACCTATTCGATGGAGGAGCTTGGCGAATGGATCGACCGCATAGTAAAGGAGATTGGCGAGGTGGATTTCGTGTGTGAGCTCAAATTCGACGGAACAGCCATATCGCTATGCTACGAAAATGGCTCATTGCTACGCGCAGTGACACGTGGCGATGGTCGTCGTGGCGATGATGTAACGAACAATGTGCGCACCATAGGCACAGTACCATTACGTCTAAGGGGTGAGGGATACCCCGAAATATTCGAGATTAGAGGCGAGATTATCATGCCATATGCATCCTTCGATAGGCTCAATAGTGAGCGTGAGGCAGCAGGAGAGCCTCTCTTCGCCAATCCTCGCAATGCTGCGGCGGGCACACTCAAAAACCAGTCATCACAGGTCGTGGCACACCGTGGCTTGGACTGCACGCTCTATCAGCTTGCGGGCGACACGTTACCCTACACCACCCACCACGAGAACCTGGATGCAGCACGTAGCTGGGGATTTAACATATCGCGCCATACTGCAATATGCCACACACGCCAGGAGATTGAGACATTCATCAACTACTGGGATGTTGAGCGCAAGAATCTTCCGTACGCCACCGACGGCATAGTCATCAAGGTGGACAGCTATGCTAATCAGCGCACGCTGGGTTCTACAGCCAAGGCACCACGCTGGGCTGTAGCTTATAAATTCCAGGCAGAGAGAGCTCTCACCAAGCTGCAGAGCATTGACTTCCAGGTGGGCCGCACGGGTGCTATTACCCCTGTTGCCAATCTTGAGCCTGTGCAGTTGGCGGGAACAACAGTAAAGCGCGCTTCGATACATAATGCCGACCAAATAGCCCTCCTTGATATTCGTTTGGGCGATATGGTCTACGTAGAGAAAGGCGGCGAGATTATCCCCAAAATTACAGGGGTAGAGCTATCGCAGCGACCATCAGATAGCACTCCATTTGAGTATACCACCCATTGTCCCGAATGCGGAGCAGAGCTAGTGCGATATGAGGGTGAGGCCAAGCACTACTGCCCCAACCAGAGCGAGTGCCCACCACAGATTATTGGGCGCATCGTTCACTTTGTTGGACGCAAAGCGATGGATATCGAGGGGCTTGGTGGCGAGACCATCGAGCTACTATGGCAGAACGGCCTCATACGCGACATCGCTGACATATATAGCCTTGATCCAATAAAGTTAGCATCACTTCCACGTCTTGGGGAGAAGTCGGCAGCCAACATATTGGAGGGTGTCAGACAATCAAAGGAGGTCCCATTCGAACGTCTTTTATTTGCGCTTGGCATACGTTTCGTGGGTGAGACAACAGCGAAATACCTCGCCACACACTTCCGCACACTCGACAACATTGCTACGGCCACAGTCGAGGAGCTTGCCGAGGCTGAAGAGGTGGGAAGCAAGATAGCGAGCGCCATTGTCGAATACTTTGCCGACGAGAATAACCGCCTGATAGTGGAGCGCCTTCGCAATGCAGGATTACGTCTTGTGATGACGGAAAAGAGCCTACGCTCCGATGCTCTTGTTGGCAAGAGCGTAGTCATCTCGGGTAAGTTTGAGGGTCGTTCGCGCGACGACATGAAGGCATTAGTCGAGGAGCATGGAGGCAAAAACCTCGCTGCCGTATCGGCCAACGTAGACTTCATCGTCGCGGGCGAGAACATGGGACCAGCCAAGCGACAGAAGGCCGAGAAGTTGGGCATTACAATACTTTCAGAGGCCGAGTTCATGGCCATGATTGCCAATGACAAGGTGGCAATAACGCCCAACGAGACTAAGATTGAAAAGAGTGAGAACATTGATAGCAAGCCCATACAGGGCACGCTATTCTAAACATAAGAGTATTTATGATACAGAGCAAAATTAAGGGTGTAGGCGTTGCCCTCATCACCCCATTTAAGGATTACAAGGTAGATTATGAGGCTTTGGAGCGTATGGTCGAGTACGTCATCCGTGGTGGCGTAGACTATATAGTAGCCCTCGGCTCGACGGCTGAGACGGCGACACTCAACATCGAGGAGCGACACAACGTATTACGCTTTATTGTCGACAAGAGTGCCAACCGCGTACCCATCGTTGCAGGCATGGGTGGCAACGACACCCACGCTCTCGTTGAGCAACTCAAGAGCTTCGACCTATCGGGTACGGTTGCAATACTCAGCGTAGTGCCCTACTACAACAAGCCATCGCAGGAGGGCGTATATCGCCACTTCATGGCTGTTGCCGAGGCATCGCCAGTACCAGTAATCATATACAACGTGCCTGGTCGCACAGGTATGAATATGACCGCAGCAACAACACTACGCCTTGCTAAAGCTACCAATAAGATTATCGCCATCAAAGAGGCGTGTGGCAACATTGAACAGATGCAGGCGATACTCGACGGCAGACCCGAGAACTTCCTAGTTCTATCGGGTGACGATGGTCTCACCGTGGAGCTTATCAAGCGTGGTGGCGAGGGCGTAATATCAGTTGCAGCAAACGCATTCCCCGAGAAGTTCTGTACTTGTGTACACAATGCCATGGCTGGCAACATAGCTCAAGCAGAGCAGCAGATGGAGCAGCTTACCGAGCCTATAAATCTGCTCTTTAGAGAGGGTAACCCCACAGGTGTTAAGGGCATGTGTGCATCAATGGGCATCACCACATCAGAGGTGCGCCTACCACTCGTAGAGTACACCGACACATTGAAGGGTGATATCGAAAAGGCAATCAAGACGTACGATTTGAAGTAGTTGGAGCGTTAATAATCGTATGAAAAAGCTAATACTACTATTTCTATCATCACTATTTATCACCACTTCGCTCACAGCGCAGGAGGTGAAAGCGGAGCTACGCATACCCGAAGAGGAGGATATACTCCGCCAGACGCTATCCACATCGTCGCCATACTACTATACTAATCTAATGATGAAGTATCGCCTTGGCACCGAGGATATGAGCGACTTGGAGTACTACTACCTCTACTATGGTTATGTCTATCAAGAGAACTATCGTCCTTTCGCGACCAATAAGGCACTCGACGAGATGTTCAACATCATGAGTAGTCTCAACCCCTCAAACCCCACCGTAGGGCAGCTCGAAGCGCTTATCGAACAAGGTATAGCATCGATGGAGCTCGACCCATTCAACCCCAAGGTTCTCAATATTATGGCATATGCATACGGTGCTTTGGGAGATAGTCAGCGTGAGGTGCAATATTACAACCACCTCAATGGTATTCTGCGTGCCATTGAGTCGTCAGGCACAGGCCTCAAGGAGGAGTCGCCATGGCATATCCTGATGTTCTCACACGCCTACGACGTGGTGGCTTCAAAGGGTTATGCCTACAACGAGAGTAAGATTATCAGTCGCTCGGTGGAGTACATACCTCTGATGAAGAAGACACACGACAAAATTAAGGGTTACTACTTTGACTATAGTCGCATATACAAGAATAAGCCCGAGGATTATACCTTTAAGCGCGATAATACTTGGCAATTCAACAATCTTAAGCCTCGCGAGTATAAATAGTTAGCAATAATTTGCTATCTTTGCCCGCAAAATTTACAACAATGAGACTTATACGCACAATAACACTACTACTCCTATCAACGTTTGTCCTTAGTTCATGCGACAATACCCCCAGCGTGATATATGCCATTGGCATTGACAAGGAGATAGTATGCACACATGAGGAGCAGGAGATAACAATCGAATATAACATACATCAGGATGTTAGAAACTCCGATACCAAAATATCGGCAACGTGCAATGCTTCGTGGGTTAAGAGTATTGACACCTCGGAGATAGGCAAGGTTGTAGTACGCCTCGAGGAGAATAATGGTGATAAGCGCACGGCTAAGATAACACTATCATCGCCAATATGTGTGACCACCTCGGTGGAACTTATGCAGTATGACACTCCACCAACAGTGGCTAACCATACACTCATGTACTGCTTCTTAGGCACAAGTCTCAGTTCCTACTTCAGAACCAACCTCGAGGACGCTGCAGCAGCAATCAACACAGGCATCCTCAGCAATAACAATCGCGTGATATTCTTCCGCCAGGAGAGCAAATATAGCGGCTACATTGGCGAGATATACTATGACGGTAAGGAGCGACGCCTCAAGGAGATAACCCTCTCAAGCTCCATCATAAAGCCTGAAAAGGTTGCTGACATTATTGCTACAATGGCTAAGCTTGCCCCCGCAGAGCGCTACGGCATTGTCTTCGCGGGTCATGGCCAGGGATGGATTACTCGTGAGATTATCGCGGGCAACAAGAATATATCGACACTTAGCCTCATGGCAAATCCTTGGGTTCAGACAGCTGGTGCAGAGGTGACACGTGCCTTTGGCGAGAACAACGTACAGCTCGATATCGAGGAGTTGGCCGAGGGCATCGAGCAATCAAATGTAGAACTCGACTATATACTCTTCGATGCATGCTTCATGTCGAATATTGAGACTATATATGACCTGCGACACTCAGCTAACTACATCATCGCCTCGCCATGCGAGATTATGGGTAGGGGTTTTCCATATCACCGCACACTACCCCATCTCTTCAAGGATAACGGCAAGACGACAGACTACATAGGCGCAGCAAAGAGCTATCACGACTTCTACAAGAGTGAGTACACTGGTAGTGGCCGATGTGGCTCTATCACCGTCTACGACTGCTCAAAGGTGGATGCTCTTGCCGAGGCAACAAGTCTTGTCATGGAGAGCGCAATAACTCAGAAGGACCCAGAGTATAAGATATCACACATTCAGACATACGAGGGTCAAGAGTTCCACCACTTCTTCGACTTTGGCCAGTGGATGAACTACATAGCACGTGACGATGAGGCACTCGCCACCTTCAACTCAAGGTTCGACGAGTGTGTGATTGCCACATACACACTCGACACCTTCTACTCGGCGTATGGCTCATATGGCACTCATACTATAGACCTCGACGTATATTCAGGAGTTACAACTTCAGCTCCATCGGTGGCATATCCCAATGGTTGGAGAGAGACAAATTGGTATAAAGAGGTCATAGCGTTGGAGAATTAAGATATAATCTATATCTTTGTGGCTCAAAATTGAGAAATAATTAAAAAGAGATACTATGTTTGAAAATCTAACCGAGAAACTTGAACGCTCGTTTAAAATCCTAAAGGGTGAGGGACGCATCACCGAGATTAATATTGCGGAGACCCTCAAGGAGATACGTCGTGCGCTTATCGACGCCGATGTCAACTACAAGGTTGCAAAGAACTTCACCGATGAGGTGAAGCAGAAAGCATTGGGTCAGGACGTATTGCGTTCGGTGAAGCCAGGACAGATGATGACCAAGATTGTGCGCGATGAGCTCGCTGCACTTATGGGTGGCACCGCTACCGACATTAAGTTGGAGGGCAACCCAGCGATTATCCTTATCGCCGGTCTTCAGGGTTCGGGTAAGACAACATTCTCAGGTAAGCTTGCTGGCCATATCAAGAGCAAGAAGGGTCGCCAGGTATTGCTCGTTGCAGGTGACGTATATCGACCTGCAGCTATCGACCAGCTTAAGATTTTAGGTCAGACCGTAGGCGTAGAAGTATACACCGAGGATGGTAACAAAAACCCTGTTCAGATTGCCGAGAACGCCATCAAGTATGCACGTTCAAAGTCGTTCAACACCGTAATCATCGATACCGCAGGTCGTCTTGCCGTCGATGAGGCTATGATGCAGGAGATTACCGCCATCAAGGCTGCAGTTAAGCCTTCGGAGACTCTGTTCGTTGTGGACTCAATGACTGGTCAGGATGCTGTTAACACAGCCAAGGAGTTTAACGATCGTCTCGACTTCGACGGCGTGGTACTCACCAAGCTCGATGGTGACACTCGTGGTGGTGCAGCTATTTCCATCCGTTCGGTTGTTGATAAGCCATTGAAGTTTATCTCTGCAGGTGAGAAGATGGATGCATTGCAGGTCTTCCACCCAGAGCGTATGGCCGACCGTATCTTGGGCATGGGTGATGTTGTATCGCTCGTGGAGCGCGCACAGGAGCAGTTCGATGAGGAGCAGGCTCGCAAGTTGAAGAAGAAGCTCATCAAGGACCAGTTCAACTTCAACGATTTCCGCGACCAGATTGCTCAGATTAAGAAGATGGGTAACCTCAAGGATATCGCCTCTATGATACCAGGCATGGGCAAGATGCTCAAGGATGTGGATATTCCAGATGACGCCTTCAAGCAGACTGAGGCCATCATCAACTCGATGACTCCTGAGGAGCGTGAGAAGCCCGAGATTATTAACGCTCGCCGTCGTGAGCGTATCGCCAAGGGCTCGGGCACAACCATTGCCGACGTAAACCGTCTTATGAAGCAGTTT
Organism: Alistipes sp.; assembly: GCA_045654925.1. Taxonomy (GTDB): domain Bacteria; phylum Bacteroidota; class Bacteroidia; order Bacteroidales; family Rikenellaceae; genus Alistipes. Next base: position 11,263 of record JAZOOI010000002.1, on the reverse strand, counting down.
GAGGACACACGCAAGATGATGAAGAGCGTGGCTAATGGCGGCTTCAAGCAGCAGATGCAGCAAATGCGTGGCATGCGTCGTAGATAGTTTAGCCATCATTGATGAATAATATCCCAACAACCCCCAAAATTGGGGGTTGTGTATTATATATATATAATGTATCTTTGCAGCCATGAAACGGTTAATCGCTATAATCTTCACAATATGTGCTCTGCAGGCATACGCCCAGGAGAACACAACATCGCTCTATCACATCGATAGTGTGGAGATTTGCGCATCACCTAAGAGTGGCGACTACCATCTTCTGCCCATATCATCCACGGCGATGGCAATGCACAAGCTCGAACATCGTGGCGTCACCTCGGCAAAGGAGCTATCAGCCATAGCCCCCAACTTCTACCAACCCGACTATGGGTCAAGTATCACCTCATCGATATATATCCGTGGCTTTGGCTCACGCATCGATCAACCCGTCATGGGTATGACCATCGACGAGGCTCCAGTGATGAACAAAAATGGCTACGACTTCGACTTCTACGACATACGACGCATAGAGCTATTACGTGGTCCTCAAGGCACACTCTATGGCCGCAACACCTCGGGAGGTGTGATGAATATAACCACCCTATCACCTATGGTATGGCAGGGAGTACGTGCCATGGCAGAGTACTCAACCGTTAACTCATATCGCGCCTCGGCAGCCTACTACGCCAAGCCTAAAGAGGATTTTGGCATCTCGATAGCTGGAGGATACTCACATAGCGGCGGTTTCTTCAAGAACATACTCCGCAACGAGATGTGCGACCGTGGTGACAACGCCTCACTGCGTCTACGTACACAGTGGTTAACTGACAACTGGAGCTTCGACAATAGCCTATCTGCGGGATATACGCTCGAGGGAGGCTACGCCTACCACCCTTACGATAGCGCCACTGGTCGATACTCGCCTATCGCATATAACGATCCTTCGGGCTATGAGCGACTAACTATCAACGAGGGCTTTGTGGCAAAACACAAAGGCAAGGTGGACCTAACCAGCATCACCACTTATAGCTATCTTGGCGATAAGATGACCCTAGACCAAGATTTCAGTCCCAAGTCGATGTTTACAATGCAGCAGCGACAGAGGGAGCATAGTATTACCGAAGATGTTGTCATCCGCAACCGCCCCAATGATAGTCGATGGCAGTGGCTAACAGGTGCATTTCTATTTGCCAAGTGGCTCGACATGTCCTCTCCTGTAACATTCAAGGAGGATGGTATCAACGAGCTGATATTAGGAAACATCAACAACGGAATACATACAGTATTTCCTGATAATAGCATGACCTTTGGATGCGACAACTTCGTTATAAATAGCGACTTTGCCATATCCACCTATGGTGCAGCTTTATATCATCAGTCAGTTTTCAACCTCGACAGATGGCAGATTACCGCTGGCGTACGTCTCGATATGGAGCATGTCACCATGCGCTATAACTCCAACGCAACCATCCCTTATCGCTTCGACCTAACGATGGATAACTACCGCGACCTACTTACCGAATTCAAGGGTCGCGATAGCCAGACATTCTTCGAGGTGCTACCAAAGATTGCTGTACGCTACACGCTCAACAGCCGCAACAACATCTATGCAACCATTACACGAGGCTATAAATCGGGAGGCTTCAACACCCAGATATTCTCCGACATTCTGCAGGTGAAGATGATGAGCGACATGATGGATGCTCTTGGCATAGAACTTGACAATGGAGCGACGACGACGACCTACGATAGTGCATCGGCAACACGCTACAAACCCGAAAAGAGCTGGAACTTCGAGTTGGGCACACACCTACAACCACTCAATGGTCTATCTATCGATGCGGCGCTCTTTTGGATTGAGTGTTTTGATCAGCAGGTCACCGTACTACCCAAGGGCATGAGCACAGGTCGCATGATGTCGAACGCCGCCCGTGCACGTAGCTTGGGTCTTGAACTCGCAGCAGAATACAACTATAAGGGGCTTAGTGCAAGCGTAGGCTATGGCTATACTAATGCCCGCTTCCGCGACTATGACGATGGTATGGAGAGCTATGGAGGCAACTTCCTACCATACGCTCCACAGAACACCATAAACGCCCTAGTGGGATACACATGGCATATTGCAGATAGCCGTCTCGAGAAGGTGACTATCGCAACCGACTGGCGTGGTATAGGACGTATCTACTGGAATGAGGCCAACACGCTATCGCAGCCTCTATACTCACTCTTGGGGATGCAGTTGGCTCTCGATTTCAAGAACGTGACGCTCACAGTGTGGGGAAAGAATCTCACCAATAGTGACTACGACACCTTCTATTTCAAGTCTGTGGGCAAGGAGTTTTTCTCCAAGGGAGCGCCTATACATGGTGGTATAAGAGTTAATATAAACATATAAACAATGAAGTATCTTTATCTACTTTTAGCGATGTGTGCACTATGTGTAACATCGTGTGAGAATGGCGACAACAACAATCTACCTCCAAATCCGGTTGAGAAGAAGTGCTACAAAGGTACAATGGTCGTTGACCAGAATGACGGAACGTTCTACACCCAGGAAAATGTGGAGGTTGACTATGAGATTAAGGATGACAAGCTTAACTTTGTGATGTATAAGGTTAAGTTTGCTTCGGGCATGCCCCTGAAACTCAACATGGTTGTAGAGGGTGTTGATTATGAAGAGCATGATGGAGTATATACCCTCTCAGGCGAGGGACTCATACCTTACGCTATGGGTGGTCCATTCGAGAAGTACACCATTACTCAGTTTACGGGCGAGATAACCCCCACCAAGATGAACATGACATTTATGTGTGGTGAATACCCTATCGAGTACCACGGAGAGAGATAGAAAACAAAATAGAGGCTTCCGCCTCTATTTTTTTGTTACTATAGATATTGTCCAGTATAACTCCTCTTCTCCCTCTTAATATCGTCGGGCGTACCCTCGGCAATGATATATCCGCCCTCTTGTCCACCTTCAGGACCCATATCTACTATCCAATCGGCAACTCTAATAACATCGAGGTTATGCTCGATGACAACAGCCGTATTTCCACAGTCTACCAGACGATTGATAACGCCTAACAACTGACGAATATCCTCGAAGTGTAGACCCGTAGTAGGCTCATCAAGAAGGTATAGAGTTCGACCTGTATCGCGCTTTGATAGTTCTGTTGCAAGTTTTATGCGCTGCGACTCACCGCCCGAGAGTGTTGTGCATGGTTGTCCTAAAGTAAGATAGCCAAGACCCACCTCCTGAATTGCACGCAGCTTCTGATATATAGAGGGTATGTTCTCAAAGAACTCAACAGCCATATTTATGGTCATATTGAGCACATCGTTGATGCTCTTACCCTTATACTTTACCTCGAGAGTTTCGCGATTATAACGATTACCACCACAAGAGCGACACTTAACATAAACATCGGGCAAGAAGTTCATCTCTATGGTCTCGAAGCCTGCGCCACGACACGCCTCACAACGACCGCCCTTCACATTGAATGAAAAGCGACCAGCCTTATAGCCTCTAATCTGTGCATCGGGAGTCAGCTCAAAAAGGTGGCGTATGTCGGCAAAGACATTGGTATATGTTGCAGGATTGCTACGTGGAGTACGGCCAATAGGCGATTGGTCGACAACAACAATCTTATCTATATGCTCCACGCCCTCGATGGCATCATACTCAAGAGGTCTATCCAGCGAACGATAGAGCATATGCGAGAGTATAGGGCGTAGCGTACCATTTATCAACGATGACTTACCCGAGCCTGAGACACCCGTGATACATATAAACTTACCTAACGGCAACTTAAGATCAACATTTTTGAGATTATTACCCCTTGCACCACGCAATGTTATAAACTCGCCACTACCCTTACGTAGCTCCTTGGGAGGCTCTATGCGACGTCTACCACTGAGATAGTCAGCCGTGATGGTATCGCTCTTAAGAATCTCCTCATAGGTTCCTTGCGCTACGATGCGGCCACCACGTCGTCCTGCCAAGGGACCTACATCGACAATGTGGTCTGCCGAACGCATCATATCCTCGTCGTGCTCCACAACGATAACCGAGTTACCAGCATCGCGTAGGCTCTTAAGGCTTGCTATGAGTCGCTGATTATCTCTCTGATGTAGACCGATGCTTGGCTCATCAAGGATGTATAATACGTTCACAAGCTTTGAACCTATCTGTGTAGCAAGGCGTATACGCTGTGATTCACCACCCGATATGGTGCGTGAGGCTCGTGACAATGATAGGTAACCAAGGCCAACATCGACAAGAAAGCCAAGACGTTCGCGTATCTCCTTGATTATATCGCGTGCGATAATCTGCTCCTTGCTATTAAGAAGAGTCTCAATGCCATCCATCCACACCTTAAACTCCGAGATTGACATCGCTGAGACATCGGCAATACTCTTGTCGCCAATACGGAACTGCAACGACTCGCTCTTAAGGCGTGAGCCACCACACGCAGGACAACGCTGCATGACAAGAAACTGATCTCGCCACTTCTGACCCTTCTTAGACTCCTCATCCACATCGCGCATCATCCACTCCGATAATCCCGACCACTGCGTAAGGCGTGTGCCACCCATAGAAGAGAACTCGGCGAAGTTGAGCATCATAGGCTCAGAGTCACCATACAATATGGCATTCATGCCCTCGTGCGATATACTATCTATTGGGTCATCGAGCGTAAAGTCGTATCGTTCGCCCAATACCTCAAGCATTGCGAAGAGCATATTATTATGATACTTACCAAGTGGTTCCATGCCACCATCACGTAGTGACAACCGTCCATCGGGAACTATCTTACGCATATCGAAGACAGGACGCTCACCAAGACCATTACACTCCGTACACGCACCCTTTGGTGAATTGAACGAGAAGGTGTGAGGTGCAGGTTCCTCGAAGGCCTGACCTGTCGTAGGACACATAAGGTGGCGCGAGTAGTACTTTATGTTGTGTGTTGCGTAGTCATAGATCATCATAGTACCCTTACCTTGACGCATACTCTCTGCGAGCGATGTCATCATACGCTCACGATGCTCCTCGCCAACGACAAGGCGGTCGATGACCATATCTATGGTATGTATCTTATAGCGATCGAGCTTCATACCCGCCGAGAACTCCTGTATCTCGCCATCGATGCGAGCATATATATATCCCTTGCGAGCCATGCTCTCAAATAGCTCGCGATAGTGACCCTTACGCCCCTTAACCACAGGAGCAAGGAATGCAACACGACAATTATTGAAGTTCTCAATCATGAGGTTGCATATCTGCTCGTCGCTATACTTTACCATAGGCTCACCAGTAACAGGCGAGTATGCACGCGAGGCACGAGCATAGAGCAAACGCAAAAAGTCGTTGATCTCCGTCACCGTACCCACAGTCGAACGTGGGTTCTTATTCGTTGTCTTCTGCTCGATGGCCACCACGGGACTGAGACCTGTGATATGGTCGACATCGGGGCGCTCCATATTACCAACGAACTGACGAGCATATGCAGATAGCGACTCCATATATCGACGCTGTCCCTCAGCATATATCGTATCGAATGCGAGCGACGACTTACCCGAGCCCGAGAGTCCTGTAATCACAACTAGCTTGTCGCGTGGTATGGTTACATCCACCGACTTCAGGTTGTGCACCCTGGCACCAATAATCTCTATCTGCTTCTTAGCCATTGTTTATAACATTCCTGACAACATACCCTGTAGCGATATCCAACCCATAAGGTCTACAAATGCCACAACGATTACAAATAGCGTAAACCACTTAACGAACTTAACACCCCAACTCATAGCCCAGTGAGATGCCACTACAGAGCCAAGGATGTTGCCTGCACCATGTAGCAAGCCTGCGTTCCACACGATATCTATCGAGCTACCCTCGCCAAAGTGGTTGAGGGCAAAGACCGTAACAATAGCAAAGGGTGTTGAGATGAATATAACACAACCCTTGAGTACGTTTGCGGTAATTATATCGAGGTTCATAGTCCATATTGCCACAGCCAAAATCAAGAAACCGAGGCCTATATAGATATAACCACCATAGAAACCAACCAAGAAGAAGAGTACATAATGCCACCACTTGAGTACTAAGGCGTGTCCCTCGCGGCTTGTCTCTTCGTTATTATCTTTATCCAATATAAGATATAGCAAGATGATGGCAAGCACCACACTAAGACATATCTTAAAGGTCATCTCATCAACCTGAAGCGCGACAACCGTGCCAGCAATAGTACCAAGTATTGCGGGTATCGATAGCAGGAAGCCATTACGAAAGTCTACCGAACGTTTGCGCATGAACGACACCGTAGCCGAGAAGTTCTGCATAACAACGGGCACTCGGTTTGTGATGTTAGCCACCTCGATAGGCATACCCATGGCCTGGAATAGCGACATTGTGATAATCGAACCACCGCCTCCCAGTGTATTGATAATACCTACAATCACTCCCGAACCTAAAAGCAACAAAATCTCATTAACCATCATACTCTTATCTCAAATTTATCGGCATCACACCCCACATTAAACTTCTTTCTAAATAGCGACATCGCCTCTATATCAATCTCCACAAGGGCAACGCCCTCATCATTTTGCATATCCACAACTGCACGACCATAATAGTCTATCACCGCAGAGTCGCCCGCATAGCGCAACGTAGGCTCCTCACCCACACGATTTACACCAATGACATAGGCTTGATTCTCGATAGCACGCGCACGCAACAGCGTACGCCACACCTCACGACGAGCCTCGGGCCATAGTGCCGCGTAGATAATAGCGTCGTAATCGCCACGCTGGCGGCTCCATACAGGAAAGCGAAGATCGTAGCATATCTCCAAAAGATAGTGCACGCCACGCCACTCGACAACCTTACGCTCCACACCCGGTGCGAAGTGCTCACCCTCACCACCAATAGAGAATAGGTGGCGTTTATCATACCACTCTACCCCACCATTAGGCTTCACAAAATATAGTCGGTTGCGATAACTATCACCCTCGGCAACAATCACCGAGCCCACAATTGCAGCATCCAATTTTGTAGCCATGCGCTGCATCCATCTGAGCGTTCTGCCATCATCCGACACCTCGCGAGGCTCTGTAACAAAACCTGTCTGAAACATCTCCGAGAGAACCACAATATCGGCATGCGCACCCTCAAGCATGCGCTCTAACGATGCTAAATTAGCATCTATATCGTGCCACACTATAGAGCGCTGAACTATCGCTACTCGTTGTTTCATAGGCTACTTAGTTGCTATATAGAAGAGATCAAAGCACCCCTCATCAACACAACTGATGCTATAATCCTCCATTGTTATGGACTCTGTGAGTTGCTGGTTCTCACCATGTAGACGCTTACGGTTACGACGATTTAGTATGTCATAGGGAAGCTTAAGCAGCGACGCTGGCAACCACCACTGCATTCTAAGGATATCGAAGCGCATGATGCGATGTACCGACTCGCGATTTTTCTGATAGTACTCCATAACGCGCTCGTTACCGAAGACGCCACGACACTCCACATTACTAAAGCCCATGAGAAGTACATATAACTCCTCCGAGGTATACTCCCTAACGTGCCATGGGTTACGCGTGATAGACATTGGTCTATTGGGCGTGGTAACGATAAACTTACCACCCTTGCGCAATACACGGTATATCTCGCTTATAAACCTATGGTCATCTGCTATGTGCTCTATCACCTGAAACGAAACGACATAATCGAATGTACCATCTCTAAATGGCAGAGGTGGAACAGTAGCCTGAACAAACTCTACATTATCGGGCAACTCACCAATATGCTCCGAGCAGTGTTTATCCAAAGTGGTGAACTTATCGCACGAAGGGGCTATAATGTCAATGCCATAGCCCGTGCCTGTACCAATCTCAAGCACTCTGCCCGACACCATCTTCGAGGCCTCGACATATGCCAAGCGCGAGCGCTGATAGACATAATTATCTATCACTTCACGTGACACTCTCTCTGCTGTATGTCCACCCATAACTCTTAGCTATTATTTTATACACTCGATGCCATGCTCTGTCTGACGCACCTTACCCTGCTTGAGCAACATACCGAGACAGCGCTTAAAGACCTTCTTGCTCATGCCTGTAACATGAGCCACCTCCGCAGGGTCACTATGATCATTTACCGACAATACACCGCCATGTTCCTTGAGCAACGCCTCGAGCTTAACCACAGAGGTCTCAACCTCCGCTAGGCCCTGCTGCTGTAGGCTCACATCGATTCGCATATCCTCGGTGATCTTTCGTATCCAGCCACGACATCTATCGCCGATGTGTATTGGACGGAAGAGCTGATTTTTGTATATCATACCCCAGTGGCGATTGTCGATAACAACACGATAGCCGATAGGCGTCTCGAAGGCAACCAACACATCAACCTCATCGCCGACACTTACTGTCAAAGGCTCCTCATTGTAGATGAATGGCTTAATCTTATTTGTTGCCACACAACGACCTGTGCGATCATCAACATACATATAGACCACACATTTCTGCCCTGCTACCACGGCGCCCTGCTGATTTCTATTAGGAAGGAAAAGGTGCTTACCCGAAAGGCCCCAATCAAGGAATGCTCCATGGATACTCTTATCAACAACCTTAAGCGCAGCCACCTCGCCCACCTTAATAAGTGGGGTCTCAGTTGATGCCACCAAGCGATCCTCCGAGTCGTGATATACGAATACCTTGACCTCGTCGCCCTCCTTCATATCGAGGCGTGTAAAGCGGTTGGGGAGCAACACCTCGGCACCCTCCTCGTCTGCAAGGTAGAGTCCATAATCGGATATGCGAGCCACCTTGAGTGTCTGTATTTTGCCAGTTTCCATAATTCTCTATTATAATATTAGTGCGTAAAGATACAATTTTTTTTTCAATATATAGATTGTTTTTCTATCTTTGTGTCATGAACGACGATGTCAAGACATATCTTCGCCAAAAGGTAGCAGCGCTACCAAACAGCCCAGGAGTCTATCAATTCATTGATAGTAAGGGCTCGGTAATCTATGTAGGTAAGGCTAAATCACTAAAAAAGAGAGTGTCATCCTACTTCGTAGAGAACCAAGGACACAGTGCTAAAGTGCGCGTTATGGTTGGTAAGATTGTCGACATACGCCACCATGTTGTAGACACCGAGCAAGATGCCCTATTTTTGGAGAACTCACTCATCAAAGAGCTGCAACCACGCTACAACATTCTGCTCAAGGATGATAAGTCCTATCCATGGATAGCTATCACCAACGAACCATTCCCACGCGTCACAACATGCCGTTCTACGACACAACATAGTGGCGCCGAATATTTTGGCCCATATAGCTCCGCTGCAATCATGCGTGCAGTGCTCGACTTCATATTTAAGGCAGCCCCCATACGCATATGCAAAACACCTCTATGCGAAGAGAGTATTGCCAAAGGCAAACATAAGCTATGCCTACAATATCACATTAAGAAGTGCATGGCACCATGCGAGGGCAAGCAGAGCCGCGAAGAGTATAACGAATTCATCTCCAAGGTGCGCATGATACTCAAAGGCAACATCCGCCCCGTAGTATCATGGCTCGAACAGGAGATGTTCCGCGCGTCGAATGAGTTGCGTTTCGAAGATGCTGAGCTACATAAACAGCGAATAATAGCCATCAAGAGATACCAAGCTAAGTCTGTCGTTATAAGCCCCAAAATCACTGACCTCGACGTGTTTACAACCGTTGTCGACAATGAGGATGCGTTCTGTAATTTCATACGTATACGTCATGGTTCTATAATCGCCATACATACCCTACGCATGGAGATGGGCATCGATAGCGCCGAGGAGGATGTACTTGCCACCGCCATAAATCACGTTGTTGACACAACACGTGTGGAGCTTGCGCCAGAGGTTGTCGTAACAAAGATACCATCATCAGCTACCATATTCAACAATATAAAGTTTCACATACCGCGTCGCGGTGAGAAACTCGACCTGATAAACCTATCGCTCAAAAACCTTGAGGCATACCGAACAAAGTTCATTGAGGAGAGGGAACGCTTAGTTGCTAAAATGAGCTACGACACCATCATGGCTGAGATGCGTAAGGAGCTAAAGCTCGATCGCGAACCTCGACATATGGAGTGCTTTGACAACTCCAATATCCAGGGTACAGATGCCGTATCATCATGCGTAGTCTTCCGCAATGGCCAACCATCGCGTAGCGAGTACCGCCACTTTAAGGTTAAGACCGTTGAGGGCGCCGACGACTTTGCAACCATGTATGAGGTCGTCATACGCCGCTATCAACGTATGATACTAAATAACGAGCCACTGCCCGACCTCATCATCGTTGATGGTGGTAAGGGCCAGCTGTCAAGCGCTTGCATGGCACTTATGGACCTCGAGATTCTCGATAAGGTCAACATCGTAGGCTTAGCAAAGCGCATCGAAGAGATATACTTCCCGGGCAATCCAATCCCGGTGTACCTTAATCGCCTTAAGCGACCAATAAAGGTTATATGCCATATTCGTGATGAGGCCCACCGCTTTGCTATCAACTACCACAGGGCGACACACCGCGCAAGCATGAAGATGTCGGAGTTTGATAATATCAAGGGAATCGGCGAAAAGAGCCGCAAAGAACTCCTCAAGGCTTTCAAGAGCCTTAAGGTTATCGAGGAGGCCAAAGAAGCCGATATCGCTAAGGTTATCGGCAAATCGAAGGCAAAAATTATTGTTGAGTATCTGACTAAGAGACAGCAAGTTGAGGAAAATAGCAAATAATAGATGTAAAAAAAGTTGTTAAAAATTTTGCAGGTTTAAAAATAATTCCTACATTTGCACACCATTTCAGAGAAATCTGATGCCCAGATGGCGGAATCGGTAGACGCGCTGGTCTCAAACACCAGTAGGTTCACCCCTGTGCCGGTTCGACCCCGGCTCTGGGTACTGAAAACCCTCGTAGAACGCATTCTACGGGGGTTTCTTCTTTTCAAAACTTCAAAAATGGTCACTTTTGGTCACCACTACGCAAAAGGATACCTAAAAAGCACCTTGAAAAATCTACTTATTTAGTGAGGACAAACAAAAATAATTTTTATTTTTGTTACACCGAGATTTTTTATATTACGCTTCGGTTGCCATATAACTCAAATGGTTGTTAGATTATTTAGTGGGACTGCGTTTGAATGTTAGATGAATAAAATGACAATAATTTGCTCTTGATTTCATCTC
>JAZOOI010000001.1:0-99628 GCA_045654925.1 Alistipes sp. | reverse complement strand
GACAGCGTTTTTTGCGAGATTTTGCCATAAAAATAGAGATTAGTAGAAAACGTTTTCTACTAATCTCTAAATTATCACTGTAATTTACAAATAATCAGCTAATTAAATTTTATTCCAAGCGCCGCTTTTTGCATCATTACCATTATTTTGGCTTTGTTGCCACTATTTATCCCTCTTCCTCAGCCCCCGATATACTCTCGTTAAAAGGGCTCTTGAGGGGTTTTGTATTAGCTACGACATAGCTCGTAGTCGCGTTGTAGCTGCTTCTTCAAATCGCCGATAGATGCGAAACGCTTCTCGTCACGAATCTTTTCAATGAGTGTTACACGTAGACGGCGGCCATATAGATCGCCGCTATATCCAATGACGTGTGTCTCGAGCAATACCTCCTTGCCACCTACCGAAGGACGTATTCCAATATTCGACATAGCCTTATATGTTGTGCCGTCAATGGTCACCTTCGAGCGATATACGCCACGACCAATGGTCTCCAACTCCTCGAACATCATATTTGCGGTAGGGAAGCCAAGCGTGCGTCCTATCTTCTTGCCATGTATTACCTCAGCCTCAATATCAATCATCATACTTTTAGTCATTTGGGGCTCTTTAGCCCATATCGAAATCATTAAAAATGAGGATGAAACAATGATGTGTCATCCCCATCTATTTACTATGCCTCGCTGCTCTTACGCTTGAGTCGTGCGATAGGTGTCTGCGAACCGATTACTGGGTCGCCAATCTCTACGAAGAGCTCTGAATCCTTTGGAATAAGGATATCTACGCGCGAACCAAACTTGATAAAGCCAAGACGGTCGTTCTGCTTGATGTGCTTGCCAGGCTTTGCATATGACACAATACGACGTGCTACGAAGCCAGCAATCTGACGGATGAGCACCTTGCGACCATCCTTCATGCGAACTACGGTTGTGGTACGCTCATTCTCGGTAGATGACTTAGGGTGCCAAGCTACAAGGAAGCGGCCGTGATGGTGCTTGAAATACTCAATATCACCTCCCACAGGAAGCCAGTTGATATGTACGTTGGTTACCGACATGAAGATAGATATCTGCATCATCTCGCAGTCGATATGCTCCTTCTCGTGTACCACCTCGGTAACAACCACGCGGCCGTCACATGGTGAGAATACAAGCTCGTCATCATGAATCTGTACTCGACGTGGCTCGCGGAAGAAAGCGGCAACGAAGAACCAGAATACAAACAAGAATACGGCAATAAACCACATTGAGCCAGAGAAGCTATCGATGAGCCAGTAGGCAAGGCCCCATATAGCAAGACAGATAAGTCCTGTAACGCCGATAATCTTGTAACCCTCTTTATTAATCTTCATAATATATAGTTTTATAGGTTAGTAACTCTCTTACATTAGGTATATCAACAGATATACAAAGGCGAATGGTGATGAGATGAGCACCGCATCGAAGCGGTCTAGCATACCACCGTGTCCCGGTAGTATGTTACCCGAATCCTTGATGCCAGCCTCACGCTTGAACATCGACTCCACAAGGTCGCCGAGAACGCCTGTGAGAGCGACGATAGCCGCCATGCCTATCCACATTATGGTGTCGCCACCAACAACCGATGCGCCGATGGCTCCCATGCCGATGGCTCCTGCTATTCCGCCGAAGAAGCCCTCCCATGACTTCTTGGGAGATATGCGCTCACATAAGCGGTGCTTGCCGATGCTCATACCCACAAGATATGCGAAGACGTCGTTAGCCCATACAATGAATAGGTAGAAGAGGAATGCCTCGGCCTTCCAGGTGCCCTCGCCCAACATGAGTGGGATGAAGAGCATAAGCGTGAGAGGAAAGGCAACATACCATATACCCATCAGCGTTGTGGCAATATTGCGAAGTGGTGTTGCCGAGTTCTTGAAGAGCTCGATGATGAAGATGGCGGGGATGAGCAACGTTAGATATATTGCACCGCCGATAATCATCGCCATGTCGATGCACTCAGCATCGCCATAGCCTACAAAGTAGGTGAAGCCTGTGATGAATAGTGTCATGCCGGCAATAAGGCCACTTGCCACCTGAGGTGTAGAGCCCGATGCTGATGCCAAGCGGTAGAACTCCAAAAGCCCCACAAATGCTATTAGGCCTAGGAGTGCGCCATAACTATAACGGCCAAAGTATGCAGCGGCCAATACTACGATGATTAGCACTACGCCACTAAGGCTTCTAACGAGCAAATTACGCATCTTGTCACTCATTATTTATCCTCCTCATTTTTAGCCCCATTATCGGGTGTTATTTCATACTTTATATCTACCTCGTCGGTAGTGATAGTCTCGGTTGTAGTCTCCTCGGAGCCCTCCTTGACCTCGTCGCTCTTGGCTCCGCTCTCGGCCTCCTGACGCTCCTTCTCTATCTGCTGTGCACTCTTGCCGAGAATATTCTCAATATCCTCTGAGAAGATTGTCTCCTTGGCGATGAGTAGGTCGGCAAGACGCTCGATATTCTCGCGCTCGTCGTTGATAATCTGACGAGTGAGTGTCACTGCCTCATCAACAAGACGACGTACCTCGCTGTCGATAAGCTCGGCGGTCTTCTCTGAGAATGGCTTGGTGAACATATCACGCTGACCTGTAGAGTCGTAGAAGCTGATATTTCCCACCGCGGGGCTCATGCCGTAGTATGCTACCATGGCGTAGGCCATCTTGCTTGTGCGCTCGAGGTCATTGATAGCACCTGTGCTTGTTACATCCAACAGCAGCTGCTCTGAGATGCGACCACCAAGCAAGCCCGCCATCTTATGCATGAAGTGCTCTACATTGTGGTTCACGCGCTCCTCAGGAAGATACCATGTAGCGCCGAGTGAACGGCCGCGAGGGATGATTGTCACCTTGAGCACAGGGTCGCAGTTCTTCAGACGCCACATTATTGTAGCGTGTCCCGCCTCGTGGATGGCTGTGGCGCGACGCTCCGCTGCCGTCATTGGCATGTTGCGGCGCTCAAGACCTCCGACAATACGGTCGATGGCTGCGAGGAAGTCCTCGATAGTTACAAACTCCTTATTGTGACGTGCAGCGATGAGGGCTGCCTCGTTACATACGTTGGCAATGTCGGCACCTGCGAAGCCTGGCGTCTGCTTTGCGAGGAACTCGCGGTCGAGCTCCTTGTCGAGCTTGATATTCTTGAGGTGTACGTCGAAGATTGCCTGTCGCTCCTTGATATCTGGAAGACCTACCTCAATCTGTCTATCGAAACGCCCAGCACGCATAAGAGCCTTGTCGAGGATATCTACACGGTTTGTCGCTGCCAAGACGATGACACCTGTGTTTGTCTGGAAGCCATCCATCTCGGTGAGCAACTGGTTAAGGGTGTTCTCACGCTCGTCGTTACCCGAGAAGCCCGAGTTCTTGCCTCGCGCACGGCCGATGGCATCAATCTCGTCGATGAAGACGATACATGGAGCCATCTTCTTGGCCTGCTCAAAGAGGTCGCGAACACGCGATGCACCAACGCCGACAAACATCTCCACAAAGTCGGAACCCGAGATTGAGAGGAATGGCACGTTAGCCTCGCCCGCAACAGCCTTTGCAAGGAGTGTCTTACCGGTTCCTGGAGGGCCTGCAAGGAGTGCACCCTTAGGAATCTTTGCACCGAGAGCCTTATATTTGTCGGCCTTCTTTAGGAAGTCGACAATCTCCATAATCTCTATCTTTGCCTCCTCGAGACCTGCGACATCCTTGAATGTCACACGCTTCTTACTATCCTTGTCCGATACCTGTGCACGTGCCTTGCCGACATTCATGATGCCGCCACCGCCGCCGCCACCACCACGCGACATGCCTCGCATGATGAATATCCATACCAAGATGATGAGAATCCATGGTAGGAAGTCGATGAGATAGTCCCAGAAACCCTTCTCGGTGATGTTGTGCTTGATTGTCACGCGATGGAAGCCATCAGGGATTACGATGCTATCGAAGTCGATAAACTCTGTAGTAAGCTCAATGACCTCTTGCTCATTCTGCTCCTCCAGGTCGTCTGCCTCTACGCTCTGCTCCTTGGTGTTCTCTTCGGTAGCAATCTCCTCAGTGCTCTTTGCCTCTGGGGTCTCCTCTACCTCTGTGATACTATTCTCAATTTCAACATCGTTGATCTCCGATGCTCGTTGCAACGCCTCCAAGGTGTGTATGTAGTATAGCTTCTCGGCACGCTCTATCTGATCTCTGAAGTCGCCAACGTCGCCACCAGTGTTAAATACCACCTGTGCGCCACTCTTGGGCATCTTCTCAAAACGACCATCCTCAGCTACAGCCTCAATGCCTGCATCTGTAAGATATACCGAAGCCTTCTCCTTGTCGAGGACCTCGATACGATCGACATATCCCTTTTCGATAAGTTCGGTGACCATGTCCCAGTCACCATCTATAGGCTCCTCTTCGGAGCCTCCAAATATTGAGTAGCCAATGATGACTACTGCTACCAATGCCCATAGCCACATGAAGTTGAAGCGTGGCTTCGCTGAGGGCATTTGTGCTCTATTCGCCATATTTCTATCTCTATCCTCTAACTTTAATCACCAAACTCATAGCGCTTCATTGGAGCATCAGCCCACAACTCCTCCAGGCGGTAGAACTCGCGAAGTTCGGTCTGGAAGATGTGAACGATAACGTCAGAGTAGTCCATTGCTACCCAGAAGGCATTCTGACGGCCCTCTACACGTACTGGCCACTCGCCCATAACTTCGAATACCTTATCCTCAATGCCTGCCGAGATGGCGTCTACCTGTGTTGTGGAGTCTGCGTGGCATACTACAAAATTTGAGCATATGGCGCCGTCGAAACCCGATAGGTCGAGTGAAACGATGCCCTGTGCCTTCTTGTCATCCATTGCCTCAACGATTGTGTTGATGAGCTTTTCCAAATTGTTGTCCATATCTTAAACTATTTATTGTCATTACGTTATACCTGGCGGGCGCTTGTGCATGTGCATATGCGCATAATGCGCGTAGGTATTAATTCGTGCAAATATATAAAAAAAATATGAATTATGAAACTATCTCGACTGAGAAAAGCGAAAAAAGAGTGATATGAGTGGTGTGTTTGGCAATTTTACTGTATGCCCCAAAAAAGAATCAAGAGGGTTGAATAGTGGGGTAGTCCCGTCTATTCGACCCTCTTGGATCTCTAGAACATTTGCATTCTGTGTATCGGTTTTATATCTTCTCCTGGTTGACGCAATTTAGTATAGTTTTGCGCAATGCTTCCACTATCGACTGCTTGAC
Source organism: Alistipes sp. (assembly GCA_045654925.1). Classification (GTDB taxonomy): domain Bacteria; phylum Bacteroidota; class Bacteroidia; order Bacteroidales; family Rikenellaceae; genus Alistipes. The sequence continues at coordinate 94,372 of JAZOOI010000001.1, read as the reverse complement.
ATAAGTGCGGCTTACGGCGAGAGCCACGCGGCGCGATGTGGCGCTCTTGGCGATGCTCTTCACACGGTTACGACGGGCCTGTGGTATGAACTCAAGAGCCATCTCTGGAATGATGGTCATGCTCGATGTGCAGTCGACCATTCGCATCAGTGTGTCGAGCGAGCCCGACTCGAAGTAGAAGCGAGAGGGAGTGTTGTGTGCAGCCTGGCATAATTCAAGAATTTGGTCACGCATGCAATTACCTCTGCTCAAGAGGATTAGCTCCTTGAAATCGATATCTTCGATACGTATATTCGACCTCTCGAATAGTGGGTGTGAGGGTGATACATAGGCGTAGAAGTGGTCGCTGAAAAGGTCGTGCTCGGTGATGCCCTCTCCGCATGTTCCACTTGCCACAAGAGCGGCATCAATACGGTCGTGTTTGAGTGCCTCGATGATGTCCGCGGTGACCATCTCGCTAATCTCCAACTCCACCTTTGGATACTCCTTGATAAAGGTCGGAATGAACTTATGGAGGAGGTATGGGGCGATAGTAGGAATTACACCAAGACGCATTTTTCCTGCAGTCTCGCCACGCATTTCGGCTACCGACTCGCGGATGTAGTTATAGGAGCGCAAGGTCTCGCGTGCCTGCTCCAAAACGACCTCACCTACAGCGGTGGGAATGATGGGCTTCTTTGTTCTATCAAGAAGCACTGCGCCAAGCTCCTCCTCGAGGGCCTTTATCTGCATCGATAGCGATGGCTGTGTGACAAAGCAGTGCTCTGCGGCCACCGAAAAACTACCGCAATTGGCTACCGCCATTAGATATTCAAGCTGAATAATGGTCATATTGGTATAAGTTATTAGTGTTTGCTCCCACAAAGTTATAATAAAAATTTATATTTATCACAAAATTTTGCTAAACTCACCAAATTTTTGTTAATTTTGTCGCTTGCATGCGTAATATATGGTAATGGCATGTGGTAAGTGTGTAGTAATTTGAATAATCAATTAGAGAAAGATATTTATGAAGAAGATAATTCTTACTGGAGATCGCCCTACGGGTAAGTTGCATTTGGGACACTTTGTTGGTTCACTCTCACGTCGCGTTGAGCTGCAGAACTCAGGTGAGTTCGACAAGATTTTCATCATGATTGCCGATGCTCAGGCACTAACCGACAATGCGGACAACCCCGATAAGGTGCGTGAGAATATCATCGAGGTGGCACTCGACTACTTGTCATGTGGCATCGACCCTTCAAAGTCGACAATATTCATCCAGTCATATGTTACCGAGCTCACCGAGCTTGCGTTCTACTATATGAACCTTGTTACTGTTCAGCGCTTGCAGCGTAACCCAACTGTTAAGGCTGAGATTCAGCTTCGCGGCTTTGCGGAGCATGGCGAGGGTGAGGAGAACCAGCAGCGCAAGGGAACCCCTGTGGGCTTCTTTACCTACCCAATATCTCAGGCATCGGATATCACAGCCTTCCGTGCTACGGTAGTCCCTGTTGGTGCCGACCAGGAGCCAATGATTGAGCAGACACGCGAGATTGTTCATAAGTTCAACTCGGTGTATGGCGAGACACTCGTTGAACCACAGATTATGTTGCCTACAAATTCAGCATGCTTGCGCCTCCCAGGTACCGATGGTAAGGCGAAGATGTCGAAGTCGCTCGGCAACTGCATCTATCTCTCAGATACGGCTGAGGATGTGAAGAAGAAGGTTATGGGTATGTATACCGACCCCGACCACCTGAAGGTGTCGGACCCAGGTAAGGTTGAGGGTAACTCTGTCTTCACCTATCTCGACGCCTTCTCTACCGACGAGCACTTCGCAAAATACTGCCCTGAGTATGAAAATCTCGAGGCTATGAAGGAGCACTATCGTCGTGGTGGTTTGGGTGATGTTAAGTGCAAGAAGTTGCTTATCGCCGTGTTGGAGGAGTTGTTGCAGCCTATTCGTGAGCGTCGTAAGCACTATGAGCAGCATATCGAGGAGGTATACGAGATTTTGCGCCGTGGCTCTGATGAGGCGCGTGCTGCTGCAGCCGAGACCCTTGCCGATGTGCGTCGAGCTATGCGTATCAACTACTTTGAGGATCGCGAGCTCATCGAGCGTCAGGCTGCCGAGTATCGTAAATAGTAAGAACCCAATAGTTTGGGTATAATCATATTTTGACGAATGACACAATCCATTCAAAATATTAGGGAGCGAATATATAGTCTCTTCCAATCGGCATCGCAGCGTCTGTCGAACGCCCAGATGATGGCCATCCTCGCCGTTGTCGTGGGTCTCTTTGCTGGTGTCGGAGCCTATATCTTCAATACACTGCTCCACTTTATCTCCCATTCGTTAACCTCATGGACACCTGTCAACGAGGCGCAGTGGCTCTACTTGGTATACCCTGGTATAGGTATTATCCTCGCCACGCTCTTCGTCAAGTATATTGTCAAGGATGGTATATCGGAGGGCGTTACGCGTGTGTTATATGCCATGTCGCGTAAGGACTCACGTATTGCGGGCCACAACTGCTGGTCTTCGGTGGTGGGTGGTGCTACAACCATCGGCTTTGGTGGTTCTGTGGGCCCTGAGGCACCTATCGTGCTTACCGGTGCAGCCATAGGCTCAAACGTGGGTAAGCTCATGCGTCTGAACTACAAGAATATCACACTACTCCTATGTTGTGGTGCTGGTGCTGCTGTGGCTGCAATCTTCAAAGCCCCAATCACAGGTGTGGTATTCGTAATCGAGATCTTGATGCTCGATATCACCTCGAAGTCTATCATCCCACTCCTCATGGCGTCGGTGACGGCTACCATCACCTCGCTTGTGTTGCATGGCTTCTCGCCAATCATTGCTGTAACGCTTAGCGAGGCAGATATGTTCCAGGTGCAGCAGATCCCGCTCTTCGTCTTGTTGGGATGCTTCTGCGGTATCATGGCCTATTACTTCACCTCGGTGAACTCTTTGGTGGGTGGCTTCTATCACTCTATGAAGAGCCAGTGGCGCAAGTGGCTCTATGCCGCCTTGACGCTGGGCGTGCTTATCTTCATCTTCCCACCGCTCTATGGCGAGGGCCATGGTAGCTTCGGTACGTTGATGTCGGGACAGACAGATGAGCTATTTAACAATACGATATTCTACTCGTTCAGCGACGCTGACTGGTTCCTTATCGTCTACCTAATAGCCATCATGCTCTTCAAGGTTATCACCATGGCTACGACAAATGCCGCAGGTGGTGTGGGTGGTACCTTTGCTCCCTCGCTCTTTGTCGGTGCCTTCGCCGGTGCATCGTTGGCCGTCATCTGTCGCGATGTCTTCATGTGGGATGTCTCTATCACCTCGTTTACGCTTGTCGGCATGGCAGGTGTGATGTCGGGTGTTATGAAGGCGCCACTAACGGCAATCTTCCTTATCGCCGAGCTCTCGAATGGCTACGGCTTGTTCATCCCGCTGATGATTGTATCGGGTATCTCGTTTGCCGTAAACTTCAGCCTCGACCGCGACTCGATATATACCAAGCAGTTGCGTATGCGTGGTGAACTTCTTACACACGATAAAGACTCCTCGGCATTCGTCTTCTTGCGTCTCGATGAGCTTATGGAGACCGACTTCATACGTCTGCGCGAGGGTACTACGCTGGGCGATGTGGTGAATATCATCTCGGTTGCTCGCCGTAATATCTTCCCTGTTGTCAATACATCGGGTAAGTTGTTGGGTATCGTGCAGCTCGATGACCTACGTAACGATATGTTCGACCGCGATAAGTGGGGTGAGTCGATATTGAGCTATATGGTGCAGCCTGCAGATAAGATCTATAGCAACGAGACCATCCAGAGCATTATGCCACGCTTCGAGCAAGCCAAGACATGGATGCTCCCTGTTGTGGATAAGGATAATCGCTACTTAGGCTTTATTGCCAAGTCGCAGATTTTGAATGCATATCGTCAGGCGCTTGTAAACGTATCGCAGGCAGACTAATATTCAAAATTAGAAATGAGTAATTAGTAATTAGTAATTTTTTGTGTGGCGATTAATCTATTAGTAAATGATGAAAGAGAATATATTAGCATATAAGAGTAAGCGGTTTGCCTTAAAGATTATCAAACTATGTAGATATATCAACGACTCGCATCGCGAATATATACTTTCACGACAATTACTACGAAGTGGAACAAGTATTGGCGCAAATATAAAAGAGGGAGCATTTGCTCAGACAAAGGCGGATTTAATTGCTAAGTTGTTTATTGCTCAGAAGGAGTGTGCCGAGACTGAGTATTGGTTGGAACTGCTATATGAGAGTGGTTATATTCCCAAAGATGATTTTGCAGTGGTGCATCAGGATTGTCAAGAATTATTGCGCATCCTTGTTGCCTCTACTAAAACCCTGCAAGGTAAGAGTAGTGGAGTGTTAGCCCAGCGTGAGTAGTGATTGAATGAGATACTAAATTTGATTGAATTATATAATAGAAACAAAATATAAACAGGCTCCGATATAAGTTGTTGTAGGGTAGTAATAGCTATTACTAATTACTCACTACTAATTACTAATTGTCGGTACTATAAACTGATTGTTATGGCATTACAATGTGGTATTGTAGGACTACCAAATGTTGGTAAGTCGACACTTTTTAACTGTTTGTCGAATGCTCGTGCGCAGGCGGCAAACTTCCCTTTCTGTACTATTGAGCCCAACGTGGGCGTTATCACCGTGCCCGATGAGCGCCTAAATAAGCTCGTGGAGATTGATAACCCCAAGCGTGTTGTTCCCACAACTATCGAGATTGTCGATATCGCAGGTCTTGTGAAGGGCGCATCTAAGGGCGAGGGACTTGGTAATAAGTTCCTTGCAAATATCCGTAACACCAACGCTATCATCCACGTGTTGCGCTGCTTCGAGAACGATAATATCACCCATGTTGATGGCACTGTAGACCCTGTGCGCGATAAGGGTATCATCGATACAGAGCTTCAGCTCAAGGACCTCGAGACCATCGAGAACCGCATTGGCAAGTGTCAGAAGCAGGCTACTGCAGGCGATAAGATTGCAAAGCGTCAGTACGACATCCTCTGCCGCTATAAGGAGGCGTTGGAGCAGGGTCTTTCGGCACGTACCGTAGAGCTTACTCCTGAGGAGCGCAAGACAGTTTGGGATCTCAACCTCCTTACCGATAAGCCAGTATTGTATGTTTGTAATGTCGACGAGGCATCTGCCGTAAATGGTAATGTCCATACCGAGGCTGTGCGTGCAGCTATTGCTAGCGAGCGCGCCGAGATGCTTATCGTGGCAGCCTCTGCCGAGGCCGACATTGCTGAGTTGGAGAGCTACGAGGAGCGTCAGCTATTCCTCCAGGATATGGGTCTTGAGGAGTCTGGCGTTAGCCGCCTTATCAAGGCAGCATATCGTCTTCTCGATCTTCAGACATTCTTCACTACAGGTGCCGATGAGAGCCGCGCATGGACCTTCCGTCGTGGCATGAAGGCTCCTGAGACTGCTGGTATCATCCACACCGACTTTGAGCGTGGCTTCATCCGTGCCGAGGTTATCAAGTATGCCGATTACGTGGAGCTTGGCTCTGAGCGTGCGTGCCGCGATGTGGGTAAGATTGGCATCGAGGGTAAGGAGTATGTCGTTGAGGATGGCGATATCATGCACTTCCTATTTAATGTCTAATCCCTACCAACAACAACTATTATAGAAAAATCTAATATCTTAAACTTTACATTAAAACTTTACAACTATGAGTGATACAAATGCACGTCCAACAAAGGGCCTTTGGAAGCCAATAATCATCGCTGTTGCTGTTGTAGTATCTGCAATCGTCCTAGCAATGGCATACACCGAGAAGCATAGAAGCCAGGCTGGCACAATCTCAGTTACTGGCTTGGGCGAGACTGAGTTTACCTCTGACCTCATCATCCTCAAGGGTACTATCTCGGCTCAGGATCCCGACGCAAGTCTCTCATATGAGAAGATGGAGCATAACCGTCAGCTTCTCGTTGACTTCCTAACCGATAGAGGTATAGATGTTGATGACCTATCATTCAACGTCCCAACCACAGCAGCTCAGGAGGAGTCTATGTACATCAATGGTGAGTGGGCAGGATATCACTTCTCACACTATGACTCTTCGCAGTCGTTTACCATTGAGTCGAAGGATATCGATCTTGTTGAGAGTGCTAGCCGTGAGCTACCATCGCTTATCGCTCAGGGTGTAAGCATTAGTGTGAACAACCCAATGTACTTCTTCTCGGAACTCGACGATGTGAAACTAGACCTATTGTCGCAGGCTGCAGAAGATGCTCGCGAGCGTGCTGAGAATATTGCCAAGAGCTCTGGCGCTACACTCGGCGACCTCAAGGAGTCACGTGCAGGTGTCTTCCAGATCACATCCTCTACAGGCGATGAGGAGTTCTCGGCTGGAGGTTTATTCAACATCTCGTCACGTGAGAAGAAGGCACGTGTGACAGTTCACTCAGTATATAAAATTGAGAAATAGAGTGAGAATATAAACTGAAATATCACAAATTATTAAACATATGAATCGTGAAGTAAGAGTGCGTTTCGCACCAAGTCCTACTGGACCTCTACATATTGGCGGTGTGCGCACTGCCCTTTATAACTACCTCTTTGCTCGTCGCCATGGCGGTAAGATGATTTTGCGTATCGAGGATACCGACTCGCAGCGCTTTGTTCCAGGCGCAGAGGAGTATATCATCGAGTCTCTCAAGTGGTGTGGCGTTGAGATTGACGAGGGTGTGGGCGTGGGTGGCCCTCACGCTCCATATCGCCAGAGCGAGCGTAAGGAGATATATTTGAAGTATGCTAAGCAGCTTGTCGATGCAGGCTGGGCATACTACGCCTTCGATACCCCCGAGGAGCTCGATAAGCTACGTGCCGAGGCTGAGGCTGCTGGTAAGACCTTTGCCTATAACTTCGAGGTGCGCGAGAAGCTCCCTACATCGTTGTCGCTATCGGCTGAGGAGGTTAGCGAGCGCATCGTGCGTGGTGACCAGTGGGTTGTGCGCTTCAAGATGCCTGAGAACGAGATCGTAAAGATGGACGACCTTATTCGTGGCCACGTGGAGGTAAACACCTCGACACTCGATGATAAGGTGCTCTATAAGTCAGCAGATTCGCTCCCAACCTACCACCTTGCCAATATTGTCGATGATCACCTTATGGAGATCTCGCATGTCATCCGTGGTGAGGAGTGGTTGCCATCGTTGCCTTTGCACTACCTTCTCTACCGTGCCTTCGGCTGGGAGGAGACTCAGCCTCAGTTTGCCCACCTTCCATTGTTGTTGAAGCCTACGGGTGGCGGTAAGCTCTCGAAGCGTGATGGCGATAAGATGGGCTTCCCTGTGTTCCCACTCTTCTGGACTTCACCTACAGGTGAGACTGCTCGTGGCTATCGTGAGGATGGCTATTTGCCTGAGGCATTCATCAATATGTTGGCACTCCTTGGCTGGAACCCTGGTACCGAGCAGGAGATATTCTCTATGCAGGAGCTTGTCGACACCTTCTCGTTGGACCGCGTATCAAAGGCAGGCGCTCGCTTCCAGCCCGATAAGGCTAAGTGGTTCAATGCTCAGTATGTTCACAACCTCACTGCCGAGCAGTTTGCTCCTATCATGCAGCCTATCCTTAAGGAGCATGGCGTGGATACTTCGGATGAGCTCGCTGGTAAGGCTGCCGAGATTATGAAGGAGCGTGTGACCCTCACCACCGAGTTGTGGGATCTCACATCGTTCTTCTTCGTGGCTCCTGAGGACTACGACGAGAAGCTCGTTAAGAAGCAGTGGAAGGGTGATAATGTAGCTATGCTTAAGGCCCTTAAGGAGCTTTTGGCAACCATTGAGGACTTCTCGAAGGAGAATACAGAGAGTGTTGTGCGTGCATGGATCGAGGCTAATGGTTACTCGTTGGGCCAGGTGATGAACACCTTGCGCTTGGCATTGGTAGGCGCTGGTAAGGGCCCTGGTATGTTCGACGTTACCGAGTTCTTGGGCCGCGAGGAGTGTATCAAGCGTATCGACAACCTATTTGCTAATGTAGCACCTCAACTATAATCGTTATGGAGATTTTACAGCATATTTGGGGCTCAACCCCCGAGGGTGAGGGCATCATCCTCTACACAATGCGCAATAGCCGTGGCTCGGAGGTGCAGCTATGTAATATAGGTGCATCGATTGTGAGCGTTAAGTTTGCCGACCGCAATGGTAATATCGACGATGTGGCCCTCGGATATAAGGAGCCAACAAGCTATATCGGCGATGGAGCAGCGAGTGGCAAGAGTGTCGGTCGTGTTGCTGGCCGCATCGCTCGTGGTCATATGGTCATCGATGGTGTGGAGTATCGCCTCGAGGTTAATAATGGCCCTAACCACCTTCATGGTGGCTCTAAGGGCTTTGCCAACCGCTATTGGGAGGGTCGCGTAGAGACCAATAGGGTAGTATTTAGCTATGTGTCGGAGGATATGGAGCAGGGCTATCCTGGTGAGCTTATTGTTGAGGCTATCTACGACTTCGATGATGAGGATAACCTCGAGATCACATATGTTGCCAAGAGCAATAAGAGAACCGTAGTAAACCTCACCAACCACCTCTATTGGAACCTTCATGGCGAGGGCTCGGAGAAGACAATCCTCGACCATGAGCTACGCCTCAACTGCTCTAAGGTGTTGGAGATGGACCTCGTGCAGATACCTACAGGCAAGCTCCTCGATGTTGAGGGCACGCCAATGGACTTCACCTCATGGCGTAAGTTCGGCACAGATATCGACGCAGAGTTTAACAATATACGCAACTACCATGGCTATGACCACTGCTTTGCGGTGGATGGCTACGAGAAAAACATCCTCAAAGAGGTGGGTGAGCTTCGTTGCGAGGCCACAGGTCGTAAGGTGACAATCCTCTCGTCGCAACCCGCAGCCGTGCTCTACACTGGTAACTGGCTTGCTGGTGGTTGCCCATTGACCAAGTCGGATAAGTACTACAAAGATTACTCAGGTGTTGCCATTGAGTGTCAGGGTTATAGCGATGCTGTGAACCATCCCGAGTTCCCATCCATCGAGCTTGATGCCGATGAGCTATATTGCCAGAAGATTGTCTTTAAGCTTGGTACATTCTAATGACTAAGGAGTGAAACATGGCTCAATGAAGGCCTGTTTCGCTCCTTTATGTTTAGATATAAAAGTTATATTGTAGTTATGAGATTACATTTTTTTATCCTTGTTTCGCTCCTTGCTACGGCGTGTATGACAACAGAGATAGATAACCCTATCAATGTTAGCGAGGATGCTACGTCCGCAAAGATTATTCATGCTTGTGAGAATGCCGCCCCTGGCCGTCTTATGATTAAGACCAACACCCCTGTTGTATCGCTCGACATTGAGGGTGTTGATATCACCGTTGAGCCTATGTTCCCAATGTCGGAGGGCACATCGTTGGATGCATGGTATATGGTGCACTTCGACCAGAGTATAGCTCTTGGCGATGTTGCCGAGAAGCTCGCTAAGTTGAGCTGTGTTGAGTGTGTTGAGTATGACGTTAAGATGAAGCGTATCGTAAGCGAGAAACTGCCAATGCCCACCTCACGTCCTGCCGCTACACGTTCGGTAACACTCCCTTTTAACGATCCTGAGTTGGCGTGGCAGTGGCACTACTATAACGATGGCTCGCTTGACTCCGAACTTTGTGTGGCGGGTGCTGATATCAACTTGCTCAACGCATGGAAGTATACTGCTGGTGATAATCGTGTTATTGTTGCGGTGTGTGATGGCGGTGTTATGGCCGACCACCGTGACTTGGCAGATAACATGTGGGTTAACGAGGCTGAGATGAGTGGTCAGGAGGGTGTCGATGACGATGGCAATGGCTATGTCGATGATATCCACGGCTATAACTTCGTTTCTGATAACGGCAATATTACTGCTGATGCCCATGGTACACACGTTGCGGGTACTATCGCGGCGGTGAATAATAATGGCTATGCTGTGTGTGGTATCGCTGGTGGTACTGGTAATGGTGATGGCGTGCGTGTTATGTCTATCCAGATTTTCGAGGGCGAGGAGGGTTGCTATACGCACCAAATTGCTGAGGGTGTGAAATATGCAGCGGATAATGGCGCAGTCATCATCAACAACTCGTGGGGCTATGAGCCAGAATCCTACCTCGGCGATAACGAGTTTGAGAAGTGGGATGGCGTGTTGAAGGGCGCCTTCGACCATTTCAAGAGTAATGCACGCCTTGAGGGTGTCATGGAGGGTGGCTTGGTTGTCTTTGCTGCAGGCAACGAGACATACCACGAGTCGGCATATCCGGCGGCCTATCGTGACTATATCTCCGTATCGGCAATGTCGTCGGACTATACGGCAGCGTACTACACCAACTATGGCCCAGGTGTGAATATCTGCGCTCCTGGTGGCGATGCCCTCTATGGCACATACCTCACCATCTCCTCAGTATCTACTACCGAGAAGGATGGCTACGAGTATATGCAGGGTACATCCATGGCCTGCCCTCATGTCTCGGGCTGTGCCGCTCTTGCAGTGTCGTATGCCTTGAAACGAGGCTATACGCTAACGGTCGATGAGCTTCATCGCCTGATACTCACCTCGGTGCACGACATCAACCCCTATCAGACAGGCTCTAAACAGTACTTCGACTACGCTGCGGGTAAGTATATCGACATGCCACTTGCCCCCTACGCAGGTAAGCTCGGCTCGGGATATATCGATGCTCACCTATTGCTTATGCAGATGGATAGCACACCATGTCTCTACCTATCAACCAATAGCGATACGTTCTTGTCACTCGACGAGTACTTTGGCGATGGCTCTAAGCACCTCAATTATGAGGAGTGTTTTGCTTCGAGCAAGGTACGTGTGGAGTTGGGTATCGAGACCCTAAAGCTGGAGAATGGAATGCTGCGCATTAAGGCTACTAAGCCAGGCTCTGGACGTATCTCGGTGAAGGCTATTGTTGGTGGCGACCATGTTGGTGGCGACCATGTCGGTGGCTCGTATGTGGAGCGAGAATTCGAGGTTGTCGTTCGTGGCTCGGTAGCTACAAATGGCGGATGGCTTTAAATAGTTAGTAATTAGCATTTAGCGATATGAAGAGATACCTATATATAATGTTTGCCGCCGTTATGGCGCTTATGTCGTGCGAGCCAGTAATTATTGTGGAGACTAATCCTGATGTTGTCTTCTATTTCAGTAAGATAGAGGTCGAGACAACTCAGAGTAGTGCTACGATAGATGCTGTAAAGCCATATATGACGGTGGATGGCGTGAAAGATGAGAGTGTGACCATATACTTGGAGTATTGGTTAGAGAGTGACGATAGTGCTGTGACTAAGGTTGAGGAGTATGCCGAGGTAGATGACCATATCATCTTCTCTCTTGAGCAACTTTCAGAGAATACTACCTATCATGCTCATATCACCATTGAGGGCGAGTATGGCAAGGAGACGTGTGCAGCCTTTCCTGTTGTAACCAAGAAGCATATCCCCGTTACGAGCATAAGTTGCTCAGCAGAGGTTGCGCCTAAGGGCCTTATGGCAACTGTAAACCTTAGCGACGTAGCCTACCTGGCTGACAATGAGCCTCAGGATATACATGTTCTTAAGTTTGAGTACTCGCGTCAGAGTCCCGAGGAGTGGTTCGCCTATGAGTTCAGTGGCAGTGAACTTGATGGTGGCGCGATGAGCATAGAACTTCCCTTTGAGGGTCGCGACTACCTCGTAGAGAACCGCAACTATAGCTTCCGTGTCACAATATATCCCGCAAATGGTGATTATGAGCCTATAACATCGGATATTTTTAGCTTTAAGACTAACTATGCCGAGGTGACTGCCAACATAACTACACCACAGCTATCTATCGATGGTGAGGGTATACATGCAGTGGTTGAAAATATCGAGGTCTTCTACGATGGCGTTGCTGCCGAGTTGTATGAGGAGGGATATCCTATTGAGTACTACTTTAACTACCGTATGAAGGATGCAGAGCAGTGGTCGCAGATTGAGGCATATGATGAGATGGGTGATATTCGTATCACAATCCCAGCATCGGAGCTTGAGGAGGGCGCAACCTATGAGGTTGAGGTTCGTATCGTTGCTGGTGCTCAGCGCAAGGTGCGTCAGTCCGAAGTAGCTGAGATCACCGTGCCCGTATCTACTCCTCCAACACCTCCTGTTGGTGGCGAGGGTGACACCTCGACAATCTCAGGCACATGGCGCCTAACATCGTGGCGTGGCGCAGAGCCTTCGTTCGATATATACCTCGACATCACCGAAGATGGCGTTGTTACCCTATGGCAGCGTCTCGAGAGCCGAGAGTGGGAGTGCTTCTATAGCACTGCAACAATCGAGAATGGCATCATCACTGGACAATATACCGATGGCGTAATGTGGGGCGCTTCATATAACGTTACTGTTGCCGACACCACTATGACATGGGTGGATACTACCGATGCGACAGATATCTCGGTATATACACGTTCATCACTCCCCGAGGGTCTTGCAACAGCCGCTAAACGTGCTTCGGTAACTGCCAAGGAGCGTTTCTTGTAGCGAGTTCCATACATATATATACAACAATAGCCGCCTGGAATCCAAGCGGCTATTATTGTATCTAAGAGTCGAGGATTACTTAACCTCCTCGAACTCTACATCCTCAGGCTGAGCCTTCTGCTCACCGCCCTGCTGTGCACCAGCGCCTGGCTGACCCTGAGCACCTGCAGCCTGCTGCTGTGCGTAGAGATCCTGTGATGCTGCCTGCCATGCTGCGTTCAACGCCTCGATAGAGCTGTCGATAGCTGCCAAGTCCTGAGCCTTGTGTGCCTCCTTGAGCTTGCCGAGAGCATCCTCGATAGCAGCCTTCTTATCTGCTGGAAGCTTGTCGCCATACTCCTTGAGCTGCTTCTCCGATGCGAAGATGTTAGAGTCTGCAGCGTTGATCTTCTCAACACGCTCCTTCTCCTGCTTATCCTTCTCCTCGTTAGCCTTAGCCTCGTCGCGCATGCGCTGGATCTCGGCGTCGGTAAGACCGCTTGATGCCTCGATGCGAATCTTCTGCTCCTTACCTGTACCCTTATCCTTAGCCGATACGTTGAGGATACCGTTAGCGTCGATATCGAATGTTACCTCAATCTGTGGCACGCCACGTGGTGCAGCTGGGATGCCATCGAGGTTGAACTGGCCGATAGACTTGTTGTCGCGAGCCATAGGACGCTCACCCTGACAAACGTTGATAGTCACAGTAGGCTGGTTGTCGGCAGCTGTAGAGAATACCTCGCTCTTGCGTGTAGGGATTGTTGTGTTAGCCTCGATGAGCTTTGTGAATACACCACCCAAAGTCTCGATGCCGAGTGATAGTGGGGTAACGTCGAGAAGCAATACATCCTTAACCTCACCTGTGAGCACACCACCCTGGATAGCAGCACCTACAGCAACAACCTCATCAGGGTTTACCGAGCGGTTAGGAGTCTTACCGAAGAACTCCTCAACTACGCGCTGGATAGCTGGGATACGTGTAGAACCACCCACGAGGATAACCTCGTCAATCTGGCTTGCAGTGAAGCCTGCGTCACGCAATGCAATGCGGCAAGGCTCGATAGTCTTCTGTACGAGGTGGTCGCACAACTGCTCGAACTTAGCACGTGTGAGTGTCATCACAAGGTGCTGTGGGATGCCGTTTACAGGCATGATATAAGGGAGGTTGATGTCGGTTGTTGTTGCTGAAGAGAGCTCAATCTTAGTCTTCTCAGCAGCCTCCTTCAAGCGCTGCAAAGCCATAGGATCCTGGCGAAGGTCGATATGGTGCTCAGCCTTGAAGATCTCAGCCATGTAGTCGATAAGTACGTGGTCGAAGTCGTCACCACCAAGGTGGGTATCACCATTTGTTGACTTAACCTCGAATACGCCATCGCCAAGCTCCAAGATAGAGATATCGAAAGTACCACCACCAAGGTCGTATACCGCAATCTTCATATCGTCCTGCTTCTTGTCGAGACCATATGCGAGGGCTGCTGCTGTAGGCTCGTTGATGATACGACGCACCTTCAAACCAGCGATCTCGCCAGCCTCCTTTGTTGCCTGACGCTGTGAGTCAGAGAAGTATGCTGGTACGGTGATAACAGCCTCGGTAACCTCCTGACCAAGGTAGTCCTCAGCAGTCTTCTTCATCTTCTGAAGTGTGATAGCCGAGATCTCCTGTGGAGTATACTGGCGGGCGTCGATATCTACACGAGGAGTGTTGTTGTCGCCCTTAACAATAGCGTATGGTGCACGCTTGATATCCTCAGTAACGTTGTCGTAACGCTCACCCATGAAGCGCTTGATAGAGAAAACGGTGCGCTTTGGGTTGGTGATAGCCTGACGCTTTGCAGGATCGCCCACCTTGCGCTCGCCACCCTCGGTGAATGCTACTACTGATGGGGTAGTGCGGTGACCCTCAGCGTTTGGAATAACTACGGGCTCGTTACCCTCCATTACTGCTACACATGAGTTGGTTGTACCTAAGTCGATACCAATAATCTTGCTCATAATCTAAATCTTTTTATTTGTTAATTACTTTTATTACACTTTCGGGGGTTGAACATCTTCCATGCTCAACGCTTAGGTAGCAAACAAATGGCATACCAAACAAAATAATGGGTGAAAATTGACATGTTCATTAATATATGTATGACATATTGTGTAGACGACTGACATTTTGCATGACATTTTGTCATGTTGTGGCGTGCCATGGCAACTATCTATGCCATGTGCCATAGCCGCTCAACGAAAAATATTTGAGCTGGATATATCTAAAAAGTATATTTTGCCCAGTAAAAAGTACTCTTTTTGTATAGCGACAAATAGAGTTTGTAACGATTAAACTTCTAACGCTATGAAAAGGTATATGTTTATGCTTATGCTGCTATGCCATGTCATGGTGGCGTGCGAGACCAACCAGCTTCCGCTCTCAAAGATAGATATGAGCGACGAGGTGCCACAGAGTTATTACACCTATTTTCGTTTTATCAATCGAACGGGCGCACCTATCATGCTTGAGTTCTTGTATGCTGGTAAGAGTGACGGATGGAGATATATCATCCCCGATGACCACGATATTGTTGAGGTGTGTGTCGATGGTGACGCTCTCTTTGCTACACCCGAGCAACTCTTTGAGTATATCATGGTCTACTATAACTATAACGAGGAGTACGTCGATATGGTAGCCATGTACTATGATGATACGACGATCTCCTCGCCGATGCTTATTGAGTCGTGGGCAAAGAGGCACATCGACGATAACTCCCTACTACTATCCTATACCTTCACCTCGGAACATTACGATAAGGCGCAACGTGATGGTAGACGTATAGAGTAAAAAAATATGAGTGCTGCATAACGCAACACTCATATTTTTATTTAAACAACACGACAAATTTGGTGAATAGCTGTGCAACTAACGGAACATCTGAACCCCCACCACGTATCTTAGCACTGCGCACCGCCTTAGCCAACCATGGGTACTCCTTAAATAGGTCAAGGCGATAGAATATTGAGTACCATCCTGCCTGCATGATAATGTCGTCGAAGATACACTCTATAGGGTTTTGCTCCTTGGGCACATCCTTATATTTGAGGTATAGATCGATAAAGTTTAGAGCATACTCTCTCTTGCGCTTGCGACGCTGGTGGCCTGTGAGGGCATTAGGATTGCCCTTGCGGTAGTGGTATATATCCTCGTTGAGGTATGCCACGCTCTTCGAGTAGCCCACGAGCTGCGTAGACACGAAGCAATCCTCGGCATAGCCATACTTGGGCACTGCGATGTCGTTCTCCACGAATAGCGATCGGCGCACGCACTTGTTGCATAGTGAGCCGAAGGAGCGATGGTTGTACATGTTGCGCACAAACTCGCGCTGAGCGCCGTTGCTGTAGCTGCGGTCGCGCTTGACGCTTGAACGTGTGGGGTACTCCTTGACATAGTTGAAGTATACAATATCGGCATCGGTCTCCGCAATCTTGGCGGCAATCTTTTCGATAGAGCCTGGCGAGAGCCAGTCGTCGGAGTCTACATTATATATGTAGTCGCCCGTAGCATTTTCGAGACCTGTGCGGCGTGCGGCAGGAAGACCTCCGTTGACCTTATTGATAATCTTTATCTGTGGGCGTAGGTGATCATACTTCTTTGTTATAAGCTCTTCGAGAAGCTCCATAGATCGATCCTTGGTGCCGTCGTTAACAAAGATAAACTCAATATGTGGATAGGACTGCGAGAGTACAGATTCTGCAAACTCCACAATGTACTTCTCAACACCATAGATAGGCGCAATTATAGAAATGGTAATATCCTTTTGCATGTTATCAAATTGCTTATTCTCTATTTTACTCTGCCACTCTGCATCTTATACTCGTAGGAGTGACGTCCCTCAGCACGGAAGTCCTCGTGGTAGCGCTCCAATACACCTTTAAATACCTCGTCATATTGCGGTATGAATAGGTCATCTCTATTCCATAGGTGTGAAAGTATGTCGCTTGCAAGCTTCTGTGTGATGCTAAGGTCGTTGGTTCCGTTATAGAATGCCGTTCCCTTTATCGAGCCAGGCGATATGTTGAGTATTCGGTTTTGTGAGCCTGTCATCTCGAGCTCTACATTTACACTCTCAATGAATACCTTGAGTGCTGCTTTAGTAGCGCCATATACCGCAAAGAGTGGCGATGACATGAAGCCCGCGATACTTCCCATAACTGCACAGTAGAACTCCCTGTCGCCAGCAATGCGCTCGTAGAAATGATGTATGATGCGTATTACGGCTGTACTATTCACCGCAAAACTGTCGACGATATGTTGCTCGTCGATATCTCTGAAATGGGATAGACGGCCAAATCCTGCTGTTATGATTAGTGTGTCGATGCTCTCAAACTTGTCGAAGATGGAGTACTCCTCCGAGCGCAGATCGAAATACTTAAATTCAAACTTATGGTGGAAATACCTCTTATCTATCTCCTGTCGGTCTATGATGTGTATCTTCGTAAATCGCTCATCCTCAGCAAGGATTGTGGCTATGGCAAGTCCTATACCATTCGCGCCGCCTACAATGAGTGCCTCTCTCATAGTTCAAAGAAGTTTTTGCGCTCGGTGAGCTGTTGCATAATACGAGCCATGGCTATACTCTCCTCAGGGCGTAGGCGTGCCGAGCTACGTCGATTGTTTACGATGCACGATACAAACTCCTGAATCTCATATCTCAGGCCTGGCTCATCCCACTTATAGAAGTACTTCTTGTTCATGTTCTGGTCCTCATATCGCAGCTCAAAGTAGTCGGTCTTCCACCATGGCGATGGCACATAGGCATAGCCCTTTGTTCCTGAAATCACGAGGTTGCCTTCGGTCTTCACACCAAGGCCCAGCTGGAATGAGGCTACAGCCCTCTTATATCGCATGATGCCTCGTGTATATACATCCACACCATCTCCATTGAGACGGCTATATATATTAATATTCTCGTAGTCGGTACCCAAGAGACGCATGATTGGTAGTAGGGGATATGAACCCATCTCGAAGAGCGAGCCTCCCGCCTGCTTAGGGTCGAGCTCACGCTTGAGGTTCTCCTCACCCCAGAGCTTCGACTCTGAGGCGTCAATACCCACAACATCGCCAATAAGACCACTCTTAATAAGGGTTATAAGGTGGTTGAATGCTGGACAATATGCTGTCTTGTTGGCCTCAAGGAGTACTACGTTATGCTCCGATGCAAGACGATATAGCTCCTCTGCCTCCTCGCCATTGAGTGCCAATGGTGTCTCGCACAACACATGGCGTCCATGCTCTATGGCGTAGCGTGCCTGGGGGTAGTGATTGAGATGTGGTGTGGCTATATATACTGCATCCACCGCCTCCACAAGCTCCTCGAAGCTATCAGTAATGTGCATCTCATCTGTGGCGAGCTGTGCGGCATTGTCGCGACACTTATCGTAGAGTGTCGTTAGCTTCACCGCATCCACCTTCGAAGTCTCGGCAACAAAGCGCTTGGCGATACGTCCGCAGCCCACAACGCCGATGTTGACCATCGTCTCGCTCTCGGCGCGAAGCATTGTCGACGATACACCCTCGGTGCGAGGTAGGTAGACAACCTCGCAATACTCCTTTAGGTAGTCGAACTTACCCTCCCAGTCGGAGCCAATGGCGAATATGTCAACGTCATACTTGAGTATATCATCGATCTTTTGACCCATGTAGTCCTCGATTATCACCTGGTCTACAAAGCCCGTAGCCTTCACCGCCTCCACGCGCTCCAGTACGTTGTTGCGCACGTTTAGCTTGCCACGCTCTCTATCGAAGCTGTCGTTGGTAACACCCACAATAAGGTAGTCGCCCAGCGCCTTAGCACGACGCAACAGGTTGACATGACCCTCGTGCAGAAGGTCGTAGGTGCCGTATGTTATAACCTTTTTCATACTATCTATTTGTTGTATATCTCCTCTATGTACTCTTTGGAGTGTATAGCTTTACGTATCTGCTCATCGGTGGGTAGCTTACGCCAGTCGCCATAGACGTTTGTTAGGTATGCATCCACATCCTTAGGTGCAGGGAAGGTGTGACCCTCGAACTCTATGGTTGAGAGTGGGAATGTATCTTTGGCAAAGAAGGTATGCCTCACCCATCCGGTACCCAAAGAGTAGTGATACTCATGCTTGAGGTTTATGAGACCCACAAGGCGGAGTATAGGGTTGAAGATGCCTAAGCACAGCACCTCTATAAAGCGTATCAACATATGACGCAACCAGCGGCAACCGATATTAAGCGTGAGGTGCTGTAGGTTCATATAGAGAGTACGCGATATGCGTGCAGCCAGGAAGTTGGTCTTCTCGATGCAGAAGATATCTATAAACTGTCCCTTGAAGTTCAGGTGTTTGTATCTTCCGCCCAGGATCTTAACCTCGCCCTTGCGCTTGCGAAACTTACCAAAGGTATTTACGTACTCTATATCGCTACGCATAGATTGATAGACATACTCCTCGCTATTCAGTTTGTGGAGTATGCGCTCCAGACGCTTGAAGTCTTTGCGCAGCATCACTATATCTATGTCGTCATCCCATGGTATGAAGCCCTTATGTCGTACCGCGCCAAGGAGTGTGCCCGAGCTTAGCCACCACTGTATGTCGTTCTTCTCGCAAATGTCCGCAAGGTCGCAAAGTATCTCCAAAAGCTCCTGTTGGTTTCTTCTTAGTTTGGAGCCATCAGGGTTGTAACGCTCCTTGAGAGCTTTAGCGTCAAAAGTTATTTTATTCATTCGGGGTCTTTTGATCGTTTGGGTAAATCTCTCTTATGTACTCGCGGTTGTGTATGCAACGACGTATCTGCTCATCGGTGGGTAGCTCTCGCCAGTTGCCATATACACGCGTTAGGTAGGTATCCATATCTTTGGGCACGGGCATCTCCACTCCCTCGAACTCTGCGGTCGTAAGTGGCATTGTGTCCTTCATTAAGAAGGTGTGCTTAGCCCAGCCTTGTCCCAGGGCGTAGTGATACTCTCCCTTAGGGTTGATAAGACCTATGAGTCGCAATATTGGGAATATGATACCTATGCACAAAAGCTCAATAAGGCGGATGAGGGGCTTGCGTAGCCACCCCCAACGAATGTAGGATGTTAGGTGCTGAAGATTGCCGTAGATGGTGCTTGCCGCCTTGGCTGCAAAGAAGTTTGTCTTCTCAATAGTGAAGATGTCGAAGCCTATGCCTCGCCACTTGTAATAGTCGTAGCGACGGCTCGATGACTCGATGCGCCCTGCGCGCTTGCGATACTTGGCAAAGCAGTTTACATACTCCACATCGCTACGCATGCAGTGAAGCACAAACTCCTCGCTCTGCTCCTTAAGGAGTATGCGCTCCAGACGTCGATAATCCTTACGTAGCATGACGATGTCGATGTCATCGTCCCACGGAATAAATCCCTTGTGGCGTGCTGCGCCGAGGAGTGTTCCCGAGCTTAGCCACCACTTTATGTTGTGCTCATCGCATATTTTAGCAACCCTCTGAAGCATATGCAGAAGCTCCAGCTGGTCGCGCCTTAGTGTTGAACCATCGGGGTTGTAGCGCTCACGAAGCTTCGCTGCATCAAACACAAATCTATTCTCCATTATAGAGTCTCTTCATTATTAGTTGCAAAAATACACTTTTTTTTCCATTTGAGAATAAATTTTCTATCTTTGTAGTAATAATTATTACTAAACCAAGATTATGAAGAGAGTTGGTGGCGCAATTGCATGGGGCTTAAACCGAGCGATAAAGTCGTTTGGCAATATGCTCTCGATGTTCGTGCGCCTAGGCATTAAGGTCAAACCAGGTAGGGTTGTATGCTGGGCATATAACTATAAGCAATATGGTTGTAATCCTCGCTATCTTACTGAGTATCTGCTTGAACATTATCCCGATATGGAGATTGTCTGGGTCTTTCGCAAGGGCGTCAATATCTCGGCTGTCGATAAGCGGGTTAAGTGCGTGAGGTTTCGCACCTGGGAGTATTTGAAGATGGTCAATAGTGCCGAGTTCTTGGTTACAAATTCGCGTACCGATCCGTGGCATATATATTGGCATAAGCGTCCCTCGCAGAAGTACCTCATGTTGTGGCATGGTGGCGCTGCCCTAAAGCGTATCGAGCGCGATGTGGAGGATAGACTCGGCTTTAGCTATGTGCAGAAGGCGAAGCGCGACTCTAAGGTGTGCGACCTTATGATCTCGGGATGCAGAGCTAATACGGAGCTTATAAAGCGCAGCTTCTGGTACTCGGGCGAGATACTTGAGGCAGGTATTCCACGTAACGATATATTTTTTAACGAGACACTGCATCGCTCTATACGTCAGCATATTATTGAGCAATATAACTTGCCTTCAGACGGTCGTATTGTGCTCTATGCTCCTACGTTCCGTCGTAGCGGTACTATTGAGCCTTATCGTATCGATTGGAGCGATATGATACCACGCCTTGAGAGGATGTTTGGCGGTGCAAAGGTAACCCTGCTGTTGCGACTGCACCCCAACCTTATTGGTAAGGCCGATACGTCCTCGCTTATCAACCACCCATCGGTCATAGATATGACGCGCTATCACGATATGCAGGAGCTGTTGTGCGTTAGCGATATGCTCATCACCGACTACTCGAGCTCGATGTTCGACTATGCCATGTTGCGTCGCCCATGTATGCTCTATGCTACCGATGTTGCAGAGTATGACCGTGGCTACTACTACGACTTCCGAGAGTTGCCCTTCCCCTTGGCGCAAAATAGTGAGCAACTTATTAACCTTATCGAGAACTTCGATGAAAAGGAGTATCAGAGAGATTTGAAGACGTTCCTCGACGAGCATTTAGGTCTTGTGGAACGTGGCGTTGCCGCCGAGGAGCTCGCCCGCTGGATGGTAGCTCACCGAATATAACACTAGAGCACCCTGGGATAGTACGAAAGGTACTGCCCCGGGTGCCCTGTTTTTAGTAATATGTGTCAAAAATGACCCTTATCTAATAGGTTATTACTCCCAGAGGTTGTGTGGATAAACGCCAGCCTCAATAAGCTCCTCGATCTTTGCCATAAGCTGTGGCTTATCCTCCTTGTAAGTCACGCCAAACCAGTTAGATGTGGTCGACAAAACACGCATTGTCGCTGTGCCGTCGGTGATCACCTTGTTGACCATGAGAGGGATGAAGAACTCCGACTTTAGGTTGTCGATATTCTCCTTTAGGAACTCTGTGAAGAATGCCTTTGAGTGGCGGAAATAGTCGGGTGTGAAGCCGAAGAGATTCATCGACACAGGGGTGTTCTCAGCCAAGGCCTCGTCGTCGCCATTGTCGTGGAATACGATGGTGCCATTCACGCGCTCAATCTTTGTGCGCTCCACCATGCTTGTGAGGTTGCCCTCAGCATCCACGGTACATACGCCACGTGATACGGTGCCATTCTCCGAGAGGGTCTTGCATACCTCGTAACCCACCATGCAGTACTTGCCCTCAGAGCCAGCGAGGCCTGAGAGGTAGTTGCCTATAACAGCATAAGAGTCACGACCATAGAAGTCGTCGGCGTTGATTACGGCAAAAGGCTCGTTGATAACCTCGGCAGCCATCATCACAGCGTGGTTTGTACCCCATGGCTTAACGCGCTCTGCGGGAAGAGCAAAGCCCTCGGGAAGGTAGTCGAGCTCCTGATATACGTATACAACCTCAATCTTGTTGCCGAAACGCTCTGCGTTGAATACCTCGGCAAACTCCTCGGCGAAAGAGTGGCGGATGACGAATACCACCTTGCCAAAGCCTGCGCGAATAGCGTCATATACCGAGTAGTCGATGATGGCCTCGCCGTTAGGGCCTACGCCATCCATCTGCTTTAGTGAGCCATAACGAGAGCCCATTCCAGCAGCCAATACTAAAAGTGTTGGTTTAACCATTGTTCTATAATTGTAGTGTTAAAATTGCTTTTTTATGGTGCAAAGGTAAAAAAGTTATGTCCAAATAGCAAACTATCCCGCCATTTTTGTATCTTTGCACGAATTATTATATAGATATACGAAGAGTTATGTTACGACAGATATGGGATTTTCTCACTGATAGACGTCAGCTATCGATGCGTGATAGAGAGTCGGGTGAGGTGCATTGGAAACTAAACCTCTCGCCATTGGCGTTGTGGGGTAGCGTCTTCACCTTGGTGGTAATTATTGTTGTTGGTTTAATGCTCCTTATGGCATATACCAACGTCCTCGATATATTCCCCTCATATCGCACCAAGAATGAGGCTATGCACGACAATATGGTGAGTGCAATTATGCGTCTTGATGAGATGGAGCAGAATATGGCCGATAAGGAGGAGTACTACGACGCTTTGGCTCGTATTCTTAACGGTAGTACCCCAGCCTCTCAATCCACAACTATGCTCGATGATACACGCTACGATAAGTCTACCGTGGAGCGTAACGATGCAGACTCGCTGCTTCGTGCAAAGTTGGAGAGTGAGGATGACGACTATTCACTGGCGAATACTAAACGCCCAAAGATTGAGGCTCCAATCTTTGTTAAGCCTATTGATGGTCTTTTGTCGCGAGGCTTCGACTCCTCGCAGTCGGACTACGATATAGCTATGACTCCAACAGCTGATGCCACGGTGATGGCTATCGACAGTGGTACGGTCATCGGCCTTAGCGACATGAATGATGGCTACGCTGTTGTTGTTATACAGCATGCTGGTGGCTATGTCTCGGTCTATAGAAACCTTAGCGAGGTGTTGGTACGTCGTGGTCAGCCTCTTAAGAGTGGTGCTGCAATAGGTCGTGTTGGCTCCGTTAGTCAGGATGACACAGCGCATGTCGCAGAACTTGTCTTTGAGCTTTGGCGCGATGGCGTGGCAGTAAACCCCGAACCCTATATTTTTGGTAAAGGCAGATAGTTATGGCGCAGCATTATAGAATAGCACTACTTGGAGCTACGGGCTCTATTGGTGCTCAGACACTCGATATAATACGTCGTATGCCTGAGCGTTTTACGCTTGTGGCCGCTGTTGCGCAGAGTCGTTGGAAGGAGCTTGCCGAGGTGGCCAAGGAGTTTGGCGTACGTCGTGTCGTCATTGGCGATGCGAAGTATGAGAAGCGTCTGCGCCGAGCACTCATCAAGACCGATGTTGAGGTGCTTGTTGGTAGCGAGGCCATTGAGTATGTCACCTCCACCGACGATGTGGATATGGTCATCAACGCCCTGGTCGGCTATGCGGGTTTGCACCCTACGTTGCGTGCTATCGAGTGTGGCAAGCGTATAGCCTTAGCCAATAAGGAGACCTTGGTTGTTGCTGGTGAGTTGGTAATGTCGGCAGCACGTGCCAAGGGCGTGGAGATACTACCTATCGACTCGGAGCACTCGGCCATTAAGCAGTGTTTGGAGGGCGAGAGTATGGATAATGTGCGTAACATAATCCTCACCTGCAGTGGTGGCTCGTTGCGCGATGTGCCTGCCGAGCGCTTTGCGGAGATAACCCCCGAGGAGGCTTTGCAGCACCCCCAGTGGTCTATGGGAGCTAAGATCACCATCGACTCCGCGACACTCGTAAATAAGGGCTTTGAGGTTATCGAGGCGCGTTGGTTGTTCGATGTCGCTCCCGATCAGATAAAGGTTGTCATCCATCCACAGTCTATCGTCCACTCTATGGTGGAGTTCAAGGATGGCGCTGTCAAGGCACAACTCGGCAATGCCGATATGCATACACCTATTAGCTACGCAATGATGTATCCCGATAGAGCTGCGGAGGCCACAACGCCATTCTCGATGCTTGACTACCCAATGCTCACCTTCAGCGAGGTGGATAGAGAGAAGTATCCAGCCTTGGATATTGCCTACGATGCTTTGCGTCGAGGTGGTACATATCCATGTATGATGAATGCCGCTAATGAGGTCGGTGTGGCTGCCTTTTTGGAGGGTCGTTGCACGCTACCCGATATCATTGGCGCTATACGCTATGCCATGAAGTATGCTACGTTTATTCCTCATCCAACCATCGAGGACTACGACCGCATCGATGCGCAGTCGCGCGCCTTGGCAGGTCGCTTCATCGACCATTTGCACTAATCGTTGATAATAATAAAAATAGATATTATGAGTATTTTCCTAATTAAACTAATTCAGTTCTTCGTGTCCTTGTCGCTGTTGGTGATGATACACGAGTTCGGACACTACATCGCAGCACGTATCTTCAAGATTCGTGTCGAGAAGTTCTATATCTTCTTCAATCCATGGTTCACACCATATAAGAAGAAGATCGGTGAGACAGAGTATGGTGTGGGTTGGTTGCCTTTGGGTGGCTATGTCTCACTATCGGGCATGATCGACGAGTCGATGAATGTTGAGCAGATGAAGCAGGAGCCTCAGCCTTGGGAGTTCCGCACCAAGCCAGCGTGGCAGCGCCTTATTGTCATGCTTGCGGGTGTCATCATGAACGTGATACTTGCAATGATAATATATGCAGGTATCCTCTTTACCTGGGGTGAGACGTATCTCCATAACGATAACGCTGTTCACGGCTACGCCTTCAACGATGCGGGCAAGGAGCTAGGCTTCCAGGATGGTGACCGCATCCTTGCTATCGATGGTCAGAGTGTGGGTGATGCCCAGGAGATTGGCTATAACTTGCTCGTGGCAGACGACGAGCGCACCGTGACCGTCGTGCGTGATCGTCACGATACATTGGATGTTGTCATTCCTTTGGAGAAGCTTGTTGCCATGCGTGAGGGTGGTGGCTATAAGGGTATGTACTCACCTGTGCAGGCCCCAATGATTGTTGCTAATGTAACCTCTGAGAGTGCTATTGCTGCGGGATATATGCCTGGTGACCAGATTATTGGCGTGGGCGATGAGGAGCTTCGCAGTGGTGAGCTTATCAGAGCTGAGCTTGCCGAGTATAAGGGCCAGGAGGTGAATGTTACTGTGGCACGCATCCAGGCCGATAGCCTTGGTCATGAGAGTTCTCAACATGTTGTAATCCCAACGGCTGTCAACGACGAGGGTATGATAGGCTTGGAGCTACAGCCTGTGGAGGATGTATGCCTCACACGTGTTGAGTATGGCTTCTTTGAGTCTATCCCAGCTGGTATTAAGATGGCAGGCAATGAGATTGCGTCATATTGGGAGCAGCTCAAGATGATTGTTAACCCCGACACTAAACTCTATAAGGAGGTTGGTGGTTTCCTATCTATCGGTGGTGTCTTCCCCGACACATGGGATTGGCAGAGCTTCTGGCGTATCACAGCCCTTATATCTATCATGCTTGCAGTGATGAACCTCTTGCCTATACCAGGCCTCGATGGCGGTCATGCTCTCTTCACTCTTTGGGAGATTATAACACGTCGTAAGCCAAGTGATAAGTTTATGGAGATCATGCAGTGGATAGGCCTTGCGTTGTTGCTCATGTTGCTTGTCTATGCTAATGGTAACGATATCATAAAGCTCTTTAGCTAATGGCTAAGGTAAAGAAGACATTTTTCTGTACGGCATGTGGCTATGAGGCCCCCAAGTGGCTCGGTAAGTGCCCCTCGTGTGGCGAGTGGAGCACCTTTGCGGAGCATACTGTGGCAAAGGAGAGTTCATCATCTGCTACTGCACGCCTAAGTTCAGTCCCAAAGGCTGAGCCATGCCTTGTGCAGGATATTGCGGAGCAGACAACTCAGCGCATCGACCTCGGCAGTGGCGAGGTAAATAGAGTGCTGGGTGGTGGTCTTGTGCCTGGGTCTTTGATACTCCTTGGTGGAGAGCCTGGTATCGGTAAGTCGACGCTCTCGCTCCAACTTGCCCTTACCGATAACCACCTTTCTACGCTCTATGTGTCGGGTGAGGAGTCTGCCGAGCAGATAAAGATGCGTGCGCAACGCATTGGCATTGTTAATGAGCAGTGTACAGTATATACCGAGACGCTGCTTGAAAATATCGTTCGTCAGATTGAGGAGTTACGCCCCGATGTGGTAATTATCGACTCCATACAGACGATATATAGCGACCTTGTCGACTCGTCGGCGGGTAGCGTTACTCAGATTCGTGAGTGTGCCGCCACGCTCTTGAAGGTGGCTAAGATGATGGGTATATCGATCTTCATCATCGGTCATATAACCAAGGATGGTACTATTGCTGGTCCTAAGATTTTGGAGCATATCGTCGATGTGGTGCTTCAGTTCGAGGGTGATGGCAACCATACCTATCGAATACTACGAGGTATCAAAAACCGCTTTGGTGCTACCTCCGAGATAGGAATATTTGAGATGTGTGGCTCGGGTCTTAGGGCCGTGGATAACCCTTCGGAGGTGCTCTTGTCGCACTATGAAGAGCCACTTTCGGGATGCTCTGTGGGCGCTGCTGTCGATGGCATACGTCCCTATCTCATCGAGGCTCAGTCGCTCGTTAGTGCTGCTGCCTATGGCACGCCTCAGCGCTCGGCTACGGGCTTTGATCAGCGTCGCTTGAATATGCTGCTTGCTGTCTTGGAGAAGAGGGTTGGCATGAAGATGTATCAGAAGGATGTCTTCCTTAACTTCGCTGGTGGCTTCAAAATATCTGATACAGGTATGGACCTTGCCGTTGTCGCTGCTATCATCTCGTCATACTACGACCGTCCCTTGCGCGATGGCGTATGTTGTGCAGGTGAGATAGGTCTTTCGGGCGAGGTGCGCCCAGCACCACGTACCGAGCAGCGTGTGGCAGAGGCTGCGCGCTTGGGCTTTAAGCGTATTGTTATATCGAGCTTTGGTCGTAAGGGTATGAAGGTGCCCGATGGCATTGAGGTGGTTACAATATCGAGTATCGAGCAGCTGCCCAAGGCGCTATTCTAATGATAAAGAGAGAGGTGAAAAGTCGTGCTTTTCACCTCTTATCTTCTTGTTTAGTACTCTCTTGCTCCAAATATCGCAGTGCCTATGCGCACCATTGTCGAACCATACTCAAGGGCGATAGGGTAGTCGTCAGACATGCCTATTGATAAGGTGTCGAACGAAGCGCCGAAATGCGATTTCAGACTCTCATATATCTCCTTGATGCGCTGGAAGTCGCGGCGTATGATGGTCTCATCGTCGGTGTTCGTAGCTATGGTCATCACACCGCGTACGCGTATATGCTCCATGCTTTTTAGTGCTTCTGTTGCGAGGTAGGCATCGAGCTCCTCCTGCGACCATCCCGACTTTGTCTGCTCGTCGGCAACATGCACCTCCAATAAGATGTCTATAATGCGGTTGTTTTTTGCTGCCTGCTTCTCAATCTCCTCGATGAGACGTTCCGAGTCCACCGATGAAATCATCGATACGAAGGGTGCAATGTATTTAACCTTGTTTGTCTGCAGATGACCTATCATGTGCCACTCTATATCCTTTGGTAGTATAGCTGCCTTTGCTGCCATCTCCTGTGGTCTGCTCTCGCCGAAGATACGCTGACCAGCATTGTAGGCCTCTTCAAGTCGCTCTGCGGGGTGGAACTTCGATACTGCAACAAGTTGAACACCCTCGGGGAGAGTTTTTAAAATTCTATGTAGACGATCACTAATTGACATATTAATCTTATATTTTTCATTACAAAGGTATAAATTATTGGATAAGATGCCAACAATTTCAAATAATTTTGTATCTTTGAAAGATTTTATATGTAAAACTAAGAAACAAATATTCTAAACCTATGAACAAACTATTCAAAACCATCGCCCTTGTGGGCGCATTTGTTATGGGTATTGCAACTGCAGATGCCTGTACAAACTTTATTGTGACGCGTGGTGCGTCAACCGATGGCTCTAATATGGTGACCTATGCTGCCGACTCACACGGCTTGTATGGTTCGTTGTATAGCTACGTGCCAGGCAAGTACACCCCATGGATGGATGTTACGGAGTGGGATACTGGCCGCTATATTGGTCAGATTGCGCAGCAGCAGGTGCGCTATCGCACACTTGGTAACTCTAATGAGCACTCGCTCTTCATTACCGAGACAACCTTTGGTGGTCGTCCTGAGTTGGAAGATCCAAAGGGTGGTATCGACTACGGCTCACTCATCTACATCACCTTGCAGCGTTGTAAGACCGCTCGCGAGGCTATCGATATGATTGTATATTTGGCTAATACCTATGGTTACTGCTCATCAGGTGAGTCGTTCTCTATCATCGATACCGAGGAGGCATGGATTATGGAGCTTATTGGTAAGGGTCCAGAGGATAAGGGTATCGTATGGGTAGCACGCCGCATTCCTGATGGCTATGTATCGGCTCACGCTAACCAGGCACGCATCACCACCTTCCCATGGAACGACCCTGAGAACTGCCTCTACGCACCAGATGTTGCGGATGTAGCTCGCAAGATGGGCTGGTATGAGGGTTCAAACGAGGATTTCAGCTTTGCTGATGCTTATGCTCCACTCGATTTCGGTGCTATGCGTGGTTGTGAGGCTCGTGTATGGGCTTTCTTCCGCACCGTAGCTGACGATATGGATCAGTATGAGGACTACGCTATGGGTCACAACCCTAACAACCGTATGCCATTGTGGGTTATGCCTCGCGAGAAGGTATCTCCAAAGGTTCTTATGGATTGCATGCGTGACCACTATGAGGGTACTAAGATGGATATGACTAACGATATTGGTGCTGGTGGCGAGGGTTGCCCATACCGCTGGCGTCCTATGTACTTCGAGGTTGATGGCGTTGAGTATTGCAACGAGCGCGCTATCGCCACTCAGCAGACAGGCTTCTGGCTTGTGGGCCAGGCACGTCCTGGTAAGGTTGGTATCCTTTGGTTCGGTACCGACGATGCTGCTACATCACCTCTTACCCCTATCTATGTAACCTCTACCGAGGTTCCTGAGTGCTTGCGCGAGGGTAACGGTACAATGCTTAAGTACTCTGATACCTCTATGTTCTGGATTACTAACCGCGTAGCTCAGTTCGCATACTTGCGCTATAACAGTGTGGGTAAGACCGTACGCGAGTATGTTGATATGTGGGAGAATAAGATGCTCGAGCTCGTGCCAGCTATGGATCGTCAGATCGGTAGCGCAAAGAGCGCAAAGAAGGCACAGAAGGTTGCCACTGAGCTTACTGTAAACAACGCTCAGGCTCTATTCAATATCTGGGTTGACCTCGATAAGTACCTCATGGTTAAGTATATCGATGGTAACGTTAAGGGCGAGGAGAACGGCGTGTTCGTTGATAATGGAAATGGTAAGGATATCCCTGGCATTATCGAGCAGCCTGGCTATACCGAGAATTGGAAGCGTGCCGTAGCTCACGACAAGGGCGAGATTCTTAAGGTGGTAAAGTAATTGTAGAAAACAACGATTAAAGAGTTATCATTATGGAGAGATACGATATTATCGTTATTGGCTCGGGCCCTGGTGGTTACGTTGCCGCTATTCGTGCTGCACAATGTGGTAAGCGCGTAGCTATCGTCGAGAAGGCCGATGCGGGTGGTGTATGCCTCAACTGGGGCTGTATCCCCACCAAGGCTCTCGTGCGCTCAGCGCAGGTCTACTCAGACTGCAAGGCTGCTGCAACCTATGGTGTCGCTATTGAGGGCGAGGTTAAGCCCGACTGGACAAAGATGGTCGAGCGCGAGCGTATGGTGGCAACAACAATGAATAAGGGTGTTCAGTTCCTCTTGAAGAAGAATAACATCGACGTTATCGCAGGCTTTGGTCGTCTCAAGGCTCAGCATATCGTTGAGGTTGAGGGTGTTGAGTATGAGGCTGAGAATATCATCCTTGCTACTGGTGCTCGTCCACGCGTCATGCCTTTCATGCCTATCGACGGCAAGCATATCATCTCGTCGAAGGAGGCTCTTGTGTTGCCTGAGTTGCCCGAGTCTATGGTTGTTGTCGGCTCTGGTGCTATCGGCTCGGAGTTTGCCTACATCTACGCTACTATGGGTGTTAAGGTGACCATTGTGGAGTATATGCCTCAGATTATGCCTTTGGAGGATGAGGATACCGCCAAGGCTATGGAGCGTGCCTTCCGTAAGCTTCGCGCTACTGTCATGACCTCTACAACTGTCAAGCAGGTTGCTGTTCGCGAGGATGGAAAGTGTGAGGTTAATATTGAGGGTAAGAAGGGCGAGCAGACCCTCGAGGCAGATGTCGTATTGTCGGCTGTGGGTATCAAGTCAAATATCGAGGATATGGGCCTTGAGGAGCTCGGTATCGAGATCGAGCGCGACAAGGTTAAGGTAGATGAGCACTATAAAACTACCGTCGACGGCGTATATGCTATCGGTGATATCATCGCAACGCCTGCTCTTGCGCACGTTGCCTCTGCCGAGGCTATCCACTGCGTTGAGCATATCTGTGGTCTCAATCCTGAGGCTATCGACTACTCGACAATTCCTTCGTGCATCTTCACCTCTCCAGAGGTTGCCTCTGTGGGTATGACCGAGGCGCAGGCTAAGGCTGCAGGTATCGACTATAAGGTTGGTAAGTTCCCATATACAGCTTCAGGTAAGGCTACTGCTGCTGGTGAGCGCGATGGCTTTGTGAAGCTTATCTTCGATGCTGAGGAGAAACTCCTCGGAGCTCACTTTGTGGGTCACAACGTAACCGAGATGATTGGTGAGCCTACCTTGGCTAAGGTCTTGGGTGTCAACGCTCACCGCATTGCTCGTACCATCCACGCCCACCCATCTATGCATGAGGCAGTGATGGAGGCTGCGGAGGATGCATTGGGTTGCGCTATCCACATGTAATTATAGTAACGAAACAGTGAAATTAGGGAGTTTAGGGAGATATAATCCTTAAATTCCCTAATCTCCTTAAACTATCTTTTTGTGCGCTACTTTATCGAACTACAATACGACGGTGCTGCCTACTGTGGTTGGCAGCGACAGCCCGATGCTATGACTGTGCAGGGTGTCATCGAGGCGAAGCTATCGATGTTGCTGCGTGTGCCTACCGAGATTGTTGGCGCAGGTCGTACTGATACAGGTGTCAATGCCTCGTTCTACGTGGCTCATTTCGATAGCGATGTGGCTCTCGATTGTGCGCAGCTCGCCTATAAGATGAATAAGGTGCTGCCCGACGATATCGCCATTCTGCGCATCTATGAGGTGGAGGCTGCGAAGCATGCTCGTTTCGACGCAAAACAACGAGAGTATACCTACTTTCTTACCACCCGAAAAGCCCCATTTCGTCGCTATTCAGCATGGCATTTTGCTGTCGATTTAGATGTTGAGCGTATGAATATAGCTGCGAAGAAGCTCCTTGAGTATGAGGATTTTACCTCGTTTGCAAAGCTCAATTCAAACAATAAGACCAACATCTGCCACATCTCCCATGCCGAGTGGGTTGCGGAGGCCGATGGAACGCTTCGTTTCACCATCCGCGCCGATAGATTTTTGCGCAATATGGTGCGTGCCATTGTGGGTACTTTGGTCGATGTAGGTCGTGGTAGATATAGTGTCGAGGAGTTCGAAGATATCATCCGCTCACGCGACCTATCGCGCTGCAGTGCTGGTGCTCCAGCTTGCGGGTTGTTCCTTTCGAGGGTGGATTATTAATCGCATATACATCTTAGATGTATAAAAAAAGTGACATATGTGGAGTATGTCACTTTTTTTTGCTATCTTTACCCCATTATTTATATGTAATTTCAAAAATTATGAAGTGTGCGATTATAGGACACGGAAAGATGGGGCGCGAGATTGAGCGTATTTTGGCTCAGCGCGGCCATAGTGTCGAATTGATTATTGACGAGGCTAATGCGGCAGAACTCACTGCCGAGAACCTTGCAAACATAGATGTATGCTTTGAGTTTACAACGCCCGATACCGCGGCACATAATGTGCGTGTTATCCTTGAGGCTGGTTGCCGTGTTGTGTCGGGTACCACAGGCTGGCTCTCGGAGCTCCCTACGATGCAGGCTCTTGCCGTGGAGCGCGGTGGCGCTCTCTTCTATGCCTCTAACTTCTCGATAGGTGTCAATATGATGTTCCGTCTCAACAAGCGTATGGCTGAACTTATGAGCCCATACAAAGAGTATGAGATCACCATCGACGAGACTCACCACATATGGAAGAAGGATGCCCCCAGCGGCACTGCGATAACCCTTGCCGAGGGCATTATCGATAGTATCGAGCGCAAGCAGGGCTGGGTGAATGCCACCACTGACGATGCCTCGCAGATTGCCATCATCTCTCATCGCGAGGGTATGGTGCCAGGCATACACACCGTAACCTATACCTCGGAGGATGATTACTTGGAATTGAAGCATTCGATAACCAACCGCCGTGCCTTGGCTATGGGTGCTGTCATCGCTGGTGAGTATCTCCAGGATAAGAGCGGCGTACACACAATGGATAACCTACTGTAATATTTAGCACTGGATAAAGATATGGAGAAGATTAAGCAGATATACTCAACAATTAAGTTTTATGTCACACACCCTTGGACGTTGTGTGCATTGATGTCTTTACTTGTCACTCTATTTGCCATTTGGTATGGTGCATGGTGGTCGCTATTTATCACCTTGCCACTCATCTACGACTACTACATCACACGCAAGATACGCACCTATCACCAGCAGTTCGTCGAGCGTTATAAGTGGTATCGCATAGCGTGGGCTGTGTGGTGCGCTGCCATCTTTGCCGTTGTTGTTGGCGTTCTCATCCAGATGGTCATCTTCCGCTGGAATGTGCCATTCTTGCTCACCTTCTGCTTGGTGGGTGCCTATGCCTTGTGGAACGAGCTCAAGACGCAGACATCCGTATATTTGTGGATATATGGCTGGGTGCACGCTATCATCTTTGCTACCGTTGTGGCAACACTCATCCAGCTCTACTGGTTCCAGATGTTCGTCATCCCTACAGGCTCTATGGAGGGTACATTGTTGCAGGGCGACTACATCCTCGTTGATAAGGTGACCTATGGCCCTCGCGTGCCTATGACCCCATTGTCATTCCCATTCGTGCACAATACCTTGCCCATGAGCGACACTGAGGCCTCGTTCTCTACATCATGGGAGCGCTCATACCGCCGTTTGGCAGGTAAGGGGCAGATCGAGCGTGGCGATGTTGTTGTCTTCAACTTCCCTGAGGGCGATACCGTAATCTTGGAGCGCGCTGCTGAGAGCTACTATCAGATATTGCGCGATCCAAACGAGACAGTTATGGGTAATACGCCTGCTGAGCGTCGTGCATATATCCGTGAGAACTATACCATTGCTGTGCGTCCATTGGATAAGAAGGAGAACTACATCAAGCGTTGCGTAGGTATGCCTGGTGATTGGCTGGAGGTTGTCGATGGCGAGGTCTACCACGACAGCGAGCCCGAGAAGTATGTTCCCAATAAGCAGTATGTCTATGAGGTGCATAACCTCAAGAGTGGCAAGTCTGAGACTGCTCTTATTGCTGATAAGGATTTGGATAAGTATAGCGATACCACACGCTACAAACTAACAAAGTGTGGCACTGGTAGCAACATCGGTGAGGGTAACGACGATATGGGCCTTGCCCTTATTCCACACCTCTCGGAGGGCGCATCAGCATCGTGGACTCTCGATAACTTCGGTCCAGTGTGGATTCCTGAGGCGGGTGAGAGCATCGAGCTTACACCTGAGAATATGGCTCTCTATGGCCGTTGCATCACTGCCTATGAGCATCGTGCCGTTAAGGAGGAGTGGCATGACGATGGCTCAGTGACCTACTATATCGACGGTGAGCCAGCCACCGAGTATGAGTTCCTCATGGACTACTACTTCATGATGGGTGATAACCGTCACTTCTCGCTCGACTCACGCTTCTGGGGCTTTGTTCCCGAGGATCACATCGTGGGTAAGGCGAAGTATATATGGTTCTCTATCGATCCAAATACCGGCGATATACGTTGGGATAGAATGTTTACCAAGATTGAGTAATGGCATCGGATAGTTATAAGACCATAGCGCGTCCTGCAGAGACCACCTACCGACAGCTGAGTAGTAAGTTCTTGGTTTATGCCTATCCCGTGGAGACGGAGAGCGAGATCAAGGAGCACTTAGATGTATTGCGTAAGAAGTGGTTCGATGCTACGCACCATTGCTATGCTTGGCGCTTGGGTCCTCATGGCGAGCAGTTTCGTGCCAACGACGATGGCGAGCCCTCATCTACTGCGGGTAAGCCTATTTTAGGTCAGCTCCTCTCGCAGGAGGTTACCAACTGCTTGGTTGTCGTTGTGCGCTACTTTGGAGGCACTAAGCTGGGCGTCCCAGGTCTTATCGCAGCATATAAGGAGTCTACGGCACAGGTGCTTGCCGAGTGTGAGATTGTGGAGCGTACGGTGGATGTAAATATCTCGGTGGCGTTTAGCTATATCGCGATGAACGATGTCATGCGCATTGTCAAGGATATGCAACCACGCATCCATGAGCAGCTCTTCGATAATCTCTGCACTATGCACCTAAGCATCCGCGAGAGCGACTCGGCGCAACTAATCCAGCGCTTGGAGAAGGTTGAGGGTGCTATCGTGGAAGTTATGTCTGATGAAAATAAAGAGGAGTAGTCGTTGGATAATAAGATAAAAATAAGGGGCGCGAGGGTTCATAACCTCAAGAATATCGACGTTGAGATTCCACATAACAACCTTGTTGTTGTTACTGGATTGTCGGGGTCGGGCAAGTCAACATTGGCTTTCGATACAATCTTTGCCGAGGGTCAGCGTCGCTATGTCGAGTCACTGTCGGCATACGCGCGTCAGTTCTTGGGTAGGGTAGAGAAGCCCGATGTAGATATGATTGAGGGCATAGCTCCAGCCATTGCCATCGAGCAGAAGGTCATCTCGCGCAATCCACGCTCTACTGTCGGCACAACTACCGAGATATACGACTACCTTAAGCTGCTCTTCTCGCGCATAGGTCGCACCTATTCACCCACCACGGGGCGTGAGGTGCGCTGCTATGAGGTCGACGATGTTGTCGATAGAATAAAGCTACTAAGTGATGGCGAGCGTATCACCATTGCAGCGCCATTGCTGTTGAAGCACTCCGAGGGTATTGTCGAGCGTATGCTCACCCTTATGGAGGATGGTGTCAGCCGTGTGCGCTATTGTGGCGAGGTGATGCTCGTTGAGGAGTTCATGCCCAAGATTAGCGAGCATATGGAGCTCAAGGATGTTATGGTCATCGTTGATCGTGTTGCCAAGCGCTCGGAGCAGGAGGTATTATCGCGTATCACCGATTCTGTGGCGCGTGCCATGGGTTACGGTTCAGGTTCCATGTACCTCATTATTGGCGATGAGGTGGAGACACTCTCTTCGCACTTCGAGGATGGTGATATGCAGTTTGAACGCCCTACAGAGCACCTCTTCTCGTTCAATAACCCTATTGGCGCATGTCCCGAGTGTGAGGGCTATGGCAAGGTTACGGGCATTGATGAGGATCTTGTTGTTCCAGATAAATCTAAGAGTATATATAACGGCGCCATCGCTTGTTGGAATGGTGCCACGATGGGACGTTGGCGCGATGAGCTAATATTGAGCTCCTCGCAGTTTGGCTTCCCGATACACACCCCTTACCATGCACTTACGGATGCTCAGCGCGAGCTTCTATGGCGTGGTAATGAGTACTTTCATGGTCTCGATGACTTCTTCGCCTATGTAGATACCCAGCGCCATAAGGTGCAGTATAGGGTGCTTAAGTCGCGATATATGGGTAAGACCCTTTGTCCCAAATGTCATGGTACGCGCCTTCGCCCTGAGGCTTTGTATGTCCGTGTTGGAGGTAAGAATATCGCCGAGCTAGTGACTATGACCATTGGTGAGCTAGATAGATTCTTTGCAAATCTCGAACTTGATGAGTTCGATGCAACCACCGCGGAGCGTGTCCTTGTTGAGATTCGCAATCGCCTTGGCTATCTTATGGAGGTGGGTCTACACTACCTTACGCTCGATCGCTTGTCGGCGACCTTGTCGGGTGGCGAGTCACAGCGCATAAACCTATCTACGTCGCTTGGTAGCAACCTTGTGGGCTCTATGTATATCCTCGATGAGCCGAGCATCGGCCTCCATCCCCGCGATACCAATCGCCTCATAGGCGTGCTTAAACAGCTTCGTGACCTCGATAATACGGTCATTGTCGTGGAGCATGAGGAGGAGGTTATGCGTGCTGCCGATTGGATAGTCGATATGGGTCCTGAGGCTGGTATTGGTGGTGGTGAGGTTGTCTATAATGGTGCGGCGAGTGCTATTTCGGAGGCTAAAAATTCGCTTACGGCCGACTATCTTACACGCCGTCGTAGTATTGCTATTCCTGAACGTCGTCGCGCTGCTGCGGGCCATGTGCGTCTACGTGGTGTGCGCCACCATAATCTGAAGAATATAGATGTGGATATACCTCTTGGCATCTTCACATGTATCACAGGTGTCAGCGGATCAGGTAAGTCGTCATTGGTTGATGAGGTGCTCTATCCCGCCCTCAAACGCCGCTTATCGGAGACTACGCTTATGCCTGGTGACCACGACGGTTTGGATGTAGATTCTCGCCTCTTGCAGGGCGTTGAGATGGTGTCGCAGTCGCCCATAGGCAAGTCTACACGCTCTAATCCTGTGACCTATATTAAGGCCTACGATGAGATACGAAAGCTCTTTGCTGACCAGCCCTACGCCAAGCATAATGGTATTGCCGCCACAGCCTTCTCGTTCAATATGCCTGGTGGCCGTTGCGAGGAGTGCGAGGGTGAGGGTGTCATCAAGGTGAGCATGCAGTTTATGGCCGACGTAGAGCTGCAGTGCGAGGCGTGTGGCGGTAAGCGCTTCAAGCAGGAGATATTGGAGGTTAAGTATCGTGGTAAGTCGATATACGATATCTTGGAGATGTCGGTCAGTGAGGCTGTCGCCTTCTTCAAGGAGGATGCTACGAATGCAACATGTAAGCGTATTGTCGAGCGTATTAGCGCCCTGGAGCAGGTGGGTCTAGGATATGTCAAGCTCGGACAGTCGTCATCAACTCTCTCGGGTGGAGAGTCGCAGCGTGTGAAGCTCGCCTCATTCCTTATGAAGGAGCGTAGCCAGGAGCGCCTAATGTTCATCTTTGATGAGCCAACCACAGGTCTTCACTTCCACGATATAGGCCGCCTTTTGAAGGCCTTTGATGCTCTTATCGCGAGGGGACACTCGGTGGTTGTTGTGGAGCATAATATGGAGGTTATTAAGTGTGCCGATTGGGTTATCGACCTCGGTCCCGAGGCGGGTGCAGATGGCGGTAGGGTAGTTGTAGCTGGTACTCCCGACGATGTTGTGGCATGCAAGGAGAGCTATACAGGAGAATTTTTGAAGAAGCACAATGAAGGAGTTTGAAACATATATACTGCCTAATGGCATACGAGGTATCCACCGTCAGGTGCGTAGTGGTGTCGTACACTGCGCTATGGTCGTTAATGCAGGTAGCCGTGATGAGCTTCCTGAGGAGTATGGCATTGCTCACTTCACGGAGCATGCACTCTTCAAGGGTACTGCGAAGCGTCGTGCCTACCAGGTGAACTGCCGCCTTGAGAACCTCGGCGGTGAGCTTAATGCCTATACAACAAAGGAGGATACGACGCTCCATGCTACGGTCATGCGCCGTGACTTCCAGCGCGCCGTGGAGCTAATGTCGGATGTCGTCTTTCACTCCTCATTCCCCGAGAGGGAGCTTAAGAAGGAGCGCGAGGTCATCGCCGATGAGATTAACTCATATAAGGATTCCCCCTCTGAGCGTATCTATGACGATTTTGAGGATTTGATGTTCCAAGGCTCGGAGCTCGGACATAATATCCTTGGCACTAAGTCCCGTCTATCGCGCCTCACTACGGAGAATCTCGAAGCCTTTGTTCACCGAACATATACCACCGACCAGATGGTATTCTCATCTATCGGTAACTTCTCGGTGGCTACGGCACAGCGTGTTGCCGAGCGCTATCTGGCCACAGAGCCCTCTACTATGCGAGGCTATGAGCGCCGACAGACGGCGGAGTATAAGCCCTTTAGTGTTGTGCAGTCGCGCCATACCCATCAGGCTCATGGCATCATCGGCACGCGTGGCTATAGCATTAGAGACGATAGACGCTTGCCATTTGCTCTGGCGGTAAATATCCTCGGTGGCCCCTCGGCCAACTCAATCCTCAACCTGGTGTTGCGTGAGAAGCATGGTCTATCCTATAATGTTGAGGCCACCTATACCCCATATTCCGATACTGGTATAGTTGGCATATACTTCTCGTCGGACCACGACAATGCTGAGCAGTGTGTCGAGCTTATAGAGAGCGAGGTGTCGCAGCTTATGCGTGAGCCAATATCTCCACGTCGTCTTGCCATTGCCAAGAGGCAGTTTGTGGCTCAGATGGCAATATCCATGGAGTCGAACGAGGGATATATGCTTGGTGCTGGTAAGAGCTACCTCCTATATAAGGATATCGAGACTTTGGAGGATGCCTATAAGAAGGTTATGGCCATCACTGCCGAGCAGATTATGGAGGTTGCAAATGATAACTTCGCTTCACTCTCGAAGCTGATTTATAGATAATAGTATGGATAACTTAGAGCAGTACATTCTTGATAATACAAAGCCCGAGGAGGAGCTTATGCACCGCCTTGAGCGCGAGACATACCTACGCGTCATCAACCCACGCATGATCTCTGGACACCTTCAGGGGAAGCTCCTCGAGATGCTCGTGCGCATGATGCGCCCTAAACGCGTGTTGGAGATAGGTACCTTCACCGGCTACTCGGCGCTCAGCATTGCCCGAGGCTTGGATGATGATGCTATCCTCGATACCATCGAGGTGGATGACGAATTGGAGGATATCGCAGCTAAGTACTTCGATGCCTCGGAGTATGGCCACCGCATACGCCAGCATATAGGCTCGGCATTGGATGTTGTGCCACGCCTTGGTGAGTGCTACGACATGGTCTTCATGGATGGCGACAAGAGAGAGTATCCCGACTACTACCGCATGCTTATGGATGGAGGATACCTTCGAAGTGGTTCATTCATCCTCGCTGATAACATCTTGTGGTATGGTAAGGTTGCGCAGCTGATAGCCCATAACGACAAACATACCGAGGCTATTGTCGAGTTTAACCGCATGGTCAAGGATGACGATAGGGTAGATAATGTTATAATCCCTATTCGCGATGGCATAAACCTCATCCGCGTAAAGTAGAAATATGGCACTTAGAGAACCTAAGTGCCATACTCTTTTTATGATCTACTATCCCAGCGCTACATCGAGTATCATCATTATGATGAAGCCTATGGCAAAGGCTATAGTGCCTATGTTTGAATGCTTGCCCTGTTGTGTCTCGGGGATAAGCTCCTCGACAACGACATAGAGCATTGCACCTGCCGAGAATGCCAAGAGGTAGGGTAGTACGGGTGATATATGCTCAAAGAGGAGTATCATCACCAGTGCCGATATAGGCTCCACTATGCCAGATAGACCACCATAGAGGAACGACCTGCGACGTGTCATGCCCTCCGCGCGTAGTGGTAGCGATATTATCGCACCCTCGGGGATGTTCTGTATCGCCATACCTATGGCGAGTGCCGAGGCTGCTGCCATGCTGATGCCAGCATCACCGTTGAGCGCTCCTGCCACCACAGCACCTACGGCCATGCCCTCGGGGATGTTGTGTAGCGTCACGGCGAGCATCAACATCTGGCGCTTGCCCAGACCCGAGCGCGGTCCCTCGGGTGTGTCAGAGGTGAGGTGTTGGTGTGGTACAAGGTTGTCGAGCATGAGTAGGAAGAGCATGCCGAGAATTATGCCCACAGCGGCTGGTAACCAGCTGAGGCGCCCCATACCCTCGGATAGCTCTATTGAGGGAATTATTAGCGACCATACAGAGGCTGCCACCATCACACCTGCGGCGAAGCCGATGAAGATCTTTTGAGTGCGTTCGAGCGACTTATTGCGTGTGAACAGCACCGTTGAAGCACCCGCCAGCGTGCCAATAAATGGTATTAATATTATTGTTAACCAGCTC
Source organism: Alistipes sp. (assembly GCA_045654925.1). Taxonomy (GTDB): domain Bacteria; phylum Bacteroidota; class Bacteroidia; order Bacteroidales; family Rikenellaceae; genus Alistipes. The sequence continues at coordinate 53,922 of JAZOOI010000001.1, read as the reverse complement.
ATACCTTTACTCTATACAAAAACAGACCCAATTAAGGGTCTGCTCCTGTGTCTATTTATTATCTACTAATAGTTCTCAGCCTTAATCTGGAAGTAAGCCTTAGGATGAACACATACTGGACATACCTCAGGTGCCTGCTTGCCTACATGGATGTGACCGCAGTTAGAGCACTGCCAGATCATATCGCCGTCGCGTGAGAATACCAAGCCGCCCTCTACGTTAGCCAATAGCTTGCGGTAGCGCTCCTCGTGCTCCTTCTCAATCTTACCAACCTCCTCGAAGAGGAATGCGATGTGGTCGAAGCCCTCCTCGCGAGCATCCTTTGCCATCTCTGCGTACATGTCTGTCCACTCGTAGTTCTCACCCTCGGCAGCTGCCTTGAGGTTCTCAGTTGTTGAGCCGATGCCCTGCAAAAGCTTGAACCAAATCTCAGCGTGCTCCTTCTCGTTAGCTGCTGTCTCCTCGAAGATCTTAGCTATCTGAACATAGCCATCCTTCTTAGCCTTCGATGCGAAATATGTATACTTGTTGCGTGCCTGTGACTCACCAGCAAATGCCTCCCACAAGTTCTTCTCAGTCTTAGTTCCTTTCAAATCTTTCATACTCTTTATAGTTTTATAGGTTTGTAATTATTATCTTTTTAAGTTTATCTCCTTTTTTCTATTGCAAAGATAATAGTTATTTTGTTATCCGCAATAAGTTTTTGATTGTATTATTTTATGATTATATAAATTTGTCTTATAATTGTCGCGGGAATGATAAATTATACTATAAGTAAAAAGGGTGTTTAGCCAGTTGGCCAAACACCCTAATTGGATCTAAATAGTGATAATTACCACTCGGTAAACTCACCTGTGCCGCGGAATACGCCCGAAATCTTGTTGCCCTCATCGTCAGTGCAGTCGATAGTGAAGGTGTAGTTGTCAGCGCTATCCTTCTCGACAACGATGGTGCCGTCAACAAGTGGTGCGAAGTCCTGATAGCCAGCAGTCATATACCATGTGTTGGTCTGCATATACTGACCACCACCCAAATCCTCCATATAGCCTATGAGGAAGTGACCAGCTGTGGTACCTGGGGTGTAGGTGCCGCAGATATCCTTGCTGCCACGTGGCAACTGCAAGTCGAGCTGGAACTCGTCGCCAAACTCCTCGCCAGTCACAAGGTCAAGCTCCTCGAAGAGGTATACCTGGCATGTGTCTGCGCTCGAGTAGTACATATTCCCAACATATGCACCTACGAACACACCACCGCTAATGTCGAAGCTGTAGTCACGACGTAGTGTGCTATAACCATCGGTATTCTCGGCCTTATATGGGTCGATAGCGAGGTTGCCGCTATAGGTGACATAGTGCTTCTCACCATTGTCGAGGGTGATGTATGCCTCGATAGCCTCCTGGCTAACAATGAGGCGCACGTCCTCAAAAAGTACTTCTCTGCTGCCGCTCTGGCTTGTCTCTATGAACTTGCTATAGCCGTTATAAATCGAGCCTGCAACACCCTCGGCGCCAAATGTATACTCGCCGATGGGGAGTGTGGCAACGCCATTCTCTGCGCCTGTGGCTGCATAGATGTCGAAGATGTAGTATGACGTGTCGGGATAGAGATTACCGCTCTGGTTAACACCCTTTGTTGAGAGCATAACGTTGTAGCGATAGCTATCGGCATTCTCTACCTTGCCAAAGTAGCTACTGCCATTGAGGCTCTCAGCCTCGAATGTTACATCTACGTTGAACATTACGCGCTGCATGATAGATACCGAGAAACTCTGCTCGCCATACTCCACGGTGATTGTGCCACGGCGCTCCTCCTCAATCTCATTAGGAGCAACGATGTATGTGATGCTATCACCAATAGTGATGTCGGTGATCCACTCTACAGAGCTTGATGCCTTAAGTTCAACATCCTTAGCGGGGTTCTCGAGAGTGTAGTTGATGACACCCTCGCCACCCATAGCCTCGAACCATACAGAGCCCTCAGAGGTGAGGGTCAGCACTGGGGTAGGGGTATTAGGTCCATCAGGCGTGGGCTTATCGGTGTCGCACGCAACGACACCGATAGCCATAGCCATAAGAATAAGAATCTTTTTCATTGTTTGTAATTGTAAATGGTTCACTACTCAGGGTCAGCAGGACGGAATGCCTCCGACATGAAGACAGTGGTTGTAGGACCATTGTTGAAGCCCCAAACAACAATTACGTAGTCGCTAAAGCCGTTTACGCTCTTGCCAAGGTCGCTATTAGTGATGGTCTGCTCGCCTGTGAAGAGACGCTGTGTGAGCTGGTTCTCGTACTCTGGGAGAAGGTAGTCGATAAGTTCGTCATACGACTTCTCCTGATCTGGGCCATAGCCACTAACAGTACCCACCTTCTCTACAGTAACGTAGTACTGGTCGTTGTTTGTAGGTGTCACGGTGAAGTTTACCGATGACTTGGTGAATGAGTTGATGGTGATTGTGAACTCATTTGATGACTGTGCAGGAGTGAGTGTTGTGAACTCCTTGAGAATCACCTCTGTAGCAAGGCCACCTTCAGTATCTATACCAAAGATTGCAAAGACATAGTCGGTACTCCAGCAAAGAGAGCCAATGTCGGCAACGCCACGACCCTCGTTTGTGTACCATGACGATACTGTAGCAACATCGTAGCCATAATCTGCAGCATCGCGCTCCCAGCCAGCATATACCTTCTCGTAGAATGCCTCGGCAGAGCCATAGAGCTCGTCGAACTCAGCGCGTGTGCGGCACTCGTAGTAGTATTTGAAGTCGCTGCTTGGTGTCACATATATGTCAGCACCATTCCATGCGAGGTTAGTAACCTCAACATCGAGTGTTAGAGCCTCTGTTGGCTCTGCAGGTGTTGTGATGAGCTCGCTGAGGAACACCTCTGATGTAATGCTCTTGGTGTCGGGGTTGTAGCCAAAGACAACAACATAGTAGTCGCTCTCGGCCTCTACCTCTACCTCCTTCTGTACTGTGCCGCTGATGAGGTTGGCGTTGATGTTGCCCTCGATGAGCGATGCGGCAAGCTGTGCGCCACCATCCTCACCTACCTCAGCTGCAGTGTGCAATGCGTGGTAGTAGGTAGCACTGCTATTAGGTACTACGCTGTAGATAACCTTGCGATAGTTATACTCATCTACGTAGATTGTAGGCTCGAAGTCTACCTCAGGATCTGCAGGCTTAAACTCCTCAGACATGAAGACTGTGGTTGTAGGGCCATTCTCGAAGCCCCAAACAACAACACGATAAGTCTTGAAGCCGTTTACGCTCTTGCCGAGGTCGCTATTGGTGATTATCTGCTTACCTGCGAAGGTACGCTGCTCGATTGTTGACTCATAGTCAGGTGTGAGATACTTGATGAGGTCCTCATATGAGTTCTCCTTGTCAGGACCATAAGGTGCCAACACGTCTACAGTCTCGATAGTCACGTAGTAAGGCTCATCAGTTGTAGGCTCCACGGTGAACTCTACCGACGACTTTGTCATGGCGTCGATGGTGATTGTGAAGGTGTTGTCAGATGGTACTGGCGCAGCTGTGCAGAACTCCTTAACGGCAACATAGCCTGTCTGCACGCCCTCGTCGTCCATGCCGAAGCAGTATGCTACATACTCGCTACCCCAATCCATGTTGTATATATCGTCATACTTAACATCGTATGTTCTCTCGCCTGAGCGCTGCTCGAAGCCCATGTAGTACTGCCATGGGTCGTCATAACCCATCTCTATATACTGCTCGGCTGTCTCCTGCCACTCGGCAATGCGTGCAGCAACAAGAGTCTCAGGATCCTCAACATATGGAGCGAAGGCCTCCTTGGTCATCACGCCAAGGATATACTCAACATCCTCTGATGGGGTAACGCTGATATACGCATTGTTCCAAGTAATCTCGCTAACCTCGAGTGTGAATGATGCCAACTCAGGTGTTGGCTCCTCGCTCTTTGCTGCCTGTGCTACAGCGATAGTGCGTGTCTCAGCACCTGTATACTCTACGCTGAGTGTAGCGTTGCGCTCCTCTGTAGCCTCGTTTGCTGCAACAACAAAGCTGATGGTGCCATCCTGTGCAGTAACATCAGAGATCCACTCTACATCCTCAACCACGCTTAGAACAACACCCTCCTGGGCGTTCTCAATGGTGTAGCCTACGCTAAATGTGCCACCCTCGGCAGGTGCCTCAATGCTCTCCTTGTCGAGTGTTACAACTGGGGTCTCGACAACTGGTTCTGGCTCTGGGGTGTCGTTACAACCAACGAGCACCGTAGCGCACATTGCTAATAGTCCCAAAAACTTTTTCATAATACCTATATATTATATTAAACAATTACACGTTTGTTGAGCATCCTATTACTCCTGCTTAGGACGATCAGGAGTTGTGAACTCGAAGACCTTGAGAGGTGTTGTTGGGCCATTCTCATCGAGGCCGAAGACAAAGACACCATACTCACGATTTGGGCTGAAGTACTGGTTGCGTGACTCGTGTGGCTGGTATACGGTCTCGCCCTGCATGCGGAAGTCCTCGAGAACCTCCCATGACTGCTTCGAGGCGTTGAGGAGAATCTGATATTGGATAAACTCCTCATCGCTGCGACCTGTGTTGTCGGCTGTGAAGTACCAATTATACCAGCTCATGTTGGTAATTGTAACATAGTACTTTGCCTCAGGATCCGAAGGTGTAATCTTTGCAGAGATAGCAAACTTGTTGAATGCTGTATCCCACTCTGTTGACTCAATTTTAACGTCGAACTTCAAATCCTTATTCTCAGGCTTAGGGCTTGTCTTGAAGTGCTTCTTGGTCATCTGTGTTTTGAGGTTACCCTCTGAGTCGAGACCATACACATATACCATATACTCATTATCCCACATCAAGAGGTTGTAGAGTGAGTCGGAGCTATCCTCTGTAACACCACTTGTAATATCCCAGCGCATCACCTCTTTCCAGTCCAAGCCTTCCAAGTCGGCGTAGTACTGCCAGAAGCCGAAGTCGTTCTGGATAAGGAGGTTGTCGCTATTGTCGAACCACTCGTCGTACTCTGATACCTCCTCAATCCACCAGAAGTAGCTCATCTCTGGGTCGTTGGGCGTAATCTTAACATTTGCACTAAGACCAGTGATGTCTGTCACGTCGATTGCGAACTCCTCAGTACCATCAAGTGTTGTGATGCGCTCCGAGCGGTGTAGCTTGCCAAATATATCCTTTGCCTCGCTGTCATACTGGAAGAAGAGTAGACGGTAGTGTGAGTGGGCGATAAGACCGCCAAATGTCAAGGTCTGCTCACCGCGAAATATCAACTGCTCAGCATTGGGCTGTGAGAGCTGGTCTAATACGATTAGCTCCTCCTCGCCACCGAGATACTTCTCAGTATCCGATGCAAGACAAGCGTAGAAGTAGTCTACCTCCTCCGATGGGGTGATAGTAATTGTCACTGTGTCCTCAGTAACCTCATCCACCGTAACCTCGAACGAGCCCTCAACAAGAGGCTTTGGACCCTCTGGCTCCTGTGGAGTAGGATCAGGCTGGTCGTTGTTGCAGCCTACGAGGGCCGCTGTCGCAAACATCAAGCACGCATAAAGTGCTTTAACATTTAAAAATCTCATGGTAGTTAATAAAAAATTTTAGGTTTATTAGGTTTGTTTTTAAAATAACCGTGCGAAGATAGTTTTTTTTTTTTAATTTTCGCATAGTGTGCAAAAAAAGTTAAAAAAAAACTTTCACCTCTTTTATAGTTCAACAAAAATAACTACTTTTGCTTGGTGAAAATTGGTTAGAGGCTTATGCCTTGCCCCCAAATAGAGAATATTGAACTCAATTATATAACTAACGTTAAACAAATGAAGCCCATTTTGATCGTAGGTGCCGGTGGTCAGATTGGATCTGAGTTGGTGCCATATCTTCGCTCAATCTATGGTACATCGAATGTCGTTGCTACCGATGTTAAACACAATGCTGTACTTGCTGAGGCAGGTCCATTCGAGTCGCTCGACGCCCTCGATGCTAAGCAGTATGCCGAGCTCGTTGAGAAGTACAAGATTGACTCAATCTTCAACCTTGTAGCGTTGCTCTCTGCAACTGGCGAGAAGAACCCACAGCTCGCTATGCGTATTAACATGGGTGCTTTGGAGAACTCTTTGGAGATCGCTCGTGAGAAGAACTGTGCAGTCTTCACTCCTAGCTCTATCGGTGCTTTCGGTGGTGACTTCCCACGCGACAAGACTCCTCAGGATACCGTTATGCAGCCTAACACCATCTACGGTGTATGTAAGGTAACTGGTGAGCTTCTCTCTAACTACTACCACTCACGCTTCGGCGTTGATACCCGTTCGGTACGTTTCCCAGGTATCATCTCTAATGTGACACTTCCAGGTGGTGGTACTACTGACTACGCAGTGGAGATCTACTACGAGGCAGTTAAGGGTAATAAGTTCGTATGTAACATCGCTCCAGACGTATATATGGATATGATGTACATGCCAGATGCATTGCGTGCTACAGTAGAGCTTATGGAGGCTGATCCAGCAAAGCTTAAGCACCGCAACTCATTCAACATCGCATCTATGAGCTTCACTCCTGAGATCATCCGCGAGGTTGTTGAGCGTCACGTGCCAGGTTTCCAGATGGAGTATAACGTAGATCCAGTTAAGGATGTTATCTCTCGTAGCTGGCCTAACTCATTGGACGATACCTGCGCTCGTGAGGAGTGGGGTTGGAAGCCTGAGTGGGACCTCGAGTCAATGACTAAGGATATGTTGGAGAAGGTTGCTGCTAAGTTGAAGTAATTGCGCTCCACAATAGAGAGAGTCCGAGGGTATCCTCGGACTTTTTTTGTGTGGGTGGGGTAGTGGGGATTAATAGGGAGTTTAGGGAGTTTAGGGAGATTAGGGATTAGGCCTACCGTACAGCACAGCCTCCTCCCTAACTTCCCTAAGTTCCCTAACCTCCCTATCTATGTTGCACCATCGACGCAGCAATATCTCTTGGGTCATGCATAAAAAAACGCCCTGGTCAAAGTAACCAGGGCGATATCTTTCTTCTAATTGTTCATGCTCTCGCTATCCTTCTACAATTCGAAGCGTGACTTGTTGGGGAAGCGCTTCTCGAGACTATTAATTAGCGCTGTCTGCTTGCGCTTAAAGCGGCTGTCGCTCATCTGAACATCGTTGATACATACGAGGCGACGCTTAGGGTTGCTTATGGCGCGCTCAATCATACCTGTTGTAGCAAAGCCCATTGATAGGTGGCTCTTAGCCTGGCGCTTGTTGATGATGCGGCCCTTGAGGTACATATAGTCGGTGAAGAGGTACTGTGTGATGTTCTCTGCCGAACGTACGCGTGTTAGTGAGCCGAGAATCTCGCCACGTAGCTTCTCATACACCTCGGCACACTGGCTGCGTAGCATAGGTGCGCAGATATGTTGTTGGCGTAGGAAGCGGCATGCTGGCTCCATGCCGAGTGCCTTGCGAGCCATATGGTCGGAGTTGCGGCATATCTTCTTGAACATATTCATAGCAAGGTAGTGCTTGCTTATGCCAATGATACCCTTGCCATCCTTGAAGAACTCCTCAGCCTTGCATGGGCCTACGGGGAAGATGTCGTCGTTAAAGTAGAGATACTCCTCGTCAAGACCTTCGATGCGGTGTAGGTGCATCTCGATAGGGTTGCTATTGAATGTTGGAAGACACTCAGCGGGGATGATATCCTTGTGTAGCACCACATTAACAGTCTCGCGGTTAACCCACTCTGGCACCTGGCTCTCGCCCGATACCACAAGGTGAACCTTACGGATAAATGGCATGTTCACCTCGATGCCACGCATGAGATAACGCAAGGTGCCCCAGTCGCGGAAACGCTTAACCTCTATGGGCGCACTTACGTAACGCTCATAGTCGCGCTGCCAGATAGGGTCCTGACCATTTACATATGTGATTACTAAGTCCATTCTCTGTGGATGATATCTCAATTAAATCGTGCAAAGATAGTAAAAAAAATGAAAAACCAACTTATATGGCTCTATTTTTTCACCTCTTGTAGTTTTTTTGCCTTCTCGCGCAGAGCCATTTGTCGCTCAGGGGTATAACGCCATCTGTTATGTGACCATAGCCATAGTTCGGGGCACTCTCTAATCATCGCCTCGAGGGCCTTGGCATAGCGGCGTGTTATCTCGCCTGGCTCAACCTTGTCGGTGCCATTGTAGAGCTCGTCGAAGCGACACTCATATTTACCCGCTGCGCGGCGACGCACATGAACAAAGTAGACGGGTAGTGAGAATTTGGTGGCTATGTGTGCGCCACCCTCGATAAATGCTGTGGGCTGACCAAAGAAGTCGTACCACTCGGTGTCGACACTAAGCAGAGGGCTCTGGTCCGAGATGAGTCCAAGTGTTATATTGTTACCCTTACCGCGATTTTTTAGATAGTAGCGTACAGTGTCGCGCATTGGAACCTGTACAATATTGGGTGATAGGCGGCGCAGGCGGCGATAGTAGCACTCAAACACATCGCTACGCAGTGGATGGTAGACTCCCATGAATGTAGACTCCCTATCTTCCCAGTTCCAGAGGAGATCGTACTCCCAGCAGCCATGGTGTGCTGCAAGGGCTATCCAGTCTTTGCCAGCGGTGCGCTCGAGGTGCTCCTTGCCATTGCTCCATGTTACGATGTCGCCGTTGCGCTTAGGGTTTGCACCCGCAAGGCTGATGGTGTCGACGATGACCTCAGCAAGAGTGCCATAGAAACGACGCATGATGCGCCTCTGCTCCTTGGTGCTCTTCTCGGGGAAGCATAGGGCGAGGTTCTTGAGTATCACCTTGCGGCGGTAGCGCAGAAGTCGTACTATGGCATAGAGGAAGGGCTTAAAAATGTAGTAGCGAAACCAGCGTGGCGAGTAGTTCATCACGCGGCTGAAGCCCCACAATAGCTCAAGACCTATCTTCTGTCCAATGTTTAGCTGGCTCTCTGGATTGTTGTCACTCATAGTGTTTATAATCTTTATGTTACCTCCTCTCCTCGTCACTCCATAGAGAGTATGGATGTGCCCTGAGGTGAGAGTTGTAGTAGCGCTTCTCGCCCGTCACCTCGCGGCCTATCCACGAGGGTAGTATCACCTCCTCATCGGCCGATGATAGCTCCACCTCGGCGATAATAAGTCCCTCGTTCTCGCCGTAGAACTCGTCGACCTCGAAGGTGTGCCCCTCATACTCCACAAGATAGCGACACTTGTCGATGAGTGCACCCTCGGCAAGGGTGAGTAGCTGCAAAGCCTCATTAGGCTCTATCTCCTTCTCCCACTCGAAGCGCGAGAGGCCTCCGTCGTGCGATGGTCCCTTTATTGTTAGCCACGCCCTTTGGTCGCTGATACGCACTCTTACCGTGCGACGTCCCGAGGCGATGTAGCCTTGTGTCAGGCGTATAGAGGAGTGGGCGAGGTGTTTATACTCGCCCACAACCATATATTTACGCTCTATCTCCTGCATCGTATGTTACATCTCGGGTGCAAACATAGGATCCCACGATGGAAGCATAATAGGCTTCTGCTCGAGGAGCTTGAGGGTCTCGGCAGGGAAGTACTTCTTGTTTACCACCACGCGGAACATATACTCCTCAAACCACTCATCTGTCATGATGAGGTTGCCCTTCCAGCCTGCCTGTGGGCCCCAGCTGTTCTCCACCATCCACTTCTTGGCGTTGCCCTCCTCGTCGAGGTCTACGGCGATGAGTGTCATGGCGTGTGACGAGCCGCTGGCGAAGGTGCGTACTCTCTCCTCCTTGTTCATTGGGAACTCAACACCCATTAGCGATGCGTAGTCGAAGTTGTTGATGTCGAGTGTACCCTTCTTTGAGAGTAGGAACTTGCCTACGTCGCATGAGAAGTACATAGCCTTGTTATCCTTGATTGATGCAATGGCAAGTGCCTCTACCTCCTCGATAGGAAGGTTGAGGTATACCCAGTTGTCACCATCATATACATGACGGTCATACTCGATCTCATATACCTTGTAGTACTCGCGCGATGGGTCGTTCATCACCATCACGAAGTCATTCTCGAGGTCGAGGTCGCCGAAATACTCCTTGTAGAACGACTGTGGGGTATAGCTCTTTGTTGATATAACGTTACCATCCTTATCGCGCATTGTCCACTCGAACTCTGTTGGAGGCACGCCATAGGCACGTGCAAGCATCGAGTAAAGCTCCTTGAGCATCTCCACCTTGAGTGCTGCTGGAGCGCGTCTATCCTTCTGTGAGCGTAGCTTGAGACCATACTCGCGAAGCTTTGTTGCCATGAGTGACGATATTGCCGATGTGTTGTTTGTCTGGTAGTTCTCAGGCATGATCTCCGCAGGTACCACGCCATACTTCATCACGAGGTTCGAAACGCCAGTGAACTGACCACCATCGCTAAGAGGGTTCTTAAAGAGCCACTCCACCTGACGGTCATCCATAGGTAGGTGCTTGGTGTCGATAACGGCCTGGAGGAAGAGGTTACACTTCTCAAGCTGGTCGTAGAAGAAGAGGTAGTTCTGTGAGAACTCCAACGATGCGAGGTTCTGCTCGTCGATCATCTGTGCGCGAAGCACGTTGAGGCCTGTGAATAGCCAGCAACGACCCGACTGATGCTGGTCGGTAACACCCTTTGTCTTCACACGGTGTGAGAAGTTGGTGTCGATCATGGCAAGGTTGTCGGCATTTGTTGCAAGCTCCGATATTGGGTTGAATGCCAAGGCGTTGCGTGCAGCCTTGTCGGCCTCTGAGGCGGTGTATCCCTGGCGTATCTCCTGCATCATGGCGTCGTTGATGCCGCCCTTATCCTGCTGAGCGCTAAGTGTGCCCACGCTAACGAGCGCAAGGGCGAGTGTCAAAACTTTTTTCATACTATTTTAGGTGTTAGTTAGTACACATTATTCAACCTACAAAATTAAGAAAATAATCTAAATATTGCAATAGCTTATTTATGTTCGCTCACCAATAGTAAACAAATATTTATTGATATTATTGTGTTTTTAGTTTATAAGTATTATATTTGTACAGATAAACTAATAACTACTAACACATTATGTCATGCATCTAAAGACAGGAACATATCTTCAAGGTGATAAATATCGCATTATCTCTGTCCTTGGACAGGGTGGTTTTGGTATCACCTACCTCGCGGAGCACGAGCTAGCAAGCCGCAATGTATGTATCAAGGAGTTCTTCCCCAAGGAGTACTACAATCGTGATGTCGATTCGTTGAACGCCACGCTTGGCTCTATGGGTAGCGCCGATTCGATGAATCGTTTTAAGGAGAAGTTTATAAAGGAGGCTAAGACCATTGCACGCCTCGACCATCCAAACATCATCCATATTCATGACGTGTTCAAGGAGAATAACACCTGCTACTACGTTATGGACTATATTGATGGTGAGTCGTTGCACTCGCTTGTGAAGCGCAGTGGCGCTCTTGCTGAGGATGTAGCAAAGGCATATATGCGTGAGGCGTGTGCCGCTATCGAGCATATCCATGCTATGCATATCAACCACCTCGATATCAAGCCTGGCAATATCATGATTCGCAAGTCGGATAACCGCGCTATTGTTATCGACTTTGGCTTGGCTAAGCAGTACGACGATATGGGCAACCAGACAAGCTCATCGCCCGTAGGTATCAGCCATGGTTATGCGCCTATGGAGCAGTATAAGCAGGGTGGTGTAAGCGAGTTCACCCCTGCAACGGATGTCTATTCATTGGGTGCTACGCTCTACTACCTCGTTACTGGTGTTGTGCCACCTCAGGCATCGGATGTCGCTGAGGATGGCCTTCCTGAACTTCCTACCCACCTCTCTGAGGGCGTTAAGAGAGCTATCGAGGGCGCTATGCAGAGCCGCCGCAAGGATAGGGTGCAGAGTGTTGCCGAGTTCGTGAAGCTTTTCGATGGCGACAATGTAGCGGCTACAACTATTCCTCCTGTGGCAGCAGCCCCCGCTGTTACACCAACGCCTATCGCAGTGCCTGCGCCAGAGGTGTCATTGGGTGACTCTACGGAGCTTGGTACAGCTCTTGGTGGCGTGCCACGCGTCGATGAGGAGCATACCGAGTTGGGTGCTATGGCGACCCCTAAACCAGAACCTAAAAAGGAGTGGACTCCTAGATATGCCACTGATAACCCAAAGAGCAATGCTAAGGGTGGTGGCCTCAAGAAGTTGGTGTTTATCTTGGTGGCTGCTCTATTGTTTGGTGTTATTGCAGGTTTTGTTTCATCTCTATTTACGTCCAGTGATGAGACTCAAGCAGAGTCAAAGACAGATGAAGAAAAGGTTATCGAACTGTTAGAGGAACAGTATATTGCTGCTCTAAACAGTGATATGGATAAATATGGGGAGATTCTGAGCGCGCTTTATGAATATAAAAATTCTGTACCCAATTATACTGAAATCCTATTGGAGTGGGATAGAAATAACCCAGAAAAAGCTGATGTTACGCGTCAGTTCCATGAAGAATTTTATGAGGTAGAGTATTGAGAAGAATTATATTGTGCAGAAAGTTCAGTATCCTATTCAGAAAAAGTATATAGTCTGTTAAATGAAATGTATAGTGCCGCATATAATGATTATAATAGATTCGTTGATTTATATAATTATTTCGATTTTGAGTTCGTTGAAGAGGTGAAAAATAACAATGCTGAAGATGAAGTCATAAGCGCAATGCAATTTTGGTCTGAACAATACCCTGAGGAATGGCAGATTATAATGGACTATTCTGATTATTGTTTCCCATCAGCAGAAGTAGAAGAATAATTGAGCGGTAGTCTTATAAGTATGACTAATAGCAGACTGCGGGTGAGGGCCCGCAGTCTTTGTTTTTTTAGTGTTTGGTCGCCTCGATAATTTTTACTACCTTTGCGGCGTAATTTTTGGGTGGCTAACTGACAGATTATGACAAAATTGTTCAAAACCATTAAGGGTAGCATACAACGACTATCGTTTCGCACAGGAGTGATTATCCTTGTGTTGTGTGTCGTGTGCTATATTCTGTCGTTTGCACAGATGCTGCTGCCTATTTCCGATAGTGCCAAGTTCTGGCTCTGGGTGGCGCTATTTGGCATGGCTAAACTATTGCAATATACCGCTCTGCTCGTTCTCGGCATGGAGGGCTGGCGACGACTGAAGAGATTCTTCGGCAAGGATAAGGATACTAAGGAGTAGTCAACACTTCGACGTAATAAAATAGTAGGCAGACGGGTATGTCTGCCTACTACTCTTTTTGTTGCACTCTTAGCCTATTCGTTGTATCGCTCGCGCATAGCCTCATACTCGGCGCTATACCTCTCCACGATGTCGCTATTCTCGCTCTTCCAGCTATCTATAGCCTTGCGTGCCGTAGACTTCTCGCCCTCGCTCATGCCGCTCATCATCTTGCGCACCTCGTCGTTGGCCTCCTTGAAACTCTCGAAGTCATCCTCGGCAACTGCCTCATACATACGACCATAGCACTCCTTGAACTGCTGCTCAATCTCACTTCTCTTATCTTTGCTCTCGTCCTTACATGCCACCATCGCACATAGCATAGCGACCATACAAAGTAACTTTCTCATATCTTATTAATTGTTTATAGTTATCGATATGTGGGGGTTAATACTCCGCAAAGGTGGCTTATTTTTTCGACTATTCCAAATTTTAGTGTCGATTACTCGATGAGGAGATGTCTATGAGAGTAGCATAATAAGCGCAAAGATAACGTGTATTATGGCTACGATTATAAATATTGGCTTGAAGGCATCGCTAAACGATACCTTGCCGAGGTTGGATATTACATAAGCTATCACTGCTGATATTATGGCTGTATCTATGGCCGCCACGATTAGCCATACGATGAATGCCAATGTGTTCTCGGGGTGCTGTTGAAATAGTCTGCATAGATGGTATGCAGCCGCTGTCTTACTGTTCATGGTGAAAATGTTTTATGGTGTTAATAGTTGTTTGTGTTTAAACATATAGAGTGGCTCGTGGCGTAATATCTATCACAGACATAAAAAAAACTCCCACTTCATGCGAAGTGAGAGTCTCCATATAGCGTGTGTGGCCTATAGGGCCAAGAGCATCAGCATCTGTGCTGTGAGCACTCGTAGGAACATAACAACAGGGTATACTGTTGCGTAGCCCAATGCAGGCATGTCGTTACCCGACGATGCGTTGGCAAAGCCAAGTGCTGGAGGATCGGTCATGGCACCCGCCATAAGACCCATCATAGTGTAGTAGTTAACCTTACCCTTGAGACGTGCGATAATACCCACGATAAGGAGTGGAAGCATGGTGATGATGACACCGTAGCCAATCCACTTGTAACCACCATTCACCACCGCATCAACGAAGCCATCACCAGCGCCGATACCAACGGCTGCCAAGAACATCGCAAGACCTATCTCGCGAAGCATAAGGTTGGCACTCATAGTGGTGTAGGTAACCATCTTGAAGTGAGGACCAAAGCGACCCAACAAGATAGCGATGATAAGTGGACCACCCGCCAAGCCGAGCTTAACAGGCTGTGGAATATTCATCAAAGGCAATGTACCCAAGAGAATACCGAGGGCGATACCGATGAATATAGGCAATAGATTTGGGTGGTCGAGCTTCTTGAGTGAGTTACCCAACACTTTCTCGGCCTGAGCTACCGCTGCCTCAGGACCTACCACCATCACCTTATCACCCACCTGTAGCTCCATACCCTGGTATGGGAGGAGGTCGACACCAGCACGGTGTACACGGGTGATGTTGATGCCATAGCGTGTGCGAAGACGAAGATCTGAGAACTTCTTACCATTAATCTCATCGCGTGTGATAAGGATACGGCGCGATACAAGAGGTGTCGACTGCATAGCCGCAGCGCCCCACTCCTCACGAGTCATCTCGATAGCCTCACCGAAGAAGGTGCGAATAGCCTCGAAGTCCTCATCGGTACATATCACACGAAGGCGATCGCCAATCTTGAGCACCGAATTACCATCGGCCATAACAATCTCGCCATCCTCGTGCATGATACGCGAGATGACAAACTGTCGGTTGATAAGCTCGTGAGCGTGAGCGATAGTCTGACCCTCGAGGGCTTTGTTTGAGAATATCACTGAGTAGCGATGTGGAAGGTGTGTCTCGTTGCTCATCGCTGCCAAGCCCTCATCCTCCTTCTTGAGGTCGATACGCATGATTGAGCGGATGATGATCATCGACAAGATGATACCGATAACACCCAATGGGTATGCCACAGCGTAACCCAATGATATGCTATCACCAAGCGACTCAGCCATCTCTGGCGTTGCAGAATCCTGGAATGCCTGCTGCGCAGCACCAAGACCAGGGGTGTTGGTAACCGCACCCGACAATACGCCGACCATTGTTGGTAGAGGCTCGCCTGTCACAAGATGGATAACATAGGCTGTTATCACACCCAGAAATACTATCATCGCTGCAAAGCCGATGAGCTTCAGACCACCACTCTTAAGTGATGAGAAGAAACCAGGACCCACCTGCAAACCGATGAAGAATACGAATAGGATAAGACCAAACTCCTTGATAAAGTGGAGAGTGTGTGGGTCGATGGTATCAGCACCGAGGAAGTGGCCGGCAACGATACCAGTAAAGAGTATCCACGTTACGCCGAACGATACTCCCTTGATTTTGATTTTGCTTAATGCTATACCTGATGCGATGACCGCTGCAAGCACAAACACTGTGTGCGGTAGCGATGGGCCACCCTCACCGAGGACAACACTTTTTAACCAATCCATGATATGATAATTTTGGAGTTAATAGTTACAATCTGCAATTCGGCGGCAAAGGTAATCTAATATTCCATATAAAAAAAATATATGGACTAAATTTCCCCACGATTTTAGCTCTCTATGAAACTCTTCCCCATAAAGCTCAGTTTGTTTGTCCAAAAATGCTATACTTTGCTAGGTATTGCCACCAGCCACTCCTTATTTCTTAAGTTCCTAACCACGTCTAAAACTTGGAAAACTTAAATAGTTTAGCAGGTTTTAAAGGAGAATATTGATTGCCCCTCACTAAATTCCCTAAACTCTCTAAACTCCCTATTTTCTCCCCCCCCTAACGATAGATGCCCGCGTTGCTACACTCCTCGGCATGACGGTGGGGTGAGTAGTGTTCCGCGGCATGACGGTATAAACGCATCATCTTAGCGGTTCTTGCGATGTTTTGCACCATAATTGCTTATCCCTTCGTGAACAAACAAAAACATTATCGTATGAAAAGTGTTAACAAATCTAATGGCTTTAAACTAAGCGTCATGACGCTTGCCATAATGAATGTTACGGCTGTCGTCAGCCTTCGTGGTCTTGCCTCCGAGGCTATCTATGGAGTACAGTCGGCCTTCTATTACCTCTTTGCGGCGCTCGTATTTCTTATCCCTACAGCGCTCGTGGCTGCCGAGCTTGCGGCGATGTTCTCCACCAAGCAGGGTGGTGTCTTTCGCTGGGTGGGCGAGGCCTTTGGTGATCGTCTGGGCTTCTTGGCCATATGGTTGCAGTGGATACAATCTACAATATGGTATCCTACGGTGTTGACCTTCGGCGCTGTGAGCATCGCCTTCATAGGTCTCGACCCTCATGCCGATGCGGCGCTCGCCTCGAACCGTCTCTTCACTCTTGTCGTGGTGTTGGCAATATATTGGATAGCCACTATCATCGCGCTCAAGGGTATTGGCTGGGTAGGAAAGGTGAGTAAGTGGGGTGGTATCATCGGTACTATAATCCCTGCGGGCCTTCTTATCCTCCTTGCCATCATCTATGTGGCCTCGGGAGGTCATAGCTATCTGAATATCGATGAGAGCTTCTTGCCCGACCTCTCGCACTTCGATAACCTGGTGCTTGCAAGTAGTATCTTCCTCTTCTATGCCGGTATGGAGATGATGGGTATCCACGTTATGGAGGTCGACAACCCTAAGCGTAACTATCCTCGCGCCATCCTCCTCGGCTCGCTTATCACGGTGCTCATCTTCATCCTCGGCACCTTTGCCCTTGGTATCGTTGTGCCTGCCAATGAGATAAGCCTCACGCAGACGCTCCTTATAGGCTTCGATAGCTACTTCAAGTTCCTCGGCATACCATGGGTGGGCTCTATTGTTGCCATAGCCCTTGTCTTCGGTGTCTTGGCGGGTGTTCTCACCTGGGTGTCGGGACCCTCGAAGGGTATCTTCACGGTGGGCAAGGCGGGCTATCTGCCCCCATTCTTCCAGAAGACAAATAAGCAGGGCGTGCAGCGTAATATCCTCCTTGTGCAGGGTGTCATCGTCACCATCCTCGGCATGTTGTTCGTCGTCATGCCCTCAGTGCAGAGCTTCTATCAGATACTCTCGCAGCTCACCGTCTTGCTCTACCTCATCATGTATATGTTGATGTTCTCGGCAGCCATCACCCTCCGCTATAAGCGTAAGGATATGGAGCGTCCATTTAGGCTTGGCAAGAGTGGCAATGGTGTCATGTGGCTGCTCGGAGGCTTGGGCTTCTGCGGCTCGCTGCTCGCCTTTGTGCTTAGCTTCATACCCCCATCGCAGATCGCTGTGGGTAGCACCACGGTATGGTTCTCGGTGCTTATCATCGGTGCTCTTATCGTCGTGGTGATACCATTTATTATATACGCTATGCGTAAGCCCTCGTGGAAGAGCGAAGAGGCTACCGAGTAAAGAGAGAGGAGTTGCTTGTGCAACTCCTCTCTTTGTCTTGACTACTTCTCTATATCCTTGAAGTAGCGGTAGGTGACAACCTTAAGCTCCTCGGCGGCGCGGTCATCGCAGACGATGATGCCTGCGGGGTGTATCTGCAGTGCCGAGAGTGTCCACTGGTGGTTGTAGCTACCCTCGATGGCGTGGCGTAGGGCGCGCGCCTTCTTGGGGCCTGTGGCAAGAATCATAACCTTGCGAGAATCAAGGATGGTGCCCACGCCCACGGTGAGTGCCTGTGTTGGTACCTTCGAGATGTCGCCACCAAAGAAGCGCGAGTTAACGGCGATGGTATCCGACGTTAGGGTCTTGATGCGTGTGCGCGACTGGAGCGATGAGAATGGCTCGTTGAAGGCGATATGTCCATCCTCGCCAACGCCACCCATGAAGAGGTCGATGCCGCCAGCCTTGACGATAGCCTCCTCATATGCTGCGCACTCGGCAACAAGGTCCTCGGCATTGCCATTGAGGATATGTACATTCTCGGCCTTGATGTCCACATGGCTGAAGAAGTTATTCCACATGAACGAGTGGTAGCTCTCGGGGTGCTCCTCGGCCAAGCCTACATACTCATCCATGTTGAACGTGATGACGTTCTGGAACGATACCTCGCCCGCCTTGTGTAGGCGTATGAGCTCCTTGTATGTCTCTAGGGGTGTAGAGCCTGTGGGGAGTCCCAAGACAAATGGTGCGTCGGTGCGTGCTGCCTTAGCCTTAATCTCGTTGACGATATAGGCGGCAGCCCATGCTGCAACCTCTGTCGATTTATCCTTAATAATTACTCTCATATTTTTTTGGTTGATGATTACTCAGTTTTGTCATTACCACATCTTTACGAATACCTCCATCGCCTGATACTCAGCCATGCCGAGCTTGTCGTAAAGCTGTGCTGTATTCTGCGTACGCTCCTCGGCGCGCTGCCAGAACTCGCGCGTGTCGCTACCAGGGAAGGGAACTATATCCTTCTGCGATAGGTGGCGGTAGATGGCGTGGCGCTTCTTAAGCACCTCGTCGGGGGCGAGGGGCACTGCCATATCCACCATGCCGAGGTTCCACTCCATCCATGCACCGCGGTAGAGCCATAGGTGGCACTCCTCGCGCCAGTCGTCATCCTTGGTGCGGTCGAGGGCCTCCAATAGTGCCTCTATACACATGCGGTGTGTGCCATGAGGGTCGGCAAGGTCTCCAGCAGCATATATCTGGTGTGGGCGTATCTCGCGTAGAAGCTTAACGATAATCTCGATATCTCTCTCTCCGATAGCCCCTTTCTTAATGCCACCAGTCTCGTAGAACGGTAGGTTGAGGAAGTGGGCGTTGGTGTCGGGGTTAAGACCGAATGAGCGCACCGCAGCACGTGCCTCGGCACGACGTATCGCACCCTTGATGTCGAGCAGACGGCGTGGCTCGGGTGTGCCTCGCTTCTTCGATGCTATGAGCTGCTCCACCTCCTTGTAGGTGTCACCAAGACCCAATTCGCGCGCTGTGTCCACGTTCTGCAACACTACATCGTCGTGTACGGCAACATTGCCCGATGTCTGGTATGCCACATGCACGTCGTGGTTCTGCTCCACAAGACGTATGAATGTGCCACCCATAGATATTACATCGTCGTCGGGGTGTGGCGAGAATATGAGCACTCGTTTGGGGTAGGGTAGCGATGGCGCAGGACGTGTCGAGTCGTCGGCATTAGGCTTGCCGCCAGGCCATCCTGTGATGGTGTGCTGAAGGTCGTTGAAGACGCGAATGTTAATCTTATCGTAGGTGCCGCACTTCTCGAGTAGCTCGCCGAGCGAGTTCTCGATGTAGTCCTTGTATGTTAGCTTGAGGATAGGCTTGTTCACCTGACCACATAGCCATACTACTGCCTTGCGCACAAACTTGGGTGTCCACTCGCAAGGACCTACGAGCCATGGTGTCTGCTCGCGTGTGAGCTTCTCGGCGGCGTTCTCGTCGATGACAACCTCTATCGAGGGGTGCTCCTGGAGGTGGCTTGCGGGGATAAGGTCGTTGATAGGGCCCTCCACCACGCGGTGTATAGCCTCGGCCTTCTCCTCGCCCCATGCCATGAGGATGATACGGTCGGCGCGCATTACGGTGCCAAGACCCATGGTGATGGCCATCTTAGGGGTATTCTCCAAGCCGTAGAACTGCTCCGACTGCACCTTGCGTGAGTTGTGCGATAGCTCCACAAGACGTGTGTTCGACTTAGCATATGAGCCAGGTTCGTTGAAGCCCACCTGACCATCCTCACCCATGCCGATAATCATCAGGTCTATCTTACGGATAGACATGTCATACTCGGCGCAGTATTCCGAGACGATGCTCTCTGGAATTGAGCCATTTGGGATGTGGATATTCTCGGGCTGTATGTCGATATGCTTTAGGAACTCATCGTGAATACGATAGTTGCGACTCTGCTGCTCTGTGCGCTTGATGGGGTAGAACTCATCAAGGGTGTATACAGCCACGTTGGCAAACGATATCTCGCCATTCTTGTGGCGACGTACCAGCTCACGGTAGAGGCCGAGAGGCGTGCGACCTGTAGTTAGACCCAACACAAATGGTGGTAGCTCCTCGTAGATGTCGCGTGCCGAGGCGTTGTTGCTGTGGTTGCGCACAAGGCGGCAGATGATGTCGGCAATATATTGCACACCATGGTATTCGCTCTCGAAGACCTTTGTTGGTATACGCTCATAACGGTGCACTATATCTTTTGGTGCTGACTCCTGGGCAAGACCGCCATCTCTTGGTAGCTGATATTTGTTATTCATCGTTATAATATTTTTATTAATAAATTCTATATGCACTAAACACTCCAAAGTTACACAAAATATTTGTAAAATACTCAAATATCGTCGTATTTTTATTCAATATATATAAAAAAGTGGGCTGTTGGCGAACTATTAGAGCTATGTTCGTGCTGCAAGCGGAGCTTGCTCTGGGTAGGATCGAGGCGCGGACATTAGAGAAGTTAGGGAGGGTGCAGTCAGAGCGCGGACATTAGAGAAGTTTGTGAGTTTAGTGAATTTAGGGAGGACGCAATCACTATTCTCCTTAAATTCCTTAAACTCCTTAAACTCCCTAAACTCCCTAATCTCCTTCCCCCCCCCGCCTAACATAAAAGCTGTCCAACCCCACAGGGTTGGACAGCTTTTATCTGTTGTGCCTTGGTGGCAATTAGAAAATCTGCTTGCGGATGATTGTCTGCTCGCGGTCTGGACCTACCGAAACAACGGCAACCTCAACGCCTGTAAGCTCCTCGAGCTTAGCAATGTATGCCTTGGCATTTGCAGGAAGCTCGTCGTAGCTCTTGATGGCTGTGATATCCTCGCTCCAGCCTGGTAGCTCAATATACTCGGCCTCCACCTTCTCCAAGTCGGCGATGGTTGATGGAACATAGTCGATGTGCTCGCCATTAAGTTTGTAGCCTGTGCAGATGCGTATTGTCTCCAAGCCTGAGAGCACGTCGAAGAGCATCAACGATAGGTAGTTCAAGCCGCTGATGCGACGCACGTGGTTGAGCACCACGGTGTCGAGCCAACCCACACGGCGTGGACGGCCTGTGACGGTGCCATACTCATGGCCACGCTCGCGGATGTAGTCGGCGCGCTCGTCGAAGAGCTCCGATGGGAATGGGCCCTCACCAACACGTGTGGTATATGCCTTAGCAACGCCCATAACGTTGTCTACATAGCGTGGTGCGATACCTGTGTTGACTGGTACGCTTGCCGCTGTAGGGCTTGACGAGGTGACGAATGGATATGTACCGTGGTCGATGCAGAGCATAACACCCTGGGCACCCTCGAACAACACCTTCTTACCCTCCTCGATGAGACGGTTGAGCAATACAGAGGTGTCGCAAATCATTGGACGAAGACGCTCGCCCAACTCGAGATACTGGTTGTAGATGGTGTCGAAGTCGCAAGGCTCCATGCCGAGGGCCTTCAACTCGATATTCTTCTGTGCAAGAGCATCCTTCAATCGCTCGGCGAAGTACTCCTTGTTGAGAAGGTCGCCCATGCGGATACCTACACGGCTATACTTATCGGTGTATGCTGGACCGATACCCTTCTTTGTTGTTCCAATCTGGCGGCCACCCTTGAGTGCCTCATAAGCACCGTCGAGCATTGAGTGGTAGGGCATGACGCATGCTGCGCGGTCCGAGATAAATAGCTTATAGTCGGTGATGCCGGCCTTGTGTAGGCGGTCCAACTCCTCGAACAACGATACAGGGTTGATAACCATGCCGTTGGCCATGATGTTTATGATGTGTGGGTTGAAGACGCCTGAAGGTATCGACTGAAGAGCGAACTTCTTGCCATCGAATACGATGGTATGACCTGCGTTGTTACCACCCTGGTGGCGCACTACAACGTCGGCATCGCCGGCATAGAAGTCTGTGATTTTACCCTTACCTTCGTCGCCCCACTGAGCGCCTACAACTACCAATGTGTTACTCATAATTCAGAATATTTATACCCACCTTGTGGTGGTGACATAATTTTACGGCTACAAAATTAGTAATTTTTGTAGAATATCGCACAATAATGTGTGCTAAATTTTCAACAGTTTATAAACCTTTGCTATTTCTTGCCTCTATTTATGACGTGTTCCATGACTATCACCATCAAAACACCCATCGCAAAGCCATTGCCCATCAACGGCTCAAGGAGCTTAGGTGCCACGCCTGTGGGCATGAGCTGGAATACCAACGCTACCATCAGCGGCACGCCCATAGTCAGTGCATCGGCAAATGTCTCTGCCGACTTGGTAGACTGCAACATCTCGAACGACGCGGCTAACTGCGTGCCCATTAGATAGAGGAGTATCACGCCAATTACGGGTGATGGTATGGCTGTGAGCACCCAGATGACATCGGGCGATAGGGCACATAGTGTCAGAGCTATGGTTGCAGGGATGAGAGCGCGGCGTGCAGCGCATCCTGTCGAGGCGATGATGCCAGGGCTCATTGAGAAGTTAACAGGGCCGAGGACACCCACGCCACCAGCCACGATGTTCATAATACCAGTTATGGCCATGCCTCGCTTGAGACGGTGGGGCATATTGTCGCTCTGAAGCATCTTGCCAAGCGACTCTATGGAGCCTATGTCGTTGATGATGAGTGCTATGTAGCATACAACGAAAGCTACAATGAGGCTTGCGTCGAACGACACCTCGTCGATAAACATATTATCCAACGACACTGCCGATGAGTGTCTCTCTGGCATGGTGAAGAGCGCAAAATATACTATGCTACCCACAATCAGTGCTATAGGCACGATAAGGCTTTTGGTAACACCCTTAAGCGTGCGGTTCATTATCACCATGACAATGGTGCCCACGAGGGTAAAGATTAGAGCAAAAGTGTGTTCATCGTGCGTGGCGAAGGGTGAAAATAGTAGCTTGTTAGAGATTGTTGGCGCCAACGTAAAGGCTATGAGCATGAGGATTACCACGATGATGCGTGGCGTGAAGATCCTCTGCACATAGTGCATCGTATTGCCAAGGGTGAGCAATGCAACAATGACACCACCGATGGCTATTGAGGTGTATATGCCATCTGTCGAGGCGTTGGATGCGAGTGCTGAGATGACACCCACAAGGAGCACGGCGGCGGGTCCTGCGACGATGGGTAGGCGGTGTCCCCATATCACCTGCACCAATCCCGTTAGGCCGATTACGGCGAATAGCTTCTGTGCATAGAATAGCTTCTCTTCGGGTGTTCCTTGTGCCACGAAGACACTTGTTGATACCACAGCTATACATAGCACAAACCACTGCAACGAGTAGGTGGCAAGTGCCCCCATAGGTAGGCGATCTTCAACGTTGTATTTAAGTTTCATAGGCTCTTATCGTGTTAATAGTTCCACTACTAAGAGTGGGTTGTCGGTTGTTATATAGTCTACATTATGTCGTATTGCCCACTCGATATCGTTGGCGCTATTGGCAGTCCATACGCCCACCTCCATCGCCATATCGTGAGCCTTGCGTATCCATCGTGGGTGTAAGCGCATGATCTTAATCGAGTAGTTGATGCCTGTGTAGTTTAGTTTGGCGGCCTTGCGTGGCGACATGTCGCTACCCAGATATAGGACTCTCTTGTTATGCGCTGCTGCAAGATGACATAGCTCCCTGCTAAATGAGATATAGGTTGTGCGCTCAGCAATGCCATACTCCTCAATCTTTGTATCCACCATCTCGAAGTATCGCTCTTGGTCGATATCGCCTCCCGTCACCTTCATCTCGACAAATAGCTCGATGTTGGGCATACTCTTTACCTCACGAAGATAGTCATCAAGCGTAGGCATCACCTCGCCATTCTCGAGAGGCATGGAGCGTAGTGTTCGAAGGTCGGTGTTGCCTATTGCCACGCTTCTGCCGTCGTAGCTATGGCGTGGACCATGTGCCACGACCATCTCCATATCCTTGGTGATGATGACGTCAATCTCCACGATTGCAATGCCCGCGTTCTGGGCTGCATGTAGCGCTGCCAACGAGTTCTCGGCTGCCCCCTCAGCACTATGGTGTCCTCGATGTGCCACCACGCTTTGTGCTACGAGTGGCGTTGCAACGAGAAGTAGCAGGGCGGTTAGTAGTGATGTTACTCTTCCTATCATTGCTTAATACTCCACTTTATCCACTTTGTCCTCCCACTTGCGGAATGCCTCCATAGCCTCATTGCGCATGAAGTGCTCGCAGTGTATCGAGCGACGGTCGTAGTCGAGACGTAGCTGGTCATAGATAAACGAGTCGTCAAAGTCAATGGCCGCAGCGTCGCGCTTGGTGTTGGCATAGCATATGCGCTCGATGCCTGCCCAATATAGCGCACTCAAACACATCGGACAGGGTTCGCATGAGGTATATACAGTACACCCCGTAAGGTCGAAGGTCTCCAACTCGCGGCAGGCGTTGCGTATGGCCATCACCTCGGCATGTGCCGTAGGGTCGTTGTTAGGCACTACGCGGTTGGCACCCTTGGCTATCACCTTGCCATCGCGCACGATAACCGCTCCAAAGGGACCACCGCCCTCATCTATATTTGCTATGGATAGCTCTATGGCTATCTTCATAAATGCTCTATCCTCTGCTGAGATATTCTTAATCTCTGGCAGACCATCTTGTCTATTGGTTGTCATACCTCGGCTCAATGCAAATACCGAGCAAAGATACGAAAAAAAAGTGAAAAGTAGGGTCTCTGCGTTTTCAGTTTTTCAACCTCGCGGAAAGAGACCCTACTTTAAACCTCTGTGTATGTCGGCTCAACTACTCTGCCTGGTGGAGTATAACTCGCTCGATGGCACGCTCACATACAGGACAAAAACGCTTGGCTGTGTTGTTGCGCATGCGGCATACGTCTGTAGGACGGTAGATGCCCTTGGCACGATAGCCACCACCTTCGTATACACCCACTGTGTAGTTCTTGCTACGCTCCTCTGTCACCTTTGTTGGTATCTCAATACCCTCCTCGACCATGTCGGCCCACTTAGACTCGAAGTCTACAAGGGTGGTGATGTTGGGCTCCCAAGGCTCGTGTGTGAGCGAGTGCATCTCGTCGTTGTTGTCCTCGGTGAGGTAGAAGTACTCGTCTCCCAAGCCGCCGAATGAGTGGCCGAACTCATGCACTACCACAGGGCGGAAATCTCTGTGGTGTGCTGTGGTTAGTGTGTATGAGTTATAGATGCCACCACCGCCGTAGGTGTCGGTATTAGCAAGGATGATGAAGTGCTCGCATGGGATGTTTGTCACAATGTCGAACATGTCGTAAATGTTAGATGTTGTGAGGTAACGCTCCATGTAGAAGGTGTGGAAATGTGAGCTTACGGCAGTCTCGCGCCACTCTCCCACCTGTGGGGTGCTTACGTTGCTATGCTTCGATGCACTTGCCACGGCTATGAAGTTAAACTTGTCGGCATGGCTCTTAAATGGCTCATACGAAAGTATCTCCTTGGCGGTGATTTTAGCATCCTCCATAAATAGCTCCATCTCCTCAGATGTGTAACCCTCGGCGAGGATTACCACGTCGATACACTCCTTAGAGTCGCCACCCTTGTGGATATAGGTGTAGGGTAGTGACTGCATAGCCGATAGGTCGTGGATGAGTGCATCGTCTGGGGTTATGTAGTGCTTAAGACGGCTCTCCTTGCCTGTGTTGTCGCGAAGCACCACCTCGGCTACTATTTCATGCTTTGGCATTGGCACAAGGAGCGTAAACTCGAAGCTCTTTGTCACCTGCTTAGCCTCCTCGGTTGTTATCCACTCCTGGAATAGAGATGAGAATGATGTCTTATATATCACCTCATTGCTCTCTGTGTCGTATAGTGTGAGGTCGCCATTGCCCTCAAGTGGTACATCGTTGAGGTTTACGCGTCGTCCCCACCAATTCTCTGTCCAACTCATGCCGTGAAGTGCCACCATCTGCTCCGAGGCGTTACCCATGAAGGTGTAATCTATGCGCAGTGTCTTGTCCGTGAAGTGGTCGTCGAACGACTGTGCGCTCGCCATTGTCACACCCATAAGCAATAGCGCCAATGATAATAGTTTTCTCATGATTCTATTTGGTTTAAATGTTTTGTGACAAAGATACGAAACAAATTTGTATTAACAGCGTCAAACGAAAAATATTATATCTTTTTGCGCGTTCGAATTGCAAAATCTTCGTACCTTTGCCCTCATGCGTCGACTGTTAATATATGTGCTACTGCTGCTAATACCATTCGAGGTGTTGGCCCAATCGTCATTATCCCGCTCTACCCACACCAAGATAGCCTCCGAACTTACCAATTTCCTACGTACCGAGGTGAGTGGTGGCTATGTGTCAATCACTAAGAGCCGTGTAGGCCAGGGATATAATCCTATAGTTGAGGTCTACGCCTCGGCTGAACTTGGTTATTATCCTTTCCGCGAGGATAACATCGAGAGTGTGTACGATGTGCTACGTTCTCAACTCCCCGATAAGTATGCGTCGAGCGAACTTCGACTATATGTCGACGGCAAGCACGTGGAGAGCCTCATTACAGGGTATGGCAATATACAAGATGGTCACTTCACCTATCGTGAACAACCACCGCTCATCACCTGCGTAAGTTCGCCCTCGCAGCCTACCCAGGGACTCGCAAATCGCCATATAGCCCTCTGGCAGAGCCATGGTCGAGTATGGCAGTCGAAGGCTGGCGCTTGGTGCTGGCAACGCCCCACGTTGTGGCTTACGGTGGAGGATCTCTTTACGCAGAGCTTTGTTGTTCCCTACCTTGTGCCTATGCTCGAGCGCGCTGGCGCCTCGGTGCTTCTTCCTCGCGAGCGTAGCATGCGCCATGAGGAGATAATCATCGACAACAACCCAGGCATTGATGCCACAACATATCGAGAGGTATCGCGCCGCTATAGGTGGCAGGAGGGTGGCAAGGGCTTCGCCCACCTTATGGAGTGTTACCCTTCGGGGCATAATCCCTTTGAGGATGGCACTATAAGAGAGGTTGAGGCGTGCGATAAGCCTTCGCGCATGAGTAGCGCGTCGTGGGGTGGTGAGATTGCCGTGCCAGGTCTCTATAGTGTATATGTGTCATATAAGAGTCTCCCTCGCTCCGTCACCGATGCCCACTATACGGTGCATGCGTCGGGTGGTGACAGAGAGTTTCGCGTCAACCAGCGCATGGGTGGCGGTATGTGGGTATGCCTCGGTGAGTTCTACTTCGAGGCAGGCTGCTACGATAAGCTTGTCACCCTCGATAACCTCTCCTCGCGTACGGGTGTCGTCACTGCCGATGCCGTGAAGATTGGTGGTGGTATGGGTAATATCTATCGTGGTGATAAGGAGTTGCTAAGTGGTATGCCACGCTTCGTTGAGGGCTCTCGCTATTGGTTGCAGTGGTCGGGCTTCTCCACCGATGTATATGAGGGTAAGGGTGGCACCGATGACTATACTGAGGACTATATGTCGCGTGCCCATTGGGTAAATGCCCTTATGGGTGGCACAGAGCATAACTCCGCTCAGCAGGGTAAGAATATCCCCGTGGACCTCGCTTTTGCACTGCACTCCGACGCTGGTCGTCGCGATAACGACGATGTGATAGGCACGCTCGGCATCTACTGCACAAAGGATGATGAGGGATATTTCGAGGGCGGTGCTTCACGACTCTTGTCGCGCGAGCTTGCCGATGCTGTCATGAGCGAGGTGGTCGATGATATACGTGCCAAGTATGAACCCAATTGGAAGCGTCGTGGTATGTGGGATAGAGCCTACTACGAGGCACGTATTCCCAAGTGTCCAACACTTCTTCTGGAGTTGCTCTCGCACCAAAACTTTGCAGAGATGCGCCTTGGCCTTGACCCCGCCTTCCGTTTCGATATTAGTCGAGCTATATACAAGGGTATGTTGCGTCATGTCGCTGCGCAATACAACATGGAGTATGTTGTGCAGCCTCTGCCCGTGAAGATCTTCAGCGCCCACCTCTTGGATAGGGGCGTTATGCTTAGCTGGCAACCCACTGAGGACATATATGAGCCTACGGCTACCGCCGACTACTATATACTCTATACGCGCGTAGGTAACGGAGGCTTCGATGCTGGTCGTCGCGTTGATGGTACCTCGATATACCTCGAGCAGCGTCCCGATGAGGTATATAGCTATAAGATTACTGCCGTAAATAGTGGTGGCGAGAGCCTTGACTCGGAGATAATCTCCGCTTGTCGCACACGTCGTGAGCGAGGTAGGGTGATGGTCATCAATGGCTTCGATAGGGTTTCCGCTCCAATTAGCTATCGTGCCGACGATAGTGTTGGCTTCCATGTTGAGGAGGATAGTGGCGTGGGATATATCGAGGATATAGCCTACATAGGTGCGCAGCACGACTACGACCCCTTGAGTGATAATCTCGGCCTCAGCCTCGATAACTACGCAACGAACATCATCGCAGGTAATAGCTTCGATAATATAGCCATACATGGTCGTTCCATCGCTAAGGCGGGCTATAGCTACGCCTCGGCGTCGCGTGCTGCAGTTGAGGCGGGCGTTGTCGATATGTCGCGCTACGATGTTATCGATATAATCATGGGTAAGCAGCGCACATCGCCTATTGGCCGTGGTGCTATGGGATATCGCCATGAGGTCTTCTCGGATGCTATACGTGCCGCTATCGATGACTATGTGCAGGGTGGTGGAGCTGTGATTATTTCGGGTAGCTATGTAATTAGCGACGTGTGGAACTCACCCGTGTCTGAAGATGATGATAGGGCGTGGGTACGCGAGAGGCTCGGCGTGGAGTATGCGGGCAAGAGCCACCTCGGTGGAGGCATTGTCTACTCCAAGGCCAAGAGTCTAAAGCGCAAGAGCCTTGAGGTTAAGGTGAATAGAATGTTCGATGCTCGCCACTATGCTGTCGAGGCGTGCGATATAATCACTCCACTAAGCTCTTCTGCCGAGAGTGTTATGTCCTACGATGCTACGGAGAATAGTGCCGCTGTGATATCGCAGTTGGAGGGCTACCGTTGTGCAGTTCTCGGCTTCCCTATTGAGGTTATTATTGACGAATATGAGCGCGATGATCTTATGCGCGCGCTACTAAAATACATGACACAAAAGTAGTATGGCACTATCGAAACAGACCGTAAAGAGTATCGCTATGCCCATGGCCATGGTTGTGGGTATTCTCCTCTGTCGCCCCTTGGCTTCGCTTGAGGCTATCAGCGCAAATATGCTCACCCCCACGCTTATCGCCGCGATGCTCTTCCTCACCTTTTGTCGCATCGAGCTTCGCGATATGCGCCTTCGCTGGATACATCTCGGTATGCTCGCCGTGCAGTTTGTTGGTGCTGTGGCGGTATACTATGCTATGCTTCCCCTCTTTGGTGATGTCGTTGCTCAGGGCGCAATGATATGCGTCATGGCTCCCATAGCCATGGCAGCCCCAGTTATTGCTGGTATGCTCGGTGCTAATGTCGCCCCCATGGTTACCTATAGCCTTGTATGTAACCTCGTTACGGCACTTATTGCTCCGACCTTGTTGCACGCCTTTGGCAATGGTGCCTGCACCTTTATGGAGATCATCTCGCGCGTAGCACCAACACTTATTGCACCCTTTGTTTTTGCTCAGATATGTCGCTATGTGTGGCGTCGTGGTGCCAACTGGTTCGCCTCGCACTCCTCCCTATCATTCTATTTATGGCTCTTCTCGCTTATTCTTGTAATGGGGCGCACAACATGTTTTATCCTCGATACCGATGCCGATATAGCCATTGAGATTGAACTTGCTCTTGTGGCTCTCATACTATGTCTTCTACAGTTCCGTTTAGGTCGCCATATGGGTACTATATCAGGTGATAAGGTTGCTGGCACACAGTCCGTAGGACAGAAAAATACAATCTTGGCTATATGGATGTCGCTCAACTTTCTCAATCCCGTGGCCTCTATTGCCCCCACAGCCTATATCATCTGGCAGAACTTGGTGAATAGTCTGCAAATATACAAGTCGGGAAAGAGATAAAGAGCGAAGTTAAAAGTTAAAAGGGAAAGTTCTGAAACTTTCCCTTTTGTCTTACTTCTAATTCTCGCCACTACCACTGCCAATACGGCTGCGATCCTCGGCCGAGCCACTCTCCACCGACTTAGCGCGGAACTGCTTACCTGAGTTGAAGTTGTAGCTTATCGAGAAGTTAGCCATAGGTCGTGACCATGGCTGGTCTATGGTCATCGTGCGCTTGAACGATGCCTCCTCTATGGTGATATGCTGTGTTGTGGGCACAATGTTGTTCACGCCGAGCTTGAGCGTTAGCTTGTTGTCCAAGAAGCGCTTCTTGATGCTTAGGTCCATATTTCCCGTGTCATCTAAGGTGGTGTTACCCGCTGTCATGCCATGCATATATCTGCCACTAAGCTCGATGAAGAAGTTCTTGGGCAGGGTGAATGACATCTGCGCATTGGCGAATGCCATGAAGTTGTGGCGCACAGGCTCGTCGACATATATGCGCTGACCCATATACATGCCCATAAGGTTGAAGTTTGCCGACCACCACTTGGTAAACTGGAATGGGAGGTTTACCGATGCGTAGTAGCTGTTGAGTGTAGGGTAGTTGATGCTCTGTATTATCAGCAACTCGGGGTTTTGGCTATCCACAAGAGTCGTCTGCTGTATGGCATTCTGCTTAATCTGCACGCCGAGGGTGATGGTGTACTTGTACTTAAGCACCGCCGTAACGGATACCGAGTTGTCGTACGAGGGCTTGAGGTTGGGGTTGCCTCGCTGTATCATATACTCCGAAATCTTGGTCTCGTCGGGTGATAGTGCCCAGAACGAGGGGCGTGATATTGTTCGGGCATACTGCGCAATGATTGAGTATGCGCCATCCTTGGTTAAGGCATATGATATGTTAGCATTGGGGAAGAGATCGAAGTAGTTCTGCTCTACATCACCCAGCTTATCTCTGAAGTTGGTGTACTCGCCACGTAGACCACCCACCAAGCTTACACGACCGAGATTTGCTGATGCTATGACATATGCTGCACCTATATTCTCCGTGTAGCCTATGTCGTAGCTCTTCTCCGTGTTAGGCATCCATACCTCGCCTGCTTGATACTCGTAGTTGGCGAGGTTGCTGTTGTTATTGTAGGTGTACTTGACACCAGCCTTGAGCATAACTTTGGGTGATAGTACCTTCTCGAGGGCAACGGTGGCAGTACCTAGCTGGTTGCGGCTAAGTGTGTTGCTACGATATGTTGAGTCACGTTGGATGAGCGTTATTGGGTTAATCTCACGGTCGACGTAGTCGTTGTAGTTAGGGTTCTTAGAGTCGGTGTAGTCGCCAATGAACTTAAGCGTAGAGCCCTTGTCATCGAGCTTGTAGATGTAGTTGAGCGTGGCTGTCACCATCTGGTGATAAAAGTCGTTAGCATAGCTACCATCGGTGCGTGTGGTTACGCCCGATAGCTGATAGTCGGTCCATGTCTTGGTGGTGCCATCGCCGCCATAGTGGTTGAACTGCACCTCGCCACCCACCGAGTGGCGGTCATTGATGTCGTAGACAACGCCAATGTTCGCACCGCCCCACATATTGCTGTTGTCCAACGATGTTGCGGCATCGATGATGCTTCCCGAGGTGTAGTTGGTATGCTCGGCCGTATTGGTGTAGTTGCCATTCGTTCCCACCCACGCACGACCATAGGCATTCACCTTGCCACGGTTGTAGTTAAGTGATACCGAGGGCATAATGTTGTATGCACCCTTACCTCCCTGTGCCACGAGCGATGCCGAGCCCATAAGTCCCGAGTCGAGGCGTCGCTTGGTTGTAATCTTGATGATACCTCCCGACGACGACGCGTCGTAGTCGGCACCTGACTGAGGCACTACCTCAATGCGCTGAATATCATCGGCTCGCAATGAGCGTAGATAGGCTATGAGTTGCGTATCGTCGAGCTTCACCTCGCGGTCGTTGAGATATATCTTTGAGCCCGAAGCACCGTTGATAGAGATTTTATCGTCCTGAATCCACACACCTGGGGCGCTCTTGAGTAGCTCCTCGCCATCCTTACCTATGGCAATCGGAGAGTTGGCAACGTCGACAACAAAGCGGTCGGCCTCGCGACGTATGAGCTGGCCTGTTACCACCACCTCGTCAATTTTCTCGCTATCCTCCTCGAGGATAATATCTCCGAGGTTAAGGTTATTGTTGATGGTGATATCTTGCTGCAGCGTCTTGTAGCCTATGTAGCTGATGTTTAGCGTATAGCTTCCTTCGCCTAGGGTGAGTGTGAACAGACCCTCACCATTAGATGTGTTACCCGTAACCTGGGTGCCATTGTTGGTCACTACCACGGTGGCATAGGGTATAACATTCTGCTCCTTGTCGATGATGCGACCCGATAGTTGATACCTCTGTGCCATAGCCTCATTGGCGCAGATGAATAGCACAAATAGTGCGATTAAGGTGCGTGTGATATCTCTCATAAATAAACGTTTTAGTCGGTGTATTAGCATTTTATTTTCCGTCTGCAAATTTACCCCCCCCCATCAATTTTCCAAATTTTAGAGCACTTATTTTCGTTGGCAGGGCTATTTTTTTTGTTTGCCTTTGTCTATTAAACGAATAAAAGCTGAAAAATGTATCATGCCTTGATGAAAATTTTTTGCTAACCGATTACAAATATAAATAATTATCTCGATATGCTCTTTACAAATTCCTAATTTTTTGCTACCTTTGCCCAATTAAAATGAATATTGTCTATAAACGAAGTTTATTATGTTAACTTTTCTCTATTTCATCGTCATCCTTGCGGTTGCTTTGGTGCTATACGTAGCATCATTCATCGCCCTTGTGGTGTGCTATCCATTCGACAAAAAGCGTGTTGTAGTACACACACTATCTACCTGGATTACCGATGCTGTATTTGGTCTTTCGGGCATCAAGCGTAAGGTTATAGGCATGGAGCATATCGATCCTAATGCCTCTTATGTGATGGTCCTTAACCATAACTCAATGGCCGACATCATCACCATCTATAATCTCCCATTGGTCTTTAAGTGGGTATCAAAGAAGGAGGTTTATAGAATACCAATCATCGGCCGTTTGTTGTTTGCTCATGGCGATATTGTCATCAACCGTGCAAGCACCAAGGAGGCTATGAACCTTGTGCATTCCAAGGGTAAGGAGTGGTTGTCGAAGGGCGCCTCGGTGGCAATCTTCCCTGAGGGTACACGCTCTAAGGATCGCGAGATTCACAACTTCAAGGCTGGTGCCTTCATCCTCGCTAAGGATGCTGGTGTGCCAATCCTCCCAATTGTATTGGATAATACCGATAAGATGATGCGTAAGGGCTTCTTCATGAACTGGAGCAATAGAATTACCATCAAGGTGTTGCCTCCAATCCCTGCCGAGGAGGTTTCTGAGCGCTCCGTTAAGGAGGTAATGGCTGAGGTTCACGACTCGATGGTCAATACTTTGGCTGAGATACGCAAAAAATAATTAGAGATAATAGAGAAGCGATTACAAAGATTATATGGCAGAACTTAACTTGACAACCGCCACAGCGGAGTATAACAAAGATGCTATTGTGACCCTCTCGCCACGCGAGCATATTCGCTTGCGTCCCGGTATGTATATCGGTAAGCTCGGTGATGGTACTCAGGCCGATGATGGTATCTATGTCCTTCTGAAGGAGGTCGTGGATAACTCCATCGATGAGTTTATCATGGGTGCTGGTAAGCGTATCGAGATAAAGATTGAGGATGATAGGGTATCGGTAAGAGACTATGGTCGTGGTATTCCGTTGGAGGCATTGTCGGATGCGGTGAGCAAGATGAACACCGGTGGTAAGTATGGCGGTGAGGCATTCAAGAAGACCGTGGGTCTAAATGGTGTGGGTGTCAAGGCGGTGAATATGCTCTCGAGCCACTTTGTTGCACGCTCTGTACGCCAGGGTGAGGCACGCACCGTGACATTCTCGCAGGGCCTCGAGCTTACCGACCGCTCGGAGAGTGGTGTGGGCGAGCATAATGGTACCTACGTCGAGTTTATTGTCGACCGTGAGGTATTTGGCGACTACGCCTACAACATGGAGTATGTCGAGCAGATGGTCAAGAACTACACCTACCTAAACCTTGGCCTAACGGTGGTGCTCAATGGTCAGCCCTACACCTCGAAGAATGGTCTTCTCGACCTTGTTAACGACAATATGTCGAGCGAGCCCCTCTATGCACCTATGCACCTCTCGGGCGAGGATATCGAGGTGGTCATCACCCATGGCAATGGCTATGGTGAGGCTTACTACTCCTTTGTCAATGGTCAGTACACCCCTCAGGGTGGTACTCACCAGGCAGCCTTCCGTGAGGCTATTGCCAAGACTATAAAGGAGTTCTACCACAAGGACTACGACCCATCGGATATACGCACATCTATCATCGCGGCAATCTCGGTGCGTGTCAACGATCCTATCTTCGAGTCGCAGACAAAGACCAAGCTCGGCTCTAAGGATAAGGAGGAGGGTGTTACCATGCGTCAGTTTGTTGGTGACTTCCTCGCCACTAACCTTGACAACTACCTGCATAAGCACCCTGAGACTGCGCAGATATTGCAGAAGAAGATTGTAGAGAATGAGAAGGAGCGTAAGGCTATCTCGGGCGTGCAGAAGAAGGCGCGCGAGGCGGCAAAGAAGGTGTCGCTAAACAATAAGAAGCTCCGTGACTGCAAGATTCACTATACCGACAAGTCCGACCTCGCGGAGCAGACAATGATATTCATCACCGAGGGTAACTCTGCATCAGGCTCTATCACCTCGAGCCGTGATCCTCGTACTCAAGCCGTATTCTCGTTGCGTGGTAAGCCACTCAACTGCTACGGCCTCACCAAGAAGGTGGTATACGAGAATGAGGAGTTTAACCTCCTACAGGCAGCACTAAATATCGAGGAGGATATGGATAACCTTCGTTATAATAAGGTTATCATCGCCACCGATGCCGATGTCGACGGCATGCACATTCGCTTGTTGTTGACCTCATTCTTCCTGCAGTTCTTCCCCGATGTCATTCGTCTTGGTCACCTCTATATCTTGCAGACGCCTCTCTTCCGTGTGCGTAACAAGAAGGAGACGCACTACTGTTATTCGGACGAGGAGCGTCAGGTGGCAGTTAAAAAGTGTGGTGCCCAGGCTGAGATTACCCGCTTTAAAGGTCTTGGTGAGATCTCGGCTGCCGAGTTTAAGGAGTTCATCGGTGAGGGTATGCGCCTCGATAAGGTGCGCCTCACAAAGGATGACCCAATACACGACCTTTTGGACTTCTATATGGGTAAGAATACCCCCGACCGTAAGGACTTCATCGTAGGCAACCTACGCGTGGAGGAGGATATTGTTGAAAACTTGAAACAGCTTAACTAATGGAGGATACTAAAGATATTTTGGAGGTTGAGGCTCAAGATGTGGAGTCTCAGGATGTAGATACGCAGGATGCTCCAAAGGGTAAGTATGGAGCACTCACCTCGGCGGAGGATAGCGTTCGTCGCCTTACAGGTATGTACAAGAATTGGTTCTTGGACTACGCCTCGTATGTTATCTTGGAGCGTGCCGTTCCCCATTTGGCGGATGGTCTGAAGCCCGTGCAGCGCCGTATTCTTCACGCCATGAAGTGCGTCGAGGATGGCCGCTATAATAAGGTGGCAAATGTTGTGGGTCAGGCTATGCAGTACCACCCTCATGGCGATGCCTCTATCAAGGATGCCCTTGTTCAGCTCGGTCAGAAGGGCCTGCTCATCGATATGCAGGGTAACTGGGGTAACATCCTCACTGGCGACGAGGCTGCTGCAGCTCGATATATCGAGGCCCGCCTCTCGAAGTTCGCCTTGGAGGTTGTCTACAATAAGAAGACCACCGAGTGGATGCTCGCCTATGATGGTCGTAAGGAGGAGCCTGTGACACTTCCTGTTAAGTTCCCACTACTCTTGGCGCAGGGTGCCGATGGTATCGCCGTAGGTCTCGCGTCGAAGATTTTGCCCCACAACTTTGTGGAGCTTATAAATGCCTCTATAGCCCATCTTCGTGGCGAGGAGTTCCAGTTAGTTCCCGACTTCCAGACGGGAGGTATCATGGATGCAAGCAACTATAACGACGGCTTGCGTGGTGGCTCTGTGAGGGTGCGTGCGCGCATCTCGAAGATCGATAAGCGCACGTTGGCAATCACCGAGATACCATTCACCACTACCTCGGAGTCTATCAAGGAGTCTATCATCAAGGCTAACGACAAGGGTAAGATAAAGATTAAGAAGGTTGATGATAATACTGCCGAGAAGGTGGAGATTGTCATCCAGGTGGCTGCCGATGAGTCGTCGGATAAGACTATCGACGCATTGTACGCCTTTACCGACTGCGAGGTCTCTATCTCGCCTAATGCCTGCGTCATCGTAGACAATAAGCCAGTCTTCATGGGTGTGAGTGAGATATTACGTTACTCTACGGAGCACACCAAGGCGCTTCTTGGTAAGGAACTGCAGATAAAACTCGACGAGCTCAACGAGGCGTGGCATGCAGCGTCGTTGGAGCGCATCTTCATCGAGAATAAACTCTACCAGCTCATTGAGGGTTGCCGTACACGTGAGGCGGCCTACGAGGCTGTGGATAAGGGTCTCGAGCCATTTAAGTCGAAGCTCCGTCGCGAGGTGACTATCGAGGATGTTCAGCGCCTCACCGAGTTGAAGTTCATCCGTATCTCGCGCTACGACTCCGATAAGGCCGATAACGAGATAAAGCAGATTGAGAAGGATATAAAGCAGACGAAGTACGATCTCGACCACCTCACCGACTATGCTATAGCCTACTTTGAGCGTATCCGCGAGAAGTATGGCGAGGGCCATGAGCGCCGCACCGAGATTCGTGAGTTCGACACTATCGAGGCGTGGAAGGTGGCATCGTCGAATGCTAAGCTCTATGTCGATAGGGCGGAGGGCTTCTTCGGCTATGGCAAGAGCATGAAGGACTCGGAGTTTGTGTCAGACTGCTCATCGTTAGATGATGTTATCATCATTCTTAAGGATGGCCGCTATAAGATTACTAAGATCTCGGAGAAGGCCTTCTTCGATAAGGGTATATATTATATAGGTATATATAAGCGCAACGACGAGCGTACGATATACAATATGCTCTACCGCGATGGTCGTGGTGGCGCTATTATGATGAAGCGTTGTGCTATTAAGTCTGTTACGCGCGATAAGGAGTATGACCTCACCAAGGGTACTCCTAAGAGTGAGTTGTTGTACCTCTCGGTGAACCCTAATGGCGAGGCCGAGATACTCAAGATATACATACGTCCACGTGCACGACTCAAGAAGTGCATCATCGACCTTGACCTCTCTACCTTGGCAATCAAGGGACGCCAGAGTGTTGGTAACCTTGTTACTCGCTACCCAATCAATAAGATTGTCCTTAAGGAGAAAGGCGCCTCGACGCTCGGTGGTCAGAATATATGGTACGACGAGGATGTACGTCGTCTCAATGCTGATGGCCGTGGTGTGTTGCTTGGTGAGTTCAAGGGTGACGATAAGATTGTTGTCTGGACCTCTAAGAACCAGTACTATATCACTGGCTACGATATACAACAGCACTTCCCCGATGATACCATACGTGTCGAGCGCTTCGTTGCCGATAGGGTATACGCACTATGTTACTACGATGGCGAGCAGAAGTACTACTATATGAAGCGTTTCCAGCTCGAGGCTACCGACAAGACGCAGTTCTTCTTGGAGGAGGGCGCCCCAATGCGCTTTGTGGCAATTACCGACAAGGCGGGTGCTACGCTAAATGTAGAGTTTGGTGGTCAGCATGCCCAGCGACCTATGGAGAGCATCGACGTTGATGAGTTTATCGGCATCAAGAGCCACCGTGCCAAAGGTAAGCGTATCACCACCTATGATGTCGATAAGCTAACCTTCGTTGAGCCAGAGGTCGCAGATATGCTTGAAGATGAGGATGATGTTGCCGACGATGAGCTAATAGATATGGATGAGCTCATGGGCGATGAGATTCAGATGAACCCTAATGTCGACTATAAGCAATATGTCGATAAGGAGGAGGCCGATATTAGTGTCTCGCAGCTAAACCTCTTTTAACCATGGCTTTGCTCTTCTTGGTGGGATATGCAGGCTCGGGTAAGAGCTCTTTAGGGCGTCGTCTGGCACGTCGCCTAAGATGTCGGTTTGTCGATACCGATACGCTTGTCGAGCAGCAGGTGGGCGCTACCATTGCCGATATCTTCTACTACGAGGGCGAGGAGTACTTCCGTCGTGCCGAGCGTCGTGCCCTTGAGAGTTTGGCCGATGTCGATGGCAATGTTGTTGTTGCTACGGGTGGCGGCATGCCTACGTGGAGCGATAATATGGCGTGGATGAATGACCATGGCACTACCATATATATATCGCGTAGCTGCGAACATATCCTCTCTCGCCTTACCGACTATGGTCGCGAGAAGCGCCCCATGTTTCGTGGTAAGAGCGACGAGGAGCTTGTTGCCTTTATGCATGCTCAGATGGCCGAGCGCGAGGTCTTCTATTCGGGTGCTAAGATGCGTGTGGAGTGCGATACTATGAGCGACGATGCTGTGGTGGAATATATTGTAAATAAGATAGATACGAATAATCATGAATAACTCACCCATAGGTGTTTACGATTCGGGCTTTGGAGGGTTGTCGGTGTGGCGCGAGCTGCATCTGCGACTTCCCCACGAGTCGCTCATATACCTGGGTGACGGCAAGAACTGCCCCTATGGAGGTCGTCCTCGCGAGGAGATTGTGGCCTTTGCCGAGGCGGCTGTTGAGCGCCTTGTTGCCTCTGGTGCTAAGATGGTCGTTGTGGGGTGTAATACCGCCACTACTGCCGCTATAGACCACCTGCGCGATAGGTGGCGCGATATGCCTATTGTGGGCCTCGAGCCAGCTGTGAAACCCGCCTGCCTCACCACCTCCACACGCCGTATTGCGGTGCTTGCTACGGCACATAGCCTCCAGAGCGAGATGTTCCTACGCACGGCGGCTAACTATGCTAAGGATGTTGAGGTGCTTAAGGTCGTAGGTGAGGATTTTGTTGAGATTGTAGAGGCTGGCGAGGAGCATAGCGCGCGTGCAGATAGGGCTGTGCGCAGTGTCGTTGAACCACTCTTGGATAGGGGTATCGATAGGATAGTCCTCGGCTGCACCCACTATCCATTCCTACGCCCTCAGATAGAGCGCGTTATCGGCGATAGAGATATTGCGGTTATCGACTCTGGCGAGGCTGTGGCTCGCCGTGTTGAGTGGCTCTTGGAGCGCTACGATATAGCTGCCGATGCGTGCCATACGCCCACCTTTGACTTTATGACCTTTGGTAATGATGAGTACCTTGAGCGCCTACGTCAGCGCGGCGAGCAGATACTTCGTGACTCTAAATAAAATATTGGACTATTCCTGGCTGAATAATATGATAGACTCCTCGTGCCCTCCGCGCGAGGAGATTTTGTATGGGGTGGGGCTTGTAAAGAGTTTAAGGAATTTAAGGAGTTTAGGGAGTTTAAGGAGGGGTAGCTTTATCCTTAAATTCCTTAATTTCCCTAATCTCCCTACCCCTCCCTAACCAATTGCAAATACAATCTCCACCTCACTTCACTTCTCGGGATGACGTTTTATTAGGCGACAACGCAATAACTCCTCCGTCATGGCGAAGAATTGCAACCGTAAGCCTTGTTGGTACAGACGGCCGTTCATGCAATTCTGTGGCCATCTATCTTTGTGGAACAACATCGCAAAAAGCAATCCTTCAGTTCTTTTCTCTAATTTTTGCTGATGTGCTTTTATTTCTAAAAAAAAAGTTGTAACTTCGCTTGATTTTATCAAGCGTTGAAAACTTATGGCAAAAAAGAATACATCGAAATCGAAGAAGGTTGACAAAAACAGTAGCAAGGCAGAGACCCCAACAACTCGCGACAATGTGCGTTGGATAGGTGCCTTTGTGCTTATCGCCGTGGGCATATTCCTGCTATGCGCCATCGTATCGTCGTTCTTCTACTGGAAGGAGGATATGAGCGCCCTGGCTCAGATTGAGAATAATATCCCAGGTGAAAAACCAAAGTTTGGCAATATGTGTAGCCAGATGGGTGCATCCATAGCCGCATCGCTTGTGGGCGGTGGCTTCGGTATCTTCGCCTTAGGCATCCCTGTGCTCATGCTCATCTTCGGTTGGCGATTATTCCGCTATAAGCCACTTAACTTCAACTATGTTGCTATCAGCTTCACCCTTGTCATCATCCTAGGCTCGCTAACCGCAGCCCTTTTCTTCGGCACCATGGGCGACCTCTTTGGCTCAGGTTTGGGTGGTGAGTATGGCCTTGCGATGAACGATAAGATTGAGGGCTCGTTCGGCTTCATTGGCGCTCTCTTGCTTGTCGTTGCCGGCTGGGTGCTCACAGGCCTCTTTATCAATCGCAACTTCCTCGATTTGGTGGATGGCGCTGGTGCCAAGGCATTGGCGGGCGCAACAGTCGCGGGTAAGTGGCTATGGGCAAAGATGCCCAAGCGCAAGGAGACATCGACATCGGGTGCCGAGGCTGCTGCCGCTGCTACTGCCGTGCCTCTCACTGCAGAGAGTGCCACAGCGGAGGCTGCCGAGGGTATTGCCCCTATAACACCATTAACAACAACAGAGGTGCCAACCCCAGCGGCCCCTGTGGAGGCACAACAACCATCTAACGCTGTGGCGGAGGATGAGTATCCATTCAAGGACCCCAACTCACCATTGGAGGT
This sequence comes from Alistipes sp., assembly GCA_045654925.1. Taxonomy (GTDB): domain Bacteria; phylum Bacteroidota; class Bacteroidia; order Bacteroidales; family Rikenellaceae; genus Alistipes. Next base: position 12,983 of record JAZOOI010000001.1, on the reverse strand, counting down.
GGCGGGCTCAAACACGATAGCCCCCCTTTCGCCTATCGATGTAGCATCGGTATTGGGTGTCTCTGAGAGTGCTGCAAGTAGCGCAGGCACTGCAGGTGCAGGTGCTGCTGCTGCGGGCGTTGGTGCTCTGGGCGCTGCTACCTCAACAGAGGGTGAGGACGATGACGATAACGATAACGATAACCTCGTCGTTACAGTTACCGAGAACCCCATACATCAGCTCGATGCTGAGGATATAGAGAACGATATATATGACCCTATGCGCGACCTCTATAGCTATGAGCCCCCCACACCATCGTTGCTCACCGACCATAAGTCGAAGGCAGTAATCGACGAGGCGGAGATATTCGAGAATAAGGAGCGCATACGTGAGACACTGCTCAACTTCGGTATTCCTATCCGCAGCATGCACGCTACGGTAGGTCCTACTGTGACCCTCTATGAGATTGTGCAGGAGCAGGGTGTCAAGATATCGAAGATTCAGGGCTTGGAGGATGATATCGCACAGAACCTCAAGGCGTTGGGTATCCGTATCATTGCCCCAATGCCTGGCCGTGGTACGGTAGGTATCGAGGTGCCTAACCAGACAAAGCAGACAGTGTCGATGTACTCGTCGATATGCTCTCAGGAGTTCCAGGAGTCTAAGGCTGAGCTTCCTGTGGTCATCGGCCGTACAATCCAGAATGAGAACTACACATTCGACCTTGCCAAGATGCCGCACTTGCTTGTCGCCGGTGCTACAGGTCAGGGTAAGTCGGTGGGTCTTAATGCGATTATCACCTCGTTGCTCTATCGCAAGCACCCCGCTGAGCTTAAGTTCGTGTTGATAGACCCTAAGATGGTTGAGTTCTCGCTCTATAGCCGTCTGGAGAAACACTTCTTGGCGAAGATGGAGTCGGAGGATGACGCCATTGTCACCGACCCCAAGAAGGCGGTATATACTCTCAACTCGCTATGTACCGAGATGGCAAACCGTCTCGAACTGTGCAAGCAGGCGCATGCCAAGAATATTGTCGAGTATAACGCTAAGTTCCTCAAGCGCCGCCTTAACCCCGAGCATGGTCATCGCTTCATGCCATATATCGTAGTTGTCATCGATGAGTTTGCCGACCTTATCATGACGGCTAAGGAGGTGGAGGCCCCCGTTATGCGTCTTGCGCAGAAGGCCCGTGCTATAGGTATTCACCTTATCGTGGCTACGCAGCGCCCCGATGTACGTGTCATCACAGGTGGTATCAAGGCTAACTTCCCAGCGCGTATCGCCTTCCGCGTTATGCAGATGACCGACTCGCGTACGATTATCGACCAGCCGGGTGCCAACCAGCTTATAGGCCGTGGCGATATGCTCCTCTCGAATGGTGGTGAGCTAACACGTATACAGTGTGCCTTTGTTGATACCCCAGAGGTTGAGAATGTCGTTGAACATATCGGCTCACAGCAGGGTTATACCTCAGCATATGCACTCCCTGACTACACTCCAGAGGGTGGTAGTGGCGACTTCTCGGTGACATTTGGCTCGGAGGAGAGCTCTGCGCCTCAGAAGTATGACCCTAAGTTTGGCGAGATTGCGCGTGAGGCGGTATCTACAGGTATGATATCTACATCGATGATACAGCGTAACTTCGAGGTGGGCTTCAACCGTGCAGGACGTATCATGTTGCAGCTGGAGAGAGCGGGCATCGTAGGTCCTCAGGTGGGCTCTAAGCCTCGCGATATTAAGTATTATGACCTTCCATCCCTCGAGGCACGCCTCCAGGAGTTGGGTGTCGATTAATCATTAATTAGCATATTATGAGAAAGATTATATTTGTGATTGTGGCCATCTGCATGGCAACAACACTGTCGGCGCAGACAACAGCCAAGGAGTGGGTTAAGCAGCTCGAAAGCTCTATGGGTGAGCGCTATGCCTATACGCTCAATGTTGCGGTTAAGACTGGTGACTCAAAGACATCTCTGTCGGGACGCGTCATGGTCGAGGGTGATAGCTACTATATGTCGCTTGAGGCAATGGAGGTGTATAGCAATGGCAAGCTACGCTATGAGGTGAATAACGAGCGTAAGGAGGTTACCGAGGATAGGGTAGACCTTACCTCGCACGACCTGCTTACTAATCCTACTCGTGCCTTTATGTTCGCCCCTGAGGAGTTCGATATGGCGTTGAAATTTAGCCAAAACGATGAGATTGCACGTATAGATCTCACACCTCGCGATAAGGATTATGGCATAACGACCATTGTGCTTATCCTTGAGCGTGAGGGTGATAAGGTATATCCTAAGCAGATAGGCTATGACTACGATGGCGATAAGGTGGTAGTCACTTTGGCTGAGTACGGCGATAAGGCGTGGAAGCTTCCCGTGTGGAATGAGAGCAACTATAAGGCCTACGATATTGTATCCTTTTTGTAATTAACCTTTTATTTGAATAGATATGAGAAGATTTCTTTTTGCTATGGCTCTCTTGGGTGTTGTGGCGTGTGAGCCTGATAGCGTGGATCAGCGTCCAGATATTTCCGAGGTTGCAACGTTCGACGACTTCGTAGGTGATGCGGAGTATAGTTATGGTTATGAGAGTGATATTTTGAAGTGTGAGTATTTCTATAACGAGGAGTTCGCATATTGGGGTGGCTTTATGCAGTCGAAGGTTAAAGATACCGACCCTGCTAATGGCCTATTTGCCAACCAGTATGCTGTGTATAATAGCGCTGCCGCATCGGGCGATACATTCTTGTTGTACTACTACGATGCCTATAACGAGCCATGCGACATCGTGCTTAAGGAGTCTGTTGCATTGCAGAATATTAAGCTAAACCTTACAACCTACACCTATGCCTCAATTACCAACGAGGATATCAATACCTTTGCCCGTGCCTTCGATGATGGTGACTATCTAAAGGTGGTATTCACAGGTATGTCGGGCAGTGAGGTGACAGGCGTTGTTGAGTGCTTTGTTGTCGATTATCGCGATGGTAAGCGCTATGTGGCAACCAACTGGGATGGGTTCTCGCTCACAGGCCTTAATGGTGGCTACGATCGTGTTCGCGTGACTATTGAGACTACCGATGTCGGCGAGTGGGGTGCTAATACGCCACTCTATATTGCGATGGATGATTTGACCTACTTTAAGTAGTGGGTATGATGAAAAAATATGGCGCTCAGCAATCGTTGAGCGCCATTTTCTTTTGTTATGCCTTGAGTATCTTTACCAGCTCGGCAACTGCACGTCCGCGGTGTGATATGGCATTTTTCTCGTCTGCCGACATCTCGGCAAATGTAATCTCATGACCTTCGGGTATGAACAGTGGGTCGTAGCCGAAGCCCTCGCAGCCAGCCTCCTGTGTGGCTATGGTGCCGCTAACGATGCCCTCCACCTGCTGCTCTATGCCGCCACGTATGAGTGATATCACGGTGCGGAAGCGTGCTTGGCGGTTCTCCTTGCCCTCCAACTCGTGTAGTAGCTTGCGATTGTTGGCTGCAAAGTCATGACCATCTGTGGCGTAGCGTGCTGAGCGAACGCCTGGTGCGCCATTAAGCGCCTCCACCTCCAAGCCCGTATCGTCGGCAAAGCAGTCGAGGCCTGTGCGGTCGTATACGTAGCGCGCCTTCTGTGAGGCGTTTTCGTCGAGTGTTGCCCCCGTCTCGGGAATATCCTCTGTTATGCCCACCTCGCGGAGGGTTACAAGCTCGAAACCCTCACCAAGTACGGCCTTTACCTCCGAAAGTTTATGTTGGTTATTTGTTGCAAAAACTATCTTCATAATCAATATGTTACATTATTGTTATTGTCGCGCCACCTCCAACTCGGCAAGTCGCTGGTCCATGACAACTTTGTCGATGATTGTCTTCACCACAACGTCTATCTCCGAACCATCGGAGTAGTCGGCAGGACATACATGGTTTACGCGATTGTCGCGGATAAGCTCGTTGAGTATTGTGCGCTGTCCCTCCTCCTCGGGGTTGTAAACAGCAATCGAGTGACCTCCGAAGTTCTTGACAAGACGCATACATGGTATGTCGGTTGTTCCATCGCCGAAGTATATCATGCGTGAGAATGGCACAGGGCGCTTATTCTCCTCCATGAAGCGATTTACGTCCCTCGTGTCGAATACCGACTCAACACCCTTGTTTATCTTGAATATGAACTGTGTCTTATTGGTGTAGTTCACCGCAACGGCGGGCCAGTAGGCTATTCCGTCGACGTTGTAGAGGAATGAGCAGGCATAGATGTTTTTGAACTCATGTGCTATGGCCGTACCCTCGATAATCTCCTTGAGACCCGAGGAGTTGACATAGTGGAGGATGTTTATACCTCGCTCCTTGCCATAGTCGTTAATGCGCTTGAACCACTCTATAACACCCTTGTAGAACTGCACGTTACGTCCCGACTCGCGGAATGCCTCGCGGCGTAGTGATAGGCCTTTAGATTGTGCTGCCTGCAGCATGCGTGCCATGTATGTTAGCACCTGGTCGGCATCTTGCTCTTCGGCCAAGGTGTTTGCCTCGTGCCAGAACTCCATGTTACTCTTGCCTACAGCGGGTATAAAGTCATACTCCTGCATATTGCCAGGAGCAAGTGTGCCGTCGAAATCGTAGATTAGGGCTACGGTAATCTTCTCTTTCATCTTGTGATTTTCAGTATAATTGGTTCAAAATTAAGAAAAAAATAGTAATTTTGCAAAAATTAAGATTAATAATTACCCAAAATATGGAGCGAAAATTGCGTCTTTCAAACGATGACCGTAAAATTGGTGGCGTTTGTGGAGGTTGGGCAAAGTTTTTAGGCTTAGATTCTACACTTGTTCGCGTTGCTATGGCACTGCTAACTTTTGTTGGAGGTATGTCTTTGTTGGTCTATCTTATCATGTGGATGATAATCCCAAGAGAGTAGAATGTAATAAATATTTTGATTATGGATTTCAGAGAGGTTGTAATGCGACGTCGCTCTACACGTCGTTATACGGGAAGACCCGTTGAGAGAGAAAAACTACAGAGTGTCATGGAGTTAGCCTTGCGTGCTCCATCATCAAAGAATACACGCTCTACACGCCTTATGGCTGTTCTTGATCTCGAAAAGGTACACGCCCTTGGTCGTGTTCGCGACTGGGGTGCTAGCCTTTTGGAGGAGGCAGGAGCTGCTATTGTGGTGCTTGGCGATGAGAGTGCAAGCCCTATGTGGCAGACTAACGCCTCGATTATGGCTACTGTCGTTCAGCTCGCCCTTGTAGATGAGGGCTTGGCATCGTGCTGGGTGCATGTTGGTGACTATCTTACGTTGAAAGATGTGCCTGATAGCCAGCGTAGTGAGGACTATGTTAAGGAGGTGCTACCAGAGATTCCTGAGGGCTACCGCGTATGGTGTATCATCTCCATTGGTTATGCCGACTACACCCCAAAGCCACTACCTGAGTATGAGGGCCCTGAGCGAATACTCTTTGTCGAGTAGCTTGGTTGTAAATTGAGATAAATCGGATTTTCGATGTGTTGTAATAACCTTCGGAAGTCCGATTTTTCATCTATGTACCAAGACACTAATTTCCTCCTCACGCAATAATCTTCTACGAAGATTCGTTATAACGAGAAAAAAGTGTATATTTGCAGGATGATTATGAAAAAACTACTCTACATAACCCTTGTGGCTATCGCTGCCATGGCGTGTAATGCCGCACCTGAAAATAGTGAGGGGGCTGCTGAGGTTGCCATCGCTGACAATACCTTGGTGGTGGTGGATGGTGTGGCGCTGACAAGTGATGACCTTATGCGCGCTATGCCTAGCGGATGGAGCGGCGAGGATAGTATTACCTTTGCCAAGATGTATATCGATAACTGGGTGCTTAAGCAGCTTAAGATAAGTCGTGCTAATGATGTGTTGCCAACATACGAGGAGACTATCGAGAGCCTTGTTGAGGACTATCGTCAGTCGCTTATCATGCGTCAGCTCGACCAGTATTACATCGATAACGATATTGACCATAACGTCACCGACCAGCAGGTGTCGGCATACTACAAGAATAATAAGTCGCAGTTTATGCTCGGTCATAATGTTGTCAAGGGTGTTATTGTCAAGGTGCCTAAGAACTTCAAAAATGTTACTACACTCAACAAGGCTCTTGCAGAGGCGCGCGAGAGTGGTAGTGTCATGGAACTTATGGCCTTGGCCGAGAAGCTGTCGTTGGATGTCGTTGATCTCACTGCCCAGTGGAACCCATATAACGACTTCTTAGGTTATCTCCCAACGGTGCGTACTCGCAACTACGACCATCTGCTATCAACAACTAGCGCTCAAAATATGCCCTCGGATGATGCGACCTTCTACTTCATCTTTACAGATGTGGCACGCAAGGGCAACCTTTCGCCCCTTGAGCTTGTTGAGGATGACATTAAGCGTAAGTTGTATGCCGATCGTCGTTCGGCCATCGTGACAAACTATGAGAACGACCTACGTCGCGACGCTATTAGCCAGGAGCGTATAACATTCTACGATGATGGCCTGGAGCAGTTGATGAATTACCCTGCACGCTTGGCTGTAGATGATAAGGAGGATGCTACAATCGTTGTTGAGACCATTGCAGAAAGCGAAGAGGAGGACGTGGTAGAAGAGGTCGTAGAGAGTGAAATTTAAGAAATAACGTAACAACAAGATACTATGATGCGAAAGATAGTTATATTGGCAATGTTGGCAGTGAGCATTATCACTGCACAGTATGCCGAGGCGCAGCAGCCTCGCCGTCAGGTGATGCTCGATAAGGTTGTGGCAGTCGTTGGTGGCTCGTCGATACTTCACTCCGAGGTTAGTGAGTATGCCGAGGCCCTTGTTATGCAGCATCGACAGATGGGTTATACGTCAGATAGGGATCCTATGGATGAGGCACTCGAGGCACTCCTTGAGCAGAAGCTGCTATACAACCAGGCACTCATCGACTCTGTTGATATGATGGGTGGTGATGTGCACTCGCGTGTCGAGCAGTATGTCAATACACTCGTCGATGAGGCTGGTGGCATTCAGGAGTTCGAGCGTCGCGAGCATATGCCTATCTTCAACTATCGTGAGATGGTGCGTGCCCGCTTCGAGGAGCAGGCCTATGCTCAGTCTATGAAGAGTAATGTTATCAGCAAGGTGACTATCGTGCCAGGAGAGGTAGAGCGCTACTATCGTAGCATAGATAAAGATAACTTGCCAATGATTGGTGAGCAGTATGTATATGCCCATATCACCAAGTTCCCATCATCGCTCAAGGAGGCGCAGCAGCGCACACGTGAGCGTCTCTTGGATATGCGTGAGCGTGTTATCACCGGCCAGGCGCAGTTCTCGGTGTTGGCACGTATGTACTCCATGGATGGTGCGGCAATGTATGGTGGCGAGATGGAGCCAGCGCCATCGTCATTCTATGTGCGCCCCTTTGCTGAGGCTTTGGAGAAGCTACGTCCAGGACAGGTATCCGAGATCGTGGAGACGGAGTTTGGCTTCCATATCATCGAGCTTATTGATAAAATCGGCGATAAGTACCACTGTCGCCATATCCTGCTTCGCCCAACATTTACACGCGATGAGCTTATGCAGCCAGCACACGAACTCGATAGCATAGCCAATCTTATTCGCTCAGGCTCTATGACCTTCGGTGAGGCGGCACTTCAGTTCTCTGACGATGCTTCAACCAAGCACAATGGTGGTATTGTCTCTAACCACGATATCTTGGCGCGTATGGGTGTCTACGACGGTGCTCGTCTTACTGCTACACGTTTCCTCGAGGAGGACTTTGGTGCTGAGGGTGGCAAGGCTCTTGAGGACTATAACGCGCTTAAGAACCTTAAGGTGGGTGAGGTGTCAGACTCATATCAGTCTACCGACCTTATGGGTAATCAGATGAGTAAGATTGTGCAACTTGTTGAGGTTATCCCCGCACATGTCGCCTCGCTTGAGGAGGACTATATACGCCTTGAGGAGATGGCTCTTTTGAAGAAGCAGGAGGAGGTATATAACAGCTGGCTCGACGAGAAGAAACAGTCTATGTACATATACATTGCCCCCGACTATCGTAATGAGACATTGCGTGAGAAGGGGTGGGTTAAATAGTGGTTTGCCCCGTACAGAATAACGTTAAAGTTTCTAAGTGACAATAGATGAAGAGCAAGAGTATACTATCCCTTGTTATCATGATGCTTTTCACCGCAGCCCTATTATCGGCTGCGGGAAGCATGCTTTTTATATCTACACCTGAGGATGAGGATGTTGTTGTTAACAGTGGTGATGACCACGCCGTGGTAGCTCCTGAGGATTTCAGTGGCAAGCGCCTTGTCGATTTGCGTGCCGACGATGCCTATTATATCAGCAAGGGTGACTCAACAATATTCATCCTTGTTGGAAACTTTGCCGCACATCATAATGGCGCTGTAATCATGGCTGATAGTGCTGTGCGCTACTCTAATAGTAGCTTTGAGTGCTTTGGCAATGTGCTCATCAACCAAAATAGCACTTACGTGTATGGTCAGCGTGCCGAGTATAACAACCAAACATCTGTAGCCACTGTCTACTCCGACATCGTTAAGATTATCGATGGTGAGGCTATAATGTACACCTATGACTGTAAGTATAATACCAGCACCGAGGTGGGTGAGTTTTCGCGAGGATGCTTCGTTGAGAAGGGTGATAACCTAATGGAGTCGGAGCGTGGATATTACAATACTAAGACACATGACCTTACGGCTATAAATCGTGTGTCGATGCGCGATGCCACATATCAGATGCGTGGCGACTCGGTGATATTCAATACCGAGACTGAGAATGCTCAGTATTTTACCCATAGCAATATATGGAACGATAAGGATGAGTATCTCTATACCGATGCGGGAACCTACACAAAGGCCACCGATATGCACTATCTCACCAAGAATGCATATATCCTCTCCCCCGAGCGTGAGATATGGAGTGACACTATAGAGTACTATCGCACCGATGGTCATATCATCGGACGTCGTAACATCCAGATGGATGATATAGAGCAGAATGTCAAGAGCTTTGCCGACTATGGTGAGTGGTGGGATGAGCCTGGTAATGCACTCTTTACAGGTCGTCCTTCGATGATTAACTACGACACCGAGGCCCAGGACTCAGTATATCTCTCAGCCGATACATTATGGTTGTATACCATTGCCGTAGAGCCTCCAGCCACCGAGGTGGCAGATAGTACGGCTGTTGGTGATGATATGCCTACAGTGGAGGAGGATATCGCTGTTTCTACTGATGATGCTGCGAAGTCTGATGATAGTAGTGCCGACAATAAGCAGAGCCGTAGAGAGGAACGTAAAGAGCGCAAGGAGGAGCGCAAAGAGGAGCGTAACGCTAAACTGCAAACGCCAGGTGAGCAGACGGATGATGTGGCAATTATTGATAGTATTGCCCCTGCCGATGAAGCAAAGATGGCTGATAAAAAGAGCTCTTCAGAAAAGGTAGAGCCTGAGAATACCACTATTGATACAAAGCCTATAGAAGAGGCATCTAAGGCTGAGGCCCCAAAGGCTGAGGCCCCAAAGGCAGAGGCCCCAAAGACTGAGGCCCCAAAGACTGAGGCACCAAAGGCTGAAGCACCAAAGACTGAAGCACCAAAGACTGAAGCACCTAAGAGTGAGGCTCCAAAGGCAGAAGCGCCAAAGGCAGAGGCACAAAAGAGTGAGGCTCCAAAGGCAGAGGCACAAAAGAGTGAATCTGCAGCTCAAATGAGATCTCAGACAGTCGAGCCACATACCATGACCTCACGCGATACAACAACCACCAAGATGGGTGATGCCAAGAGGGGTTACCTAACGACAATGACACTTGCGGAACTTGCCGAGCGTCAGAGCTATCTCCCAGAGCCTGTTATTGAGGAGAAGCCTGCGGATACCGTGCCTGCTGAGCCAAAGCAGCTCACCGCTAAGGAGTTGCGTCGTAAGGCTAAGGAGGATGAGAAGCGTCGTCGCGATAGCATCAAGGAGCGCAAAATATTTATCAGCGACTCAATAAAGGGCTTTGCGCGTGCCGAACGTGATTCACTTCGTCGTATGGAGCGTATTGAGCGCGACTCGTTAGAGGCAATTGAGAAGGCTATTAGCGACTCGCTCTATAAGCTTAAGTATGGTGAGCGCGACTCGCTTCAGGCTGTTGAGCGTATGATGCGCGACTCTTTGCGCAAGATGGAGGTTGACTCGCTCGTCGCAAAGCGTATTGAGCGCAGCTCACGTCTTGCCGATGAGGAGAAGGCTCGCATGGCGCGTGTGCAGTTTAAGGTTCAGGAGTACCAGCGTAAGAAGATCGAAAGGGCCAAGGCGCGTGCGGCACGTCGTGGCAAGGAGTACGATGGCCCTGAGTTTGAGGATCTATTCCCAGATGCAATTACTAGCGACAGTCTCGCTGCTATTGAGGATCAAGCACATGCCCATGATCATGCCCATGACCATGGTGATGCTCATGACTACGACCATGGAATGTCCGACTCCATGGCTATGGGAACTGATAGCTTGATGGTTGAGACCGATACGTTGGCGGAGATAACACCTCCATTCCCTGCGGATAGCTCATATAAGATGATTAAGGCCTATCGCAATGTGAAGGTGTATCGTAGTGACTCACAGATGATATGCGACTCGCTGATTACGCGAAATACCGACTCTATAGTCCACCTATATAAAAACCCTATATTGTGGAATGAGTCGAACCAGATCACCTCGGACTCAATGGCTGTATATACTCGTAATCAGAAGATGGAGAAGGCCCATTTTATGGGTGACCCACTGATGGTTAGTGAGATTGATACCATGTACTACAACCAGGTGAGAGGTAAGGATATGACTACCTTCTTTATCGATGGTGAGGTGTCGCGTAATAACGTCGATGGCAATGCCCAGACAATCTACTTCATGCAGGAGGAGGACAACCCCGTTGTAACAGGCTTGATGTATATCGAGAGTTCGAGCATCAGTTTCTACTTTGCCGAGGGTGGTGATATCGATCAGATTGTCTATAAGCAGAATCCCGAGTATGTGCTCTATCCAATGGATATGATACCCGAGACGCAATCACGTCGTTTGTCGAACTTCGCATGGCATATCGAGCGTCGCCCAACGCGCGACTCGGTGCTTACGCGTACCATTCGCCCGTCGCAGCGTGATGATAAGGCATCACACAATAAGCCGACGTTTGGCATTACAGAGCGCATAAACTACGACCGTAGACGTCTAACAGAGAATAATCAGTGGATAGATAGAATTGATGTTCTGCCACCCGATGTCGTGGAGTGGCGCAATAGCCGTCCATCCTATAAGAACCGTAAAAAGTAGCGATACCCTATGAGAAGATATTGCAAATATACATTCTTGCTTATCTTGGCAATGGTGATTACCCCGATGGTCGCCTTTGCACAGCTGCAGGAGCAGCGCGAGTTGCCACGTACCCGCATTATCCCTTATCCTAGCGCTGAGCTTGCCGCCAAGCGAGAGATGACGCCACAGCGCTTCATGCAGCCCGTCATCGAGTGGGAGACTACAGCTGAGGGTGCCTTTGTTGGTGAGTTTACCTATCCTTTCTCATGGATCGATAGACGTATATATATTCGTGTGGAATGCATGGCGCAGCCCTACGAGGTGCTTATCAATGGCAAGAGTGCTGGTAGCACCTCCAATGGCCATGTAGCCACCGAGTTCGATATTACAAAGATAGCCAAGGAGGATAAGAATAGGGTAGAGCTCCGTCCTTTGGGCCGAGAGTCTGTTGCTGCCATAGAGTGCTTCGAGAGCACGGCATGTCCCCCTGTTGCCTATGTTATATCACAGCCACGTGTGCGCGTGCGTGAGATATCATGGGGCGCTACGCGAGGCAAAAATGGCATTGTGAATGTCGACTTTGCCGTTATCATGCGTAATGAGACGCTTAACCCTAAGAGCTCGCGCCTACACTACGATCTCTATCTTAACGATACTATACGCCTCACGGGTGGCCACCTTGATGTAGCCCTCGATATGCACGCTACCGACACTATGCGTTTTGGAGCGACGCTCAACGATAGCCTCCTATGGCACAACGGCTCGCCTACGATGATGAGCCTGCGTCTAGAAAACCGCATTGAGAACCGTAAATCGGAGGTTTACGACTTTGCTGTTGCCCTGCGTGAGCTGCGCTTTGACGATGGTCTGTTCTATATTAATGGAGAGGCTACTCCTATGGAGTGGTACGATATGAGCCCTACAGCTACTGTTGACCAGGTTAAGAGTGCCTATAATGAGGGACATTGTGTCATAAGATTTGGCGCAGGTATGGTGCATTCCGATGTCTTAGAGTATTGCGATGCTCAGGGTATCTATGTAGCCCTTACAGCGCCTATTAATAGCTCTTCGGCTGGTGAGTCGCGCAGACGTGGTGGTAACCCATCTAACGATCCTAAATGGGTTGATGAGTATGTTGCACGCGTGGTGAACCTCATTGAGACCACCGATCGCCACCCCTCAGTTGTTGCTTACTTCATGGCTGACGATAGTGCTAATGGCATATGCTTGTACGAGGCGTACCTCGCTGCTAAGCGCGTTTCTGGCCATCGTCCCGTATTCTATACCGATGGTGGCAACGAGTGGAACAGTGATAGGTAAAGTCGCTTATTTATGATAAAGGATATCCGTGCTACAAATGGGGTGCGGATATCTTTTTTTCTATGTTGGATGTTGATGTTACTAAGATGGTTCTTCGATATTATGCAAAATAATTTTGATTTTATTGTAAAAAGATAATTGTGAACAGTGGCTTGTAATATTCAGACATTTAATGTGTTGCGTGTTCTTGGATTAAAAAGTTTGAATTTTCTTAAAAAATATTTGTAAAATATTTGGTGGATTAAAAAAAGTGTCTTATCTTTGCACTCGCAATCGAAAAGATAGCAAATGCCTCTTTAGCTCAGTTGGTAGAGCACGACACTCTTAATGTTGGGGTCCAGGGTTCGAGCCCCTGAGGGGGTACTAAATAAGAC